>NZ_JAKJTJ010000020.1:0-566921 GCF_050337905.1 Vibrio clamense | reverse complement strand
TTCGGGTTGTCACGCCAGTGGCATTGCCCGGTAGCTAAGTTCGGAATCGATAAGCGCTGAAAGCATCTAAGCGCGAAGCGAGCCCTGAGATGAGTCTTCCCTGGCACTATAAGTGCCCTAAAGGGTTGTTCAAGACTAGAACGTTGATAGGCAGGGTGTGTAAGTGCTGCGAGGCATTGAGCTAACCTGTACTAATTGCCCGTGAGGCTTAACCATACAACACCCAAGGGGTTTTGATGGACTCGATATATACAGACAAACTTGAATGAGTTTAGAGAACGAAAACAGCTTTCCGAATTATTTTACCTTTAGCTTTTTTAAAAGCTGAAAGTAGAAAAAGAATTTGCTTGGCGACCATAGCGTTGCGGACCCACCTGACTCCATGCCGAACTCAGAAGTGAAACGCAGTAGCGCCGATGGTAGTGTGGGGYTTCCCCATGTGAGAGTAGGACATCGCCAGGCTTTAAATTAAATCTTTAGGTTGACCGACCTGGAGATATGGACGCTCACATAGTGAGTTGACCACTGCGGAGTGGTAGTTCAGTTGGTTAGAATACCGGCCTGTCACGCCGGGGGTCGCGGGTTCGAGTCCCGTCCACTCCGCCACTTATTYAGAGTTTCAGCTCTTTAAAACTGAGATAGGGGTGTAGCTCCAATTGGCAGAGCAGCGGATTCCAAATCCGCGTGTTGGGAGTTCGAATCTCTCCACCCCTGCCATATATCAAGCCTCAGCAGAAATGCTGGGGCTTTTTTCATACCTACCGTCCGATAAACTTCAACCTTCCCATACAACACCTAGCTATTTTTTTATCCAACGATCTTTCTATATTTTCCAAATCTGTTTCTGGACCATATCCGGTCGAATGGATATCTGTGTCTCCATGGACTATAGAACAATGTATTTCTGGCACGGTGTACTTCGGCCAACAAATCGCAATAGATAGTCTCTGAGGGGCTTATACCAATTCCGTTAATTTTATGATCTAATAAAGACTCTAAAAGGAGTCCTTATGAAGCATGACTTTCCGAGTTTGATTAATTCCACATCCAATGCTCGGCTTAGAATGGGCTATTTAGCCGTTTCTCATTTTGTTGACGGTAAAGTCGCACTAAAATAGCTAAGTACCTTAAAGTTAGCAGAGTAAGCGTCAATAAATGGGTCACAGCATATCTCGATAATGGTCTTGAAGGACTTCAAGATAAACCACATTCTGGTAGACCCCATCGCCTAACTGATGAGCAGAAATCACAAGTCAAAGAATATGTTATCGAGCTCGCAGCTAATGAAAGTGGCAACCGCCTTCAAGCGAGAGACATTGGGCTTTATATAGAGCCATTTCGATACATCATATAAAAAGTCGGCGCTCTATTAGTTATTACATGACATAGGTCTGAGTTGGATCACTACTCGTTCTAAGCATCCTAAGCATCCTAAGCATCCTAAGCATCCTAAGCAATCAGTTGAAGCCCAAGAAGCTTTTAAAAAACTCCCAATCGAAACGATCCTTAAGATCCCTGGTCATGCGCCCTTAAAAGATGTCCAAATATGGTTTTAAGACGAGGCTAGATTTGGTCAACGTGATACAACTACGCGAATATGGGCAGAGAAAGATACGCGCCCCAGAGTAGTACAACAACCGCAATTCGAGTATGCATACCTGTTCGGCGCAGTATGTGTTACGACAGGAGAAGCTGAAGCGATAGTGGTTCCCCTGAGCAATATGGAAGCAATGAAATAGCAACTCAGATTAATGTCTCAAGCCAAACGGGTTGGCAAGCATGCTGTTGTTATCATGGAGCAAGCGAGTTGGCATCAGAGCTATCTTGCCGATGAATCTGAGAACCTCACAGTTATCCATATCCCACCTTATTCTCCCAAGCTTAACCCTATAGAACAGGTATGGAGTTGGCTTCGCCAAATGAAGTAGCAAACAGGTGTTTCGAAAGCTATGACGATATCGTAGAGACACTATGCGGTGCATGGAATCGGTTTTGTGAGGATAAACGCAGAGTTATGTCATTCTGCTCTAGAGGTTGGACTAAACTGATAGGGTAATTAATGGGGTAGGTATAATTAATGAGGAGTCAGCATCGGTATCGTTGTCCTTTGAAGCTACTCTGACGCTATTCTTTTCGTAACGCTCAGTGGCCATTAGACAATGGCTAATGGCTAATGGCTAATGGCTAATGGCTAATGGCTAATGGCTAGCAGGCATGTTGACCATTTTAGTAATCTTACGATCCTTAATATCCCACTATACTCTCCAGACCTCAACCCAATGGATTGGTTCGCCAGAACAACCTTGTTAATAGGAGCTTCAAAATCTACAAGGTATGAATTGATTGCGTATTTCGGTGATTGCGATCGCTCGTTTCGGTTTATTCCGATCACCTGATCCTACCGTTTTTCTCTCTTCTTATTTTTACTCTAAGTGATCGGATTGCGCCAGTTTTCTCATTGACTCACCTCCCAGTTCTATTCTATGACTATTGTGTACTAACCGATCCATTAGCGCGTCCGCGACGGTGGCGTTGCCGATCATGTTGTACCACTCCCTTACAGGTAACTGGCTGATGACGATTGTGCTGCTGTTTTGATAACGCTCTTCCAGCACTTCTAATAAGTGACCCGCATGCTCTTGAGTGAGTTTTTCCATCCCCCAGTCGTCGAGGATCAGTAAGGTTTTCTTAGCCAGCGATTGGAGTTGCTTTTGATAGCTACCATCCAGACGACCAGCGGTCAGGTCGTCAAGCAAGCGAGTTAATCGGTAGTAYYTAACCGTTTGTTGTTGGTCACAGGCGCTGGTTGCCAGTGCGCAGGCAAGATACGTTTTKCCTGCGCCTGTTGGGCCTGTAACCAAKATGTTCTGGTGTTTGTAYAGATAACTGCCCGTCAGAAGTTCGCTCATCTGTTTACGATTGAGGTTTCGTCCCTCCTTATAGATGAGTTGGCTCGGCTGCGCATCTACTCTCAGCTTGGCTTGTCGTTTTAAGCGTTGGAYTTTGCTCTGATTGCGATTCAAGATYTCGCTTTCCAGAAGTAGGCTTAGCCTTTCCTCGAAGTCCAGTTCTGCGTAGGTGGTCAGTTGCTCTTGCTGCTGCTCTAATGCTTTCGCTGCATGGCTCAAGCGTAGGGTTTTGAGTTGGTCGTTCAGTGCATTCATATCCTTTCTCCTAGTGATAACTGTTCGGGCCACGAACATTGCTATGAACAAGATTTGGCGTACTCGTGTTGTCTTTACTCAGTTGTCCTTCACGATTGTTTTTCAACAAATTGCTGATGAAGGTGTAATTGGATTTTGTCAGCATCAGCGCATCTTTACAGGCTTGCTCTAGGCGCGATTCGCCATAGGTTTTACTGAGGCTGAGCAAGCTAAGGCAGGAACGATAAGACTGCTCTGGATGAGGCTTGGAGTTCAGCATCTTATTGACGACTTCTCGTGTGGCTGGGCCGATATTGGCTCCCCAGCTAAGCAAGCGCCCTGGCGACCACTTCTGATGTTGATGGTTGCTTGGCATGTGCTCTGGTTGGGTGCTGTTTCCTCGCTCTCTTTGGCTACGTGGATGCTGGGCCACCAAGTTACCTTGATGGTAGATCTGCACCAGGCGATTAGAGGCTTCCAACTCGACATGGTGACCAACAAGTTGATGGGGAACCGAGTAGTAATGACGGCGATATTCGATGTGATAGTCAGGGCCAACTTTGGCTCGTTTAGTTTCGGTATACAGGTAACGCTGCCTAGGCAGTGGCTTTAATGCAGGTTTGTCGAGTTTATCGAACAGCGCTTGGCGGCTGGCGCCATACTGTTTCATCTCACGCTGATTTAACTCATTCATGAGTTCACGGATGGCGAGATTCAACTCTTTAAAAGTGTGGAAGGCTTGGTGTCGCAACCGCATCATGATCCAGCGTTCTACTAGGAGCACGGCATTCTCTGCCTTGGCTTTGTCTTTCGGTTTGTAGGGGCGAGCAGGCATCACGGCTGTTTGATAGTGATTAGCCAGCTTTTGATAGCTGTCGTTCAGTCTCGGCTCATAACGATTGGCTTTGGTGACTGCGCTGCGTAGGTTATCGGGAACTAAGAGTTGTGGTACGCCACCGAAGTGTTCGAACGCATTCGCATGCGCCTCTAACCAGTAGGGCTTCCCTTGGCTGGGGAAGGCTTCAACATAAGTGTAATTGGACGCGCCTAAAGTCGCGACGAACACCTCCGCTTCGCGCACTTCGCCTGTGTCAGGGTTGACCACCTGAAGCCGAGGCCCACAGTAATCGATAAACAGTTTATCACCTGCAACATGAAGCTGGCGCATGCTGCGTTTTTGGGTTTTGAACCAACGAGTGAAGTGCTCGCAGAACTGAGTGTAAGCGTAAGCTTGCTCTTGATATTGCTCATGATACTCCTGCCAGAGCAGCATCTTTGTCATACCTTTACGCCTGAGTTCGACTGCGTATTGAGTGAAGTCTGGCATAACTTTATCTCGACTGACTTTCTTGCCGTGATACAGCGCCTGTGTGAGATCTGCATCGCTGCAACTGTCGGGTAGAGGCCAACCAAGTTGGCTTTGTTTAAAGCGAGTAAGGAGTTCTGATACGGTGGACGGGCCGAGTTTAAGGCAAGAAGCGATACCACGATTTGAGAGACCGCAGTCGTATTTAAGGCGTAATACCTCTTTGATTTTGTTCATTGGAGTTCTCTTTTTGGCCATTGTCGCTTCCTTTCCTTCTTGTTTAAGAAGTAAAGAATAGCGAGCTATTGATTTAAAAGAGAAAAAGGAAGGATTTCGGCCATTACGATCGCGGTTTTCGCTATTCCGATCACCGATTTCGGAGTTTGACTAAAAGTGATCGGATAATCGCGGAATCAGTGATCGGTTTAAACCGAAATGGGTGATCGGATAATCCCGAAATGACTGATCGGAATGCTCCGAAATATGCAAATTGATTGTGTTTGTAAGGCTTAGAATGATCATTCTCAATGCGAAAGTAGAATAAAAACACTCTGTTTTCGTTAGTGGATAAGTCTGAATAGTAAATTAACGGCATTGGTACTATTAGCATTTAATATTTATGGTCTACTTCGAGCTTGGAAATAGCGGTTATATCACTATAACGGCCTCTATGGCTTGTGGCTAATTTAGGTTATATAACTTGGTCTATTATGAAAAAAATCGTTGCTAGGCTCATACAGAGGCGTATGAGTGATGTTCAAGTGTGAAGTGTTGCAGCTATTTTCTTCAGGCGAAAAAAAACCACTTCGTGAGAAGTGGTTTCTTAAATGTGGCTCCCTTTGCTGGACTTGAACCAGCGACATACGGATTAACAGTCCGGCGTTCTACCAACTGAACTAAAAGGGAACAGGTTTGTTTTATAGCAACAACGCTTATGATTTTTCAATCATGAAAAATGGTGCCGACTACCGGAGTCGAACTGGTGACCTACTGATTACAAGTCAGTTGCTCTACCTACTGAGCTAAGTCGGCACTAATTTCTTTTCGCTATCGTTTGTTACTAACGCTAGCTACTTAATGTGGCTCCCTTTGCTGGACTTGAACCAGCGACATACGGATTAACAGTCCGGCGTTCTACCAACTGAACTAAAAGGGAACAGGTTGTATCTAATTAAGAATGGTGCCGACTACCGGAGTCGAACTGGTGACCTACTGATTACAAGTCAGTTGCTCTACCTACTGAGCTAAGTCGGCACATTGTATTCTTAATTTATTCTATGCTCGTATTTTGATTTTTCAATCTAACACCAACAAAATGAATGTGGTGCCCGGAGGCGGAATCGAACCACCGACACGAGGATTTTCAATCCTCTGCTCTACCGACTGAGCTATCCGGGCAACGAGGTGTATTAAAAGGCTTTTCACGTTCTAGGTCAACATTAAATTGCAAAAAAAATGTTGTTTGCTGATTTTCTATACTTAATGGGCTGTTTGTAGGCATTTTGATCATTAAATGCATAGTGAATATGAGGTAAGAGGGGGAGGGTTACTGAGTTATTTATGCTTAAATACAGTAAACAAACAAATAAAGAGTGCATAAAAGTTCACTTTTAATTGTGATTATCGAGCGCTTTAGTATGTCTATCTTATTGGTGTTTATTTTTGAAATGTAGACTATAGAAAATCACCCAAGCTACCGTCATTAATTAATGAGCAATGTTTTGATGTTTGCTTTCGTAAGGAGTGAATATTTTAAATAGAAATATTGGCTGCGGATGAGTAATTTTGGTGACGGAGGATTACGTAAGTTGCGGGAGCTGTATACTCAGAGCTTTATTAGTAAAGGGATAGCATCGATAGAGAAGGCGAGGGCCTATTGGGATCAATTTAGTTCAGATATGAAAAAAGCCAAGTCTTTCGACTTGGCTTTTAAAAGTGGCTCCCCTTGCAAGACTTGAACTTGCGACATACGGATTAACAGTCCGCCGTTCTACCAACTGAACTAAAGGGGAATTACTTGTGTCAGCAYTTTCATGCTAAGCAYCAAATAATGGTGCCTCGAGGCGGAATCGAACCACCGACACGAGGATTTTCAATCCTCTGCTCTACCGACTGAGCTATCGAGGCAAAAGAATGGTGCCGACTACCGGAGTCGAACTGGTGACCTACTGATTACAAGTCAGTTGCTCTACCTACTGAGCTAAGTCGGCACACTAAATTCTTTGCTTTCTTACTGATGTTTCTTGTTATTACAATCGACACCAATAAAATAAATAATGGTGCCCGGAGGCGGAATCGAACCACCGACACGAGGATTTTCAATCCTCTGCTCTACCGACTGAGCTATCCGGGCAACGGGGCGCTATTAAACTGATTTTCTGCCTTACCGTCAATAACTTTTTTAAAATAAATCGAAATTAGTTGTTGTTCGCTCTATTTTTAAGCGAGTGTGCTATTTAGGTTCCACCAGAGTTAAATTCTTTCTTGTATTTCGTTACTTTTTCTAAGTACCTGCGTGATTCTTTGTTTGGATGCTTTTTGGTTAACGCCCAGTAAACTTGATTAGGTTGCAGTGAATTGAGATCGTTCATCGCTCGTTTTCTGTTTTTGCTGAACGTATTGAGAACGCCACCGGTTCCACCGTTGTAAGCTGAGATCATGCTGTACTCTAAAGAGATGGGATGATTAACACTCTTAAGGTAACGGTTTTTTAGGATATAAAAATACGCGGTTCCAGTATCAATATTGGTCTCTGGGTTAAATAAATACTCAGGTGAAGGTTGGCCTGATTTATTTTTGACCAGCTTAAATACATCTCTGCCTGCCGTTTTGGGTACCACTTGCATAAGACCATACGCATTAGCCCAGCTAACCGCATAGGGATTGAAGCTACTTTCTGTTTTGATAATGGCATAGATCAAATCTTCTGGGATGTCGTATTTCATAGAGGCCCGACGAACAATGTCTGCGTATTTGTAGCTTCTCTTATCTGCGTGATCAGCCACCATCGGGATTTCAACATAGTAAGCTTTTTTGAAATCGACGTTTTTTACTTTGAGGTTGTTGGCAATAAGGTAATCAGCATATTTGTTGGCTCGCCATGACCATTGAATCGGTTTTTTTTCTTGATCGACAACCTGCTTATAAAGAAAAGGTTGCCCCTCTAGCTTGATGCTTTTCGATGAAAACAGGTCTACATTAGCAGGATCGTCAGGTGTAAGAAGAGTGGTAACAATCGCATTTTTTAGGTGTTGTTTAGGATCGGTAGGCGAAACCGTTTCAACAATAATTTGACCTTTGCTGAAATTAACCTCTGATCGACTGAGGTAATTGTCTATATATTTCACATAGTTACTTTTTCCAGCGATCTTTATCCCTTTACTTCCCCAGCGTTTTTCTATGTTACCTGAGAAGCTGTTGATCAGAGCATCTAGTGCTCCAGTATCTTTCTCAAATTGACCTGGTAATTCAGCAAGGTTGCCTGCAAAACGGTTAGTGGGTTCATAATTGACATCATATAAACCTTCGATGAATTCTCGGCTGCAACCAACAAGTGACATTGAAATAAAGAAATAGACTAGCTTTTTCATACGCTCCTCAAATAAAAATGACACCATGCCATAGCGTGAAAACTAGGCAATGATGTCATTATTCACATCAGATAGAAACTGAATTACTCACTCGGTGGAGTATAACCTTCGATTACGACTTCTTTTCCTTCAAAGAGAAAGTTAACCATTTCAGTTTCAAGAAGTTTTCGATGTTCAGGATCCATCATATTGAGTTTCTTTTCATTAATCAGCATCGTTTGCTTACTCTGCCATTGCGCCCAAGCTTCTTTTGAAATGCTGTCAAAAATGCGTTTACCTAAGTCGCCAGGGTAAAGTTGAAAATCCAACCCGTCAGCTTCTTTGTTTAGTCGAGCACAAAATACAGTGCGGCTCATGGTGACTCCTTAATTTATTGATGGGTATTTAATTCAAAAGGTAGGCTTTCTAATAACTGCTTTACGGGAGCGGCTAAGCCAATTTCTTCAGGTTGAGACAAGTTATACCAGAGACCTTTAGTCCCTTCCATTATCAAATTTGGTTGTTTATCTAATTTTACTAATACAGGTGTGATATCTAAGTGGTAGTGGCTGAACGTATGTCTAAACGCGATCATTGTCTTGACCGAATCGGTTTCATTGTCTTTGATTGACCGAAGATCTAACTGATGTTCGATCTCAGCGTTTTCATTTTGAGGGAAACAGAACAGTCCTCCCCAGATACCAGTTTGAGGGCGTTGTTCTAGCCATACTTGATTGTCGTGGTATAGAATCACAAACCACGTTTCTTTTATTGGCTTTTCTTTCTTAGGCTTCTTGCCTGGGAAATCGAGCTGTCTATCGAGTTTCTTAGCTTCACACATGCTTTCAATTGGGCACAACGTACATTTAGGCTTGCTACGAGTACAAACTATCGCCCCCATGTCCATCATCGCTTGGTTGTACTTATCAACGTTTTTGTTTGGAGTATGTGTCTCTGCGTGTTCCCAAAGCTGGCTCTCGACTCTCTTTTGCCCGGGCCAACCTTCTACTGCGAAGCTTCTCGCCAAGGTGCGCTTGACGTTGCCATCAAGGATCGCATGGGGGAGTTTATGAACCGAAGACAGCACGGCAGCGGCAGTAGATCGTCCAATGCCTGGTAGCGCGTTCATCTCTTCGATAGAAAGCGGAAATTCACCACCATAGTGCTCGGCAACAATCTTGGCAGCCTTATGCAAGTTTCGAGCTCGAGCGTAATAGCCCAACCCAGTCCATAAATGCAACACTTCATCTTGTTCAGCATTGGCTAAATCAATGACCGTCGGAAAACGTTCAAGGAAACGCTCATAATAGGGGATAACCGTTGTTACTTGGGTTTGTTGGAGCATGATCTCCGATAGCCAAACGGTGTAAGCGGTTTTATTTTGTTGCCATGGAAGGTTCTTCCTACCGTAGGCGTCATACCATTTCAAAATGGCGTTTGCGAATGGGGTCACGACAAGCTCGATGTTTTACTTTTATTAGGTCTAAAATTGCACCACAATTAACACTGGATGTAAAACAGACAAATTGTATGGGTATTTATCGATAGAAAGACTTGCACCAGAGGCAATTCTTTGGATAATCCCCGCTTTGATTAATCAATGTGCAGGCAAAAACCAATGAGTGAAGTGACCACTAACGAATATACTGAAGATGGCAAACTGGTTCGAAAGATCCGTAGTTTTGTTCGTCGCGAAGGCCGCTTAACAAAAGGCCAAGAGAACGCGATGAATGAATGTTGGCCAACAATGGGTATCGATTACAACCCAGAACTTCTTAACTGGAAAGAAGTATTTGGCAACGATAACCCAGTTGTACTAGAGATTGGCTTCGGTATGGGTGCATCACTGGTTGAAATGGCAAAGAACGCGCCTGAGAAAAACTTCTTGGGTATCGAAGTCCATAGCCCGGGTGTTGGTGCATGTTTAGGTACTGCTCGTGATGCGGGTGTCACCAATTTACGCGTAATGTGTCACGATGCTGTCGAAGTATTTGAACACATGATCCCAGATAGCAGCCTGCATACCCTGCAACTGTTTTTCCCTGACCCATGGCACAAAGCTCGTCACCATAAGCGTCGTATCGTTAAGGCCGAGTTTGCAGAGATGGTTCGCGGTAAGCTGCAACTTGATACTGGTATTTTCCATATGGCGACAGACTGGGAAAATTACGCAGAACACATGATTGAAGTGATGAACGTAGCTCCAGGTTTTGAGAACATCGCGGAAGATGGTGATTACATTCCTCGCCCTGACGAACGTCCTTTAACTAAATTTGAAGCACGCGGTCACAGACTTGGCCACGGTGTTTGGGATATTAAATACAAGCGCGTAAAGTAGCGCCATCGAGTAATCAATACTCGGGCTTGTAGTCCAGAATTAGAAAGCCAACATGATTGAATATGTTGGCTTTTTTGCCCTTTGAACTCTACAAATTAATAAAAATAATAGGTCGAAGATGAAGCCGACAGAACAATTGTTGACGGATATTCTAGAAGAAGTTCGTCCATTGATTGGCAAAGGGAAAGTTGCTGATTATATTCCTGCTCTTGCAAAAGTATCGAACCAGAAACTGGCAATGGCGGTCTATACCAATGATGGTGAAGTGATTAAGTCTGGTGATGCTGATGAAGCTTTTTCGATTCAATCTATTTCGAAAGCACTTAGCTTAACGCTGGCGATGGTGCTTTATAAGCCAGAAGAGATCTGGGATCGTGTTGGAAAGGAGCCTTCTGGTCAGGCGTTCAATTCGATGATCCAGCTTGAGATGGAGCAAGGTATTCCTCGCAACCCATTTATTAATGCAGGTGCTATTGTGGTGGCAGACTTGCTCAGCAGTCGCCTCTCTGCTCCGAGACAACGTTTATTAGAGTTTGCACGTCAACTGTCGGGTGACACTCATATTGTCTATGACAAGGTCGTAGCGGCTTCAGAAATGATGCATAGCGATAGAAATGCAGCCATCGCTTACTTAATGCGTGCTTTTGGTAATTTTGATAATGACGTCATTCCTGTGTTGAATAACTATTTTCATGCTTGTGCGCTCAAAATGAGTTGTGTGGATTTGGCCAAAACCTTCAGTTATCTAGCCAATAAAGGTGTTTCGGTACAAACAGGCAAACAGATTGTTACGCCAACGCAGACCAAACAGTTAAATGCGCTTTTAGCCACCTGTGGGCTTTATGATGGCGCTGGGGAGTTTGCATATCGAGTTGGTATGCCAGGTAAGTCAGGTGTCGGTGGGGGAATTATTGCGATCGTTCCAGGAGAGATGACCATTGCTGTCTGGTCTCCAGAGCTCGATCCGTCAGGAAACTCTTTGGCTGGCACTCAAGCATTAGAGCTATTTTCTGAAAAAATTGGGCGTTCGATTTTTTAATGTTAGTAGAGATGTTCCCTAGCAAAACCAAAAGAGAACAAGGTACTTATTTCATTTAGAAAGAGTACCTTGAATCAAATCGTCTCTTAATGCTTACTCTTCTGCCATAAAAGCTTCTAGAAGGTCGTTAAGGAATAATTTGCCTTTTTCAGTGATCTGCCAATGAGTCTCTGATTGGCTCAAGAACTCTTTATCAAGCGCCCAATTAATCGTTGGTTGAATGCTTGCTAAACTTAATCCCGTAGTGTTAATGAAATCCTGTTTAGGGCAAGCTTCGAGCAACCTAAAGCGGTTCATGAAAAATTCAAATGGTCGATCTTCCTTGGGTACTTCAAATTCGTCTGATAGATATGGCTTTACCATGTTCTGATAAGCGGCTAAGTAGCCTCTAGGGTGCTTAACTTTGGTGGTACGAGTAATGCGCCCATCTGCAAAACTCAGTTTACCATGAGAGCCACAGCCAATACCTAGGTAGTCACCAAAGCGCCAATAGTTGAGGTTATGCTGACACTGGTATCCCGGTTTGCTGTAGCCGGAGATTTCATATTGCACATAGCCCGCATCATTGAGTTTTTGATGCCCACGTTCGAAGATATCCCACAAATCATCATCATCAGGTAGAGTCGGTGGCTTAAAGTGGAACATCGTATTCGGTTCAATGGTGAGTTGATACCAAGATAAATGCGGCGGATTAAGCTCTATGGCTTTGTCGAGATCTAGGAGTGCTTGCTCAATAGTTTGATTGGGTAAACCGTGCATCAAATCGAGATTAAAGCTTTTCAAACCAATCTTATGTGCCAGATGAGCGGCATTGATTGCTTCATCTTTTCCATGAATTCGACCTAAGCGTTCTAGTTTCTCTTGCTCAAAGCTCTGTACCCCAATGGAGATGCGCGTGACGCCTGCTTTCTCATAACCAGCAAATCGATCTGCTTCAATAGTCCCCGGGTTGGCTTCCATTGTAATTTCAATATCAGATTTAAAGGTAATGCGCTGTTCTATGCCTTGTAACAAGCGCTGAATCTCTTCTGGCGATATGAGACTTGGAGTCCCTCCGCCAATAAAGATGGAGTGCAGAGGGCGTGGGTTGTCGTTGAGTTGATAGCGATTGATGTCGGTATCGAGATCTTCTAGCAACGCATCAATGTATTCACGTTCAGGAATTTTTGATTTCAATGCATGCGAATTAAAGTCACAGTAAGGGCATTTTTGAACGCACCATGGGATGTGAACATAAAGACTTAATGCTGGTGGAATCAAAACCGCCGAATTGGAATCTATTGCCGCTGGGTTGGTCATTATTGATTTTTCTCTAATGCTGAGAATAAAGTTTTCAATGCTTTACCACGATGCGAAAGTTGCTTCTTACGTGTTGATTCTAGCTCGGCAGATGCGCATTGATCCTCTGGTACCCAGAAAATAGGGTCATAACCAAAGCCGTTTTCACCGTGAGCTTCTTCAAGAATACTTCCTTCCCATTTGCCGTGACAAACAATCGGGGTTGGATCGTTTTCATGGCGCATCAGAACGAGTACACAGTGAAAGCGTGCGCTACGTTGCTCAGTTGGAACGCCTTTCATTTCATTAAGCAGTTTTTCAAGGTTCTGTTGATCCGTTGCGTTCTCGCCAGCAAAACGAGCTGAATAGATTCCAGGCGCACCTTTCAGGAAATCGACCTCTAAACCTGAGTCATCAGCAATCGCAGGTAGGCCCGTTGCCTTTGCTGCATGGCGAGCTTTGATGATGGCATTCTCAATAAATGTCGTGCCAGTTTCTTCGGCTTCTGAAACGTTGAATTCGCTTTGTGAGAAAACCTCAAAGCCAAATTCAGACAGAAGATCTGCCATTTCACGTACCTTGCCTTGATTTCCAGTCGCTAATACTAATTTTTTCATAATGTTTTTCGTCTGTGTATTCGATAAAAATTGAAGGTTTACTCTTCAACGTAAAATTTTTGGCTGAAACGTAAAGGGCCAGAACCCACGTTTCCAGCGTCAATATCAATCGTAAAGGTTAGATTATCTTCATGAGATATCGGAAACTCTGCAAGGTAATAAATAGCGTTACCCTCTTTGATTTCTTTAAATGATAGCGTCTTGATTTGCCCGATTAGGTTTTTGACAGAACCGCTCACTTTTGCCTGAGTCGCTGGCTTGCCAAGGGATGATTTGTCGAGCACGCTAATGTTTAAGATTGCAGAGTATCCATTACGCTTTAGCTCATAACTGCGAGCTACTTTTGGCGTTAAAAATGTCGAGTTGAATGCGACATAATGCACTTCCGCATCTTTAATGTTTTTGAATTGCCCAGCCCAACTTGGAAAGGCGAGTAGGCTTAAAAGGGCTACCGTGATCCATTTGCTCATGATGTTCTCCTTACTCATTATTTGCTCTGAATAAAATGATAAAAAGCCATCATAGGATGGCTTGAATATCAGTAGGTATTTGGCTTGGTTCGCATATTCGTATCTGCTTGTGCCGTCCTAACTCGCCTTTCTCTATGACAACTAAGCCTTTGGCTACTTTGAATTGCTTTGCAAGATATTTTGTCAGGTGGGCGTTGGCTTTACCATCCACAGGCGGAGCAGTGATCGCTATCTTTAGCTCCTCGCCATGTAACCCAACAATTTTATCTCTACTTGCTTTAGGCTGGATATAGAGCCGTAGCAAAATATCCTGCCCATCTTTCCAAGCCGCTAATGACATTATAGTTGGAACCAGACAGGGCCAATAATGTCGCCCATTAAGAAGTTAGCAAACTGAAGGCCAATAAATAGCACAAGCACGCTAAGATCAAATCCACCCATAGCCGGTAAAATACGGCGAATTGGTGCTAGCATTGGTTCTGTTAATTGATGGAATACATACTCTATTGGGCTACGACCTTGGCTTACCCAGCTTAATATTGCGCGGATAAGTAGAACCCAGAAAATCAGACCACCTGCCGCTTTCAATAGTGATAATAAACCTAAGAATAGGAAGTCGAGACTAAAACTAAACGCACCGTTAGACGCGATTAATACGAGTGCGACAAACTTAATTACACACAATACATAAGCAAAGATGACTGTAGCTAAATCAAGGCTACCAATAGATGGAATAACGCGTCTTAATGGAGCAACGATCGGTTGAGTCGCTTTCACGATAAATTGCGAAAATGGGTTATAGAAATCCGCCCGCGATGCTTGTAACCAAATACGTAAAATCACCACCATGATGTATAAATCAAAAACGGTTGATATTAGAAAACTCATTGAATTCATAAATAGCCCTTAAAACAGATAACTCGTAAAGATACGAGATTGATTAAAACAGTTTTTCCATCTCTTCAGCTCTAGATACTGCGGCTTGCATTGCTTTGGCGACCGTATCTGAAAGTTGATGTTCGTTAAATGTACGTAGTGCCTCGGCCGTGGTTCCGCCTTTTGATGTCACTTGTTCTCTTAGTGTAGAGAGTTCCGTTTCAGGATTCGCGACAACCATTTCAGCGGCACCTAAAGCCGACTGTTGGACTAAGAGTCTGGCGGTTTCTTTATCAAACCCTTGCTCAATCGCTTCAGCTTGCATTGCTTCCATAAAGAGGAAGAAATAGGCGGGAGCACTGCCAGCAGCGGCAATGATATTGTTGATACCTGATTCCTGCTCTACCCAGCATACCTCACCAACGGCACTCATTAGATCTGAAGCAAACATTTTATTTGATTCATCCACGTTGCTAGAGGCATATAAACCACTCATGCCTTTGCCGAGCAGTGATGGTGTATTTGGCATCACTCGTACAAGGTTTAGTTCCGTTGCAAGCATCTCATTGAGTCTTGTCGCTGAAATACCAGCAGCGATAGAAATCACCAGTTTATTACCATAATTGATCGCTTGAAGTGGTTTGCATACTTCTTCCATCATCTGTGGTTTTACTGATAATACGACAACATCCGCTTGAGAGGCGGCTGCAAAGTTGTCGTCTGTGGTTAGGATTTTGTAATCTTGCTCTAGCGGTTTTCGTCTGGTTTCAGACGGTGCTGTCGCGGTAATATGATCGGCTGGGTAGCCACTTGCTACTAATCCAGCAATGATTGAGCGAGCCATATTACCAGCTCCGATAAATGCAATTTTCTTATGATCCATCTATTAAAATCCTAATGTTATATCGTGCAAGCTTAGCGGTAGTCACGAGCGCCAAATAATGCGGTGCCAATTCTTACCATTGTGCTGCCTGCTTCAATGGCGGCGTCCATATCTCCGCTCATACCCATAGAGAGTGTATCTAAGCCGGAATACTGCTCTGCCAACTTATCGTTAATTTGTGTGAGTTGATTAAATGCAGCCAGTTGAGATTTGTGATCGGTCACATTGGCAGGAATTGACATCAACCCTCTTAACGTGAGGTTTGGCAAAGAAGAAATCAACTCTGCGATCTCAAATATTTCTTGCTCAGATGCGCCTGATTTAGATGCTTCACCACTGGTGTTTACTTGAATTAGCACTTGCAGTGGAGGTAAACCTTCAGGACGCTGATCGCTCAACCTCTGGGCTATTTTTGCGCGAGATACGGTGTGAACCCAGTGAAAGTTTTCTGCAATTGGTTTGGTTTTATTGGACTGGATTGGACCAATAAAGTGCCATTCAAAATTTAAATTAGAATGTTGTTCGGAAAAATGTTTTACTTTATCAACACCTTCTTGCACATAGTTTTCACCAAACCGGACTTGTCCCGCTTGCGCAGCCTCGAGGATTGCCTCTAATGGTTTAGTCTTACTTACGGCTAAAAGTTGCACAGACTCTGGAGCTCGTCCACACTTTTGCTCACAGCTTCGAATCTGTGAGGTGATATGTTTAATGTTTTGTTGAATACTATTCATAGTCGACTTTACTAAGGAAAATAAATGGATATCTCTGAATTACTGGATTTTAGTGTAAAGCATAACGCATCAGATCTACATCTTTCTGCAGGTGTTCCTCCTATGGTACGTATAGATGGCGAAGTAAGAAAGCTTGGAGTGCCAGCTTTTAGCCATGCAGATGTACATCGTTTGGTTTTTGAGATCATGAACGATGCTCAACGTAGCGAATATGAAGAAAAGCTGGAGGTCGATTTCTCATTTGAACTTCCTCAAGTTGGACGTTTTCGTGTGAATGCTTTCAATCAAGCACGCGGCTGCGCAGCTGTATTTCGTACTATTCCAGTGGAGATCCCAACATTAGAGCAGTTGGATGCACCGGAAATATTTGAAAAAATAGCTAATTATGAGAAAGGTTTAGTTTTGGTTACTGGGCCTACTGGTTCTGGTAAATCGACAACCTTGGCGGCCATGGTCGATTATGTGAATCGTCATCATAATAAGCACATATTAACCATTGAAGATCCGATTGAGTTTGTTCACACCAATAACAAAAGCTTAGTGAACCAGCGTGAGGTCCACCGTGATACCCACAGTTTTAAAAATGCCTTACGTTCAGCTTTGCGTGAAGACCCTGATGTGATCTTAGTGGGGGAGTTGCGAGACCAAGAGACGATTAGCTTAGCGTTAACCGCAGCCGAAACAGGACACTTAGTTTTTGGTACGTTGCACACCAGCTCTGCGGCGAAAACCATTGACCGTATTATTGATGTCTTCCCAGGCAGTGATAAAGATATGGTTCGTTCAATGATGTCCGAGTCATTACGTGCGGTTATTGCGCAAAAACTCTTAAAACGCATTGGTGGTGGGCGAGTTGCGTGTCATGAAATTATGATGGCAACCCCTGCAATTCGTAACTTGATCCGTGAAGATAAAGTCGCGCAAATGTACTCCATCATTCAAACCGGCGCCGCTCATGGCATGCAAACCATGGAGCAAAATTCGAAACAGCTCATTGCTCAAGGTTTGGTTGAGTTGGAAGAAGTGCAGAAAAAAATTGAAATAGAAACCTCACTGTTTTAAATAATTGACCTCCCCATTTAGCGTTAGAAGAGACGAGTACAATCATGGAATTAAATCAAATCCTCGCGGGGATGAATGAAGAAAAAGCATCGGATCTTTATATTACTGTCGGTGCTCCTATTCTCTTTCGTATTGATGGGGAGCTAAGACCACAAGGTGAAAAGCTATCAGAAGATCAGGTAACAAGCTTACTTGATGCGATGATGGATGCCGATCGTCAGAATGAGTTTCGCCAATCCCGTGAGTCAAACTTTGCGATTATGAGAGATTTTGGGCGTTTTCGTGTGAGTGCGTTTTTCCAACGAGAGCTGCCAGGTGCGGTGGTTCGTCGTATTGAAACGGTGATCCCGACGTTTGATCAATTGAAATTGCCCGTTGTATTACAAGACCTTGCGATTGCAAAACGTGGACTTGTGCTGGTGGTTGGTGCGACTGGTTCGGGTAAATCGACATCAATGGCTGCGATGACAGGTTATCGCAATAGCAATCGGTCGGGACATATTTTAACGGTAGAAGATCCGATTGAATTCGTGCATGAACATCAGCGTTGTATTGTGACGCAGCGTGAAGTTGGCTTAGACACGGATAGCTATGAAGTGGCATTGAAAAACTCACTGCGTCAGGCACCAGATATGATCCTAATTGGTGAAATTCGTAACCGAGAAACTATGGAATACGCGATGACGTTTGCTGAAACCGGACATCTTTGTATGGCGACCTTGCATGCAAATAACGCTAACCAAGCCTTAGAACGCATTTTGCACTTAGTACCGAAAGAGCAAAAAGAGCAGTTCCTATTTGATCTTTCTATGAACTTGAAAGGTATTGTGGCTCAGCAACTGATTCGAGATAAAAACGGAAAAGGTCGTCATGGGGTATTTGAGATCTTGCTTAATAGCCCAAGGATCTCGGATTTGATCCGCCGAGGTGATCTACATGAGTTAAAAGCGACAATGGCGAAATCACAAGAGATCGGAATGCAGACCTTTGATCAATCACTTTATAAGTTGGTCACGGAAGGGAAGATCAATGAAGAAGATGCACTTCATAGCGCTGATTCAGCGAACGACCTACGTTTAATGCTGAAAACACAGTCCAAAACAGATTCTGACAGTGGCAGCTTAAGTGGCATAAAAATCGAAATGGATTAATGGTTAAGGCCGGGGATTTGCTGTAGTCATTGAATTCAATTAAATAAGTTCTAGTGGGGAAATCCGCTAGAACTTATTTTTTACTGATGAGTTTTATCCAAAGAGTGAGGGTTACTCACCCCACTGAGCTTCAAACCAACTCTCTAGAATGACAACCGCAGATTGGCAGTCGATATTGCCTTTGCTTAACGCTTTGTATCCACCCATCTCAAATAGTTCTTCACGAGCTGTAGTGGTTGAAAGTCGTTCATCATGCAGTTCGACTGTATAACCGAACCGGCCATGAATTCGATTGGCAAATTTCTTCGCTCTAGCGGTGATCACTTCGAGGTCTTTGCCATTTAAATCAGTCGGAAGCCCGACCACGATAAGATCTGGTTGCCACTCTTTCAGCATTTTTTCGATATCATCCCAGTTAGGGATACCATCTTTAGCTTTAAAGGCTTTTAATGGGTTTGCGGTGCCTGTAATTTCTTGTCCAATGGCACTACCAATGCTTTTTGTGCCGTAATCGAAAGCGATAATTGAACGTGATTTTGTGTTGCTCATGCGTGTCCTGCTTGGGATGACAGTTGAGCAGCATCAATGCCGAGCATTTGCACTGCTTTTTGCCATCGTTCGTTAATAGGTGTTTCAAAAATGACGCTTGGATCGGCTTCAATAGTTAGCCATGAATTATCCGCAAGTTCGACTTCTAATTGACCCGGTTCCCAACCTGAGTAGCCCAAAGCAACTAAGTAGTTATTTGGCTCAGCTTCGGTTCCCAATACATTAAGAATGTCTTTAGAAGTTGTGACCGAGATTTTCTCCGTCATTTGAATGCTTGATTCATAGCTATCTTTGGGTTCGTGTAAAATAAACCCGCGATCTTCAGATACTGGCCCACCATTAAGTACTGGTTTCTCTAAACTCTCTACGTTTAATTGTGGGTGGATGTTATCCACATCAACTTGTTTCAACATTTTCCCTACAGTGACATCGATAGGAGCATTAATGATTAACCCCATTGCTCCCTCTTCATTATGTTCGCACAAGTAGATCACCGTACGTTTAAAGTAGGGGTCTTGCATTCCGGGCATTGCCACAAGAAAGTGATTGGTTAGGTCCATAACGATTCCTGTATCAAAGGGAAGAGAGTTAGGCAGTATATGTACTGCCTAAATTGAGTTATGCGTTAATTCGGCGTTCAATGGCATCCATTAATTTACCTGTAATTGAGATATCAAAAGCGGCTTCGATCTCTTTAATACAAGTAGGACTTGTGACATTAATTTCAGTCAATTTATCGCCAATAACATCTAAGCCAACAAAAATTAAGCCTTTCTCTTTTAACGTTGGAGCGACTGCTTGTGCAATCTTAAGGTCGGTTTCACTCAGTGGGCGTGCTTCACCTCTACCGCCTGCTGCTAAATTCCCACGAGTTTCCCCTTTAGCTGGAATTCTTGCTAAGCAGTATGGCATTGGCTCACCATCGACGACTAAAATACGCTTATCACCGTTGCTGATATCAGGAACAAAGGTTTGCGCCATGCAGTAGTTTTGTCCATGGTTCGTCAGTGTTTCAATGATCACTGATACGTTTGGATCGCCCGCTTTTACACGGAAAATGGACGCACCACCCATTCCATCTAGCGGTTTAAGGATAACATCGCCGTGCTCTTCTCTAAATGCTTTAATCTTCTCTGCTTTACGCGTCACTATGGTGGTCGGCGTTAGTTCAGGGAACCATGCGGTGAACAACTTCTCATTACAATCACGTAGGCTTTGTGGTTTGTTGACAATGAGAGCACCATTTTCTTCAGCACGTTCAAGAATGTAAGTCGCGTAAATGTATTCAGTATCAAAAGGAGGATCTTTACGCATTAGCACGGCATCAAGATCAGATAAAGCGATGGTTTGCTCTGACTTAAATTCGTACCAATCGTTTGGATCTTCTTTTAGCTCAACGACTTTTGTATCAGCAATGGCGACGCCTTGATCTAAGTGTAGATCATCCATCTCCATATAGTGAATTTCATAGCCGCGACGCTGTGCTTCAAGCATCATGGCAAAGCTAGAGTCTTTTTTGATATTAATGGATGAAATAGGATCCATTACGATGCCAAGTTTGATCATTGTTATTCTCCAGTTAGCCTAGATCGCCGAAACGAACTTGTAAGGCTGTGATAGCGGTAAGCGCGGCAGTTTCGGTACGAAGTACTCGTGGGCCAAGCAAAGTTTCTTCAAATTTGTATTGTTCTGTCATGCTGATCTCTTCAGCTGATAAGCCGCCTTCTGGGCCGATAAGCAGACGAACTTTCTCTACAGGTTCAGGAAGTGTATTGATTGAATATTTTGCTCTAGGATGAAGGTTTAACTTTAGAGCATCGCTATTTTCAGCACACCAAGCTTCAAGTTGCATGATTGGGCGAATGGTTGGGACGATATTACGCCCTGATTGTTCGCAAGCTGCGATAGCAATTTTCTGCCATTGAGCCAGTTTCTTCTCAAATCGTTTCGTGTCAAGTTTTACGCCACAACGTTCCGAGATCAGTGGAGTAATGGTATTAACACCAAGTTCAACCGACTTTTGAATGGTGAATTCCATTTTATCACCACGTGATACCACTTGACCTAAATGTAGGTTGAGAGGGGATTCTGAGCTGCGTTCAACACGGCTAGTGACTTCTACATCAACATGTTTCTTGCTTACTTGAGTGATAACTGCGGGAAATTCAGCGTTACTTCCATCAAATAAAAGTACCTCTTGGCCTTCCTTCATTCGTAATACGCGGCCAATATGACCCGCTGCATCTTCACAAAGTGCAATTGTGCCTAGCCCATGGATGAGTTCTGGGCGATAAATTCGAGGGACTCTCATTATGATAAACCTATAAATGCTTTATTTTTGGATACGATATCTCAGCCTAACATGGATGCTAGTCAGTGAAAAAACAAGTCTCTCTTTATAATTTAGAATGAGTTCTTATGGCTTTACACCATAAGAACGAGGTGAGTTTATTGACAAGCTTGAACAACAAATGGATTGTGGTTCTTTTGGATTTTAGAGATGCGCTTATCTCGCTCACATTCCCATTCATCTGGCGGGAAACTCTTATTCCACGCCGTCATCAATTGAGTTTGTTGCTTTGACAGCTTAAAGCCATACTCTTGACTCATGTATAAGTAAGTCCGAGCAATCGATCCTTTTGCTCTGTCAGGGGGCATCACTTTACGCTGCTTAAAGTTAACCTGCATTTCACACTGCCCATAACTTACGCCATTAACGCCATTCCACTGGCTAAAGTTATAGTTAGAACGATCACCGTTTACTTCACCAATCGCAGGGGTAAGGTTGTGAAGATCGGCTTCCATTGATTTGAATATCTTGTCATTTTTGGTGCAATTCTTTCGCCCACCAGTTTGCCAACACTGGCGCTGGTGGCCAAACTGCCATGCTGGAACGACATGCTCCCACTCGATTCGGCTGGCTCTTTTTTGTTGCTTACGAACTTGGTATCCGCATGCCTTTAAATCAGGGACCCCTTTCTTTTTATTTTTCCAAGTAATATCGCATCCACAGTAGAAGCTAGTTGGATGATCTAAATAGATCTTAACCGCTTCTCTTTTGGCTTTTGAAAATGAAGAAGGAGGGGCAGATAGAGCGATGGAAGGGATTAGCCCTACAGCTGCGATCATTAATACAAGAGTTTTCATAATAAAAGACTGGTAAAAGTATGATAAATACCAGTCTACCACTCAAATGATAAAAGTCTCTATTACATAATTCTCATTAGGGTTCATGCAGAGAAAATATGGACCTCCGATAAATAACGATATTTTTGTCGCATTAACTGAGCTGTTTACCGCTATAGGTGAGCGTCTGTTTACACTGCTGACAACGGTACGTTGCTTGGTTTCGAATGACTTTATTGTGTCGGCGTATCGTTAAAGGGTAACTGGAACAGCCGCATTGATATTCGAAAGTCTTGCCTTGCACAGAGGTGACAGTAAAAGAGTGAGTTGTGTTGGCGGGGATATTAAATACGGAATTCATCACGCCTTGCCACTCTTTCCCGTGCGGGCGAACTCGACCATACACTTGATAGGTGATGAGGTGAGCGACTTCGTGAGGAATCACTTCATCTAGAAACGCTTGTTGGTTCTCTTTGAAAAGAATCGGGTTAATACGAATTTCATTAAGTTGAAGGTAGGCTTTTCCTGCGGCTTTTCCTCTTAATTGAAAGCTTATTTTTGGCATAGTAAAAGGTTGCTGGAAGGCTTTGCTCGCAATGCTAATACACTCGGCTAATTTTTTCGTTGCTGAGTAAGTGAGTTCGTTGTGTTGCAAAATATTCCCCATAAAAAAAGGCCTTAGTGCCGAAGCTAAGGCCAAATACTATCATCTTTGGGGTTTAATACTGGAGACCTATAGATGATGTTTTTTCTTAATTGTCGCGTGATAGGCATGCCATGTTCCATATCCTAAAATAGGCATAGTAAATAGCATTCCAAAACCGTAGGTGGCAAAACCGATAAGGATGCCACCACAAATAATCGCAGCCCATACGATCATCGCTGGTATATTGGATTTGACCGCATTGAAGCTAGAGAAAATGGCACTCATCATATCCACTCGGCGTTCCATCATTAGCGGGATAGAAAACGCAGAGATACTGAAAACGACACTGGCGAGTACAAAGCCAACTGCAGATCCAATAATGAGGAAAGGAGCAAACTCAGCAATTGGCGCACCTTGAACTGAAGGGTATAGCGCATAAAGTAGTGCGGCGATACGCATCCAGAAAATCATGGCAACGGCGAGTAATATTGCAAATGCCCATTGAGCGGTTGAATTTCGACGGATAGCTTTCATGGAGTGAAATAGACTTGCATCGTGCCCTTTTTCTCGCTCCCAACTAGCATCATAAAGCCCAAGAGCTAAGAATGGACCAATGAGCATATAGACAACTAAACTCGGCATCACCACAAGATGGGTCCCTTGCCATTGTACTAATTGAACAATCGCAATCGCGGCAGCCATAAAACATAAGCCGTAAAACGCGCTAATGATGGGCATTCGAATAAAGTCATGCAAGCCAAGAGATAACCAATGAAAGGGGGCGGAAACACTGAGTTGGTTACATGGAATGGTACGAGCATATTCGCTGTTCTTGACGTGATGCTTTTTATTTTCAAAGTCTGAGTTATGTACTGTTCGAGGCATAAATCCTCCCTGATTTAAGACGAATCTTAGTTAATTGAATCAATGACTATGATTTTTTAAGCGTCTATTTTTCAGCTAACGTCTAATAAACTGATAATGATAACGACTTAAGTTTCTCATTAACTATTGTCACTGATACTGCAAAATACAAATTTTAGACAGGATAAAGATGGGTTTATTTTTTTTGGCTGGAGCTATGTAGCAAAGGGATGTGTTGCTTATGCGGAATTTTACTCAAAGATTCTGATAGTTATAATTAGACCTACAAATAACAAGGTTTAATCTGGTTCCGTAAATAAAAAAGCTCCCATTTAATAATGAGAGCTTTCTATTAGTTAACTGATAACGATTTGTTAGCAGAAACTAGTTGTTACCAGACGCTAAGGTGTGAATGCTTATTTCAGACCTGCGAATGCTGCAAGCGTGTCTGCTTTATCCGTTGCTTCCCATGGGAATTCTTCACGACCAAAGTGGCCGTATGCTGCCGTCTTCTTGTAGATAGGCTGAAGAAGGTTAAGCATTTCTTGTAGACCGTATGGGCGTAGGTCGAAGTGTTGACGAACCGCTTCAATGATGATGTCGTGAGATACTTTTTCAGTACCGAACGTTTCAACCATGATTGATGTTGGATCTGCAACACCGATCGCGTATGAAAGTTGGATTTCACAACGGTCAGCCATGCCTGCTGCTACGATGTTTTTCGCTACGTAACGTGCTGCGTATGCTGCTGAACGGTCAACTTTTGATGGATCTTTGCCAGAGAATGCACCGCCACCGTGACGAGCTGCGCCGCCGTAGGTATCTACGATGATCTTACGACCAGTTAGGCCACAGTCACCCATTGGGCCACCAATTACGAAACGACCTGTTGGGTTAATGAAGAAGTTAGTGTCTTTATTTAACCATTCAGTTGGAAGCACTGGCTTGATGATCTCTTCCATAACGGCTTCACGAAGATCCGCTGTTGTTACTGAATCACAGTGTTGAGTAGAAAGAACGACAGCATCGATACCGACAATCTTACCTTGGTCATACTGGAAGGTTACTTGAGATTTCGCATCTGGGCGAAGGAAGTCCAGTTTGCCGCTCTTACGTACTTCAGCTTGTTTTTGAACAAGTAGGTGAGAGTAAGTAATTGGAGCAGGCATAAGGATTGGTGTTTCGTTTGTTGCGTAACCAAACATGATGCCTTGGTCGCCAGCGCCTTGATCTTTAGGATCCGCTTTATCAACACCTTGGTTGATGTCTGGAGACTGTTTACCAATCGTGTTTAGTACTGCACAAGAGTTAGCATCGAAGCCCATATCTGAATGCACGTAACCAATTTCACGTACTGTTTCACGAGTGATCTCTTCGATATCAACCCACGCTGAAGTGGTTACTTCACCGCCAACCATAACCATGCCAGTTTTAACGTAAGTTTCACAAGCTACGCGCGCTTTTGGGTCTTGCTCTAAAATTGCATCTAGAACCGCATCTGAGATTTGGTCTGCAATTTTATCTGGATGACCTTCTGATACAGATTCAGAGGTGAACAGGTGCTTAGCCATGAGAGCTCCACTTTCAATTAGTTAGGTTGAGAGTATTAACAACTCACAACGAATAAATAGGGTATATTTTGTAGGTGTTTCTACATCTAGACGGCTATTCTAAATTTCATAGCTATAATTACAAGTTATTTCTGCACTATCTTATTACTTCAAATTATGGACGGTAGAAAAAAACATCAAACCAATCGTTTGCTTTTTATAGGCGCTAAATGCCTGTCAATTAGAACAAATGTAAAAAAAGAGTCGAAAAGTGCAATAAAACCATCAGTAAAACGTTTGCAGTAGGGTAGGTGCTTTGAGACAATACGCGCCGCTGGATCCGTGTGATGGTTCAGCCCCCTAATTTATTTTTTACTCGCTTATGTATTCAGGAGCAGACATGCCTTCTCGTAAAGATCTAGCCAATGCAATCCGTGCACTCAGCATGGACGGTGTTCAACAAGCAAATTCAGGCCACCCAGGCGCACCTATGGGTATGGCTGACATCGCTGAAGTTCTTTGGCGTGGTCACTTGAACCACAACCCACAAAACCCTGAGTGGGCAGATCGCGACCGTTTTATTCTTTCGAACGGCCACGGTTCAATGCTTATTTACTCTCTGCTTCACCTTGCAGGTTACGAGTTATCGATTGAAGATCTTAAAAACTTCCGTCAGCTACACTCTAAAACGCCAGGTCATCCAGAGTATGGTTACGCTCCAGGTATCGAAACAACAACGGGTCCTCTAGGTCAAGGCATTACCAATGCGGTTGGCATGGCAATGGCTGAAAAAGCACTGGCTGCACAATTCAACAAAGAAGGCCACGACATCGTTGATCACTTCACTTATGCGTTCATGGGTGATGGTTGTCTGATGGAAGGTATCTCTCACGAAGCATGTTCTTTAGCGGGTACGCTTGGTCTTGGTAAGCTGGTTGCTTTCTGGGATGACAACGGTATCTCTATCGATGGCGAAGTTGAAGGTTGGTTCTCTGACGATACTCCTAAGCGTTTTGAAGCTTACGGCTGGCACGTAATTCCAGCAGTAGATGGTCACGATGCTGACGCAATCAATGCTGCAATTGAAGCGGCTAAAGCGGATCCTCGTCCTACTCTTATTTGTACTAAGACTGTGATCGGTTTTGGTTCTCCAAATAAAGCGGGCACGCACGACTGTCACGGTGCTCCACTAGGTGCTGACGAAATTGCAGCAACTAAGAAAGCTCTTGGTTGGGAACACGGTGCATTTGAAATTCCAGCAGATATTGCAGCGGAATGGAACGCACAAGAAGCAGGCGCAGCAAAAGAAGCGGCTTGGAATGCGAAATTTGACGCTTACGCAGCGGCATACCCTGAACTAGCGGCTGAATTTAAGCGTCGTACTGCTGGTGATTTACCTGCTGAGTGGGAAGAAAAAGCAAATGCAATTATTGCTGACCTTCAAGCTAACCCAGCAAATATCGCTTCACGTAAAGCCTCTCAAAATGCTCTAGAAGCGTTTGGTCAAATGCTTCCAGAATTCATGGGTGGCTCTGCTGACCTTGCGCCTTCTAACCTAACAATGTGGTCTGGTTCTAAGTCTTTAACGGCTGATGATTTTGCTGGTAACTACATTCACTACGGTGTGCGTGAGTTTGGTATGACAGCAATCATGAACGGTATTGCTCTGCACGGTGGTTTCGTACCATACGGCGCAACATTCCTAATGTTCATGGAATACGCACGTAACGCAATGCGTATGGCTGCGCTGATGAAAGTGCAAAATATCCAAGTTTATACCCATGACTCTATCGGTCTTGGCGAAGATGGCCCAACTCACCAACCTGTTGAGCAGATCGCGTCTCTACGTTTAACACCAAACATGAGCACATGGCGTCCATGTGACCAAGTTGAATCAGCGGTTTCTTGGAAGCTAGCAATTGAACGTAAAGATGGCCCTTCAGCGCTTATTTTCTCTCGTCAAAACCTTGCACAACAAGATCGTGACGCAGAGCAACTAGCAAATATTGCTAAGGGTGGTTACATCCTAAAAGATTGCGCTGGTCAACCTGAGCTTATTCTTATCGCTACTGGTTCAGAAGTTGAACTAGCAGTAGAAGCTGCCGCTCAACTGACGGCTGAAGGTAAATCTGTACGTGTTGTTTCAATGCCATCAACAGATACATTTGATAAGCAAGATGCAGCGTACCGTGAAGCAGTTCTACCATCATCGGTAACTAAACGTATTGCAGTTGAAGCTGGTATAGCTGATTTCTGGCACAAATACGTTGGTTTCGGTGGCAAGATCATCGGTATGACAACGTTCGGCGAATCAGCTCCGGCTGGTGAACTGTTCAAAATGTTCGGTTTCACTACTGAAAACGTAGTAAACACAGCAAAAGAACTGCTTGCTTAATTAAGCGGTTTGGTTTGGTGTCATGTATCGAATCAAACAGTGTGGTTTGAGTGATTAGAATCTAAAGCCCTCTCTTTTATTAGAGAGGGCTTTTTTATTGGTTCTTAGTCGAGGTGCTCTATTTTTTAATGGTTCACCATTAGGGTCGTTATGTAAATAAGATGCAGTCAAAGCTTGTCTGCTATAAACTGACGCCTCGGTTATTAAGGATGAGAAAGCAATGATACGAATCGCCATTAATGGATTTGGCCGAATTGGCCGCAATGTGCTTCGCGCGGTTTACGAAAGCGGGAAGAGCCAACAGATTAAAGTGGTTGCGGTGAATGAACTTGCTCAACCGGATGCAATGGCTCACTTGCTTCAATACGATACCAGCCATGGTCGCTTTGGTAAGAAGATCACCCACGATCAAGAACATATTTATGTTCACCATAATAGTGATGAATTTGATTCTATCCGTCTCCTTCACCTATCAGAAATCAATCTGCTTCCTTGGCGAGATTTAGATGTCGATATCGTACTCGATTGTACTGGCGTGTATGGTTCGAAAGCTGATGGTTTAGAACATATTGCCGCGGGCGCTAAAAAAGTCCTATTTTCACACCCTGGTGACAACGATTTAGACAATACTATTATTTATGGTGTGAACCATGACACCCTGAAAGATGAACATCGCGTTGTTTCAAGTGGCTCCTGTACAACAAATTGCATCGTGCCGATCATTAAAGTATTAGATGATGCATTTGGTATTGATTCAGGAACAATTACCACGATTCACTCCTCAATGAATGATCAACAAGTGATTGATGCTTATCATTCTGATTTGCGCCGAACTCGTGCGGCTAGCCAATCCATCATTCCTGTTGATACAAAATTGCATTTAGGTATCGAAAGGATTTTTCCGAAATTTTCTAACAAATTCGAAGCTATTTCTGTCAGAGTGCCCACAGTCAACGTTACTGCAATGGATTTAAGTGTCACAATTAATACAAATGTGAAAGTTAATGACGTAAATCAAACCATTGTTAACGCATCTCAGTGTACATTACATGACATTGTTGACTATACTGAAGCACCTCTAGTTTCAATCGACTTTAATCATGATCCTCACAGCGCCATTGTCGATGGTTCACAGACTAGGGTGAGTAACGGGCAGTTAGTTAAAATGCTTGTTTGGTGCGACAACGAGTGGGGCTTTGCTAATCGGATGCTGGATACCGTTTTAGTAATGAAATCACCAAAGCGTTAATTTTTAATAACATTATGGTGATGAGGGGAGAAAATTTATTTCAACACTTGAAATAAATATGAGGTACCCCCATAAAATAACCAGTTTGAAGAATTATTAGGCTTGGCAGGGTTGCCGAGTTTCCAAAAAACTTTATTAATTTAAATTTGAGAGGACAAACAATGTCTGTAATCAAGATGACTGACCTGGAACTTGCAGGTAAACGCATTTTCATCCGTGCTGACCTAAACGTACCAGTAAAAGACGGTAAAGTAACTTCAGATGCACGTATCCTTGCATCACTACCAACTATCAAATTGTGCCTAGAAGCTGGCGCGAAAGTAATGGTTACTTCTCACCTTGGTCGTCCTACTGAAGGCGAATACAACGAAGAGTTCTCTCTAGCTCCTGTTGTAAACTACTTAAACGACGCACTAGATTGTGACGTTAAACTAGCAAAAGACTACCTAGATGGTCTTGAACTAAATGCTGGTGAGTTAGTTGTTCTTGAAAACGTTCGTTTTAACAAAGGCGAAAAGAAGAACGAAGAAGAGCTTTCTAAAAAATACGCTGCACTATGTGACATTTTCGTAATGGACGCATTCGGTACTGCTCACCGTGCACAAGCATCAACTCACGGTGTTGGTACAAACGCTCCTGTAGCATGTGCTGGTCCTCTTCTAGCGGCTGAACTTGAAGCACTAGGTAAAGCTATGGACAACCCAGCTCGTCCACTAGTGGCTATCGTTGGTGGTTCTAAAGTATCGACTAAACTAACGGTTCTAGAGTCTCTATCTAAAATTGCTGACCAACTTGTTGTTGGTGGTGGTATCGCGAACACATTCATCGCTGCTGAAGGCCACAACGTAGGTAAGTCTCTATACGAAGCTGACCTAGTTGACACTGCTAAGAAGCTAATGAAAGAGTGTGCTATCCCAGTAGCGACTGACGTTGCATGTGCGAAAGCATTCGACGAAAACGCTGAAGCTGAAATCAAGCACGTTTCTGAAGTTCAAGACGACGACATGATCTTCGACCTTGGCCCAGATTCAACTGCTGCTCTTGCTGAAATCATCGGCAACGCAAAAACTATCCTTTGGAACGGCCCTGTAGGCGTATTCGAATTCAAAAACTTCGAAGCGGGTACTGCTGGTATCTCTAAAGCAATCGCTGAGTCTGCAGGTTTCTCTGTAGCTGGTGGTGGTGACACGCTAGCGGCTATCGACAAGTTCGGTATCAAAGCTGACGTTTCTTACATCTCTACTGGCGGTGGTGCTTTCCTTGAGTTTGTTGAAGGAAAAGTACTTCCTGCAGTTGCAATGCTTGAAGAGCGTGCAAAAGCATAATTGATTTAGAAAGGCGAGATGAGAATCTCGCCTTTTAACGTTTGCGGCACATCACAGTTTTTTGCTAGAATAGCGAAAGTTGTGAGCAAACGATTGCAAATTTTTAACTTAAGTTTTTTTATCTTAAAACGAATAGAATAATAGGACTATTTCCATGTCTAAGATCTTCGATTTTGTAAAACCTGGTGTTATTTCTGGCGACGACGTACAGAAAGTATTTGAAGCAGCAAAAGCAAACAAATTTGCTCTTCCAGCGGTAAACGTAATTAACACTGATACGATCAATGCTGTTCTTGAAGCTGCTGCTAAAGTTAAAGCACCAGTTGTTGTTCAGTTCTCTAACGGCGGTGCTGGTTTCTTCGCTGGTAAAGGCGTTAAACTTGAAGGTCAAGGTGCACAAATTCTTGGCGCAGTTGCTGGTGCAAAATACGTTCATGCAGTTGCTGAATATTACGGTGTTCCAGTTATTCTACATACTGACCACGCTGCTAAGAAACTTCTTCCATGGATCGACGGTCTACTAGACGCTGGTGAAGAGTTCTTCGCTCAAACTGGTAAACCACTATTCTCTTCTCACATGCTAGACCTTTCTGAAGAGTCTCTAGAAGAGAACATCGAAACATGTGCTAAGTACCTAGAGCGCATGGCTAAAATGAACATGACAATCGAGATCGAACTTGGTTGTACTGGTGGTGAAGAAGACGGCGTTGATAACTCTGATATGGACGCATCTGAGCTTTACACTTCTCCAGAAGACGTAGCATACGCATACGAGAAACTAATGGCTGTTAGCCCACGTTTCACTATCGCTGCATCTTTCGGTAACGTACACGGTGTTTACCAAGCAGGTAACGTTGTTCTTACTCCAACTATCCTACGTGATTCTCAAGCATACTGTGCAGAGAAATTCGGTATTGCACCTAATGCTCTTAACTTCGTATTCCACGGTGGTTCTGGTTCTTCAGAAGCTGAAATCCAAGAGTCTATTGGCTACGGTGTTATCAAAATGAACATCGATACTGATACTCAGTGGGCATCATGGAACGGTATCCGTACTTACGAAGCTGAAAACCGTGAATTCCTACAAGGTCAAATCGGTAACCCAACTGGCGAAGCTGCGCCAAACAAGAAGTACTACGATCCACGCGTATGGCTACGTGCTGGTCAGTCTTCTATGGTTACTCGTCTAGAGAAAGCATTTGCTGACCTTAACGCTGTAGACGTACTATAATTCATTTGAATTAGTACTCTTCTAAGTTTTAAAAACCCGCTCATAGAGCGGGTTTTTTTATGCCTGCTCATTGGTTTGAATGCTTTTTGTACAACGGTATTTACTGGAATTCCCAATAGTGAGAAAAGAGGGGGGAGTAATTGATATTAAATTACTTTTATTCCCACTGATTATATAAATTGCCAAAGTTGATGTATCATGCGATAACGCTGTTTTATTCAGTTGTATGCACGGAAGCGGCAAGTGAGTCGTTGTAGAGTCATTTTTGTTCAATACTTTAGAGGGTACTATTATGGCGAGTGAGTCATCTATTATCGAAACACCGATTGTTGATACACTTTCTCAAGCAGAGCAGTGGTTATCAAATAACTCAGAGCTATTAATTCAGTATGGTGTGAATATCTTTTCAGCACTAGCGATCCTATTCATTGGTAATATGATTGTGAAAGCTGTTGCTGGAAGCGTGGCAAAAGTTTTACAGAAGAAAAACATGGACAAAGCTGTCGTTGAATTTATTCACGCGTTGGTCCGTTATACGCTATTTGTAATCGTACTGATTGCTGCTCTAGGTCGAATTGGTGTTCAAACGGCTTCTGTAGTTGCGGTGATTGGTGCTGCTGGTTTAGCGATTGGTTTAGCACTACAAGGTTCACTGTCTAACTTTGCGGCAGGCGTACTTATCGTTGCATTCCGTCCGTTTAAATCGGGTGATTATGTTGAAATTGGTGGTGTTGCAGGTGCGGTGGAGTCTATTCAGATTTTCCAAACTATTTTGACAACACCTGATAATAAGATGGTTGTTGTGCCTAACGGAGCGGTGATTGGTAGCCCTATAACCAACTACTCACGTCACGACACTCGTCGTATTGACCATGTGATTGGCGTGTCTTACAGTGCTGATCTGCAAAAAACGAAAGAAGTCATTACCAAGATCCTTGAATCTGATGAGCGAATTCTAAAAGAGCCGGGTATTCAAGTTGGCGTGTTAGCTTTAGCTGACTCTTCAGTAAACTTTGTGGTTCGTCCATGGGTTAAAACGTCTGATTACTGGAATGTGTATTTTGATTCGTTACAAGCCATCAAAGAAGGCTTGGATAAAGAAGGGATTGAGATCCCATTCCCACAAATGGATGTTCATATGAACAAAGTGGATTAATCACCACATTCTCTTTTTAAAAGCGCAATAGAAATATTGCGCTTTTTTATTGCTATCGGCTCATCAAACGGGTGCTTGTTTAAACCTTAATGTTTGTATCCAAAGTACTATATGTGGTGAACTGTATTCTCTATGGCTTGCAAAAGAATCGGTAAATCTTTTCCTGCAAAGCCTAATGTAAGCTCAGGATGCCCTGGGGTATACAAAATTTCATCATGAGTAAATAGAGTCGAGTCCACGAGAACTGGGATGCTCTGTGGTAAAGCAAAGGGGCAAACGGCTCCAGGTACGCAGCCCGTTTGTTCTGTCATTTCAATATCATCACATATCGAGACTCGCTTCCCCAGCACCTTCTTTATTGCTTTACTGTCTAGGCGTTTATCTTTTTCAGTTAGGTAAAGTGCGAAACCGCCCCCTTTAACCTTTAGAAACAAGCTTTTGCTGTGTGTTCCTGTCCATCCTAATTTTTTTGCAACCATTTCATCAGTCGCAAAATCAAGAATAGGCTCATGCTCCCATTGAGTGTATGTCACCTCAGTTTTGGAAAGTAACTGAATGTTAGTTTGATAAATTTTTTCTAATGTATTCATTACTGATTTGCCTAGATATATTGAGCCCACAGCCCTTTTGCCAATAAAAATGCAATAACAAACATCATGGATGCTACAGCGATATCAATGAATTTCTTAACCTTTGGTTTAGATAGGGTCGGGCCTAATTTAGCGGCTCCAATGGATAATGTATAAAACCAAACAAATGAAGCCATAATAGTACCAATGGCAAATGATACTCTATCACTCCCTTCGAACTGCCCACCAATGGATCCTAAAATAACAACCGTATCTAAATATAGATGTGGGTTTAGTACCGTTACCGCAAGAGCTCCCAGTACCACAGTTCTCTTGCCTCTCTCTAGAGTATTAAGCTTTGAATCGGAGTTTTTAGAAAGTGCAAAGGCGCTTTTTAGTGATAACAAACCATAGAAGATTAAGAACGCAATGCCTCCTAACGTGACTGTTGTGAGAAGTATTTCATTCTGAGACAAAATAGCACCGCCACCAAATATCCCCAATGATATGAACACGACATCTAGTAAACTGCATATCGTGGCAGTCGTGAGATGGTGGTTGCGTTTGATGCCTTGATTCAATACATAAGCATTTTGAGCCCCGATTGGAATAATCATACTCGCCCCTAACCCAAAACCTTGTAGCAAAATCCAGATATTCACGTGAAACCTCAAAGAAAGTGAAGACAGTTAAATCAAGGGTTAGAGGGTAAATCGAAAATCATCATAAGTATAATTAATGATTTTAATCTATCATAAGTATCTCTAATGATTTGGGTTATGCGAGAAAGGGAAGGTGTGATGAGAGGGTTAGACTATAAGTGGGTAGAAGCGTTAGATGCAGTGGTCGCTCAGCGAAGCTTTGAACGTGCAGCAGAAAGTTTGCATATTTCTCAATCCGCAGTATCCCAAAGAATTAAACAGCTAGAGAAGTGGTTAGCTCAGCCAGTATTAGTGAGAGGGCAACCGCCCAGACCCACGCCAGCAGGAATGAAATTATTAGGTCTATATCGACGAGTATGCTTATTAGAGCAAGATCTGATCCCTAGTATTACGAATGAAGATAGCGGAAAAGCATTGGCGGTCTCATTGGCTACGAATGCCGATACGCTTGCGACTTGGTTATTGCCAAGTTTAATCGATTTGGTGGATCAAAAACGAATCGAGCTTAATCTTATTGTTGATGATGAAGGGCGAACCATAGATAAATTACGCAGCGGTGAAGTTGTTGCTGCAATTAGTTTAGATTTTCAGCCTATAGCAGGGTGTGATGCTGATTACCTTGGGAGGATGGACTATTTATGTGTTGCCAGCCCAAGCTTTCGCGCTCGCTATTTCAACCAAGGTGTCACCCGAGAGTCATTGATTGCAGCTCCTGCTGTTGTATTTGATCAACACGATGAAATGCATGAACGATTTATTTATCAGCACTTTAACTTACCTTATGGCAGTGTGCTGAAGCATACCGTCCGTAGTTCTGAAGCTTTTGTGAAATTGGCGAGCGCAGGTGTTGCCTATTGCTTAATACCCAAAGTTCAAATCCAAGAAGAATTGGATAAAGGAGTACTTGTTGATGTCACTCCTGGCTTCATGTTGTCGCATCAAATGTATTGGCACCATTGGCAGCTAGAAAGTGGGGTGCTTAAAGAGTTATCTGAAGCCGTGATTGCGTATGCTCGGGAGTTTCTTCCGCAGTAATCTTTTTATCATCAATTACTGTGATTAAACGCTATTTCGATGATTTTTAACACAGTCAAAGTTCTGTAAAAACGTCTTGAAAAGATAGGGTGTGCAGTAAATTACGCCTATGATGTAAAAAAGTTTAACCACAAAGGCACATTGAATGAAATTAGTACCAAGTTTAATGATCACACTATCTAGTCTGATTAGCATGAATTCTTTTGCGAATACGCCTGATTTTGCTCATATCTCAACGACAGGATACGGTGAAGTTGTCGCGACTCCAGATATGGCAACATTTTCTGTCAAGGTTGTCGAATCAACAATGACAGCGGAACAAGCAAAGCAAGCCGTCGATAATGTGGTTGAATCATTTCTTGCTCGCTTAAAAGAAGCGGGCGTAAAAGCAACGGATATTAATAGCTCTAATTTGTATCTAGCACCACAATACCACTATCCAAAAGAAGGTAAGCCAGAGCTTGTCGGCTATCGAGCGTCTAGAAATGTGACCGTCCAAGTCTCTCAACTTGCTAATTTAAATCAGTATTTGGATATCGCTTTGGGTGAAGGTATTAATCAAGTCGATAACATTAAGTTAAAAGTGAAAGATGAAGCACGCTATAAGGCAGAAGCTCGCTTGGCGGCAATTAATGATGCTTCTGACAAGGCTAAATTTTTAGCTGAAGGGTTTAAGCGTGATTTAGGTTCCGTATGGCAGATTAACTATAATCGCCCTCAATCTCAGCCTATGCTGATGCGTTCAATGGCGATGGATGGTGGTGCAGAATCAAATAGCTATCAAGATGCAACGTTGATCATTCGTGATAGCGTCGATGTGATATACAAAATTGACTAGTACTCGTTTAAGAGGTCTAAGTAGAAGGCCTAAGAGGTTTGCACTCTCTGAAAAATTAGCGCTTGTTTGAATGGGCTAATGAAAAGGCATCTCAATGAGATGCCTTTTATTTGGATTCGATTTATGACTTATTTTTCAACGTTTGATCAAGAGTAATTGTCGATCAAACGATGCGATCATTAGTGCAATAAACGAGCTCGAATCGTCCCTTCGATCTCTTTTAGTTTCAGTAATGCTTCTTCTGAACGATCAGCTTCAACATCGATCACAACGTAGCCCATATCTGCCGTAGTCTGTAGATATTGACCCGCGATGTTGATCCCTTCTTCTGCAAAAATCGTATTGATTTGGGTTAGCACTCCTGGACGGTTCTCATGGATATGTAATAGACGAGATGCGCCAGTATGCAATGGGAGAGATACTTCTGGGAAGTTTACGCTAGATAGCGTTGAACCATTATCTGAGTACTTAGCAAGCTTGCCTGCGACTTCTACACCAATATTTTCTTGAGCTTCCTGAGTTGAACCACCCACATGAGGCGTTAAGATCACATTGTCGAATTTCATCAATGGAGATTCAAATGGGTCGTTGTTGGTTTTAGGCTCTGTTGGAAAAACATCAATAGCGGCACCAGCAAGATGACCAGACTCTAGCGCATGGCATAAAGCTGGAATTTCAACGACGGTTCCGCGTGCCGCATTAATAAAGATAGAGCCAGGTTTCATTCGAGCAAACTCATCTGGCCCCATCATATCTTTTGTTTCAGCGGTTTCTGGAACGTGCAGAGAGATAACATCACACTTATTAAGCAAGTCGCTCATGGTGTGCACTTGAGTCGCATTTCCTAGCGATAGTTTGTTTTCGATATCATAGAAATAGACACGCATACCGAGGTTTTCAGCAATAATGCCCAGCTGAGTACCAATATGGCCATAACCGATGATCCCTAAACGCTTACCACGAGCTTCATTTGAGTTCTCAGCACTTTTTTTCCAAATGCCACGGTGAGCAAGTGCATTCTTTTCAGGAATACCACGTAGTAATAGTAGGATTTGGCCAAGAACAAGTTCTGCAACGCTTCGAGTGTTAGAGAATGGAGCATTGAATACCGGAACGCCACGTTTAGCGGCAGCTTTAAGATCTACTTGGTTAGTACCAATACAGAAGCAACCGATAGCGACGAGCTTTTCTGCCGCATCAATGACTTCTTGGCTTATGTTTGTGCGGGAGCGAAGGCCGATGAAGTGTGCATCTTTTACTGCTTCAAGTAATTGGTCATCAGAAAGTGAGCCTTTGTGGTACTCAATGTTGGTGTAGCCTGCGGCTTGAAGTACTTCAACTGAAGAAGGATGGAGGCCTTCAAGCAGTAGAATTTTAATCTTATCTTTTTCCAGTGATACTTTGGCCATTATTCTCGTCCTTTAAAATGGAAAGGTGGGCAAATACGGCGCACGTGCTACAAAAAGGTTGAAAGGGGAAAAAATCAACAGTTTTATATAGAGACAAACATCTTCCCTGTGCGTCTTCTGTCCAATAAAGTAGCAAAAAAAAATTGTTTTGGGTAAGAAAATTACGGAATAAGGCATAATTTTATATATAGGAAATAAAAAAGCAGCACCGAATGGCGCTGCTTGTAATCAAATAACGAAAATTCGATTATTCTTCTATTTTGGCACCTTCAGGAGTACCTGTGATAACAACGTCTGCACCACGATGAGCAAATAGGCCATTAGTTACAACGCCAGCGATGCCATTGATTGTCTCTTCAAGCTTCTTCGCATCTGTAATTTTTAGTCCGTGAACATCTAAAATTACATTACCATTGTCAGTAATTACGCCTTCTCGGTAAGCGGGATCGCCACCAAGTTTTACTAGCTCACGACCCACGTAAGAGCGAGCCATCGGAATAACTTCAACTGGTAGTGGAAAGTTTCCTAGAACATCAACCGCTTTTGTTCCGTCAACAATGCAGATGAACTTGTCAGAGATTGCCGCAACAATTTTCTCACGAGTTAGAGCAGCACCACCACCTTTGATCATGTCACGAGTAGGGTTGATTTCATCAGCGCCATCAACATAAACATCAAGTTTTGCTACGTCATTACACTCAAATACTTCAATGCCTAGTTTTTGTAATTTTTCGGTAGAAGCAATAGAGCTTGAAACGGCACCTTTAATGTCATCTTTCATTGTGCCTAAAGCATCGATGAAGTGATCCACGGTAGAACCTGTACCTACGCCTACAATACTTCCTGATTCAACGTACTTAAGTGCTGCCCAACCTGCCGCTTTTTTCATTTCATCTTGAGTCATGCCTATCTCCTGAATTGATAATCTATTAATCTAAATAGAAGTTGTTAACTTTGCGGCGCGATTATAGCGAGTTATGTTTACTTTTCCCATTGCCAAGTTTTCGTTGGAGTCACGATCTTGGGCAAAGGTATATCCCAAACCTCTGTTGGAAGGCGATCAACGTGTTGGCAATCATGCGCGATTCCAATAGGTCGTGCTCCGATCCCAGTATTAAACCATTTCGATAATGTTCGGTCATAATAGCCCCCACCCATACCTAAGCGATGTCCTGTGGTATCAAAGCCGACTAAAGGGGTACAGACAAGATCAAGTTCAGATACTGGCTTTATCAGTGTTTGATTGAGTTTTGGCTCGACGATGCCGTACTTGTTATAAGTCATTGACGTGTCGTTGGTGTAATGGAGGAACAGTAGATGCCCTGGAGAAAAAGGGTGTAACACGGGCAAGTAAACGTGCTTACCTAAATCCCAAAGAGATTGAATAAGTGGTTTGGTATCTATCTCGCCATCAGCAGAAATATACAACGCAATATGTTGAGCGGTCTGAAAATCAGGAAGAGATAAGCATTGATTAGCAATATCTATACTTGCTTCATACTGCTGTTCACTGGAAAGTGCATTGCGTTTTTGGCGGATTAACTGACGAAACTCATTTCGAGTGAGTATTTTCATGAAGAGATTACCCCAAAGTGCCGTTGAGAATTGTGGCCCTTGAACCAGCGAGTTCAAGGCGGATCAGCAATGATTACCGTAGGCTTCTCGGTACAAGCCGAGCATGCTCAATAGCACTCAAGTACTAACCCTTAGGGATTGCTTATCGGCTCGGGGACTTAAATCCTCTGACAAACACTCCAGGGTAAATTTGGGCTTATAAAAAGCTATTGCGGTCCATGCTTAACATTACGTAATACACCTTCAAGCGATGTAGTGAGCTTTTCCATGCGCTCTGTTATTGCATTTTTTTCATCGTTGGCTTCAAATTGCTTAGTTTGTAATTCATAACAAACATTCAATGCTGCAATTGTGAGAAGTTGAACCTCATTGGTAACTTTAGTCCGCTCTGCCATCTCTTTCAATCGATTATCAAGATCGTTAGCTGCTTGGGTCAATGCCTCTTCTTGTCCTGGTGGACAATTAACTCGAGTCAGTTTTCCTAAAATTTCAACTTCTACCGCTTGACTACTCATGATGGATGAACTCTTTGCGCTATCTTAAATGGGCTTCTCAGCAACCACCGAGGATGAAACTATAGGTAAAGCGCAATTAAGATTCAAGCTTTTCAGAAAGTCTATGTCGAAATGAGAGCTCGACGACACAGTAAATCGGCAGATTGAGCAAATGCTGTTCATATTTCCGGATATCATCATTTCGAGATGTGGGGTGAAATGGTAGGATTAAACAAACTTTAAGACTTAGTAGATATTGAAATGAGCAAAATAACACTTCCAGATTACTTAAAAGCGGCCACTGAGCTTCAAGGCGCAAGTTTAGCCGTTAACCCAGCAGAGATGCATGGCCTGCTAACCGGAATGTTAAGCGGTGGGTTGAATTTATCCGATAAGAGTTGGCAACCACTGATTTTTGATTATACCAATGATGGTATGGGTTGGCCGGATCGCGCTCTTGTTATTGCTGAGTCAACATTGAAAGCAACAATTGATGAGATCACCGGAACGGATTTAGACCTGACTCTACTGCTGCCTGATGACGGTGCCGATGCGAGCCTGTTTGATCTTGCTGATGGCGTTTCGGATTGGATCAATCACTTTATTTCGGGTCTTGGTTTAGCGGGAGCACCATTAAATAAAGCCTCAGTTCATGCGAAAGAGGCCCTTTCTGATCTTGAAGAGATGGCAAAACTGGGTATTGATGAAGATGATGATCTTGAAGAGCAGGCTCAACTTCTCGAACAGGTGATTGAGCATGTGAAGGCATGTGTACTAACTATCCATGCTGAATTTGGTGTGAAACCAACACAAGAGTCAGCCCCAACGATCCATTAATTGGAATGTTACGATGAAGCAATTTGATGTAGTTATTGCTGGTGGTGCAATGGCGGGCGCAACATTGGCGCTTGCATTAAATAAATTAAGCGATGAAAAGCTATCTATTGCCGTTGTCGAACCTTTTATTGTCGATCACCAAGCGCATCCAGGTTTTGATTCGCGTTCGATTGCTTTGTCTTATGGCACGGTAAAAATATTAGAAAAGCTAGGCTTGTGGGCGTCAGTCTCAAGTGTTGCCACTGCGATTCAACATATTCATGTCTCTGATCGCTCTCATGCAGGCATGACGAATATTACCAGTGAAGAGTTACAGGTTGATGCTTTAGGCTATGTGGTTGAATTAGCTCATGTCGGGCAGATATATCAACAAAAAATGCAGCAAGCCGATAATATTACCTTACTCTGCCCGAACTCGGTGAAACGGGTCGAGCGCGATCAAGATAATGTGACGATCCAATTAGATGATGACTCATTGATTCAAGCGAAATTGTTGGTTGCGGCTGATGGCGCTATTTCGACATGTTGTGAGCAGATCGGCTTAGCGTTAACCGAGCATGACTTCGAGCAAGTCGCGGTTATCGCCAATATTTCGGTGAGTGATCGTCATCAAGGCCGTGCGTTTGAGCGTTTTACCGCTAATGGGCCGGTGGCACTGTTACCGATGAGTGATAACCGAATGTCATTAGTTTGGTGTTTGCCTCCTGAAGACGCTCAACACATATTGAATTTAGACGATGAACACTTTCTTGAGTCGCTTCAACAAGCATTTGGTTGGCGTTTAGGCAAGCTAACGAAGGTGGGACAACGAGCAAGTTACCCACTATTGCTGCGTTATCGAGAGCAAAATACGTCACACCGTTTTGCTATTGTAGGTAATGCCGCTCAAACTTTACATCCTATTGCTGGGCAGGGGTTCAATCTTGGCATCCGAGATGTCGCTAGCCTAGCAGAAGAGGTGGTGACTCATATCGACGATCCTGGTCAATTTAAAGGATTGATGCAATTTAGCCAGCGACGAGAGAGTGATCGAAAGATAACGGTGGCACTGACATCGTCACTTGTTCATCTGTTTTCTAATGATGCATTTACACTTCGAATTGGACGTAATTTAGGGTTGATGGCAATGGAGAACTGCTCTCCACTGAAAGCGCCATTACTGCGTCGTCCACTGGGTCTAGTAGAAAGATAATAGGGTAAGTAGAAACAATGATGCAAAGTGTCGATATCGCCATTGTAGGCGGTGGAATGGTAGGACTGGCTCTTGCCGCAGCGTTAAAAGATAGTGAATTGCGAATAGCCGTAATAGAGGGTAAAGCGCCAAATTCAGAATTGGCAGACTTACCCGATGTTCGTGTTTCTGCTCTTAGCCGCTCTAGTGAAACGATTTTACGTAACTTGGGTGCTTGGCAAGGCATTATACAGCGTCGCTCTTCTCCTTATCAGGCGATGGAAGTGTGGGAGCAGGATAGCTTTGCGCGCATCGAGTTCAGTGCAAATCAGTTATCTCAACCGAATCTAGGCCACATTGTAGAAAACCGAGTGATTCAGCTTGCACTGTTAGAACAAGTCCAGCAGCAGAGTAACGTTTCACTGTTTATGCCAGCGACGTGTCAATCTATGGCAATAGGTGAAAGTGAAGCTTGGTTAACATTAGATAATGGCCAAGCATTGACGGCTAAATTAGTTGTTGGTGCTGATGGTGCGAACTCTTGGGTTCGTCAGCAGCAAGATATTCCCTTAACGCATTGGGATTATGGACATAGCGCTGTCGTCGCCAATATTAAGACAAAAGATGCCCATGACACGGTAGCAAGACAGATATTTACTCCCCAAGGCCCACTGGCATTTCTGCCACTTGAGTCTAGCCATATGAGTTCTATTGTGTGGTCTACCGACCCTAGCCGTGCTGAGCGATTAATTGCAATGTCTGAACACGAGTTCAATAAGGCATTAACCGCAGAATTTGATGCAAAACTTGGGATGTGTGAAGTGGTAGGTATTCGTGCTGCTTTTCCTCTTAAGATGCGCTATGCGCGTGATTTTGTGGTTGATCGTGTCGCCCTTGTCGGAGATGCCGCTCACACCATTCATCCACTTGCAGGACAAGGTGTTAACTTAGGTCTGCTCGATGCGGCAAGTTTGGCTCAAGAGATCAAGCATTTATGGGCGTTAGGTGAGGATGTTGGCACTAAACGCAACTTGCGAGGCTACGAGCGTTGGCGTAAAGCAGAAGCGGCAAAAATGATCGCTTCTATGCAAGGGTTTAAAGATCTGTTTGAAGGAAGTAACCCAGCCAAGAAATTGTTCCGAGGTATTGGAATGAAGTTGGTGGGGCAACTGCCAGGCGCAAAAGATGAAATAATGAAACGAGCGCTAGGGTTGAAAGGGAATTTACCAGAGTTGGCAAAGCACCCTAAGCTAGTGGTACCTAAGCACTAATCACGAACAGGATTCTCGTGGGCTTATGAATGACAAAGGGTTGATACATCTGTATCAACCCTTTTAAATATTTATTCGAGAAAAGAGCGTTAAGCGTAGGCGCAGCGTAGCTTCATTATCTCTTGATTGATTTCATTAACCGTTTTGAAATGACGTTGTTCGGCTTGTTCAGGCAAGATAAGCTTTCCGTTGTTAAACTCAAATTTACCTACTCCATATATATAGATCCTTCCTTTAAATAGTCGACTAACATGTTTAGCAATCATCCCTGGAGTATAGCGCTTAAACAGTCTCATATTTTATTCCTTTTTATTTTCCTAGCCCTGCGAATTATAGATAGTCTTCGGATATTTATTGTGACAAGACCGAAGATAAGTGCAGTGTTATGTTCTTATATTGGATATTTGTGCTGCTGTAGGCAGTTTTTTGGATTTATATCTAATTCAGTGTGATGTTACCCTAAAATAATATTAACCAAATGAACTGCCTCTCTCTTTTTAGGTAGGAGTATTAAGCCGCACTATTATGACGTTTTAAAGAATAGCGTGAATTTTACTGAAAGTGTTAATTTTATGTTAATTTAAGCAAAAAAAAGCCCGCATTGAGCGCGGGCGAATAGTCACAGATGCATTACACAAAAGTGGATGTACTGATTGACTCAGTGGATTCACTTTGATGGCTAAACTCTTGGCTATGTCCAACCAGATTTAGTCAACACAAGGAGGTTACAATAAAATTCACAATGTGACTATTTATGTTAATTAATTGACTTAAAATTCATCGTTAATATGTGTTACTTATGATCTAAACCAAAGCGAGCAATGTAATAAATTGTTTATTACATATTTTTTATAGCCAGCGTCACATTAAGATTCTTTGCAAATATCAGCAAAAATAGGCTGACAGAGATCAACGAGCGTTTGTCTGTCGAGTGCAATCCCTGCCATCGTGCTACCACTGCTGATGGTCACTTCTGAATGCTGAAGAATTTTATGATCAAATATAATAGGCATTGATCGTTTCAGTAATAGCGGGGTAACGGTGCCAATTTGATAGCCAGTGATCTTCTCTACATCCGCTAGACTCACGCAAGTCATACGCTTGCATTGCAATATTGCGCGAACTTTCTTGGGATCAATGGCTTGATCTCCTGGTGCACATGCTAAAGCAAGCTGATGATTCATATCTCGCAGTAGAATAGACTTCACCATTTGTTCGGGCTGAATACCGCGTTGTTGTGCGGCATCTTCGATATTGATGGCTGGTGTTTGGTGAGGCAACAAACGAAACGGTATCTGTTGCATCTCCAAGAATTGCATTAAGTTAGTTGAGATCATGATAATTCGCAGGCCTTATTCATCATCTAAAGAGTAGGGTAGTGCTTCAATTGCCCACTGACTTGTTGGCTGATCTTTAAGGCGTAGCTGTACGTCATCATCTAAATTATTTGGCAATACGATAAGACCAATAGCGACACCATTATCGAATTGATAGTGCTTCATTAGCGTCCCCGCGCTTCGCCAGTTATCGCCCACCGCGCGTTCTAACTCAATAGGTGTATCAACGGGAAGTGGGTGGCTTGTCGTGCCGCTGACAATAAACATCGCACGCTTATTGATGCCACGGTATTTGGCTCTAGCGACTGTCTCTTGTCCTGTGTAGCACCCCTTTGAAAAGCTAATACCATTCAGGGCTTGTAAGTTTAAAGCTTGTGGAATGTGTTCATTCTGGTTGGTTTGAGTGATTTGAGGTTGTGCGTGCTCAATATCAAAACGTGTCCATACTGATTCATCCACATTCACCGCTTCAATGGTGTCGATGATCTGTTTTGCGCGCTCTTGGTTTACTAACAGAACCCAGCGGTTCTTATCAATTTTGACTGCGCTACCGCCATCAATGCCACGAACATCACCTTGGGTTGCATTTAGGCTTTTCACATATTGTTCAGCGTTTTCACCAATGAGACCGAGAACTACATCTTCGCCCTGTTCGATATCGACCTTAGAGAAAATGGCGTATTTTTTAATTTCAGTCAGCTCGATATCAATCGCAGATTTTTGTTGCAGTAGCGCATAGCCGCCGTTGTGATGAAATAGGCGAAAGATGCTCCACACTTTTCCTTTTGCGTCGCAATGTGCGCCGAGAGTTGATTGTGTCGCAGTTAAAGAAACAACATCACAGGTCACTTGCCCTTGAAGGTAGGATTTTTTATCGTCACCAATCATGGTGATAGTACCAAGTTGATCTAAGACTGAAATCATTAAGCTTGGCAGTGCTGCATCTCTATTTTGAGATATAGGTGCGAAATCGTTGAGCGAGTTCATATGATCATTACCTAAATATGGTTGAATTCCCTTTATGTTAATCTTGTTAGGATTTTTTGTCAGCATTGATAGGGACTGTGACTCACTTAGTGGTTGAATTTATGTGGGCTTGGTACACTTCGAGTAAATAACCATAAGGTGAGGATAAGCAATGTACACCGCAGAACAAAAAGCACGCATCAAATGGGGCTGCCGTCGAGGAATGCTTGAATTAGACGTCGTAATCATGCCTTTTTTTGAAGAATGTTTTGATACTCTTCAAGAACAAGAACAGCGTGATTTTGTTTCATTATTGGAGTGCGATGATCCTGATTTATTTACTTGGATCATGGGTCACTCTCGTAGCGAAAACCTAGGTCATGCTTGTATGGTTGATAAAATTGTCGCGCATAACCTCAGTAAAGTGCGCTAAGCTCCAAATTTTCCGCTCTAAAATTGCTCATGTATTGACGATTGCGATCGTGCTTTCTATTACATGGGCAATCATTTTTTCTCCCATACCTTTAGTCGTGAGTGTTTTCATCGGCTCTAAGTTATTTATCTACTGGTCTCATCAGCAAATTCTTCCTACCGCTATTTTGGGATCCGTGACGATTCACGGTCGCACTTCTTTTGATTGGCAGGAGGAAAACTATTCGATCAGAGGCGTTAACCTTCTGTTCGCTTGGTGGTTTATTGCTTTAAAAGATAATCGAGGGTTTGGATATTTAATTTGGCGAGATAGTTGCAGTAACATAGATTATCGACATTTACTGGTAGTGCTTAAAAACGCGCACAGAAGCCGTTAAATCGATCGTAACGAGATGTACAAAGAGAGACGTTACGGAATAGATAAATGAAAGGGAGCATGCATGCTCCCTTAAATTATCGACAATTAACGTTTTGGAACAAGGATTGTTGGGCCACTATCTTCAGCCAATTCTGGGTAATCCAGAGTATAGTGAAGACCACGGCTCTCCTTACGTTGCATTGCGCATTTTACCATCAGTTCAGCGACTTGCAGTAGGTTACGTAATTCCAGTAAGTTGTTTGATACACGGAAGTTACTGTAATACTCATGAGTCTCTTGTTGTAGCAACTGAATACGACGAAGTGCACGTTCAAGACGTTTGTCAGTCCGTACAATGCCCATGTAATCCCACATAAATAGGCGTAGCTCATGCCAGTTATGCTGAATGATTACCTCTTCATCTGAATCTCCGACTTTGCTTTCATCCCATGGTGGCAATGATGGAGGAAGTTCAGCTTGTTGGATATTTTCAATGATATCTTTCGCCGCTGCCCAGGCGTATACCACACATTCAAGCAGAGAGTTCGATGCCATGCGATTTGCACCGTGAAGACCTGTGTAACTGACTTCACCAATGGCATAAAGCTGACTAATATCCGTTTGTCCTTGTTTACCTACCATGACGCCACCACAGGTATAATGAGCGGCAGGAACGATTGGGATGGGCTCTTTGGTCATATCAATACCCAAGTCCATCAAGCGAGTATGGATCATTGGGAAGTGCGCCGTAATGAACTCTTCAGGCTTATGACTGATGTCGACGTACATGCAATCTGCGCCTAAACGCTTCATCTCAAAGTCTATCGCTCTTGCCACTACATCACGTGGAGCAAGTTCGCCACGCTCATCAAAATCAGGCATGAAACGAGTGCCATCAGGGCGTTTCAGGTATGCGCCTTCGCCTCGTAAAGCTTCTGTTAGCAAGAAGTTGCGAGCTTCTGGATGGAATAAACAAGTTGGGTGGAATTGGTTGAATTCAAGGTTTGCAACACGACAACCCGCACGCCAAGCCATGGCAATACCATCGCCAGAGGAGACATCAGGGTTTGAAGTATATTGGTATACTTTTGATGCACCACCAGTCGCGAGAACGACAAATTTAGCTCGAACCGTTTCAACATGCTCTTGATTTCGGTTCCATATATAAGCACCTACTATTTTGTCTTTATCACCACCGACTTTATCTTCAGTGATAAGATCCAACGCGTTATGGCGCTCTAAAACAGTAATGTTGGGGTGGTTATGAACATTGTCCTGAAGAGAGGTTTGCATCGCCATGCCTGTCGCATCAGCAGCATGAAGAATACGACGGTGGCTATGCCCACCTTCTCTTGTGAGGTGGTAGCGAGGTGCTTCATCGGTATCATTTTCAACTCGATCAAATGGCACACCGCCATCAATCAACCATTGCACACATTCCTTTGCATTTTCAGCGATAAATTTAACGGTATCTTCTTCGCATAATCCAGCGCCTGCAATTTGCGTATCTTGTACGTGAGACTCAATACTGTCTGATTCATCAAATACAGCGGCAATACCACCTTGAGCGTAGTAAGTTGCGCCTTCACTACGAGGGCCTTTACTTAATACGATTACTTTTCCATATTCAGCGACACGTAACGCTAACGACAAACCTGCCGCGCCACTTCCTACCACTAATACATCACATTGATGTTCACGGTTTACGTTCATAAAACTATTAAAATCCCGATCTATAGTAGAGTTTCCTACTCTTATCCAACTGCATTGGTAACGTATTTTAGCTCAGAATCTGTCGCTATCAATGCAATACTTTGTAAATGCCATTGCTTTTCGCTAATGTGGCCCTCAAATTCCTTGAGAATTATTATTTTTAGATTACATCACATAACGAAGTATTAATGACAAATATTTTAGAATCATTTGAACTTTCTAAAATAACTTTAGTCACAATAGTGCTCGTGTAAGCGGTGGAGTCAATACTACATTCTGCATAATTAGAGCCCATATCTGAGAAGGTATAGGGCAGAACAATAGGAGTACACGCTCGAATGAACGAGCAGCTGACCGACCAGGTATTGATAGAGCGAGTTCAGAGCGGAGATAAGCAAGCCTTTAATCTTTTGGTTATTAAGTACCAAAATAAAGTGTGCAATCTTATTTCTCGGTATGTGAATAATTCTGGTGATGTACCAGATGTCGCACAAGAAGCATTTATTAAAGCTTATCGTGCCATTCCAAACTTCCGAGGAGAAAGTGCGTTCTACACTTGGTTATATCGTATTGCTGTGAATACCGCTAAAAATCACATTGTTGCCCAAAGTCGTAGACCGCCGGCGAGTGATGTTGATGCTGAAGACGCTGAATACTACGAAACGGGTAATGCATTAAAAGAAATTTCGAACCCTGAGAACTTAACGCTGTCCAAAGAATTGAAGCAGGTAGTTTTCAGTGCAATCGAAGCGTTACCTGAAGATTTAAAGACTGCAATGACGTTACGAGAGCTAGAAGGCTTGAGTTACGAAGAAATTGCAGAAGTGATGGATTGTCCCGTAGGAACAGTACGTTCGCGTATTTTCCGTGCTCGTGAAGCGGTGGAAAAGAAAATTAACCCTCTTTTACAGCGCTAATAGTAGTAATTAATATGGTGAAAATAATGGCTGACAAAGAAAAGCTTTCGGCACTCATGGATGGAGAGTCAATCGATACTGCTCTAATTGCAGAGACTGAGATTGATCAAGAAAGCCAGCAAACTTGGCAGAACTATCACTTAATCGGTGATGTGATGCGTGGTGATACCCCCAATAATTTGGAGTGGAACATAGCAGACGGCGTGATGGCTGCTTTGGATAATGAGCCAGCGCATACTAAACTAGATAATGTAACGGATTTGCATACAGCCAAAATTGAATCACAACCAACACCTATGCAGGCGAAAAGACAATTGCCAGCGTGGTTGGCTCAATTTGGTCAGGTCGCAATGGCGGCATGTGTATCCATGGTCGTTATTTTAGGCGTCCAGCAATATAGTGGTAGTGAATCAAACCAAGCTAACGTTGCTCAGATCCCAGTGCTACAAACGGTTCCTTTTTCAGGAAGTGTTGAACCTGTGAGTCTGACTCGTGAGTCTGTACATAAAGGCCCAAGCGAAGCGAATGTACAAGAACAACGTCGTCGCATTAACGCTTTGTTGCAAGATTATGAGTTACAATTGAGATTAAACAGTGATACATCCGTCGTTGATGAACACCAAGAATCGGTAATTGAATGAAAAAAATTCTAATCAGTGCATTGACGCTGGCTAGTTTGATGATCCCTCAAGCCTTTGCAGAAGAGAAACCTGCGGAGGCTTTATTACATCAGATGAGCGAAGCGAGTTTGCATCTTAATTATGAGCTTTCTTATATCTTAATTAAGAAAAATAGCATTGAGCCGTTGCTCTATCGTCATGCGAACAGTGACCAGCAATTGGCGCACTTAGTTTATTTAAGTGGTCCCGTTCGAGAAGTGATTCGCCGTGGCAATGAAGTGAGTTATGTCGAGCCAGGCATTGACCCTTTTACCATTGAATCTGGGAAAATGGTCGCGCCAGTTATGCCGATGTTAATGAGCAATATTGATGAGCTAAATCAGTATTACGACTACGTAAAAGTGGGACGAGCACGTGAGGCTGGTGCTGCGGCTCAAGTGCTACGAATTGTTCCAAAAGATGGCTTGAGATACTCCTACGTGTTATGGGTTGATGAAAAAAGCAAGCTACCATTACGTGCAGACTTGATTGACCGTGATGGCGAGGTGTTGGAACAATACCGAACGATTTCGTATGCAGTGAACAGTAAAATAGCCGATGTCATGAGCGGCTTGCAGCAAGCGCAATTACCAGAAGTGCTTTCTCTTCCTAAAGGGAATGTAAAGCAGAGTGATTGGAAAGTAAGTTGGGTGCCTGATGGCTTTCAGGCTAAAGATATGAATCGCTATCGAATGGCAACAACGGGTCGTATGGTTGAGAGCCAAATGTACAGCGATGGTCTATTTAATTTTTCAATCTATGTCGCAGACAAAGATGATAACTCGCTAAAAGGCCAGTTAGTTCGCCAAGGTCGTCGGACATTACATAGCTTCCTCAACGGTTCTCACGAAATTACCGTGGTTGGTGATATTCCGCCTGCAACGGCAAAGCGTATTGCTGAGTCAGTGACACTCCCGGCAATGACAAGTATTGCATCAGAGAAAAAAAGCCAATGATGACAGCATTAGCAACGATAACGGATGTTCACTCTACGCCTAATGGTTATCAGGTGGCGTTAAGTTGTGAGCAAACGACAAGTTGCAGCAGTTGCTCATCTCAAAAAAGTTGTGGCACGGGTATCGTGTCAAAGGCGGTGGGTAATAAAGCATTAAGTTGGGAATTGACCACCAAGAACCTAGTGCATGAAGGGCAAGTGGTTGAAATTGGCTTTCCAGAAAAAAGTTTACTCCAATCTGCTGCTATCGTGTATCTAGTTCCACTATTCATGTTGATGGTTGGGGCTGCTGTAGGCCAGTTGCTTATCGCACCCACATTGCAACTTGGAGAAGGGGGGGTGATCCTGACTTCAGCGCTTTTTGCATACGCTGGTTTGTGTTTATCTAAACGTCTCTCAAAACCGATAGCCGAGCAATCTCAACAAGAAGTGATTCTTATCCGAGTGCTTGGAGAGCCAATTACCTAATATATGGTGCGTAGTGTGCCGAAATTGGGTAGAATCTGCCAACTTGATTGAAATGCCGTCAGCGTACGGCTTTCTTATTCTTCCATTTATAAAGAGCTAAGTCACACCAAGCCTATGAAGCACATTCGTAATTTTTCCATTATTGCCCATATCGACCACGGTAAATCGACCCTTTCTGACCGCTTAATCCAAGTTTGTGGCGGATTAAGTGAACGCGAAATGGACGCGCAAGTTCTCGATTCAATGGATCTAGAACGTGAACGTGGTATCACAATTAAAGCGCAAAGTGTGACGCTGGACTATAAAGCTCAAGATGGTGAAACTTACCAGCTTAACTTTATCGATACTCCAGGACACGTCGACTTTTCGTATGAAGTTTCTCGTTCATTAGCGGCCTGTGAAGGTGCGCTATTGGTTGTGGACGCAGGCCAAGGGGTTGAAGCTCAAACTCTTGCAAACTGTTATACCGCAATTGAAATGGATCTAGAAGTTGTGCCAATCCTTAATAAGATTGATTTACCAGCCGCAGATCCTGAACGTGTAGCGGAAGAGATTGAAGAAATTGTTGGTATCGACGCGATGGAAGCAACGCGTTGTTCTGCAAAGACAGGTCTAGGTGTTGACGAGGTTCTTGAAACCATCGTAAAACAAATTCCTGCGCCAGAAGGCGACCCAGATGGTGCGACTCAAGCGCTGATCATTGACTCATGGTTTGATAATTACTTAGGTGTTGTCTCTTTGGTTCGAATCAAAAATGGTTCACTGAAGAAAAATGACAAAATCAAAGTAATGAGTACAGGCCAAGTTTGGGGTGTTGACCGTATCGGTATCTTCACACCAAAACAGATCGATACTGAAGTATTGAATACTGGTGAAGTAGGTTGGGTAGTTTGTGGTATTAAAGACATTCTTGGCGCACCTGTAGGTGATACGCTAACGCACGCTAAAGGCGGGAGTGAAGAACGTCTACCAGGCTTCCAAAAAGTAAAACCACAAGTATATGCGGGCCTATTCCCTGTCTCTTCTGATGACTACGAAAACTTCCGCGATGCTCTAGGCAAATTAAGCCTGAACGATGCATCACTGTTCTATGAACCAGAAAGTTCAGCAGCACTTGGTTTCGGTTTCCGTTGTGGCTTCTTAGGAATGCTGCACATGGAAATCATTCAAGAGCGTTTAGAACGTGAGTATGACTTAGACCTGATCACAACGGCTCCAACTGTAGTATACGAAGTCGTGCTAAATAACGGTGATCTACTGTATGTAGATAGTCCATCAAAACTTCCGGCGATTAATGATCTTGAAGAGATCCGTGAACCTATTGCACGCTGTAATATCTTAGTGCCGTCTGACTACCTAGGAAACGTAATCAGCCTATGTGTTGAGAAGCGTGGCGTACAGGTTGATATGGTTTACCACGGTAACCAAGTGGCACTTACTTACGATATTCCAATGTCTGAAGTTGTTTTAGATTTCTTTGACCGTTTGAAGTCGACCTCTCGTGGTTACGCATCACTAGATTATAACTTCCAACGTTATGAAGTTTCTAACATGGTTCGTGTTGATGTACTGATTAACGGTGATCGAGTTGATGCGCTTGCAATCATTACTCACCACGACAATGCGCAGAGTCGCGGTCGTCTATTGGTTGAGAAGATGAAAGAATTCATCCCTCGTCAAATGTTCGATATTGCGATTCAAGCTGCCATTGGTGCACATATCATCGCTCGTTCAACCGTGAAGCAGTTACGTAAAAACGTAATCGCGAAATGTTACGGTGGCGATATCAGCCGTAAGAAAAAACTGTTGAAGAAACAGAAAGAAGGTAAGAAGCGTATGAAGCAGATCGGCAACGTCGAACTGCCTCAAGAAGCATTCCTTGCGATTCTTCACGTTGGTAAAGACTAATTATTAGCGCTTTAGTCACTTGTTATGCAAGTTAAGCTGTAGTGCAATTTAAGTGAAAGAGTTTCGGCTCTTTCACTTTTGTATTTTTTAGATAAGGGAAGTCAATGGCTAATACATTTTCACTGATTCTTGTAATAGTAACGCTTGTTACTGGTCTTGTTTGGACGCTAGAGAAATTAGTATGGGGCAAGAAACGTCAGCAAAAAGTGGCTGATGTTGAGGCTCAAACTAATGGTATTGATGAAGCTGTAGCCGCGAAAGTCGCTCAACAACCGTGGTGGATTGAAAATAGTGTTTCTATCTTCCCGGTGATCGCTTTCGTATTAGTATTGCGCTCTTTTATCTTTGAACCGTTTCAAATTCCATCAGGATCAATGATGCCAACGTTATTGGTTGGAGATTTCATCTTAGTGGAAAAATACGCTTACGGAATTAAAGACCCTGTTTGGCGTACTCAGTTAGTTGAAACAGGCAAGCCTGAACGTGGTGATACCGTGGTATTCAAATACCCACCACAGCCAAATATCGATTACATTAAGCGTGTTGTTGGTATGCCGGGTGATACGGTACGTTACAGCAGTGATAAAGAAGTGTGCATTCAACCGCAAGGTGAGCGCAGTTGTACGCCTGTAAAATTGAGCAACGTGGTTGAAAGTGAGTTTATCCAAAATGGGATTCCTCTGGTTCAACTCGATGAGCAGTTAAGCGAACAAGGACACCAAATTTTAATTAACCCATTACGTCGTGATCGCGTTGAAGCGTATCAGCCTCGTGGTGGTGTCAATGAGTGGATCGTTCCACAAGGTCAGTACTTTGTTATGGGTGATAACCGTGATAACAGTGCTGATAGCCGTTACTGGGGTTTTGTCCCTGAAGCGAACTTAGTCGGCAAAGCGGTCGCAATTTGGATCAGCTTTGAATTTGAACGTAGTGCAGACAGCGTGTTGCCTGCATGGATTCCAACTGGTGTGCGTTTTAACCGCATCGGTGGTCTTCATTAATCGTTACATTTAACCAATCGAGAAAGTATGAATTCTCCAATTGCTAAACTAGAGAGAAGGCTCGGCTATCAGTTTAATGATGCTGAGCTTATGAACCTGGCGCTGACTCACCGTAGCGCCAATGGTAAACACAATGAACGTCTTGAGTTTCTGGGCGATTCAATTTTAAGTTTTGTCGTTGCTGATGAACTTTATCACCGTTTTCCTAAGGTGAATGAAGGGGACATGAGCCGTATGCGTGCAACACTTGTACGTGGCCATACATTGGCAGAACTAGGTCGAGAATTTGATCTAGGAGATTATTTAAAATTAGGTCCAGGTGAGTTGAAAAGTGGCGGTTTCCGTCGTGATTCTATCCTTGCGGATGCTGTGGAAGCGATCATCGGCGCTATCTATTTAGATAGTGATGTCGAAGTGATTCGTGGCGTAGTATTAAGCTGGTATAAAACTCGCCTAGATTCAATTGAGCCTGGTGTGTCACAAAAAGATCCAAAAACTCGCTTACAAGAGTTTTTGCAAGGTAGAAGAAAGTCGCTACCTGTCTATACAGTGACTAATATTAAAGGTGAAGCACACAACCAAGAATTTACGGTTTCGTGTGATGTGGCAGGTGTGGATAAACCTGTTATCGGTAAAGGCACCAGCCGCCGCAAGGCAGAGCAAGCGGCCGCTGAAACAGCACTAGAGCAACTGACCAATGTCTGATAACAATGAATTCGATATTGATGCTTATTTCGCATCAGAGAAAGTAGAACCAAGCTTACCGGAAAACCAACATTGTGGTTTTATCGCTATCGTTGGACGCCCAAACGTAGGTAAATCGACACTTTTGAACCATATTTTAGGACAAAAGATCTCGATTACCTCGCGTAAACCTCAAACCACTCGTCACCGTATCATGGGTGTTGAGACTGAAGGGGATTACCAAGCGATTTACGTCGATACTCCAGGTCTTCATATCGAAGAGAAGCGAGCGATTAACCGTTTGATGAACCGTGCGGCGAACAGCTCTCTGAGTGATGTGAACCTGGTTTTCTTCCTAGTCGACGGTACTCATTGGACTGATGATGACGAGATGGTACTTAACAAACTGAAGAAGACTGATTTCCCAGTTGTGTTATGCATCAATAAAGTCGATAACGTTCAAGACCGTAACGATGTTATGCATCACATGCAGGCGGTTTCTGAAAAGATGGACTTCCTTGATGTTGTGCCAATTTCAGCAAAGAATGGTAAGAACATTGATGTATTGCGTAAGCATGTACACGAGCATCTACCAAAAGCAACGCATCACTTCCCAGAAGAGTATGTGACAGACCGTTCTCAACGTTTTATGGCGTCAGAAATTATCCGTGAAAAGCTAATGCGCTTCACGGGTGATGAGCTACCATATTCGGTGACGGTAGAGATCGAACGCTTTGATTACAATCCTGATAACGACGGATTCCATATCAATGCATTGATCTTAGTTGAACGTACTGGTCAGAAAAAAATGGTGATTGGTAAAGCTGGCGAAAAGATCAAAACCATTGGTCGCGAAGCTCGTCTGGATATGGAAGAACTATTCGGGCGTAAAGTTTACCTAGAAACTTGGGTTAAAGTTAAATCTGGCTGGGCTGATGATGAACGAGCATTGCGTAGCTTAGGTTATATCGACGATTTGTAATCCTGATTAGGATGCTTAGCCGTTAACAAGAGAGAGTGTATACTCTCTCTTTTCATATCTGAAAGAAGGTAATGTGAGTGAGTGATGGATTTCAGCGCTGCTTCGTATTGAACCGCCGACCTTACAGTGAAACCAGCTTAATTCTTGATGTATTCAGTGAAGAGTATGGGCGAGTCACACTGTTGTCAAAAGGTGCCCGAAGCAAACGTTCCAACTTGAAAGGAGCCTTGCAAGCGTTCACGCCATTACTTTTAAAATGGTCAGGTAATGGTTCAATGAAAACGTTGCGCCAAGCTGAACCCATCAGTTTAGGTTTACCTTTATTTGGTATTAACCTGTTTTCGGCCATGTATGTAAATGAGCTAATTGGGCGCGTACTGAGGCAAGAAGAGCCGTTTCCTGCGCTGTTTCATGATTACCTATTTGCACTGACTGAGCTTGCTCACAACGATAACCCAGAACCCGCCTTACGCCGATTTGAACTCGCGTTGCTTTCTGCAATGGGGTATGGCGTCGATTTTTTGCATTGCGCAGGCTCTGGAGAAGATGTTGCTCCTGATATGACTTATCGCTATCGGGAGCAGAAAGGTTTCATCGCGAGTGTTCGCAGAGATAACCTCACCTTCATGGGAAATGAGTTGATTGCAATCAGTGAAAGACGCTTCCTCACGAAAGAGCAGTTAAAAGCAGCAAAGCGCTTTACACGCATAGCATTAAAGCCGTATCTTGGCGGCAAACCATTAAAAAGTCGGGAACTGTTTATTTCCAGAACAGCCATTCCCAGAGCACGGAGTATTGGAAAATGAGCTCAATCCTTTTAGGCGTCAATATCGATCACATCGCAACATTACGTAACGCTCGTGGTACAAAATACCCAGATCCTGTTCATGCAGCTGAGATTGCTGAACGAGCAGGCGCAGACGGCATCACTATTCATTTACGAGAAGATCGCCGCCATATTCTAGATCGCGATGTACGTATTTTGAGAGAAACACTGCAAACGCGTATGAACCTTGAAATGGCTGTGACCGATGAAATGGTCGAAATCGCGCTGCAAACTAAACCTGAGTACGTCTGTTTAGTGCCAGAAAAACGTGAAGAGTTGACAACTGAAGGTGGCTTAAACGTTGTTGGTCAGCTTGAGAAAATTAAAGCCGCTACTGAAAAATTGACGGCGGCCGGCATTAAAGTGTCTCTATTTATTGATGCAGACCGAGAGCAGATTGATGCGGCAAAAGCGTGTGGAGCGCCATTTATTGAGCTTCATACTGGCCATTATGCCGATGCAGAAACTGAAAACGATCAGCAAGATGAGCTGAAAAAAATTGCTGCAGGTGCAAGCTACGCAGATGATCTTGGGATTACCGTGAACGCAGGGCATGGTTTGACTTACCACAATGTAGGCCCAATTGCGGCGTTACCAGAAATTTATGAATTGAATATTGGCCACTCGATTATGGGTCGCGCCGTGTTTGATGGTTTACAAAAAGCCGTTACTGATATGAAAATTGCCATGCAAGTCGCGCGTAACTCATAGAGTATTGAGTCATTAAAATAAACTGTTTTAGGGTGATGTGATCATGGCCATTGTTGGATTAGGAACCGATATTGCTGAAATAGAGCGAGTCGAAAAAGCCTTAGCTCGAAGTGGGGATGCCTTTGCACAACGTATTCTTGCTGAATCTGAGTATCAAACCTTTCAACAACTAAAACAGCAAGGCCGCTTTCTAGCTAAACGTTTTGCAGCGAAAGAAGCGGCTTCAAAAGCCCTAGGAACAGGGATTGCTCATGGGGTGACATTTCATGACTTTATCATCTCAAATAATGAGCATGGCAAGCCGATACTCACTTTGCAAAACAAAGCATTAGAGATCGCCCAAGCTCAGCAAGTCACATCAAGCCATCTCTCTATTTCAGATGAACGCCACTATGCGGTGGCGACAGTTGTATTTGAATCATAACGCCATTTTTTTGTTTACGTCTCTGTGATGTAAAGGTTCGCGGTGGCTTTGACTTTATCCATCTCATCTTGTAATTCAAATAACTCAGGCTCTATATCCTCAACGCTAGAGCCTGAACGTAGGGCTTTCTCAATCGTGGCACAAATACTCTTTAACCGTGGAACGCCACTGTAAGAGCAGCTACCATGCAGCTTATGAACCACATGAATTAGTTCATCCATATCATATTTTTCTTCTTCAATGGCTTGCTCAACAACCACGTAAACCTCGGGAATGAAATCGACCAGCATCTTAAGCATATCTTTGGCAAGATCAGGCTTATTCGCCGCTTGTTTGAGTGCGATTTGCCAGTCAATGATCATGTCTTTATGCTCAGGCTTGGTATCCGAGTGTAGGCTAGGCTCCGATTGAGGTAAGGAAAGCTTGTCTACTTCGGTGTGTTGAGTCAGTGGACTCCAATGCACAAGAACTTGCTGTAATACATGCTCTTCAATTGGTTTGGTGAGGTAATCATCCATTCCTGCCTCAAGGAGTCTATCTCTCTCCCCACTCATCGCGTGCGCGGTGACTGCGATCACTGGAGTGTTGGCATTTAAAGCGGTTTTCTTTATTTGTGAGCATGCGGTAACACCATCCATCTGTGGCATTTGAATGTCCATTAAGATGATATCGAACTTCTGACGCTCTGCTTCTTTAACCGCTTTTAGGCCATTCGAACATGAGATGACGCTATCTACTCGCTCTTCTAATAGTGCGGTAATCAGCTTTAAGTTTGCGGGATTATCATCAACCGCCATCACTTTGAGTGGTACTTTCTCTTCGTATTGCGTCTCTACAGGAGCAGCAATAAGCGTCGGTGATTGGTGAGTAATTAAGGTCTGTAGCAACTTCTTACGAGATATCGGTTTAGTAATACAGTGAATGTCGTAGGTTTTCATTAGCTGCTCAGCCAGCGCCAATTCTGTACTTGGTGTCCCTACAATGACATTCGGAGACATAGCAAATGCTCGACGGATCCACGAATCAAGTAGCTCTTTTTCATGAGTTTGGTTTGGAGACAGATTCAACAATACATAATCATACGGTTCTGAGTTATCAGGCATCACCGAGCGGTAAGTAATGATCAAGCCTTCTTGTGTCAATGATTGCTGAGTAATGGACGCCGCTTGCATGTTAGGTTCGATAAGCAACAAACGTTTTTGGGCAAGACAATCGGTATCCAGCAAGTCCGTCATTGGCATATCGGTAATATTCAAACGGAGCGTGAACCAGAAAGTTGAGCCTTGATGCAATCTACTGGTTAGACTGATCTCACCGCCCATTTGCCCCACTAATTTTTGGGTGATAACCAGACCAAGCCCTGTACCACCATATCGACGTGAAATGCTGGCATCTGCCTGACTGAATGCTTGGAAAAGTTGCGCTTGTTGTCTTTCTGAAATGCCAATACCGGTATCTCTGACCGTAAATTGAAGCTCTACCGCATCCTCATTCTGAGAACGGAGTTCAACGCCAATATCGATGTTGCCACGCTCAGTGAATTTAATCGAGTTACCGACGAGGTTGGTCAAGATCTGTTGAATTCGAAGTGGATCGCCAATGACGCCTGCTGGGATTTTAGGATCAACTTTGAGAGTGAGCTCTAAGCCTTTTTCATGTGCGCTGGTGGCTTGAAGGTTCACCACCTGCTCCAAACTCTCTTGGAATTCAAATGGGATGTTTTCTAATGCTAGTTTGCCCGCTTCAAGTTTCGAGAAATCTAAAATATCATTAATAATATTCAGTAGATTATTCGCTGAACGTTCAATGGTTTGAAGGTAATCGATCTGCCCATTAGAGAGTTGCGTCTTGAGCATTTGGCGAGTAAATCCAATCACACCATTGAGTGGGGTTCTTAGTTCGTGTGACATATTTGCAAGGAACTCAGATTTTACACGAGCCGCTTCTTGAGCGCGTTTCTTCGCAATATCCAACTCCACGTTTTGAATCTCTAACTGCTCCAATGTTTCACGTAAATCTGAGGTCGCTTGATCGATACTGTGCTGCATCTCGACATGATATTCAGATAGTGAAACCGCCATGGCGTTGATACCATTTTTGAGCGAGTCCAGTTCGCCATGCATTTTCCCTTCAATCCTGACATCAAGATGACCACGACGAATGCGGTCTACCATATTCTTCATGTAAGTTATGGGGCGAGTGACATCGTGCATCAAACGAAAAGCGAAAAAACCAGAAAGCCCTAAGCCCATAATGAGCACAAGACCCGCTGAAAATATCTCTTGATACTGTTGTAAGCGAAGTGAAGATAGGTCGAGCTCTATAGCAATATAACCCAAAGCTTGATCCGTATTTGGTTGCCCATGATTGATCAGTTGAGTTTCAGAGATGATCGGAGTGCGTAAGATTAGGGTATTATCAAACAGTTCAGAAGAGCCTAACGCAGGAATGGGTTCATCTTTCGAGAACATCAAACTTTCAAAGCTGGGGTGGAAGTTAGAGGTCACGAAGAGTTCGTGTTGGTCATCAAAAACGGCAATACTACGGACGATTTCAGAGTTTTTTCGGTGCGCATAACTGATGAGTCGCCTTACCGATTCGCGATTTTGTTCCGCCATCCCCTGCTCACTTGCAATGGCGAGTGGCTCAATGATACTCGTGCCTGTAGTGATCACTTGAGTTTCAAGGTCGTGATAGCGGTTAAATGAGAAGAAAGCACTTAAAAGCAGACCAATAATTAAGGTCGGAGCGAGAGTTAGTGTAATAACGCGGGCACGTAAGCCGTATCTAGTCATGTTCTCTGATTACATTACTGTCTGGATATGGGAAAATGAACCCTTCAAGAATAGTGGGCTCATCGAATTATCGATTAGCTTAATCAAGTCGGCCCAGTTCGACAATCATTCCAGAGTAGAATAGTGACTCTGAGTGAAAATAATTTACTTAATAAATATTGCAGGCATAGAGCATGGCGCGTTTTTTTCAACCAAAAAAGAAAACTCAATTAGAGACCAAACATCAGTCAATTTTGGTGGAACGAATGGATCACCAAGGCGCGGGAATCGCGTTCCAAAAAAATAAGCCACTGTTTATTGATGGTGCACTGCCTGGTGAAGAAGTCTTAGTGCAGTTAACTGAAAGTAAAAGTAAGTACTCACGTGCCAAGTTGATTAAAGTGTTAACGCCAAGCGAACAGCGCATGAAACCTTTTTGTCCGCAGTTTAATGAGTGTGGAGGCTGTAACTTCCAGCATCTAGATTACGTTGCTCAAAGCGAGCATAAAAGCCAATCGCTTCATCAGTTAATGAACAAGTTTGTCGATCAAAATACGGACTTAGCACCTGCGATCATAGGAGAAGCGCGAGGGTATCGCCGCCGCGCTCGTATGAGTTTATTTGTTGATAAGAAAACTCGCCAGCTACAGTTTGGGTTCCGTAAAAAACAGAGCAAGCTTATCGTCAATGTGACCGATTGTGCGGTGTTAGAACCAAGCTTGAATCAGTTGCTGCCAAAAATTAAGCATATACTGTCAGGTTTTTCATCACCCGCCATTCTGGGGCATGTTGAATTGGTTTTAAGTGATAAAGGTCCTGTTATTGTATTGCGCCACCTTAAGCCTCTCTCTGAACAAGAGAATAGCCAATTGCTTGAGTTTGCCAAACAGAATTCGGCAACGCTCTATTTGATGCCAGAAACCGATCAGTTACATCTGGTTTATGGTGAAGAGCCGTCTTACAGCGAAACAGGCGTTAAGGTGCCTTTCTCGCCGAATGACTTTATTCAGGTGAATAAAAACGTAAACCAGAAGATGGTTGAGCAAGCACTTGAATGGCTAGATCCGCAAAGCGATGAGCGTATTCTTGATCTTTTCTGTGGAGTCGGGAACTTTAGCTTACCTATCGCCAAGCGAGCTCAATTTGTTGTTGGGGTGGAAGGGGTTGAAGAGATGGTGCAGCGAGCGGCAAGCAATGCGGTTGTTAACCAGATAACCAATACCGCTTTTTACCAAGCAAACTTAGAAGATGATCTTAGCCATCAAGGTTGGGCGAGTGAGAAATTTGATAAAGTATTGCTCGATCCTGCACGCGCTGGAGCGAGTGGGATCGTGGATCAACTTTCGAAGCTTGGAGCGAAGAGTATTGTGTACGTCTCTTGTAATCCTGCTACCCTTGCAAGAGATAGCAAAAGCCTGTTAGAACAGGGTTATCAATTACAAAAATTAGGTATGCTGGACATGTTTCCGCATACGAGCCATTTAGAATCTATGGCATTATTTACAAAGAATAAGAAATAAACAGTCAGTTGAGTAGCCAGAACTAATTGAGGAACAATTAGTCTGATATTTAGATATATAAGAACCAAATACTAGGAATAAATAGATGGTTGCCGTACGAAGCGCGCATTTAAAGCCGAGTGAAAAGTTTGAGTTAGACAATTGGATTTCTAGCCTTGAGCAAGATAGCAAAACATCAAAAAAATTAACCGATGTGTATAAGCAGTGTGAAAGCCTGCTTGGTGATGTCGAAAACGGAAGTTTGTTGCTGTGGCGTGGGCGAGAGATGATCGAAATATTGATCACCTTGTCGATGGATAAGCCAACGTTAGTGGCTGCGCAGTTATTTCCGATTGTCTCTAGTGGGTTATTTGAAAGGCAACAGCTTGAAGAAGCGTACGGTAAGGAAATCGTAAAGCTGATTGATGGCGTTGATGAAATGGCAGCCATCGGTCAATTAAATGTGACGTATGAAAATGCGGAAGGATCCGGTCAAGTCGATAACGTTCGTCGAATGTTACTGGCGATGGTGGATGATTTCCGCTGCGTGATCATTAAGCTAGCAGAGCGTATCTGTAATCTTCGAGAAGTAAAAGACGAGCCTGATGCGGTGCGTCGTGCGGCAGCAAAAGAGTGTGCCAATATTTATGCGCCTCTTGCGAATCGTCTGGGTATCGGTCAGCTTAAGTGGGAAATTGAAGATTACGCTTTCCGCTACCAACAGCCTGAAACCTATAAACAGATCGCTAAACAATTATCTGAGCGTCGCATCGTCCGCGAGCAGTATATTGAAGACTTCGTGACGGATCTTTCTTCTGAGATGAAAGGTTATCAAATTAATGCCGAAGTCAGCGGTAGACCAAAACACATCTACAGTATTTGGCGAAAAATGCAGAAGAAAAGCTTAGCCTTTGATGAGCTTTTCGATGTTCGAGCAGTGCGTATTATCGCGGATAAACTGCAAGATTGTTATGCGGCACTTGGTGTGGTTCATACTAAATATAAGCACCTACCAAGCGAATTTGATGATTACGTCGCGAACCCTAAACCAAATGGTTACCAATCGATTCATACCGTGGTGCTTGGCCCGGAAGGGAAAACCATCGAGATCCAGATCCGTACTACGCAGATGCATGACGATTCTGAACTCGGGGTGGCGGCGCACTGGAAATACAAAGAAGGCGCATCGGCAGGTCGTAGCGGCTATGATGAAAAAATTACATGGCTTCGTAAGCTAATTGACTGGCAAGAAGAGATGTCAGATTCTGGCGAAATGCTTGATGAATTGCGCAGCCAAGTGTTTGATGATCGTGTTTATGCCTTTACTCCGCGTGGTGATGTCGTCGACTTGCCTATGGGAGCAACCCCTCTCGATTTTGCATACCACATTCACTCTGAAGTGGGACACCGTTGCATCGGTACCAAAGTCGCAGGACGAATTGTTCCGTTTACTCATAAGTTGAGTATGGGCGATCAAGTTGAAATCGTAACTCAAAAAGAGCCGAACCCATCACGAGACTGGTTGAATCCGTCTTTAGGTTTTGTTCATTCAGGTCGAGCAAGAGCGAAGATCAATGCTTGGTTCCGTAAGCAAGGTCGAGAGAAGAACCTTGAGGCCGGACGTGAGATCCTTGAAGTTGAACTTGCGAAAGTAGGGGCAACTCTTAAAGATGCCCAACGTTATGCACTGAAGCGATTTAACGTCAATACTAACGATGAACTGTATGCGGGTATTGGCAGCGGTGATCTACGAATTAATCAGGTTATTAACCATATTAATGCGTTAGTAAATAAGCCTACGGCTGAAGAAGAAGATCAAAAAGCGTTAGAAAAACTGCAAGAGTCAGAAAACAAACCCGCTCAACAGAGTCGACCGAAAAAAGATGCGGTGGTCGTTGAAGGGGTTGATAACTTAATGACTCACTTAGCACGCTGTTGTCAGCCAATTCCGGGTGATGTCATTAAAGGTTATATCACCCAAGGACGCGGTATCTCAGTGCACCGAGCAGACTGTGAGCAACTTGGAGAGCTGAGTTTACATGCGCCTGAACGGATCATCGATACCGTTTGGGGAAGTGGATTCGTTGGCTCTTACATTCTGACGTTAAGAGTGGAGGCGCTTGAGCGTAGTGGTTTACTGAAAGACATTACCTCGCTGTTAGCGAATGAAAAAATAAAAATTACGACAATGAAAAGCCGCACAGACTACAAACGCCAAATGTCAGTGATGGATTTTGACTTAGAACTCACCAATGTTGATGTACTAAGCCGAGTCATCGTGCGTTTAGAGCAGTTGAAAGATGTGATGTCGGTGAAGCGTCTAGGTTAACGGCATCATTGAAGGCTTTAAATATAATCAGCACCGCCTATATGGCGGTGTTTTTCTAACTAAAAACTAAGGTGCTAGCATGGCTCAATCCATTGAACAGTTATTAGAAATAATGTCTCAGCTTCGAGATCCGGAAAGTGGCTGTCCATGGGATCGCAAACAAACGTTTGAAACCATTGTGCCGCATACGATTGAAGAAACGTATGAAGTTGTGGATGCGATTCATAATAAAGACTGGTCAAATCTGAAAGAAGAACTGGGCGATTTATTGTTTCAAGTTATTTTTTATAGTCAGATCGCTAAAGAACAACAACTGTTTGATTTTAATGATGTTGTAAAAGGTGTTAATGAGAAAATAACTCGTCGCCACCCGCATGTCTTTTCGGATAAAACATTCTCAAGTGATGAAGAACTGAATGCAAATTGGGAAGCTGAAAAAATCAAAGAAAAATCACAATTAGGCAAAACAGAAAAAAGTATTCTAGACTCAATACCAAAATCGTTACCTGCATTATCACGAGCTAATAAAATTCAAAAAAAATGTGCTCAATATGGGTTCGATTGGGACACGATTGGCCCTGTCGCTGATAAAGTTCTAGAAGAGGTGGATGAAGTGCTGGAAGAAGCGCTTCAAGTCACCCCAAATGAAGATTTAGTCGAAGAAGAATTAGGCGATCTGCTATTTGCAACTGTGAACTTGGTCCGCCATTTAGGAAAAAATCCAGAATCGGCGTTAAGCAAAGCAAATTTAAAATTTGAACGTCGCTTTCATGGAATTGAAAAAAAAGTACAAAATCAAGGTAAGGAATTAGGCGACTTTTCACTGCCGGAGCTAGACAGGATGTGGGGTGAAGTGAAGTTCGAAGAAAAAACAAAATAGAAACTTTCTAACGGAATTGATTTGAAGCAAAAAAATAAAATTTCGACTGTGATAAGTTTCACGTTGTGGCGATAAAGGGCTTCTGGTATATTTTCATCCCGTCCAGAAGTAGTCCATTTCCCTCATTCAACCAATTTCAGGTTAAACATGACAACAAATTACATTTTTGTTACTGGCGGGGTTGTATCCTCTCTAGGTAAAGGTATTGCAGCGGCATCGCTTGCAGCTATTTTAGAAGCTCGTGGTCTTAAAGTGACTATGATGAAGCTTGACCCTTACATCAACGTTGATCCGGGCACAATGAGCCCAACTCAGCATGGTGAAGTGTTTGTCACGGAAGATGGCGCTGAAACTGACCTTGACCTTGGTCACTACGAGCGTTTCATTCGTACCAAAATGACCAAGCGTAACAACTTCACAGCAGGTCGTGTTTACGCCGACGTTCTACGTAAAGAGCGCCGCGGCGATTACCTTGGTGCAACTATTCAGGTAATTCCTCACATTACTAACTCGATCAAAGAGCGTGTAATCTCAGGTGCTGAAGGTCATGATATTGCCCTTGTAGAAGTGGGTGGCACTGTTGGTGATATCGAATCACTACCGTTTATGGAAGCGATTCGTCAACTAGCAGTAGAGCTAGGCCGTGAACGTGCAATGTTCATGCACCTAACTCTTGTACCTTACCTAGGCGCTGCGGGCGAGCTTAAAACTAAGCCAACCCAACACTCAGTGAAAGAGCTGCTTTCTATCGGTATCCAACCAGATATCCTAGTTTGTCGTTCAGACCGTGTTATCCCAGCAAACGAACGTAAGAAAATTGCTCTTTTCTGTAATGTACAAGAGAAAGCAGTTATCTCAATGAAAGATGTAGATTCAATCTACAAGATCCCACAACTTATTAAAGCGCAAGGTACTGATGACCTTGTTTGTAAGCGCTTTGGTATTGATGCTCCAGAAGCGGATCTTTCTGAGTGGGAACAAGTAATTTATGAAGAAGCGAACCCTACTGGTGAAGTGACTATCGGTATGGTTGGTAAATACATTGAATTACCAGACGCATACAAGTCAGTAAATGAAGCATTAAAACATGCGGGCTTGAAAAATCGCTTAAGCGTCACAATTAAATATGTAGATTCACAAGATGTAGAATCTAAAGGTACAGAAGTACTTGAAGGTCTAGATGCAATTCTAGTTCCTGGTGGCTTTGGTGACCGTGGTATCGAAGGTAAGATCCTTGCCGCTCAGTATGCACGTGAAAACAAGGTTCCATACTTAGGTATTTGTCTAGGTATGCAAGTTGCTCTTATCGAATACGCACGTAACGTAGCGAATATGGAAGGTGCACACTCTTCTGAATTTAGCAAAGAAACTAAATTCCCTGTTGTTGGTCTGATTACAGAATGGACTGATGGCGAAGGTAAAGTAGAAGAGCGTACTGAAACTTCAGATCTTGGTGGCACGATGCGCCTTGGTTCTCAGCTATGTCACCTTGCAAAAGGCACAAAAGCTTACGAACTATACGGCAGCGCGACTATCCATGAACGTCACCGTCACCGTTACGAAGTGAACAACAATCTTCGTCCGCAAATTGAAAAAGCTGGTCTAAAAGTATCTGGCTTATCTGCAGACAAGAAGTTGGTAGAAGTAATTGAGAACCCTAACCACCCATGGTTTGTTGCAGCTCAATTCCACCCAGAATTCACATCAACACCTCGTGATGGTCACCCATTATTTGCAGGTTTTGTGAAAGCAGCTGGTGAATTCCAGCGTGGTGAGTTAGAAAAGTAAGAACAAGAATACAGGTAGTGGCGTAAGTTGTGCGGCTACCTTTTAAATTTGACATTTATATTCAACGAGAAGGAAACATTCAATGTCTAAGATCGTTAAAGTTCTAGGTCGTGAAATCATCGATTCACGTGGTAACCCAACAGTAGAAGCTGAAGTTCACCTAGAAGGTGGTTTCGTAGGTATGGCTGCTGCACCATCAGGCGCATCAACTGGTTCTCGCGAAGCTCTTGAACTACGTGACGGCGACAAATCACGTTTCCTAGGTAAAGGTGTTCTTAAAGCAATTGAAGCTGTAAACGGCCCAATCGCTGAAGCTCTAATCGGCAAAGACGCGAAAGCTCAAGCTGACGTTGACCAAATCATGCTTGACCTAGACGGTACTGAAAACAAGTCTAAGTTTGGCGCTAACGCTATCCTAGCTGTTTCTCTAGCGAACGCTAAAGCGGCTGCTGCTGCTAAAGGCATGCCTTTATACGAGCACATCGCTGAACTAAACGGTACTGCTGGTCAGTTCTCTATGCCTCTACCAATGATGAACATCATCAACGGTGGCGAGCACGCTGATAACAACGTTGACATCCAAGAGTTCATGATCCAACCAGTTGGCGCAAAAACTCTTAAAGAAGCTCTACGTATCGGTGCTGAAGTATTCCACAACCTAGCTAAAGTACTTAAAGCTAAAGGCCTAAGCACTGCTGTTGGTGATGAAGGTGGTTTCGCTCCTAACCTTGAGTCTAACGCTGCTGCACTAGCTGCAATCAAAGAAGCTGTAGAAGCTGCTGGTTACGTTCTAGGTAAAGACGTTACTCTAGCGATGGACTGTGCTGCATCTGAGTTCTTCGACAAAGAAGCTGGCAACTACAACATGAAAGGCGAAGGCAAAATCTTCACTTCAGAAGAGTTCAACTTCTACCTACAAGACCTTGCTAACCAATACCCAATCGTATCTATCGAAGACGGTCTTGACGAATCAGATTGGGCTGGCTTCAAGCACCAAACTGAACTTCTAGGTGACAAACTTCAAATCGTTGGTGACGATCTATTCGTTACAAACACTAAGATTCTTGCTGAAGGTATCGAGAAAGGCGTAGCTAACTCTATCCTTATCAAGTTCAACCAAATCGGTTCTCTAACAGAGACTCTAGCTGCAATCAAGATGGCTAAAGACGCTGGCTACACTGCAGTAATCTCTCACCGTTCTGGCGAAACTGAAGATGCAACTATCGCTGATCTAGCGGTAGGTACAGCTGCAGGTCAAATCAAAACTGGTTCTATGAGCCGTTCTGACCGTGTTGCTAAGTACAACCAACTAATCCGTATCGAAGAAGCTCTAGGTTCTAAAGCACCTTTCAACGGTCTTAAAGAAGTTAAAGGTCAATAATATCTAAGTTTATCTTAGTTAATTATTAACTTAATACTTTAAAAACGTCTCCATTCATGGAGGCGTTTTTTTATATCTGAAACATTCACATATCCCACCTCATCGCTTCAATACCTCGCCCATAGACCCCTATTATGGTATATATGTGGATTAGAAATTTATTCCCCCGACTTGATTAATACGATTGGAACTATGCGACTATTTTCCTTGTTATTGGTGATACTTTTAGGCTGGTTGCAATATACGTTGTGGCTGGGAAAAAATGGTATTTCTGATTACTACAGCGTCCATAATGAAATTGACGTTCAGCAACAAGTAAATACAAAATTACAAGCTCGTAATAATGAGATGTTTGCCGAAATCGATGACCTTAGACAAGGACTTGATGCGGTTGAAGAGCGTGCGCGTAATGAGCTAGGTATGATCAAAGAGGGAGAAACCTTCTATCGTCTGATCGATGAGGATCTTCAATAGATGATGAGTTATACCCAACCTGTTGTTGCGATTGTGCCTGCTGCTGGTGTTGGTAGCCGTATGAAAGCGGATCGACCTAAGCAATATTTGATACTGCATGGCAAAACCATTTTGGAGCATACCGTTGAAACGCTACTTCAGCATGATCTGATACCGCGAGTCGTGGTGGCAATTAGCGATGATGACCCTTATTTTCCTGAGTTATCTTTAGCTGATAACCCTAACGTCATTCGGGTTTCAGGAGGCCAAGAGCGGGCTGATTCTGTGTTATCTGGACTAAACTACCTATCAGAAAATCGCCCTAGCGACTGGGTGATGGTGCATGATGCCGCTCGTCCCTGCCTCCAAATTTCGGATATTGATAACCTAATTCAACAATCGGTTGAACATCCTGTTGGCGGTATTTTGGCTGCGCCAGTTCGAGATACCATGAAACGCGGGAATTCTCAGAGTAATATTGAGCACACAGTAGAAAGACAAAATTTGTGGCATGCGTTAACGCCGCAGATGTTCAAAACTGAGCAACTCACCACCGCGTTATCGACTGCTTTAGAGCAAGGCGCGAATATTACCGATGAAGCATCCGCTTTAGAGCTTTTAGGTTTAACGCCTAAATTAGTGGTTGGTCGTGCCGATAACTTTAAAATCACTCAACCCGAAGATCTCGCGCTTGCTGACTTCTACTTAAGCAAAAATAAGGAACAACAATGATTCGTATAGGCCATGGTTTTGATGTCCATAAATTTGGTGGTGAAGGCCCTGTTATTATTGGTGGCGTATCTATCCCTTATGAGCAAGGGTTGATCGCACATTCAGACGGTGATGTTGCCTTACACGCATTATCTGATGCGCTACTTGGTGCTATTGCTGCGGGCGATATCGGTCGTCATTTTCCTGATACTGATGATAAATGGAAAGGTGCCAATAGCCGCGAATTATTGAAAGATATTTATCGTCGCGTGAAAGAGTGCGGTTATGTGCTCGGTAATGCCGATATTACCATTATTGCTCAAGCGCCTAAGATGGCTCCTTATATAGAGTCAATGTGCCAAGCCATTGCAGAAGATTTACAAACAGAACTACAGAACATCAATGTGAAAGCGACAACAACGGAGCGCCTTGGTTTTACCGGACGCAAAGAAGGTATCGCTTGTGAAGCGGTTGTTGTGATTACGAAAGCTTAGTTTAATTATCCACTTAATTTAAAGAATTGATATGTCAGACATTTTATCTTCAATGGCTTACCTTAATGGTAAACCAACAGCAAAAGCAAAACTCAAAGCAAAAGACGAACATTTTGTAGTACGCGAAAACCTGGGTTTTGAATTTACAGGATCTGGCGAGCACTTAATGGTGCGAATTCGTAAGACAGGTGAAAACACCAGTTTTGTTGTTAATGAATTAGCGAAAGCGTGCGGTGTGCAATCTAAAAATGTCAGCTGGGCGGGTTTGAAAGATCGTCATGCGGTGACAGAGCAATGGTTGAGTGTTCATCTACCTAAAGGTGACACGCCCGATTTTTCGGCATTTTTGGCTGAGCATCCAAGCATTGAGATCCTCGCGACTGACCGTCATAACAAAAAGTTACGTCCAGGCGATCTTGTCGGAAACGATTTTGAAATTACTCTGTCTGAAGTATCAGATGTGGAAGATGTAGTTAAACGCATGCTACAGGTTCAAAAGTGTGGCGTACCTAATTATTTTGGCGCGCAGCGTTTTGGTAACCAAGGTAATAATTTAGTTGAAGCGCGTCGTTGGGGCAAAGAGAATGTCCGTACGCGTAACCAGAATAAACGCAGTTTGTATTTGTCTGCGGCGCGTTCATGGATTTTTAATCTGATCGTGTCTGAACGTATTGAACAATCAGTGTTCAACCAAGTGCTAAATGGCGATCTTCTGGTATCAAATGAAAGACCACTATTGGTTACGGCAGAGAATGCTGATCAATGTAAAGATAAGTTCAATGCAGGAGAAGTCTTTATCAGTGCCGCTCTTGCGGGAGACAATGCCTTGCCGACTCAGGAAGATGCATTAGCATTAGAGCAAGTTCACCTTGATGCTGAACCTGATTTGATGGCACTTATCCGCGGTAACCGTATGCGTCACGATCGTCGTGAAATTGCACTTAAGCCGCAAAGCCTCTCGTGGGAAATTGAAGAAGATAACGTGACTCTTCGCTTCTCACTCGATGCAGGATGCTTTGCTACAGCAATCGTTCGTGAGTTGATAGAAGAGATCCCAGTTGAACGTCAATACTAACACTTTGATACTTTTGCGATAAAATAGTAAATACAAAACGAAAAATGAACACAGTGCAGAAAAGGGAAGGTCAATGAAAATACTACTTAGCAATGATGATGGCGTACATGCTAAGGGAATTCATGCATTAGCAGAGGTATTGTCTGATCTCGCGGAAATTATCATTGTAGCCCCGGATCGTAATCGATCTGGAGCCTCGAATTCATTAACACTAGAGCAACCGCTGAGAGTGCAAGAGATTGTGACCAATACCTATTCAGTTCAAGGGACTCCGACAGACTGTGTTCACTTTGCTCTGAATGAATTACTGAAAGATGACCTACCAGATTTAGTATTGTCGGGTATTAATCATGGCGCTAATTTAGGTGATGATGTTCTTTATTCAGGGACGGTTGCGGCGGCAATGGAGGGGCACTTTCTTGGGGTTCAATCCATCGCATTCTCTTTGGCTGGAAAGGAGCATTTCGCCACCGCAGCAAAAGTGGCTAGGCAATTGGTTGAGCAGCATATTGCCGCCCCGATTCCCACCAACCGCTTGCTGAATGTGAATATTCCAGATGTTAGCTTTGAACAATTGCTTGGAACTCAGGTCACTCGTCTTGGTGCTCGTCATCATGCAGAGGCGATGATTCGACAAAAAGATCCGCGTGGACATGATATTTATTGGCTTGGACCTCCAGGAAAAGAGCAGGATGCGGGTGAAGGTACCGATTTTCATGCGATAGAAAATCACTATATATCGATTACACCATTACAAGTTGATCTCACTGCTCATGAGTCATTGCGTAGTATGGATACGTGGTTAAAGGGGGAGGTGAAATGAACCATCCTCAAGCAAATCGATTGGTTGAATTTTTGATTGCACATGGTATTCAGGACCAAGCAGTATTAAACGCTATTGGTGCTTTGCCAAGAGAGAGCTTTGTTTCTCAAGCAATGATACATCAAGCCTATGATAACAACGCATTACCCATTGGGCACGGTCAGACGATCTCTCAGCCATACATAGTCGCGAAGATGACTGAGTTGCTAGAACTAAAGCGAGATAGCCAAGTACTCGAAGTAGGGACAGGGTCGGGTTATCAGACAGCAGTGCTGGCACAGTTGGTCAATCATGTCTATTCCGTTGAGCGGATAAAGTCACTTCAATGGGATGCCAAAAGGCGTCTTAAGCAATTGGATATTTATAACGTATCAACTAAACATGCGGATGGGTGGCAAGGATGGGCTGCGAAAGGCCCTTTTGATGCAATCATTGTAACCGCAGCACCAGAGAGTATTCCTCAGGCACTATTATCTCAACTAAAAGATGGTGGACGAATGCTAATCCCAGTTGGTGGCGATGAACAGCAGCTACTGAAAATTGTGAGATCGGGTGATGAGTACCACTCTTCAACGATAGAAATGGTGCGTTTTGTACCACTTATTGCTGGTGATTTAGCCTAAGAATGAAGAGCCTTATTCGAAGTGTCATTTACTTTATTATATGCGGTGTTCTGTTAGGGTGCGCCGCACAAACTCCTGCGCCTGTTTCTGGGTTAAGTAAAGATTACAGTTCGATTGGGCGCGGTAGTTACAAAGGCAGTTTCTATGAAGTAAAAAAAGGCGATACGCTCTATTTTATTGCTTATATCACTAATAAAGATGTGAAAGATCTTATCCACAATAACAACTTATCTTCACCTTATACCATACACCCTGGACAAAAGTTAAAACTCTGGCGACCAGCTTATGTTGCTCCAAGTTACGGCAAAGCTGTCGCCGTAGCTGCTGTGACTGCTGGTGCTGTAGCGACCAAAAGCGCAGTCAGTACTCCTGTTAAGGCCTCAACACCAACAGCATCATCAAAACCCGTTAAAGCACAAAAGACGGTTAAAAAATACCCACCAAAGAAGGTTGAACAATCTAAACCAAAGGAGTATGTTGGTTCTAAAGGTAAACAAACTGTTAAAAAAGTTAACACGCCAGTGGTAGCTAAAAACAGTAAAGTTTCCAAATGGTTATGGCCAACGAAAGGGAGAGTAATTAAAAACTTTTCAGCTGGAGATCAAGGAAATAAAGGGATTGATATTGCAGGTAAACGTGGTCAATCCATCGTTGCAACAGCGAAAGGTACAGTGGTCTATTCGGGTAATGCGTTAAGAGGTTATGGCAATCTGGTGATTGTGAAACATAACGATAAATATTTAAGTGCATACGCGCACAACGACCAATTACACGTCAAGGAAGGACAGAGTGTAAAAGCGGGCCAGAAGATAGCAACAATGGGCAGTTCTGGAGCAAGTAGTGTGAGATTACACTTTGAAATTCGCTATCAAGGTAAGTCGGTTAATCCGAAACGATACTTACCGTAATTTATTGTTCGGTATGGTTTTACCGTAGCAAAAATGAAGAAGTAGCAATTTAGCGGCATATTTAGTGGTCATGTCTTGCTAACTCGCCAGGGGAGGCGTTATGGGTATAAGCAATGCAGCAAAAAAAGTTGAAGAATTTGGTCTAAATAATAAAGCGATGGATGCGCAAAAAATTAAACCAACCTCAGCCAAGAAGGCAGAGGCGAAAGAGGAATTTGAAGTTTCCTCGAAAAGCCTAGATGCCACGCAACTCTATCTCGGAGAAATTGGTTTTTCTCCACTCCTAGCAGCAGAAGAAGAAGTTTTATACGCCCGACGTGCACTACGCGGTGATGAAGCCGCTCGTAAACGTATGATCGAAAGTAACCTTCGTCTTGTTGTGAAAATATCTCGTCGCTATAGCAACCGTGGTTTAGCACTACTTGACCTTATTGAAGAGGGGAATTTAGGCTTGATCCGCGCAGTTGAAAAATTTGATCCTGAACGCGGCTTCCGTTTCTCTACCTATGCAACATGGTGGATCAGACAAACGATCGAGCGTGCGTTGATGAATCAAACTCGTACTATTCGTCTTCCTATCCACGTCGTTAAAGAGCTTAACATCTACCTGCGAACCGCTCGTGAACTGTCACAAAAGCTTGATCATGAACCTACTGCTGAAGAGATCGCAAACCAACTCGATAAACCTGTCGATGATGTAAGCAAGATGCTGCGTCTTAATGAGCGTGTTAGTTCTGTTGATACTCCAATTGGTGGTGATGGTGAAAAAGCGCTTCTGGATATTATCCCTGACATACATAATTCTGATCCGGAAGTTTCCACTCAAGATGATGATATTAAATCGTCATTGATTGACTGGTTAGATGAACTGAATCCAAAACAGAAAGAAGTGTTAGCTCGCCGTTTTGGGCTGCTAGGCTATGAACCGTCCACTTTAGAAGAGGTGGGACGTGAGATTTGTTTAACTCGTGAACGAGTGCGTCAGATCCAAGTTGAAGGCCTACGTCGTTTACGTGAGATCCTGATTAAACAAGGTCTGAGCATGGAAAACCTATTCAATATCGAAACAGATTAACATTCTTCTAAATCAATCTTGTTCAGATAAAGAAAAGGCTAGAAGATCATATCTTCTAGCCTTTTTACATTATTGAACCCATTTAGAACACGATGATCCTATTGCCGTTAGAGAGCCTATTGTCGTTAGAGAGCCTATTGTCGTTAGATATCTTATCGCAGCTAAATTAGCTTCTTAAGACGATAAAGTTCCTCTAACGCTTGGCGAGGTGTCAGTTCATCGGGATCGATGTTGGCTAATGCCTCTTCTACTTCGCTTGGTTCCGGAATTAAACTCAGTTGGTTCGCAATATCGACTTTGCTTGATTTAGTGTTTTCAGGCTGATTGCCCAACATTTCTAACTGCGTTAATTTCGCTCTCGCATTTTTGATCACGGTTTTAGGAACGCCCGCTAATCCCGCGACTGCCAAACCATAAGATTTGCTTGCGGCACCTTCTTGAACCGCATGCATGAACGCGATGCTATCTCCGTGCTCTACAGCATCTAGGTGAACGTTCGCTAAATGAGGCAAGAGTTTTGGAAGTTCGGTCAACTCAAAATAGTGAGTAGCGAATAATGTCATGGCACCGATTTGACTCGCGAGCCACTCTGCACTCGCCCATGCTAAAGATAAGCCATCGTAAGTGCTGGTGCCTCGACCAATTTCATCCATAAGCACTAAGCTATTTGGGGTTGAGTTGTGCAGAATATTTGCAGTCTCAGTCATCTCAACCATAAAGGTAGAGCGGCCAGAAGCAAGATCATCAGATGCACCAATTCGAGTGAATATACGGTCGATTGAGCCAATTTCAGCGGCTTCTGCGGGAACATAAGCTCCAATGTGAGCCATCAACGCAATCAGTGCGGTTTGACGCATATAGGTCGATTTACCGCCCATATTTGGCCCCGTTACAATCAGCATTTTTCGCTCTGAGTGTAATTCGATTGGGTTTGCGATGAAGGGTTCAGTCATGACTTGTTCAACAACGGGATGACGACCTGCTTGAATGTGGATCCCCGGTTTCTCTTTTAAGGTTGGACGGCAGTAATCCAGACTTTCCGCTCGCTCTGCTAAGTTCTGCAGTACATCGAGTTGAGAAATCGCAGCAGATAAATTTTGTAGCTGCTCTAGGCTTGGCAGCAGAAGATCGAACAGCTCATCCCAAAGTTTTTTCTCAATAGAAAGTGCTTTAGATTTTGAGCTGAGCACTTTGTCTTCATGCTCTTTGAGCTCAGGAATGATGTAGCGTTCTGCATTTTTTAAGGTTTGCCTACGAACGTAATGAGCGGGTGCTAAATGGCTTTGACCACGGCTTATCTGAATAAAGAAACCATGTACATTGTTGTAGCCGACTTTTAAAGTATCGATGCCGTGGCGCTCACGTTCATCAGCTTCCAATTTTTCAAGATACTCTGTCGCACCATCTGCCAGTTTTCGCCATTCATCAAGATCTTCATCATAGCCTGTTGCAATGACGCCACCATCTCGGATCACCACGGGCGGGTTCTCTTTGATTGCGCGCTCTAGTAATTCACAAACCGACTCTAAAGGCGCTGCTTCTTGTGACAGTTTAGTAAGGTGAGGATTTTGTAACGACTGCAAGTTAGCTTCTAGTGCTGGTAGTTGTTGCATTGCATGTCTTAACCTCGCCATATCTCTTGGGCGAGCAGAGCGTAGTGCCAAACGAGCCAAAATACGCTCAATATCACCAATCTGTTTTAAGATCGGTTGCAAGTCTGCATATAAGCCTTGTTCTTTGATTTCACCAATAGAATCTAAGCGTTGATCGAGAGTGCCCAGATTTCGCATTGGTTGATGTAGCCAGCGTTTAAGCATTCGGCTACCCATTGGTGTTGCGGTATGATCCAGAACTTCCGCGAGCGTATTATCGAAACCGCCAGAAAGGTTTTGAGTGATCTCAAGATTACGACGTGTAGCCGCATCTAAGATCACCGAGTGATCTTGGCGATCGAAAGTAAGCGCACGAATGTGTGGCAGAGCGGTTTTTTGAGTGTCTTTGACGTATTGGATCAAGCAACCAGCCGCGCATAATCCCAAGTGAGCATTTTCTACTCCGAAGCCGACTAAATCACGAGTGCCAAATTGCTGGTTCAATTGCTGTTTAGCAGTATCTAATTCAAATTCCCACACGGGGCGACGACGATTACCGTTGCGGTTAGCCATTAAATCAACGGCTTCAAAATCTTCAGGGAATAGAAGTTCACGAGGCGAAGTTCTTTGCAGTTCAGCAGCCATGGCCTCCGCAGTTTCAGGCTCAGTTAGCTGAAAACGACCTGAAGTAATATCTAAAGTCGCATAGCCGAACTTTCCATTTTGTTGGTAAATGGCAGCAATTAAATTATCGATACGCTCAGAAAGTAACGCTTCATCTGTGACGGTTCCGGGGGTGACAATTCGAACGACTTTTCGCTCAACAGGGCCTTTACTGGTCGCAGGGTCTCCAACTTGTTCGCATATCGCAACGGATTCACCTTGCTGAACTAATTTAGCTAAGTAACCTTCAATCGAATGAAATGGCACACCAGCCATTGGAATTGGCTCACCAGCTGAAGCTCCACGTTTCGTCAGTGAGATCTCTAACAGCTGCGAAGCACGTTTGGCATCATCATAAAAAAGTTCGTAGAAATCACCCATGCGATAGAATAATAAGATCTCAGGGTTTTCTGCTTTCAATTTTAGATACTGTTGCATCATCGGAGTGTGTTTTTGATCGACTTTCACGGGCCACTTCTTTAGTTTAGTTCTGTTGAGGCTTAGGATACGTGAATCGAATCCGAGCGAAAAGATGAAATAAGGTTTTACACCATGGAATCTATTAGATTATTAAGCCAAAGAGTCGGCAAATTGCTGTTAGCACATCATCAAGTGATGACAACGGCGGAATCATGTACTGGTGGGGGCGTTGCGACTGCAATAACAGATGTTGCGGGCAGTTCGTCGTGGTTTGATCGAGCGTTCGTGACTTACAGTAACGAAGCAAAAATGGAAATGCTTGGCGTACTTTCTGACACTCTTGATGCCTATGGTGCGGTGAGTGAGCCTGTTGTCATTGAAATGGTAACAGGCGCTCTTCTAAATTCTAATGCAACGATTGGTGTTTCAATTAGCGGTATTGCAGGGCCTGGTGGTGGAACTGAGGATAAGCCTGTTGGTACCGTCTGCTTTGCATGGGCAGATAAAGAGCAATGGCAAAACGTAGAAACGTGTCATTTTATTGGAGACCGAGATCAAGTTCGCAAGCTGGCTATTGAGCATGCGCTGATCGTTATGCAAAATCATTTACGAGAAAAGTCGTCTTAGAGTTCATCATCTCTTTGAGAGCTTGATCGGTTAGTTTGAACTAAAACAAAATTATTTTCATACAGGTATAGACACTGTATGAATCAACAGTATAATAAAAATCAATTACTGACACCTAGATAACCCTGAGTGTCTTACCAGATTAAAACACTGCCACTGAATGTGGATCGCGTGGAGAAAGTGATGGACGATAATAAGAAAAAGGCACTATCAGCAGCATTGGGCCAAATTGAGAAACAATTCGGTAAAGGCTCAATCATGCGTTTAGGCGACAACCGCACAATGGACGTAGAGACAATCTCTACAGGTTCATTAGCGTTAGATATCGCTTTGGGTGCTGGTGGTTTACCTATGGGACGTATCGTAGAAGTATACGGTCCTGAGAGTTCAGGTAAGACTACTCTAACATTAGAGCTTATCGCTGCTGCGCAACGTGTTGGAAAAACGTGTGCATTTATCGATGCTGAACACGCTCTTGATCCTATCTATGCGAAAAAGCTAGGTGTTGATATCGATGCATTGCTTGTTTCACAACCAGATACTGGTGAGCAAGCATTAGAGATCTGTGATGCACTTGCGCGTTCTGGTGCAATTGATGTATTGGTTGTCGATTCTGTTGCTGCACTAACACCTAAAGCTGAAATTGAAGGCGAAATGGGCGATAGCCACATGGGTCTTCAAGCACGTATGCTTTCTCAAGCAATGCGTAAACTAACGGGTAACTTAAAACAGTCTAACTGTATGTGTATCTTCATTAACCAAATTCGTATGAAGATTGGTGTTATGTTTGGTAACCCAGAAACCACAACGGGTGGTAACGCGCTTAAATTCTACGCATCAGTTCGTCTTGATATTCGTCGTACAGGCGCAATTAAAGAAGGCGATGAAGTTGTGGGTAATGAAACTCGCATTAAAGTTGTTAAAAACAAGATTGCAGCACCGTTCAAACAAGCGGAAACTCAAATTCTTTACGGAAAAGGTTTTAACCGTGAAGGTGAGCTGATTGATTTAGGTGTTAAAAATAAATTAGTTGAGAAAGCGGGTGCATGGTACAGCTACCAAGGCGATAAAATTGGCCAAGGTAAAGCGAATTCGGGTAAATACTTACGTGAGAACCCAGAAGTTGCACTTGAAATCGATACTAAACTACGAGATCTACTGTTAACACCAGTTGTCGTGGAAGAAGAGACAGGGACTGAGTCACCTGAAAATGAAGAGTTATAGAGTGTTCGCTCTTTAATTGTTAATGATATCAAAGCCCTGCAATGCAGGGCTTTGTTGTATTTGAAAAGAATAAAAGTAGACTTTAAACATCGACTTTATAGTGTGATTGCAGCTTTTCATATTCTTCGCTTAGTCCTTTTTTATTGAATCTCTTAAAGCACCCTGCCTATTTCTCACCACAACACATAATCTTTTGCTCGCCTAGTCATTTCAATTTACAATATGGAAAAATACTAACTCGAATATTTCAGGAAGAGCTGCATGTACATGAGCACCGATGAGGTACGCCGCGCGTTCCTTAAGTTCTTTGAAAGCAAAGGACACCAAATTGTAGATAGTTCATCATTAGTTCCAGCTAATGACCCTACGTTACTATTTACCAATGCTGGTATGAACCAGTTCAAAGATTGTTTCTTAGGACTTGAAAAACGTAGCTACACTCGTGCGACAACCTCTCAGCGTTGTGTTCGTGCTGGTGGTAAGCATAACGATCTCGAAAATGTTGGTTTTACCGCTCGTCACCACACCTTTTTTGAAATGCTGGGCAATTTTAGTTTTGGTGATTACTTTAAGCGTGACGCGATTAAATTCGCATGGGAATTTCTAACCGAAGTTCTTCAGCTTCCTGCTGAGCGTCTACTTGTCACTGTATACGAAACCGATGATGAAGCATTCGATATCTGGAATAAAGAGATGGGCATCCCTGCTGATCGCATTGTTCGTATCGGAGATAAAAAAGGTGGAAAACCGTTTGAGTCAGATAACTTCTGGCAAATGGGTGACACTGGGCCTTGTGGTCCATGTTCTGAGATCTTCTATGATCACGGTGAACATATTTGGGGTGGCCGCCCAGGTACTCCAGAAGAAGATGGTGACCGATTCATTGAAATTTGGAACAACGTTTTCATGCAGTTCAACCGTCAAGCTGATGGAACAATGGAAGCATTGCCAAAACCATCAGTCGATACAGGTATGGGCATTGAGCGTATTTCTGCAATTATGCAGGGCGTACACTCAAACTATGAAATTGATGTATTCCAAACATTAATTAAAGCAGCGGCTGAAATTACAGGGCATGAAGACCTGTCAAATCAATCGCTACGAGTAGTCGCTGACCATATTCGTTCATGTGCGTTCTTGATTGTTGATGGCGTAATGCCTTCAAATGAAGGCCGTGGCTATGTTCTACGTCGTATCATTCGTCGTGCCGTTCGTCATGGTAATAAGCTTGGTGCACAAGGTTCATTCTTCCACAAACTTGTTGGTCCATTGGCTGAAGTAATGGGCACAGCAGGCGAAGAGTTGAAGAAACAGCAAGAGCTAGTTGAGAAAGTGTTACGCATTGAAGAAGAGAACTTTAGCCGCACTCTTGAGCGTGGCATGGTGATTCTTAACGAAGCTTTAGACAATCTTGATGGCAAAGTACTAGACGGTGAAACAGTATTTAAACTTTATGATACTTATGGTTTCCCTGCTGATTTGACGAACGATGTTGCACGTGAACGTGAATTTACGATTGATGAAGCTGGCTTTGAAAAAGCGATGGAAGCTCAACGTCAACGTGCACGTGAAGCCGGTCAGTTTAACACGGATTATAATGCCTCAATCAAAGTTGATAGCAATACAGAGTTCTGCGGTTACACTGCGACTCAAGGCGAAAGCTCGATTGTTGCTATGTTCGTAGACGCTGATGAAGTTGAAACGTTGAGTGCAGGTGATAAGGCGATTGTCATTCTGGACCAGACTCCATTTTATGCAGAGTCAGGCGGTCAATGTGGTGATGCGGGTACACTGAACACTCAATCAGGCGTATTTAAAGTTGTTGATACACAGAAGCTAGGTAATGCAATTGCTCATCATGGTGAGTTGGTTGAAGGCGTTCTAGCAAAAGAAGATAGCGTGTCAGCTAATGTGAATGCAGAGCGTCGTGTTGCGATCTCTCTTAACCACTCAGCAACTCACTTATTGCATGAAGCGTTACGCCAAGTACTTGGTGAGCACGTTGCACAGAAAGGCTCATTAGTTAAAGCTGATAACCTTCGTTTTGACTTCTCAAACCTTGAAGCGGTAACGCCAGCAGAGCTTAAAGAAGTTGAACGCTTAGTGAATGCTCAGATTCGTCGTAACCATACTATTGAAACCAATATTATGGATATTGAATCCGCGAAAGCAAAAGGTGCGATGGCGCTATTCGGCGAAAAATACGATGCAGAAGTTCGCGTACTCTCTATGGGAGATTTCTCTACTGAGCTTTGTGGTGGTATTCATGCTAATAATACTGGTGATATAGGCCTATTTAAGATTACCTCTGAAGGCGGCATCGCGGCTGGTATTCGTCGTATTGAAGCGGTTACTGGCGATTCAGCTTTAGACTTTATTGATTCTCAAAACAAAGCTTATGAAGCGAAAATTGCAGAGTCAGCACAAAAAGCGAAATCTTTGGAAAAAGAAATGCAGTTGCTGAAAGATAAAATGGCAGCAGCAGAAAGTGCCAATATTATGGGCAAAGTGACTGATATTTGCGGTGTGAAAGTCTTAGTTGCTGCTCTTGAAGGCGCGGATAACAAGAACCTTCGTACAATGTTAGACAATACTAAAAATCAGATTGGTAGCGGTATTATCCTTATTGCTAACGTTGCTGATAATAAAGTGGGTCTAATTGCTGGTGTGACGAAAGACCTGACTAGCAAAGTAAAAGCGGGTGATTTAGTTAAAATGGTTGCAGAGCAAGTTGGCGGTAAAGGTGGTGGTCGACCTGATATGGCGCAAGCGGGCGGTACAGACGTAGAAGCCTTACCAGAAGCATTGCAATCTGTTCAAGCTTGGTTAGAAGAGCGTTTATAATTACATTTAACCTCTAAAGTTAATGCCCAATCAAAGATAATTTGATTGGGCATAATTTATTGAGATTAACCAAGTGGTCTAATTGTCGAAGTTAGACTACTTGGTTAATTTTTTTGAACTAAATCTACTATCGATTTAGATGTGTTAATTCATGCGACTGCGGTCCTAGGAAGGTGAAGGCTGGTGAAAAAGCCCATAATTGTGCAAAAATTTGGTGGAACATCTGTAGGCTCTATAGAGAGAATGCATGTGGTGGCAGAACATATCATTAAAGCAAAAAATGATGGTAACCATGTCGTGGTTGTCGTTTCTGCTATGTCAGGTGAGACAAATCGTTTAATAAATTTAGCTCTAGAAGTTGATGACGTGCCTAATGCAAGAGAGCTAGATGTATTACTTTCAGCTGGTGAGCAAATGTCGATGGCTCTACTTGCTATGATCCTGAGTAAATTAGGGTATAGCACGACATCATTGACAGGATCTCAAGCTAAAATATTGACTGATAATCATCATAATAACGCGGCAATTAAACATATTGATACCGGACCTATTACTGAGCTTTTGAACGATGAACAGATCGTGATAGTTGCAGGCTTCCAAGGTATTAATTCCAAAGGGGATATCACTACACTCGGAAGAGGTGGGTCTGATACTAGTGCAGTTACTCTGGCTGGTGCGCTTGAGGCACAAGAGTGTCAAATATTTACAGATGTCGATGGCATTTATACATGTGATCCGCGAGTGGTAAAAAATGCTCGTAAAATTGACTGTATCGACTTTCCTGCAATGAAAGAGATGGCTCGAAAAGGCGCAAAAGTTCTTCATCTTCCATCTGTCTTATACGCTCATCAGTATAACGTGCCACTTAGGGTTCTTTCTACGTTTGAGGTTAACGACGGTAGTTTAGTTAGTGGAGACTCTTCTGAACGCTTAATTTCAGGGCTGGCATTAGAACACTGTTTGGTCATGATCCACGTTGAGCATTCGACGAGTGAAGCATTACAAAAGCAGTGTCAGATGCTGGGTATTGAAATATGGAGTGTGATCCAGGAAACAGATTGGACAGGAGTGGTCATTAAACAAGATGCTTACGCCAAGTTAGGGCTAGTTTTTGATGAGAAAATCCGTAATAGTGAAGCGGTAAGCTTGCTCACAGTTGTTGGTACTCAAGCGCAAAGAGTGCTGTCGGCGTCGATCGAGTTACTATTAGATCATGGAATCGATGTTCATCATCATTTTACAGAGCAGCGATCATTAATGCTGGTTTTGTGTCCAACTGTAGTTGAGAAAGCGGCTAACATACTTCATGATGCATATATAACGGAGCACGAAACCGAACTATTTCAGCAAAATCAGATGCATTTTGGTTAAATAAACAAATAGACAGTTTACGAAAATATAACTTTTGTTGATAATGGTTTCGTAGCAAGATAATTCAGAGATTACTCAAGGAGCAAAGAATGCTAATTTTGACTCGCCGTGTTGGCGAAACACTGATGATTGGTGATGAAGTGACAGTTACTGTGCTAGGTGTAAAAGGTAACCAAGTACGTATCGGTGTTAATGCACCGAAAGAAGTATCTGTTCACCGTGAAGAAATCTACATGCGCATTCAAGCAGAGAAAGGTAACGGCAACGTTACAACAGGCAACTACTAATTGGGTAGTGTTTGAGAAAAGGCTGGCAAATTTGCTGGCCTTTTTTGTGCGCGTAATTAAGTAGATAAGAACGAGAAACTTTCAAATGAAACCTACCTCGCAATTTGTCGATGTTTTTTCAGTTACACTGCTATTCGAGGCGTCAATCTCGACTTTAACGTGCGATTTTTCAACGCTTTGATTAAATAGGCAACGGTTGAGGTTTTTTTTGCAGTTTTTGCCAAGAAAATGTTTGACATATTTTTGGTAAATCGTAATATGTGCCTCCTCAAGACGGTGAGGTGGCCGAGAGGCTGAAGGCGCTCCCCTGCTAAGGGAGTATACGGTTTGTAGCCGTATCGAGGGTTCGAATCCCTCCTTCACCGCCATTCTTGAGACGTTGACTTACTTAGGTAAAGAAACAATTAGTGCGCGCGTAGCTCAGCTGGATAGAGTACCTGGCTACGAACCAGGCGGTCGGAGGTTCGAATCCTCCCGCGCGCACCATTATCTCCTTTGCAAGAGATAAAACAGTGAATATACAACGGTGAGGTGGCCGAGAGGCTGAAGGCGCTCCCCTGCTAAGGGAGTATACGGTTTGTAGCCGTATCGAGGGTTCGAATCCCTCCTTCACCGCCATTCATTGTATGCCCTTAGGGCTTTTTTTGTTTCGTAAGAAATGGAATGTGATAAGCTTCACAATAATTCTTTAGCAGGAATTACAGTGCGCGCGTAGCTCAGCTGGATAGAGTACCTGGCTACGAACCAGGCGGTCGGAGGTTCGAATCCTCCCGCGCGCACCATTATTACTCTCGTAAGAGAGACAAGCAGTGATTGATACAATCATTGTGTAACACCGATTTAGTGCGCGCGTAGCTCAGCTGGATAGAGTACCTGGCTACGAACCAGGCGGTCGGAGGTTCGAATCCTCCCGCGCGCACCATTATTACTCTCGTAAGAGAGGCAAGCAGTGATTGAAATAGTCATTGTGTAACACCGATTTAGTGCGCGCGTAGCTCAGCTGGATAGAGTACCTGGCTACGAACCAGGCGGTCGGAGGTTCGAATCCTCCCGCGCGCACCATTATTACTCTCGTAAGAGAGGCAAGCAGTGATTGATACAATCATTGTGTAGCACCGATTTAGTGCGCGCGTAGCTCAGCTGGATAGAGTACCTGGCTACGAACCAGGCGGTCGGAGGTTCGAATCCTCCCGCGCGCACCATTATTACTCTCGTAAGAGAGGCAAGCAGTGATTGATACAATCATTGTGTAACACCGATTTAGTGCGCGCGTAGCTCAGCTGGATAGAGTACCTGGCTACGAACCAGGCGGTCGGAGGTTCGAATCCTCCCGCGCGCACCATTATTACTCTCGTAAGAGAGGCAAGCAGTGATTGATATAATTATTGTGTAACACCGATTTAGTGCGCGCGTAGCTCAGCTGGATAGAGTACCTGGCTACGAACCAGGCGGTCGGAGGTTCGAATCCTCCCGCGCGCACCATTATTTCTCTTCTAGAGATTAAAAAGCCTCGCAATGCGAGGCTTTTTTGCATTTAACATCCCCATTACTTCTTGTTAGCTTGAATAATACAACCAATTGTTTTTATTAGTTAATCTCGGAAATTTTAACCTCATCTCACAATTGACCCCATTTCTTCAGTAATCTGGCAATATTCACTAGTTTTTTAGTCTAAAAAAGGCAATAAGATCAGATTTATGTGACTTAAGTGTACAAATATTCATCTGATTTGTGCTTTATATAGAACTCTTCCTTAAACAAAATTGACAAAGTTTTACCAATCGAGATAATCCTTTTGTCGGGATTTATAATCGTGGAGTCCTGCACATGTCAGGATGACGAAGAAAGGAAGCAACATGACACATATTGGAAGCCTGCTAGTAGATGCTGCAACCCTGATGGTTACGGGGATGTCGGTCGTCTTTATTTTCCTCACCATTCTAGTTTACGTAGTTCGGTTGATGTCCAAACTGGTACCAGAAGAAGTACCAGCACCGATCACACCTACCACTCAAAATAAAAAAGTTACATCAGAATCCTCTGCTATCAGCCCAAGTGTAGTAGCCGCGATTTCGGCAGCGGTACATCAATACCGTACCTCTACAGCTAAATAGCATTTGTAAGTATTAAAAGGAGTTAATGAGCATGTCTAAACCACTAGCGATCACAGATGTGGTACTTCGTGATGCCCACCAGTCACTATTTGCTACGCGTATGCGTATTGAAGATATGCTGCCTATTGCAGCAGAGCTGGATAAAGTTGGTTATTGGTCTCTTGAAACATGGGGTGGAGCGACGTTTGATTCGTGTATTCGATTTTTAGGGGAAGATCCTTGGGAACGTTTACGTGAATTAAAGAAAGCAATGCCAAATACACCAATGCAAATGCTATTACGAGGACAGAATTTACTCGGATATCGCCATTACGCAGATGATGTTGTTGAGAAATTTGTTGAGCGTGCGCATACCAATGGTATGGACGTATTTCGTATCTTCGATGCGATGAATGATGTGCGTAACTTTGAAACGGCTGTTAAGGCCACAATTAAAGTGGGTGGCCATGCGCAAGGTACACTCTCTTACACAACCAGCCCGGTTCATAATTCAGATACTTGGGTTGATCTGGCTAAGCGTTTAGAAGATCTTGGTTGCCACTCTCTATGCATTAAAGATATGTCAGGCTTACTGAAACCTTATGAAGCCGAAGAGTTGATAACACGTATTAAAGCGTCATGTGATGTTCCTTTGGCTCTTCATAGCCATGCTACGACAGGTTTATCAACGGCGACGGCTGTTAAAGCGGTAGAAGCGGGCATTGATATTTTAGATACGGCTATTTCATCAATGAGCTGTACTTATGGGCATACACCAACTGAAACCGTTGTTGCGATGCTTGAAGGAACAGAGCGTGATACAAATCTTAAACTTGAACAAATAGAGCCAATTGCGACATATTTTCGTGATGTTCGTAAAAAGTATGCGAAGTGGGAAGGGCAGATGAAAGGGGTGGACTCTCGCATCCTGATCGCTCAAGTACCTGGTGGCATGCTAACCAATATGGAAGGGCAGCTAAAAGAGCAAGGTGCAGCGGATCGTCTTGATGAAGTTCTGGAAGAGATCCCACGTGTACGTAAAGATTTAGGCTACATTCCTTTGGTGACACCGACGTCGCAAATTGTAGGGACTCAATCAGTAATTAACGTACTGACAGGTGAAAGATATAAGAGTATTACCAAAGAGACAGCTGGTGTTCTTAAAGGTGAATATGGAACGGCTCCAGCGCCCGTGAATGCCGAGTTACAAGCGAAAGTTCTCAATGGCGCAGAAGCGATCACTTGCCGACCTGCTGACTTGTTGGTTGACGAACTCGATACTTTAACAACAGACCTACTCAGCAAAGCGAAATCAGAAGGCATATCTTTAGCCGAAGATACCGTTGATGATGTCCTGACTTATGCGTTATTCCCTCAAGTTGGACTTAAATTCCTTAAAAACCGCCGTAACCCTGAAGCGTTTGAACCTGCTCCAACATTAGAATCAGCACAGGCTGCGACGGCTCCTGTTGCCGCGCCTGCATCTGTTGGTTCAGTGGAAACTTATAGCGTTAAAGTTGATGGTCAAGTTTACGATGTAGAAGTGGGTCCTCAAGGGCAATTGTCATCAGTCACTCCAGCAAAATCAGCAGCCCCTGCGGCTCCTGCTCCAGCAAGTGATAGTGAAGTTGTTCCAGCGCCTTTAGCGGGAAATATCTTCAAAGTGAATGTGCAAGCGGGTGCTGAAGTTGCTGAAGGCGACGTACTGCTATTGCTTGAAGCGATGAAGATGGAGACTGAAGTTAGAGCAGCTCGTGGTGGCATTGTTCAAGACTTACACGTTAAAGAGGGCGATGCTGTAGCTGTCGGTTCTCCACTACTAAGCTTGGCATAAGGGAGTACCATGGACGGATTAAAGATCTTATGGTCGGAAACAGGGATCGCAAACTTCGAATTTGGCCAGATTTGCATGATGCTTGTTGGCTGTATTCTGCTCTTTTTAGCTATCAAGAAAGGATTTGAGCCTTTACTACTATTGCCTATTGGTTTTGGTGCAGTATTAGCCAATATACCTAATGCCGGTTTTACTGATCCGGGTGGGTTACTTTACTACGTTTACCATGTTGGAATTGAAACGGGTGTCTTCCCGCTACTGATCTTCATGGGCGTAGGGGCTATGACGGATTTTGGTGCGTTGATCGCCAACCCTAAAACCCTATGGCTTGGAGCCGCAGCACAGTTTGGTATCTTCTCGACCCTATTTGGGGCGATATTACTTAACTATGTACCAGGAATGGAATTTTCGATGGCAGATGCATCATCGATTGCCATCATTGGTGGCGCAGATGGCCCAACCGCAATCTTTTTAGCAAGTAAGCTATCACCTGATTTGCTCGGAGCTATTGCGGTGGCAGCATATAGCTACATGGCGTTAGTACCGATTATTCAGCCTCCAATTATGAAAGCGTTAACCACGCCTGAAGAGCGTAAGATTAAAATGGCTCAACTGCGTCATGTTGGGAAAATGGAGAAAACTATATTCCCACTCGCCGTTTTGATTATGACGATCTTATTCTTACCTTCAGCAACGCCATTAGTTGGTATGTTCTGTTTGGGTAACTTAATGCGAGAAGCCGGTGTGGTGGATCGTCTATCCAAGACCGCCCAAAATGAGCTAATCAATATTGTGACAATATTTTTAGGCCTAGGTGTTGGTTCTAAACTGCAAGCTGATAAGTTCTTAAACTTTGAAACTTTAGGTATTTTAGCATTAGGGGCGGTTGCCTTTAGTATTGGTACGGCTGCGGGTGTACTGATGGCTAAATTACTCAATAAATACTCGAAAGAGGACATTAATCCATTGATTGGTGCGGCGGGTGTTTCTGCAGTACCAATGGCTGCAAGGGTGGTAAATAAGGTTGGTTTAGAAGCTAACCCACAAAACTTCCTACTTATGCATGCAATGGGGCCAAACGTAGCTGGTGTCTTGGGCTCAGCGGTAGCGGCGGGTATTTTGCTTGCTCTAGCGGGTTAACTTACGGTTAAATTGAGCGCTTATGCTTAACCTCTAAGCATGAAATGGTTTATAGTCAAAGGGATGCAATGGCATCCCTTTTTTATTGCCTGTTTCATGATGTATGCACCGCGAGGTGTTAAGTGTGATAAACATCAGTCAAAGTACAGTCGCAGTATGTATCAATCCAAGATTAGGGACTTTCTATGGAAAACAAGCAAATCGTAATCACTGAATTTGGTTCCGTTGAAACCTTGGCGGTGACAACCTCGCCTATTCCTGTACCAAAAGCGGACGAAGTGTTAGTCAAAGTCGCTTTCTCTGGTGTGAACCCCATTGATGTAAAAACACGGGCTGGCCTTGGCTGGGCAGCGGCACAAAATAAAGATAACCTTCCATGGGTTCCTGGATATGATATTTCAGGGAAAGTTGTCGCCTGTGGTGAAAAATCTAACCGACTTTCAATCAATGATAACGTTGCGGGTTTTGTTGGCTTTCCTCTTCAAGGGGGAGGCTATAGCCAATATATCTGTGTCGCCGAAACGGATTTGTGTAAAGTGCCAGATACGATCACCTTAGAAGCTGCCGCAGCACTGCCTTTAGCGGGACAAACTGCTGCGCAGGCCATCAATAAAGCAGAAGTGAAAGAGGGCGATAGAGTTCTAATTTTAGCTGGAGCTGGCGGAGTGGGACATCTCGCTGTACAAATTGCGGTTGCAGCTAAAGCTGAGGTATACACCACTTGCAGTGAGTCGAATTTAGATTACCTTGCGAACCTAGGCGCTCACGCAATTAACTATCAATTTGCTCCAGCTTCAGATCGTGTATCTGATGTCGATGTTTTGATTGACTTAGTCGGAGGCGATATCGCTTTAGATGCCCTTAAATGTTTAAAAGATGGCGCACGAGTTGTGACCGTTCCAACGTTGTCAGCAGAACTTATCTGTGAGAAAGCCAACCTTTTAGGTTTTACTGCAAGTGGTATGTTGGTTAAGCCTGACGTCGAACAATTTGATGCGTTGATGTACATGGTCAGCGTGGGTTTATTAAAAACTGAAATTCATCAAATCTATGAAATGGCTCAAGTCCAAGCGGCCCACCTTCAAATAGAAACTGGCCATACTCGCGGTAAGGTGCTGCTGGATATGCAATGCTAGAGTTTTTTAACGTACTGTTTGAAGATGTTGCATTATGGTTTTCAGATTCAGCATTGTGGGTACTTTTTTTTAGTGGCTTTTTGAGTGCAACCTTACTGCCTGGTGGTTCAGAAGCGAGCGTGATCGCCACACTCAGCCTGAACCAATTTTCAGTTTTAAGCATCATATTGATTGCGACCACAGGTAATACGCTTGGGGGGTTAACCAATTATTGGATCGGTATTTGGCTTCCTAATCGAACTGAGCAGGATAAACATGGTCATAAAGCATTAGCTTGGTTAAAAAAATATGGCTATTGGACGATGCTCTTAAGCTGGCTTCCCATCATAGGCGATCCGTTATGCCTTGCTGCTGGTTGGTTAAGGATGAAATTTTGGCCATGCGTGATTTTAATTTTTATCGGTAAAGCTTTGCGTTACTGTATTTTATCGGCTGTTTTTTTAGGGCTTTTTTAATGTATGTATCATCGTATATCGTTATTTGAACTATAGATTTTGTCTGTCGATCTCAGTATTTCACCGATGATATTTTTGCTATCAATTTTTAAGGAGAACCAATGAAAAAGGTTTGTCTTGGTGCTTTATCCCTCATCGCCCTCTATGGCTGCTCATCTCAAGTACCAGTATCGGTTCCTTTCTTCTCATCATTGCCTAAAGGCGTGACTCTTGTTGAAGAGGTCGACTCTAGCGCTGGCAAGGTCATGATCCCGTACTCAAAATATCAATTAGATAATGGGTTAACCGTCATTTTATCGCCTGATGATTCTGATCCTCTCGTTCATGTTGATGTGACTTATCACGTAGGCTCTGCCCGTGAAGAGATTGGTAAATCAGGCTTTGCGCATTTTTTTGAGCATATGATGTTTCAAGGATCTGAGCATGTGGGGGATCAGCAACACTTTAAGATCATTACCGAAGCCGGTGGAACACTTAATGGCACCACCAATCGAGATCGAACAAACTACTTCGAAACCGTGCCTTCGAACCAGTTAGAGAAAATGCTGTGGCTTGAATCGGATCGGATGGGTTTTCTATTAAATGCGGTTTCTCAGAAGAAGTTTGAGATACAAAGAGATACCGTAAAAAATGAACGAGCACAGAGCTACGATAACCGTCCATATGGTTTGATGTGGGAGAAAATGGGAGAAGCGCTTTATCCCGAAGGTCACCCTTATTCTTGGCAGACCATTGGTTACATTGAAGACCTAGATCGAGTTGATGTGAATGATCTTAAAGCATTCTTCTTGCGTTGGTATGGCCCAAATAATGCGGTAATTACCATTGGTGGTGATATTGATGTTGATCAAACATTAGAATGGGTGAATAAATACTTTGGATCGATCCCATCAGGGCCGGATGTTGAAAATGCACCCAAAGCACCAGCAATATTGACCGAAGATCGATACATCACATTAGAAGACCGAATTCGTCAGCCGATGGTTCTTATCGGTTGGCCTACCACTTATCGCGGAGACTCCAGCGAATCTTCAGTGAATGCACTGGCAAACGTGTTAGGTAGCGGCACCAATAGCTACTTATATCAAAACCTAATAAAGACGCAAAAAGCGGTAGATGCAGGTGCATTTCAAGATTGTGCAGAATTAGCCTGTACCCTTTACGTCTATGCCATGGGTGACTCTGGAGATAAAGGCGATCTTACCCATTTATATTCAGAAGTGATGGCTACACTTGAGCAGTTTGAAGCGCAAGGTGTTGAGCAAGAAAGACTTGATCAAATAACAGGTAGTGCAGAAGCGAATGCCGTTTTTGCATTGCAGAGTGTACGTGGGAAAGTGTCACAATTAGCGTCAAACCAAACATTTTATGGTCAGCCAGATCGATTAGAGTCTAAACTAAATCAGATTCGATCTGTCTCTCCTGAGTCGGTAGAAAAAGCCTACGATGATTTCATCAAAGGTAAAGCGAAAGTAACGTTAAGCGTTATTCCTAAGGGAGAACAAAAGCTAGCTGTCAGAAAAGCAACCTTTACCACTCCTGATCGAACGCTTCCTGAATATAAGAAAGTGACCGATGATCAACTTGTTTACCGTCGTGCAGTCGATGAGTTTGATCGCTCACAAATCCCCGAAGTTGCTCAAGCGGTAAAAGCTGAAATGCCGAGCCTATATAAGCTCCATTACACCAATGGTACTGAGTTACTTGGAACCGTGAGCAATGAAACGCCAACCGTACAATTGCAAATCCAACTTCCAGCAGGAGAGCGATATGTTCCACGAGGAAAAGAGGGGTTAGCAAATTTCACTGCCGCTATGATGGAAGAGGGGACTCAAGCTCACTCCATTGAAGCCCTTCAAGCACAATTGGATAGATTAGGTAGTACGATTAATATTAGTGCTGGCGCTTATACAACCAAGATCACCGTTTCATCTCTGAAGCAAAATTTATCGGAAACATTAGCGATTGTGGAAGAGCAACTCTTTACGCCTGCCTTTGAGCTAGACGATTTTGAGCGACTAAAAATGCAGATGTTAGAAGGTGTGGTTTATCAACACCAACAACCGAGCTGGATGGCTTCACAAGCGACGAGACAAGTGCTCTTCGGTGACTCTATCTTTGCACGCTCAAGTGATGGTACTGAGCAATCGATCAAATCAATCACGCTACAAGATATTAAAAACTTCTACCGAGATAACTACACGCCACAAGGTGCTCATATTATTGTTGTGGGAGATGTATCCAAACGTGAGATCAAAAAAGAGCTCTCTTTTATCGAAAGTTGGGAAGCTGAGGCAGCTCCGTTGCTGAGGCCACAAATTGTCAAGCCACTAACAGAGCAGAAACTTTATCTTGTTGATAAGCCGGGCGCTCCTCAAAGCATCGTTCGTATGGTGAGAAAAGGGCTGCCATTTGATGCCACTGGTGAGTTGTACTTAAGTCAATTGGCAAATTTTAACTTAGGCGGTAATTTCAATAGTCGCATAAATCAAAATTTACGTGAAGATAAAGGTTATACCTATGGTGCTGGTAGCTACTTTGCAAGTAATAGGGAGACCGGGGCCATCGTCTTTAATGCTCAAGTTCGTGCGGATGTGACGGTAGCATCTATTATTGAACTGCAAAATGAGTTACAAGAAATCAGTATTAGTGGACTGACCCAAGATGAAGTTGATTTTATGCGCTTGGCGGTAGGACAGCAGGACGCTTTGAAGTACGAAACGCCAGCTCAAAAAGCAATGTTGTTGAGTAACATCTTAGCATTTAGCTTAGACGAAGATTACTTACAGCAGCGCAACGACATTGTAGAAATGGTGGATAAAGAGACGTTGAACAATTTAGCCCGCAAATGGTTTGATCCAAACGACTACCAATTTATAGTGGTAGGAGATGCCAAAACCCTCAAACCTGAGCTAGAAAAATTGGATATTCCTGTCGTAGAGCTTGAAATTATCCATTAGAGCACACATTAAATAGGGAGAGGCCATATGTCTCTCTCGAAGCCTCTTTTACATGGGCCAACGAATTATAATGGTTCGAATAAGAACGATATAAGATAAGTGAACTGAATTTTGACTGATTTTGCTGCGCGACTTAAAAAAGTTGCAGATAATCCCGTTGTGTTTTCACAATTTGGCCGTGGTGTAGAGCGTGAAACATTACGTTATGGAAAAGATGGTCGTTTAGCATTAACGCCTCATCCGAAAAGCTTAGGTTCAGCGTTAACAAACGAATGGATCACCACTGACTTTTCTGAATCTTTACTGGAATTTATAACGCCAGTATCGAATGACGTGAACACACTATTGGCACAGCTTAAAGATGTGCATCACTTTACCCAAACCAAATTAGATAATGAGAAGTTGTGGCCTCTTTCCATGCCTTGCTATGTAGGCGACGAAGAGGATATTCAATTAGCTCAATATGGCTCATCAAATACAGGCAAAATGAAAACCTTATATCGTGAAGGTTTGAAACGCCGTTATGGCAGCCTGATGCAAATCATATCTGGTGTGCATTTTAACTTCTCATTCCCTGAATCATTTTGGGATGCATTATATGGTGAGCAGGTACAAAGCGATCGCGAAGCATCGAAGTCAGACGCTTACTTTGGATTAATTCGTAATTATTACCGCTTTGGTTGGTTGATCCCTTACTTCTTTGGCGCTTCACCTGCTTTGTGCTCTTCGTTTATTCAAGGGCGAGAAAGTAACTTGCCGTTTGAAAACATAGGCAAAACACTTTACTTACCGCAAGCAACATCATTGCGTTTAAGTGATTTGGGCTACACCAATAATGCACAAAGCTCATTGAAAATTGGCTTTAATGGTTTAGACCAATACTTGGAAGGGTTGAATCAAGCGATTCATACTCCTTCTGATGAATTTGCAGAAATCGGCATCAAAGTCGAAGGCGAACATCGCCAGTTGAACAGTAATGTTCTGCAAATTGAGAATGAATTGTATGCACCTATTCGTCCTAAGCGTGTTGCTAAGAGCGGTGAAAAACCGTCAGAAGCACTAGCCAGAGCTGGCGTTGAATACATTGAGGTTCGGTCTTTAGATGTGAATCCATTCAGCTCCATCGGCATAACAGACGATCAAGTGAGGTTTTTGGACCTGTTTTTAACTTGGAGCGTACTGTCAGACTCCGAAGAGATGAACAACTGCGAGTTAGAGTGCTGGCGTGACAATTGGAATAAAGTCATTTTAGAAGGTCGTAAGCCTGGTTTAGAGCTTCAAATTGGCTGTCATGGCGAAAAACTCACGCTACAGCAGTGGGCTAAGCGCGTGTTTGTTGATTTAATGGATATCGCAAAGCTGATGGATTCTGAGTTAGGTGGAACAGATTATCAAGATGTTTGCCATAAGCTATCAGGCTGGATTGATGAACCAGAACTTACCATTTCAGGTCAACTTTTAGAGAAGACGAAAGAGATGGGGGGGCTAGGTAATCTTGGTTGCGAACTAGGAAAAGCGTTCCGTGACGAGCACCTTCAGCATCAGTTTAAACATTATTCTGCGGAGTTAATGGAGCAAGAAGTGCAGCGTTCTATTGTTGCTCAAAAAGAGATTGAACAGTCGGATACCGCGAGTTTTGATGCATTTTTAAGTGATTATTTCTCATACCTGAATAGTGATGACAAATAATCGATAATAGCCAAGGATGTCATGTGTTTCGTTCAATTTTGATCGCAGTATTTGTTTTTACATTAGCGGGTTGTGCAACACCACCACCGAAAAAACAAAGTAACCTTTGTGAAATTTTTCGTGAAAACCCAAGCTGGTATGATGATGCTTTAGAGATGGAAGATGAGTGGGGTACTCCGATTAACGTCGCCATGGCATTCGTTAAACAAGAGAGTAGTTTTCGCCATGATGCGAGGCCTCCGAAAGACTACATTTTAGGTTTCATCCCGTGGGGTCGAGTGAGCAGTGCTTATGGCTACGCGCAAGCTCAGGACCCGGCGTGGGAAGACTTTCAGAAGGCAACGAATCATGGTGGTTCGAGAACGAATTTTGATGACTCATTAATGTTTGTTGGTTGGTATACAAGCGAGACTCAGCGTCAGCTAGGGATATCAAAGTGGGACCCTTATAATCAATATTTGGCTTACCATGAAGGCCGTGGTGGCTTCAAACGTAAAAGTTATCAAGGTAAACCTACACTGAAAAAAATCGCTCGAAAAGTCGAGCAGCAAGCAAAGAATTATGGTGGGCAGCTAAAACAGTGCCGACAAGAGCTAGAAGACAATCGCAGCTGGTTTTTTTAACTGGCTTGTTAGAGTAAATTGCAAGGAGATGAGCAATGCCGTTACTGGATAGTTTTACTGTCGATCATACCCGTATGAATGCGCCAGCGGTACGAGTAGCCAAGAAGATGCAAACCCCAAAAGGCGATACTATTACGGTGTTTGATTTGCGTTTTACGGCTCCAAATAAGGATATTTTGTCTGAACGAGGTATTCATACCTTAGAGCATTTATATGCTGGGTTCATGCGTGCACATTTAAACGATGAGTCGATCGAGATTATTGATATTTCACCGATGGGCTGTCGTACCGGTTTTTACATGAGCTTAATTGGTACACCTTCTGAAGAGCAAGTCGCAACTGCTTGGCTTGCCGCAATGAAAGATGTACTCAAAGTCGAGAGCCAAAATAAAATCCCAGAGCTAAATGAGTACCAGTGTGGAACGGCAAGCATGCACTCGCTGGAACAGGCTCAAGATATCGCTCAAGCCATCATTGATGCTGGAATTGAGGTGAATAAAAATGATGAATTGGCTCTACCTGAGTCTATGTTACAAGAGCTTAAAATAGATTGATTTTTTATCTCGAATAGACAGAGCATTAAAAAAGGGGTGATACATTCGTATCACCCCTTTTTTGTGGACTCATATAAATATGGCTCTGCTAAGCAGATTCTTCAAGTGAAGGAAAAACACGGACCAATTTAATGCGATTCTCTTCGAGTTCAACGATTTCCATTGGGTGGTTAGAGACCTGCACACTTAAGTGGCTTTCAGGAATATCTTCTAAATGTTCCAATATCAACCCGTTTAATGTTCTTGGTCCATCGGTAGGTAATGTCCATTTTAACCCTTTGTTGATATCTCGAATATTGGCACTGCCTTCAATTAAGAAACTGCCATCATTCTGTGGCGTGATCTCTTCCGATAAACTAGGCGCAATGGATGTTGTAAACTCACCGACAATCTCTTCTAAAATATCTTCTAAAGTGATTAAGCCATTAATGTCACCATACTCGTCGACAATCAGACCAATTCGCTCTTTATTGCGTTGGAATTTTAGAATTTGGACATTCAGTGGTGTCGCTTCCGGAATGTAATACACCTCATCGGCTGCTCGTAATAACGTTTCTTTGTTGAATTCATTTTTTTCAAGCATCAGACGGTACGCTTCACGTAGGCGAAGCATACCCACCACTTCATCTATTTGGTCTCGGTATAGCACTATGCGACCATGAGGTGAGTGAGTGAGTTGCCTAACGATCGATTTCCAGTCATCGTTAATATCGATACCAGTAATCTCATTACGCGGCACCATAATGTCATTCACCGTGACATGCTCTAAATCTAAGATAGACACCAACATATCTTGGTGACGGCGTGGAATAAGATTCCCCGCTTCATTCACGACGGTTCTTAATTCTTCAGAGCTTAGGTGATCTTTCGCGCCATGTTTAACTTTTATCCCAAGCACTCGGATAAAGCCGTTAGTAATAAAGTTGACTAAAATGACGAGGGGCGACAGAAGTTTCATTAAGATGCCAAGCAGGATACTACTCGCATATGACACTTTTTCTGGATAAAGTGCTGCTAACGTTTTTGGTGTCACCTCAGCAAAAACGAGTACGACCATAGTCAACGCACCAGTCGCAATGGCAACCCCAAGATCCCCATACAGCCTCATGCCAATGATCGTGGCAATCGCTGAGGCTAAAATATTGACAAGGTTGTTACCGATTAAGATTAGGCCAATAAGACGATCAGGTCGGCTCAATAGCTTTTCTACACGTTTCGCCCCTTTATGACCAGTACTGGCTAAATGCTTTAGGCGGTAACGATTCAGAGACATCATCCCAGTTTCTGAACCTGAAAAATAACCTGAAATAACAATGAGACACGCGAGTAGCGCAAATAAGATACCCGTAGATATGTCGTCCAAAACTATTTTATTCCTTTTTATATAGCTGCTTAATTAATGACCGAAGATGGTCGTGATGTCAATTTTTTATGAATGTCGATTTTTTGATAAAACAAAGGTGCAATCAATGCACCTTCATTCAATGATATTAGGCACCGTAATGCACTAGTTTAAAATGATTTCTCGCACGAATCGGCTACCAAAATAGGCAAGAGTTAGCAAAGTGGCACCAGCAACGGCAAACCAAGTGACTTTCCTTCCGCGCCATCCTTTATGGTAGTGACCCCATAAAAGTACAGAGTAAATAATCCAAGCAATAAAAGAGAGAATACCTTTATGCGCTTTCCCTTGAGCAAACATATCTTGTACGAACACAAAACCAGTGATTAAGGTTCCGGTTAATAATGCTGTTCCAATTAAAATGATCTTGAAAAGTTGTCTTTCAACCATCATTAAAGGGGGAAGGTTTGGATTAATAGACAGTGCTTTCTTATTTTTCAGTTTGTAATCTAACCAGGCTAATTGAAGTGCATATAAAGCACCAATGGTTAGAGTTGAATAAGAAAATAGAGCAAAAGAGATATGAATCAGTAGTTTTGGATCATTTTCAAGGTGGGTAACAAAGGTGCTTGGTAAAAATGTGGCGGCACTTAAATTGATAGCAGCAAAACTATAAACCACAGGTAATAAGAACCACAGGCGGGTTTTTAGCATGGCAGCACTCATGACCACTGAGATAATAAAGCTTATCAAAGAGGCAACGTTGAGAATACTTAAGTTCTGCCCTGAGCCATTCAGAATCAGATCGCTGAGTAACCAAGCATGAAAAAGCAACGCCAAAGAAGCGCTAACTAATACCGTTTTTGCTCGGATCCCGGTTTGATGTGCAAGGCCCGGTACGATCATCGCGATTGCCATCACGTAGAGAATCGCTGCAACTATAGCAATTAAGCTGTCCATGTTTCCTACAAAAATGATTGTCTAATGAAGGAATTATACCCTGCATCCGTCTATGGGGCTATGGGCTAAACCAATAGAATTGATTCTGAGCAAGTTCTCAGTTCCTAACACTACTTAAAAAGAAGCCTTCAGCAACGGGTATGACTCTTTTCATGGCTAAGGTATACTAAACGTAATACATCGCATTAATGAGCGAAGAGATAGATATGTTTGAGAATTTAACTGATCGATTATCCAAGACGCTGAAGAACATCAGCGGTAAAGGTCGACTGACCGAAGATAATATTAAAGAAACACTACGTGAAGTCCGCATGGCGCTTCTTGAGGCAGACGTTGCCCTTCCTGTTATTCGTGATTTCGTAAAGCGCGTAAAAGAGGGCGCGGTTGGAGTAGAGGTTTCTAAATCGCTCACTCCGGGTCAAGAGTTCATAAAAATAGTTCAGTCAGAGCTTGAAGCTGTGATGGGCGAATCTAATGAAGCGTTAGATTTAGCCGCTCAGCCTCCAGCCGTCATTTTAATGGCAGGTTTACAAGGTGCAGGTAAAACCACCAGTGTGGCTAAGCTGTCGAAGTTACTGACAGAAAGAGATAAGAAGAAAGTGCTTGTGGTTTCTGCCGATGTATATCGTCCGGCAGCGATCAAACAACTTGAAACACTTGCGGGTGAAGTGGGTGTTGATTTCTTCCCATCATCGGCAGATCAAAAACCATTGGTTATTGCTAATGCTGCTATTGATCATGCGAAGAAGAAATTCTATGACGTACTAATTGTCGATACCGCAGGTCGCCTTGCTATCGATGAAGATATGATGTCAGAGATTCAAGATCTGCATACAGCCATCACTCCGGTAGAAACTCTATTTGTTGTTGATGCAATGACCGGTCAAGATGCGGCAAACACCGCGAAAGCCTTTGGTGATGCTCTTCCTCTTACTGGTGTGATTCTGACTAAAGTCGATGGTGATGCGCGTGGTGGTGCTGCTTTATCGGTGCGTCATATCACAGGTAAACCGATTAAATTCTTAGGTGTAGGTGAAAAAACTGATGCTTTAGAACCATTCCACCCTGAGCGTGTTGCATCACGTATCCTTGGAATGGGTGACGTATTGTCACTGATCGAAGACTTACAGCGTAATGTCGATACAGAAAAAGCTGAAAAGTTAGCGAAGAAGTTTAAAGAAAAGAAAGGCTTTGATTTAGAAGATTTCCGTGAACAGCTTGGTCAGATGCAAAATATGGGCGGCATGATGGGGATGATGGATAAGCTCCCTGGAATGAGTAACCTGCCAGATAACATCAAAGATAAAGTTGATGACAAAATGTTTAAGCAGATGGAAGCGATCATTAGCTCTATGACAATGAAAGAGCGCCTGCACCCTGAATTGATCAAAGGATCGCGTAAAAAACGTATTGCGGCAGGTTCTGGTACTCAAGTGCAAGATGTTAACCGTCTACTTAAACAGTTCACTCAAATGCAGAAAATGATGAAAAAAATGCAGAAGGGTGGAATGAAAGGAATGATGCGCAACATGCAAGGCATGATGGGCGGCATGGGAGGAATGGGTGGTATGGGCGGCTTCGGAAGATAATTCTGTCGCCTAATTTATCAATCTGTTAGCTCTGTCACAGAAAGTTTACGAACTCGATAGTGGCGAAAAAATAACTAAAGCCCTTGCATTGACTCTGAATAAGAGTAAAATTCCGGGGCTTTAATTTGGCACGAGACCCCAAGCTATTTCGTTAAGAAAATGGTTATTGGGGTTAATTTTATTTTTAAGAAAGCAAAGAGGACGATATGGTTACCATTCGTTTGGCACGTCACGGCGCGAAGAAGCGTCCATTTTATCAAATCGTAGTAGCGGACAGCCGTAATTCTGTAACTGGCCGTTTCATCGAGAAAGTAGGTTTCTTTAACCCTACTGCAACTGGCCAAGAAGAAGGCCTACGTTTAGATCTAGATCGCGTTAACCACTGGGTTGGTCAAGGTGCATCTCTATCTGACCGTGTTGCTAAGCTAGTTAAAGACGCTCAAAAAGCGGCTTAATTCTTTATTTATAGAGAAATAGCTTATGTCGATGAAGGATAAAGAATCAATGAGTGAGCAAAACGAAAGAATTGTGGTGGGTAAACTTGGGTCTACTTACGGCATTCGTGGCTGGCTTAAAGTATTCTCCTACACAGACAATGCTGAAAGTATTTTTGATTATGCTCCTTGGTATTTAAACCAAAAGGGCAAATGGGTTGAGTACAAAGTAGAAAGCTGGAAACGTCATGGTCAAGGCTATGTATGTAAACTAGCAGGGTTAGAAGTTCGTGAAGAAGCGCAACTGATGACTAATTTCGAAATTGCTATTGACCCAGCCTCATTACCAGAGTTGTCAGAAGAAGAATTCTACTGGCGTGAATTGTTTGGTATGCAAGTCGTAACCACTAAGGGATATTCTCTTGGTGAGGTCACTGACCTATTAGAGACGGGCTCCAACGATGTTCTTGTAGTGAAAGCTAATCTTAAAGATGCTTTTGGCCAAAAGGAACGGTTAATCCCGTACCTTGAAGAGCAAGTGATCAAAAATGTTGATCGCGAAGCTCGCCGGATCGAAGTTGACTGGGATCCTGGTTTCTAACTCCTTATAACGTATAGAGCGAGAGAACACATGTGGGTTGGCATTATTAGCCTATTTCCTGAAATGTTCCGTTCAGTTACCGACTTCGGAGTAACAGGTCAAGCGGTAAAAAAAGGTCTTTTGTCTATTGAGACTTGGAATCCTCGTGATTTCACTCATGACAAACATCGCACTGTTGATGATAGACCTTACGGTGGTGGTCCTGGCATGTTAATGATGGTTCAGCCTTTGCGCGATGCTATCCAAACAGCTAAGAAATCATCTCCGGGAAAGACGAAAGTGATTTACCTTTCTCCTCAAGGTCGAAAACTCGACCAACAGGGAGTTGAAGAATTGGCAACAAGTGAGAACTTGCTTCTTATTTGTGGTCGATACGAAGGGGTAGATGAGCGCATTATTCAATCCGAAGTTGACGAAGAATGGTCAATTGGTGATTTTGTAATGACAGGGGGCGAACTGCCTGCCATGACGTTAATTGACTCTGTATCTCGGTTTATTCCAGGGGTATTAGGGGATTTTGCTTCAGCAGAAGAGGATTCTTTTGCAAATGGCTTGTTAGATTGTCCACATTACACGCGTCCTGAAGTGTTGGATGGAGCAGAAGTACCAGTGGTACTGAAATCCGGAAATCACCAAGACATTCGTCGCTGGCGATTGAAACAATCGTTAGGCCGTACTTGGCTTAGAAGACCAGAGCTTCTGGAAAACCTAGCTCTGACTGACGAACAGGAACAATTACTGGCTGAATTCGTAAAAGAGCAACGTCTCTCAACGAAAAGCAAGCAGTAACCTATTAAATTTAGTATCAGTTTATTCTAGGGTATTTACAAATGAGTAATATCATCAACGCTCTTGAGCAAGAGCAAATGAAATCAGACCTTCCTAAATTCGCACCAGGTGATACTGTTGTAGTTAAGGTTAAGGTAAAAGAAGGTGACCGTGAGCGTCTACAAGCGTTCGAAGGTGTTGTGATCGCTATTCGTAACCGTGGTCTACACTCTGCATTTACAGTTCGTAAAATCTCGAACGGTGAAGGCGTAGAGCGTACATTCCAAACTCACTCACCAATTGTTGACGGCATCGAAGTTAAACGCCGTGGTGCAGTACGTCGTGCCAAGTTGTACTACCTACGTGAGCGTTCTGGTAAGTCTGCTCGTATTAGAGAGAAACTTGCTAAGAAGTAATTCTTTTTGCATTCTCATAATAAAAGCGGAGCCTCATGGCTCCGCTTTTTTGTTTCTGAATCATGGCATTTATTGGGTGATGCTAGCTAAATCGATAAGTTGCCATCCAGTGGATTAATAAGGATCTTCAGACCAGCCATCAGAATCGGACATATCTGGTGCGCCTGGAATTGAATTTTCTTCGTCCGCCCACTCTCCAAAATCAATCATTTGACACTGTTTGCTACAGAAAGGACGATGAGGACTTTGCTCTCCCCATTCTACGTCAGCTTCACATTGGGGGCATTTTACGATGGTTGGTTTGTTCGACATCTTTCTTCCTGATCTGAGAGTTTAGTATTTAACTCTAACTACAAATTGCTAACTCAAATTCTACGTCTTGAGTGCCTGCTTGACCAGTTTCAAATGACATAAACTTAATCGCGAAACGGTTCTTGTGGCCAGAAATCATTGGATAGACACCATAATCGAGCGGAATAGACAGGCGCAGGATATTGGCTTCTTCAGCATCACTTTGGAAAAAACCACTACGAGCAATTTGCGGTTTAAAATGACCAGTCTCACGGGTTAGCTTTAACCACAAGCTGAGCGCGTCGGAAAGAGGTCGCAATGTACTCGTCCAAAGCTTTGCGTCTCTGGTTTTTTTATCTAAAGGAAGGTGAAGCCAGTAATGCAGTGCCGGAAGATCAAAACAGCACGAACCACCCGGAAGGTTAAAGCGTTGGCGAATTGCACTGAGGAAGCGTTCTTCTTTTAGAGATTGCCCAAAGCGTTCAGCTGCCATCAAGTTGCGATGGATACTATCCACCTCTTTTAAAACGCTGAGTAACATTTCTTGATCAACACCATCGACGTTTAACCAGCTTTTGTAAGTTTGACGCTGCTTCTCAATATCTTTTGCAAGCTCACTTTTCAGTTGGATTTGCTCAAATATTTCAAGCAGATCGAAAAGAGAACGGAAAAACAATTGGTACTGTTGACCATCCTCAAATGTAGAAGACAGGTGCAGTTGCCTGAGGAGAGATTCTACTCTCAGGTAAATACGAGTCTTTTCATTTAATGGGTGTTCAAATCTGTGGGTGGTCATCTAACTAAGCCTTAGGTCTGTTCCGTTCTATTTTGACTGATTTTCTCTACAAATAGCCAGATACTTTTGGTGTAATTCTGTGACTTGAGACAAAATTCCCCCGTTTTTCGTATCATTTTTAACCACGTCATCAGCGAATTGCAATCGTTGCTGCCTGGTCGCTTGTGATTTCAAGATAGATTCAGCTTGCTGGAGTGACACATTGTCTCTTGAAATGGTTCGCTCTAGCTGGGTCTGTTCACTTACATCGACCACTAGGATACGATCTACCATTGACTGAAGCTTGTTTTCGATGAGCAGTGGAGCAACAAGTAATGCATAAGGGGAGGTGACTTGATTTAAATCCGCTAGCATCTTTTCGCGGATCATGGGATGCAGCAATTCATTCAACCAAGCTTTATCATTGGGATCGGAAAAAATCCGTTCTCTTAATCTCGCTCGGTTTAATTCGCCATTATCGAAGAGAACGTCGTAACCAAAATGTTGAGCGATCTTTTCAATACCAACAGTCCCGGGCTCAACAACTTGACGAGCGACGATATCCGCATCGACAACATCAATATTAAATTGAGAGTGAAAAAGATTGGATACCGTTGTTTTACCGCTGGCGATCCCACCGGTTAAACCAATAATTAGAGCCATATTAACCCCCTAAGATGGATGTGAGATACCAATCCATGATGTTACTGCCCCATAGCAAGCTGATCCAACCTGCGATGGCTAAATAAGGGCCAAACGGAAAAGCTTTGTCGATACCTTGCTTCTGCAGTCGAAGTTGGATTAGACCGAAAAATAGCCCGACTAGGGATGAGAGTAAAATAATGAGAGGAAGGTGCTGCCAGCCTAACCAAGCGCCAAGGGCTGCGAGAAGCTTAAAGTCACCATAACCCATCCCTTCCTTGCCTGTGAGCAGCTTAAACCCCCAGTAAACTGACCATAAGCAGAGGTAACCTGCCATCGCGCCTATGATAGCGTCTTGCAGCGATACAGGGCTGATTTGAAAAACGGATAGAGCGATGCCCGCCCACATGAGTGGCAGGGTTAGTTGGTCTGGAAGCAGCATAGTATCAAGGTCAATAAACGTGGCTGCAATTAATACAAAAGTGAAAAACAGTAAAGCGACCGTAAAATAACTGAAACCAAAGTGACTCGCCACAGCAAAACTCATTAACGCAGTAAGAGTTTCAACCGCAGGGTAACGAGCGCTAATTGGATTTTCACAGTGGTGGCATTTCCCTTTTAGGAATAACCAACTTATGACCGGTATGTTGTCGATCAAACGTAATTGAGTTTTGCATTTAGGGCATGTCGAACGTGGAACACTTAAGTTAAATACGCCTTCAGGTTTCGGAAGATTATATTCAGGAAAGGATTCAGCACACTCTTGTTTCCATTCGCGCTCCATTATGAGAGGCAAGCGATGAATGACAACATTTAGAAAGCTACCAATGATTAAGCCAAAAATAGTTGCGAGAATAGGAAAAACCCACGGGTAGTACTCAAAAATTTCCATTTAGGATCTCAAATAGGGTGTTGTATAGGGTAAGCGTGTGGATGGGGCTAACGTATGTTCTTTTGTTCACGATTATTCATCCAAGTTGGTATATCTTATCCTATAACACTCATTAAGTTAAAGATTGGTAGGTACATTGCGACCACGAGACCTCCAATTAATGTCCCTAAGAAAACGATGATCAATGGTTCTAATATTTTTCCGAGATTATCAACCGTATTGTCGACTTCAAATTCATAAATGGTCGCCACTTTGTTCAGCATATCGTCGAGTTTTCCAGATTCCTCTCCAATCATCACCATTTGCAGTACCATTTCAGGAAATGCATTGGTATTACGCATCGCAATGTACATTGGAACCCCTGACGACGTTTCTTGATGGACTTGATGAATAGCGGTTTCAAAATGAACATTACCTGCGGTTTTCGCGGTAGTTTGCAAACTTGATAGGATAGGGATTCCGGCACTGAAACTAGTCGATAGCGTTCGACTGAATTTGGCGAGAGAGGCTTTCATTACCACGCTGCCTATGATCGGAAATTTGAGCCCCCAGCGAGAGGTCATTAAGCGAAACGAAAATAGACGTTTACGCATACTTTTTATGACAATAACAGCGCCGACAGTGAATACTACGATATATAGGCTATAAGCTTGCATCCAATGGGAAAGTCGCATCACTTGTTGGGTAAACCATGGAAGATCGGCCCCAAAACCAGAGAACATGGTTTCAAATTCAGGGATCACCATTGTTAACATCAAATACGATACGCTTAACGCGACGAACATGACCATTGTCGGGTAGATAAGCGCTTTAATAACTTTGGAACGCAGTTGTTCGCTTTTTTCTCTATAAGTGGCTAAACGTTCAAAGACTTCCGCCAAGTTTCCCGCTTGCTCACCCGTTGCAACAAGGTCTGTATAGAGTCTATCGAAGTGGTGACTGCTGGTTCTCATTACTTTTGATATTGGCGTTCCTGCCTCAACGCCCTTACTTATCTGCAGGAGAATCGATTTCATTTCCGCTTTTCGGTGATTGTCTGCCACGAGTTTGAGCGCTTGGACAATCGGCACCCCTGTAGTGAGCATGGTGGCAAGTTGGCGAGTAAGAAGAGTAATATCTCTTGGTTTGACTCGATGAGCTAATCGCGTGAGTAGAGAAACACTGCCGCGCTTTAGCTTTTTTACCTGAATATGTTGCTCTTTGAGTTTATCTCTTACTTCAAGCTCACTGAGGGCTAGCATCTGTCCTGATGTTTTTTTTCCTAAGCTATTGATGCCTTTCCAACGAAAATTTTTGAGTGGTATTGGTTTATTGTGTTTCATGGCTATTCCAATTTTCAGTGGTCTCGTATTTAGCGATTGATGGGGCGTTGGTCTCTATACCATGACCGCTCAATACAGAAGTTATGGTCGTGATAGAAAACCGGCTGAGCCTTCTTTTTCAGTGGTGCTCGTTTAATCAAAAGTAGAGCACTCGTTGTAATTCACGATAGCTAGTGATGCCTTGTTTTAATTTTTCTATCCCTGAGTTGTGTAAATTCTGCATTCCGTTCTTCTGCGCTAATTGCTCAATTTGATTAATGCTGGCTCCTTTAATAAGAGCTTCAGAAAGATCTGAGTTAAACTCCATCACTTCATAAATACCCACTCGACCAGAGTAACCGCCAGTGCATTCGCTACAACCTTTAGGATTTGCTCGATAGATACGATCTTCAGCACTTATTTCAAGGTGTAGAGGTGTATTGGTATCCGGTTGACGGCAATGCTCGCACAGCCTTCGAGCCAGACGCTGAGCAATGATTAAACTTAAAGATGAGGCGAGATTGAATGCTTCAATGCCCATATTAGTAAGCCGTACTACGGTCTCTGCGGCAGAGTTGGTGTGAAGCGTGGAAAGCACCAAGTGGCCAGTTTGCGCTGCTTTCACCGCTATTTCGGCGGTTTCTAAATCACGGATCTCCCCAACCATGACCACATCGGGATCTTGACGGAGAAAAGATCGCAGAGCTTCAGCAAAACCAAAGCCAATTTTCGGTTTGACTTGAACTTGGTTGATCCCCGATAAATTGATCTCTACAGGATCTTCCGCCGTCGAAATGTTCACTTCACTGGTATTTAGAATTCTGAGTCCAGTATAGAGCGATACTGTTTTTCCACTTCCTGTTGGGCCGGTCATTAAAATCATGCCTTGCGGCTTTTTTAGGGCGTTAAGGTAGAGTTGTTTTTGTTCTGAATTATAGCCAAGCGTGTCGATATCGAGATTGGCCGCACTGCTATCGAGCAGCCGTAATACGATCTTTTCACCCCATAAGGTTGGCAAGCTAGAGACGCGGAGATCGAGGGCGTTATCTTGATTCAACCTGAGCTTGATCCGCCCATCTTGAGGCAAGCGTCGTTCTGAAATATCGAGTTTGGCGAGAATTTTTAATCGTGCTGAAAGCCTCCGGCTTAAATGACTGGCGGGTTGTTGAGTTTCAACCAAAATGCCATCGCAACGCAGACGAATGCGATAGTTGTCTTCGTAAGGTTCAAAGTGAATATCGGAGGCTTTCTTACGGACGGCATCTAATAACACTTGATTGATAAAACGGCTAACAGGGGAGTCATCTTGGCTAAGATCTTCAATATTTTCGATCTCATCTTCACTGACCTCAATTAAGTTAGCTAGCTCTTCTTGGCTGATCTCTTTCTGTGTTTGTTGAGCGCCTTGGATCGAATGTCCATACAAGCGTCGAATCGCCCCTTGCAGTGTTTTAAAGTTCGCGAGCACTAACTCAACTTGGTGACCAGTCGCAAAACGAAAATCATCTTCGATTAATAAGTGAGTAGGGTCAGAAACGGCAATGGTGAGCACATGGTCATGACTAGAAATAGGCAGCGCTTGATGGCGGGTAATCAGTTCACGCAACCCCAGTTTTTGGCACAGGTCATGGTAGTCATAATGGTCAAGGTTGGTTTCAGGTAAACCAAAGATAGCGCTTAGGTGCTCGGTTAGGGTGTTGGCCGAAAAAAGGCCAAGATCAAACAATGCCTCCGGTACCGAAAGGCCAGAAGCATTCATATGTTCAACCAGTGCTTGTTCTTGCGTCAGGCTAAGCAGGTTAGCCTGACGTAGAATAGCGGGGAGGTTGGTGAACAATTATGAGCAACCTTTTGGTTTGGTGTCCGTTGTTACTGCAGTTGCACTATTTGGTGTAATTAAACATACCCAACCAGTTGATGATTTACTATATTTTATTTCAGCAGTATCAACCGATGAGTTATCGAATGTAAATGTAGCTTGAGCTGAGCTAACAGTTAAAGCTTTAAGATCAAGATCTCCAAGGCCGCTCATTGTTTGAGATGCACCTACATCTGCGAGGGTCATACCTACGTATGTGCCGTTTTCTTGTTGGTACATATCAATATTTGTAAGTAAATTGCGAACTGTTGTTGCTCCTGATGCCAATTCACTTTTGGTTACATAGCTCTTGTATGCAGGAATTGCTACCGCTGACAACACCCCAATAATCGCCACTACAATCATCAATTCAATTAGGGTAAAACCTTTCTGTATTTTCTTGTTACTGTGTTTCATCTTGTTCTCCAAATTTCAGTCTATATTGGTGAAAATCACTAATATTTGATGAACCAGAGAATAGGAGCTTGATGGCGAATTGAATATGCGGTGAGAGAGGGGGCGCGAGTGAGATAATGAAATTCACTTAATGATTTCATTAAAGATGCAAAATTGTGAGAGTGAGTTAATAGAAAGGCATATTGTTTACTATGTTATCAATACAAAAAAGGTCGAATTAACGACCTTTTTTGTTTTATATCATAGTGTTAATTTGCTTTACGACTGAAAACGCATGGATAGATCCATCGCTTTTAAATGCTTCGTTAATGCCCCTACCGAAATATAATCTACGCCGGTTTCTGCAAACTCACGGATGGTTTCAAGTGTTACATTGCCTGAGTTTTCTAAAGCGGCACGGCCAGCGTTGAGTTTTACGGCTTCACGCATCATATCGGTAGTGAAATTATCCAACATGATAATATCAGCGCCCGCTTCAATGGCGTGTTTCAATTCTTCAAGGCTTTCTGTTTCGATCTCAACAGGTTTGCCAGGGTTTAGTTGTTTCGCTGTCGCCACCGCTTTTTCAATGCCACCACAGGCGATAATGTGATTCTCTTTGATCAGGTAAGCGTCAAACACCCCAATACGGTGATTAAAACCGCCACCACAGGCTACAGCATATTTTAGTGCACTGCGAAGGCCGGGAATCGTCTTGCGAGTGTCAAGCAAGCGGCAACCCGTACCTTCAATTTGTTTCGCATACTCAGCCACCGTTGTTGCACAGCCAGAGAGCGTTTGAATAAAGTTCATTGCATTACGCTCGCCAGTTAATAGCGCACGTGACGGGCCTGATAAGGTGCAGAGTGTTTGGTTTGGTTCAACTTTATCGCCATCTTGAACATGCCACTCAATCGTGACTTGACCACCAAGTTGCTTAAACACTTCATCAGCCCAAGCTTTACCACAGAATACACCGTGCTCACGAGTAATAATGGTCGCTACGTTTTGTGCATCTTCAGGGATTAAACTTGCGGTAATATCAGCGGCTGGATCTAAGGTTCCACCAAGGTCCTCTCTGATGGTATCGACGACAGAGCGAGTGATTTCTAGAGGAAGTTGCTGCTTTAAGTAGTCAAGTCGTTCTTGGCTGTTATGTGTGTTTTTCATCGCAAATCTAATATGGGAGTCGAATAGGAATGAGAATGATACTCTTGCTGAGGATGAAATTCAGCCATTAATCTCGCTTTTCATTGTCTGAAATGTAAAATCTAAGCGATCCCAGAAAAGTAGCCAAGGAATAACAGTGATGATTGATGAAAATGGTTGGTATCAATCGGCTCGTCATGTGCCATCTCCTTTTTATAATGAACGCCCTGATCCGTCAGATATTTCTCTGCTGGTGGTTCACAATATCAGTTTACCACCAGGGGAGTTTGGTGGGCCTTATATCGAACAGTTTTTTATGGGTAAACTTGATGCAAACGAACATCCTTTCTTCGCTGTGATTCATAACATGCAGGTGTCTGCTCATTGTATCATTCGCAGAGACGGTGAAATCGTGCAATTTGTGCCTTTTACTGCTCGAGCATGGCACGCTGGACAATCCAGCTTTTCAGGACGGACAGGATGCAATGATTATTCGATTGGCATTGAGCTTGAAGGTACTGATTACGAGGCTTATACCGATAATCAATATCAAGCGTTGCAACTGTTATCCGAGACTCTGATGATGTCTTATCCAAGCATTACTCTTCCCCGAATTACCGGACATCAATACATTGCGCCTTTAAGGAAAACGGATCCCGGTTTATGTTTTGATTGGCGACGGTTTCGAAAAAGCCTACAAGCAGTTTGAAAATATGTAAGATAAATGTTGGAATTTATCTTTTCTCTTTAGATTGTGAACTTGCGCGAATTTAGCTGTTTTTTGAGAAGCCGCGCACTTTTTCTAGATTTTCATTTTATTTAAAACTTTCGAGGTATTTTTACCTCTTTATGAGTATTTGTTAATTGATAAAAAACTCATAATTGTACCAATGAGGAAAATTCCCCCTCCTTTTTATTCATATTTCATCACAAATTAATCTAATAAGACGAATACCACCTAGCACGTTACCTCCCCACTCGTATCTTTTCTGTAAATGGTAAGACCAATTCCTTTATTGTTTTAAAGTTAATTTGTTAAATTGCGGTTAATCCGTGCTGTGTTCTATGATTTAGGTCAATTTTCAACTGGACAGTGTCGTTTTAATTATGTTAATTTCTTGCCCAACTTGAAATTGGTATTACCAATTGACTGCATAGAGTAGAAGAACAATAAATATGGCTTATCAAAGGATTCGTCAGCCTAAACTTTCTGATGTTATTGAGCAGGAACTAGAAAGGCTGATAGTGGAAGGAACACTGGCTCCAGGGCAGCAACTGCCACCAGAGCGCGAGCTGGCTAAACAGTTCGACGTGTCTCGTCCTTCGATCCGTGAAGCGATACAGCGCTTAGAAGCCAAACGACTGTTAATACGCCGTCAAGGTGGTGGAACATTTGTTAGTGAAGGTATCTGGAAAAGCTTTTCTGATCCTTTACTTGATTTATTGTCGAATCATTCTGAAACTCAACTTGATGTGTTGGAATCACGTCATGCGATGGAAGGAATATCCGCTTATTTTGCAGCCTTGCGTGGTACTGATGAAGATTTTGCTCGCATTCAAGCGTGCCAGGAACAAATACATGCAGCGCAAGATAAAGCTGATGTAGAACAAGAATCTGCTGCGGTAATGGCATTTTTAGTGGCGCTGACTGAAGCGGCCCATAATGTGGTTTTGCTGCATATTGTTCGAAGCCTTGCACCTTTGCTTGAGCAAAACGTTTTACAAAATTTAAAGCTATTACATCGCCGCAAAGACGTGGTGGATAGAGTGAGTATACACAGGGCTAATATTGTTGATGCGATCGTTTCTGGACAGCCTGAGAAGGCGCGAGAAATGTCACACTCCCATTTAGCTTACATTGAAGAAACATTGTTGGATTTGACAAAAGAGGAGTCGCGACGCGAACGATCTTTACGTCGAATTCAACAGGGTGGTGATTCGTAATTAAGCGAATCACTGCGTGTTTAGTAGAATCCAACTAACAAAAAGGATAGACCGCCATGTCTGACATGAAGCATGACGTTGATGCACTGGAAACTCAAGATTGGCTAGAAGCGCTTGAGTCAGTAGTACGCGAAGAAGGCGTAGAACGTGCACAATATTTACTAGAGCAAGTTCTAGATAAAGCACGTTTAGATGGTGTTGATATGCCAACAGGTATTAACACTAACTACATCAACACCATTCCAGCAACACAAGAGCCAGCTTACCCAGGTGATGTGACTCTTGAGCGTCGTATTCGTTCGATCATTCGTTGGAATGCCATCATGATCGTATTGCGTGCTTCGAAAAAAGATTTGGATTTGGGCGGCCACATGGCGTCTTACCAATCAGCTGCGGCGTTCTATGAAGTTTGTTTTAACCACTTCTTCCGTGCTCCAAATGAGACCGATGGCGGCGATCTAGTTTATTACCAAGGTCACATCTCTCCAGGTATCTACTCTCGTGCATTCGTTGAAGGTCGTCTGACTGAAGAGCAGTTAGATAACTTCCGTCAAGAAGTGGATGGTAAAGGTATCCCTTCTTACCCGCACCCTAAACTAATGCCTGAATTCTGGCAGTTCCCAACGGTATCTATGGGTCTTGGCCCTATCTCTGCTATCTATCAAGCTCGCTTCCTTAAGTATCTTGAAGGTCGTGGCATGAAAGAGACTGGCGCTCAACGTGTTTACGCTTTCCTAGGTGATGGCGAAATGGATGAGCCAGAATCACGTGGTGCGATCTCTTTCGCTGCTCGTGAAAAACTGGATAACCTATGTTTCCTAATCAACTGTAACCTACAGCGTTTAGATGGCCCTGTAATGGGTAACGGTAGCATCATCCAAGAACTTGAAGGCCTATTTAAAGGCGCAGGTTGGAACGTTGTTAAAGTAATCTGGGGCAGCAACTGGGATTCTCTACTAGCTAAAGACACATCTGGTAAGCTTCTTCAGTTAATGAATGAAACTATCGACGGTGACTACCAAACATTTAAATCTAAAGATGGCGCTTATGTACGTGAGCACTTCTTTGGTAAGTACCCAGAAACAGCTGCACTCGTTGCAGACATGACTGATGATGAAATCTTCGCGCTTAAGCGTGGTGGTCATGATTCTTCTAAACTGTTCGCTGCATTCAACAATGCAAAAGAAACAGGTGGTAAGCCAACTGTAATCCTAGCTAAGACAGTTAAAGGTTACGGCATGGGTGATGCAGCTGAAGGCAAAAACATTGCACACGGTGTTAAGAAAATGGACATGACTCATGTTCAACACCTACGTGATCGTTTAGGTCTAGAAGACATTCTTTCTGATGAGAAAATCAAAGAGCTTCCTTACCTGAAACTGGAAGAAGGTTCTGCTGAATATGAGTACATGCATGCGCGTCGTAATGCACTGCACGGTTACACGCCTAAGCGTCTACCTAAGTTTACTCAAGAATTTAAAGTGCCTGAGCTTGATGCATTTGCCCCTCTACTTGGTGAGCAAAAGCGTGATATCTCAACCACAATGGCTTATGTACGTACGCTAAACATCCTTCTTAAAGATAAGAACATTGGTAAGAACATCGTTCCTATCATCTGTGATGAAGCTCGTACCTTTGGTATGGAAGGTCTATTCCGTCAGGTTGGTATCTACAACCCGCACGGTCAAGACTACACGCCTGAAGATAAAGGCATCGTTTCTTACTACAAAGAAGCAACGTCTGGTCAAGTTCTTCAAGAAGGTATCAATGAGCTAGGTTCTATGGCTTCATGGGTTGCTGCTGCAACGTCATATAGCACAAACGATCTACCAATGATCCCGTTCTACATCTACTACTCAATGTTCGGTTTCCAACGTATTGGTGACATGGCATGGCTAGCTGGTGACCAACAAGCTCGTGGTTTCCTACTGGGTGCTACTGCAGGCCGTACAACGCTAAACGGCGAAGGTCTACAGCATGAAGATGGTCACTCGCACATCATGGCGAACACAGTTCCTAACTGTATCTCTTACGACCCAACGTTTGCTTACGAGCTAGCGGTAATCATGCAAGACGGTATCCGTCGCATGTACGGTGAGAACCAAGAGAACGTCTACTACTACCTAACCGTAATGAACGAGAACTACGCAATGCCAGCAATGCCAGAAGGCGCTGAAGAAGGCATTCGTAAAGGTATCTACAAGCTTGAGTCTTACGCTGGTTCGAAGTCTAAAGTTCAGCTAATGAGCTCTGGTACTATCATGAACGAAGCGCGTAAAGCGGCTAAGATCCTGAGCGAAGAGTATGGCGTAGCATCTGACGTATTCTCTGTAACGTCTTTCAACGAACTGACTCGTGACGGTCAAGCGGTTGAGCGTGACAACATGCTTCACCCTGAAGCTGAAGAGAAAGTACCGTACATCACAACGGTTCTTGGTAACGAGCCTGCAATCGCAGTAACGGATTACATGAAGAACTACGCTGAGCAAGTACGTGCGTACATGCCAACTGAGTCTTACAAAGTACTTGGTACAGATGGTTTCGGTCGTTCAGATAGCCGTGAAAACCTACGTCGTCACTTTGAAGTAAATGCAGGCTACGTTGTAGTTGCAGCACTAACTGAACTGGCTAAACGTGGTGATATCGAGAAATCAGTAGTTGCTGAAGCAATTGCTAAATTCGGCATCGACGCAGACAAAATTAACCCGCAATACGCATAAGACTGGCATTAAGGTAGGTAAATACAATGACAATCGAAATTAATGTACCAGACATCGGTGCTGACGAGGTTGAAGTAACTGAGATTCTTGTAAACGTTGGCGACAAGGTTGAAGAAGAGCAGTCTCTGATCACGGTTGAAGGCGATAAAGCTTCTATGGAAGTTCCAGCGTCTCAAGCAGGTATTGTTAAAGAGATCAAAGTTGCAGAAGGCGATTCTGTTTCTACTGGTTCTCTAATTATGCTGTTCGTTGAAGAAAGTGGCGAAGCGGAAGGTGCAGCAGCACCGGCTGCTCCAGCAGTTGAAGCAGCTCCTGTAGCTGCGCCTGCTGCATCAGTTGCTGAGCTTAAAGAAGTTCACGTTCCTGACATTGGCGGCGATGAAGTTGAAGTAACTGAAATCATGGTTGCTGTCGGCGACGCAGTAGAAGAAGAGCAATCTCTTCTTACTGTTGAAGGTGATAAGGCTTCAATGGAAGTTCCTGCACCATTCGCTGGTATCGTTAAAGAAATCAAGATCGCTTCTGGTGATTCAGTATCTACTGGCTCTCTAGTAATGATTTTCTCTGTAGAAACAGGCGAAGTGGCTGGCTCAGCACCAGCTCCTGCGGCGGCACCAGTTGCAGCGGCTCCAGCAGCATCTGCTGAAAAAGAAGTGAACGTTCCTGATATCGGTGGTGACGAAGTAGAAGTTACTGAAATCATGGTAGCAGTTGGCGATACAGTAGAAGAAGAGCAATCTCTAATTACTGTTGAAGGCGACAAAGCTTCAATGGAAGTTCCTGCACCATTCGCGGGTACAGTGAAAGAGATCAAGATTGCAGCGGGCGATACAGTGTCAACTGGCTCTTTAATCATGACGTTTGTTGTTGAAGGGGCTGCACCTGTTGCTCCTCAAGCGGCGGCTCCAGCAGCTCAAGCGCCTTCAGCACCAGCGGCTCCTGCTGCTAAAGTTGAAGCACCAACTGCGGGTGATTTCCAAGAGAACAATGATTACGCACATGCTTCACCAGTCGTTCGTCGTTTAGCGCGTGAATTTGGCGTTAACCTAACTAAAGTTAAAGGTACTGGCCGTAAGAGCCGTATCTTGAAAGAAGATGTACAGAGCTTTGTGAAGGAAGCGCTGAAGCGTCTTGAATCTGGTGCTGCGGCTTCAGCGAAAGGCGGTGACGGCTCTGCACTTGGTCTTCTGCCTTGGCCAAAAGTGGATTTCAGCAAGTTCGGCGAAACTGAAGTTAAAAAGCTTTCTAAGATCAAGAAGATCTCAGGTGCTAACCTACACCGTAACTGGGTAATGATCCCTCACGTTACACAGTGGGACAACGCTGATATCACTGAGCTAGAAGCATTCCGTAAAGAACAGAATGCAATCGAAGCGAAGAAAGATACAGGCATGAAGATCACGCCACTTGTGTTCATCATGAAAGCTGTTGCTAAAGCATTAGAAGCATTCCCAGCGTTTAACTCTTCTATTTCTGAAGATGGTGAAAGTATCATCCTTAAGAAATACGTAAACGTAGGTATTGCGGTTGATACGCCTAATGGCCTAGTTGTTCCAGTCTTTAAAGATGTGAACAAAAAAGGTATTTACGAGCTATCTGAAGAGCTAATGGCTATTTCGAAGAAAGCACGTGCAGGTAAGCTTACTGCTGCTGATATGCAAGGCGGTTGTTTCACAATCTCAAGCCTTGGCGGTATTGGTGGCACAGCATTTACACCAATCGTAAATGCGCCAGAAGTGGGTATCCTTGGTGTATCTAAATCTGAAATCAAACCAGTATGGAATGGTAAAGATTTTGAACCTCGCTTACAGCTTCCTCTTTCTCTGTCGTACGATCACCGAGTGATCGATGGCGCAGAAGGTGCGCGATTCATTACTTTCTTAAATAGTGCATTGTCAGACATTCGTCGCCTAGTACTTTAGAAAGCAATTATTAAGGTGACTTTCGGGTCACCTTAATTTTTAACACACAGAATTAGTAGACAATATTCATCATCGTTTTTCTATAAATCAGAATTTCATGAGATGAATTGTTGTCTAGCTCACAGGCTAACCTAATCTTGCTTTCACACTGTTAACATCTCTGTAAAATATGTACCGTTTGAAAGCGACATTCTATTTTAGGTTTACCCATTCAGCCTGTTAGGGATAATGACTACAAGAGGTCACAATGAGCAAAGAAATTAAAGCCCAAGTTGTTGTACTTGGTTCAGGTCCTGCTGGTTATTCAGCGGCATTCCGTTGTGCAGATTTAGGTCTAGAAACGGTATTAGTTGAACGCTACAACACGCTTGGTGGTGTATGTTTGAATGTGGGTTGTATCCCATCAAAAGCATTGCTTCATGTATCTAAAGTTATCGAAGAAGCAAAAGCGATGGCTGATCACGGTGTTGTATTTGGTGAGCCTCAAACTGATATTAACAAGATCCGTATTTGGAAAGATAAAGTAGTAACTCAACTGACTGGCGGTCTTGGCGGTATGGCTAAGATGCGTGATGTTACAGTTGTTAATGGTTTCGGTAAATTCACAGGTCCTAACAGCATTCTTGTTGAAGGCGAAGGCGAGCCAACAACGGTTAACTTTGACAACGCTATCATTGCAGCGGGTTCTCGCCCAATCAAGCTACCGTTTATTCCTCATGAAGACCCACGCATTTGGGACTCTACGGATGCACTTGAACTGAAAGAAGTACCTGAAAAGCTACTTATCATGGGCGGTGGTATCATCGGTCTTGAAATGGGTACGGTATATCACTCTCTAGGTTCTAAAGTTGAAGTTGTAGAGATGTTCGATCAAGTTATCCCTGCTGCGGATAAAGACATCGTTAAAGTTTACACTAAGCGTATTAAGAACAAATTTAAGCTGATGTTACAAACTAAAGTAACAGCAGTTGAAGCGAAAGAAGATGGTATTTACGTTTCGATGGAAGGCAAAAAAGCACCAGCAGAAGCTGAGCGTTACGATGCCGTTCTTGTTGCTATCGGCCGTGTACCAAATGGCAAACTTATCGATGCTGAAAAAGCGGGTATCGAAGTTGATGAACGTGGTTTCATTAACGTAGATAAGCAAATGCGTACAAACGTAGATCACATCCATGCTATCGGTGATGTGGTTGGTCAACCAATGCTTGCTCATAAAGGTGTGCATGAAGGCCACGTTGCTGCTGAAGTTATTTCAGGCAAGAAGCACTACTTCGACCCTAAAGTAATCCCATCAATTGCGTACACTGAGCCAGAAGTCGCTTGGGTAGGTAAGACAGAGAAAGAAGCGAAAGAAGAAGGCCTTAACTATGAAGTTGCCTCTTTCCCTTGGGCTGCATCAGGCCGTGCGATTGCATCTGACTGCGCTGATGGTATGACTAAGCTTATTTTTGATAAAGAGACTCACCGTGTCATCGGTGGTGCTATCGTCGGTACTAACGGTGGTGAACTTCTTGGTGAAATCGGTCTTGCTATCGAGATGGGTTGTGATGCAGAAGACATCGCACTTACTATCCACGCTCACCCAACTCTACATGAGTCGGTGGGTCTAGCTGCGGAAGTATTTGAAGGTTCAATCACTGACCTACCAAACAAAAAAGCAGTTAAGAAGAAGTAAGTTGTACATTAGCATTATTCGCTAAATCACTTCGAGATAAGAGCTTTTAAAAGAATAAAAACCGCTGATAAGTCAGCGGTTTTTTTGTGTCTAAAATTTATCAGCGTGATATTTGTCGTAATGAAGCTATGAAGCTATGAAGCTATGAAGCTATGAAGCTATGAAGCTATGAAGTACAAAGTACAAAAGACCATGGATTAAAAAAGGCCGATATAAATATCAGCCTTTCCATTTATTTATTCTGGATTACACGGCGGTTTTATCCGCTGGTAACGTGAATAAATTAGTGATTTTCACGCTTGTAAATACATAGCATGTCTAGATAGCTCGTAAGCAAGGCTTGTATGCTCTCTAGGTCTGGGTTTCGATTCGCTTGCACAAATAGCGAGTAGCATACGCCGTGGAACAAATTAGCCAAATGCTCTGGCTCATGTTGATCACAGACTTCGCCACGCTCTATCGCTTTAGCAAACATATTTTGAACGAGCAGTTGGCTGGTTCTATTCGTTGTAACAAACAGAGGCCATACTTCGTCACGTGTTGATGCGCTCCATTCAAACCACACTTTCAGCCAGTAGCAATCATTGATCACTAAACTCACCATTTCAGAGGTGATGTTATGCAAGTTTTCTTTTGCGTGTAGATCGAGATCGATGGTGTCAGATAGGAAGTTCGAGAATTGACGAACCACATGGTTTAACACTTCATCGACTAAATCTTCTCTAGTCGGGAAGTAGTTAAATACAGTGGCAACAGAGACTTGGGCGATTTCTGCAATATCTGCATGACCACCACGTCCTATGCCACGACGAGCGAATACTTCTAACGCAATTTCCATCAGCTGATGTTTGCGTCGTTGAGGAGAAAGCCTTGTTCTTGGTCTCTTAGCTATTGAGTCCATTTTATTTTCCTTGCCGTGAGTTGTTTCTAATTGATTATTATATTTATTGCTTAAAGCGGTATGAGTGTAATGGTGCATATGAAGTAGGTCAATAACTAATGGCGAATTAGTAGACAATTATATCAGTAATGAGAAAAAGCAATGGTTTGCGTATGAAATTTATTCTAATCATCGCAGCAAGGTTAAACATTTAACTATGAGGCGTAGCAGTGTTAAGATAAGCGCGAGTTTATGGAGCTACATGATTTTTGCTATAAAATCGATGTAGTTAACACCCTACAAATCGAGATTGGTATGAAACATACAGTTGAAGTTATGATTCCAGAACAAGAAGTTCAGGAGCGAGTGCGTGTATTAGGTCAGCAAATTACTGAACACTATCAAGGCAGCGAAGATTTAGTCATGGTTGGTCTGCTACGTGGTTCATTTGTCTTCATGGCTGATTTAGCTCGTGCCATTGACATAACACACCAAGTGGATTTCATGACCGCATCTAGCTACGGCAATACAATGTCGAGTTCGCGTGATGTGCGTATCTTGAAAGATCTAGATGATGATATTAAAGGCAAAGATGTTTTGCTGGTGGAAGACATCATCGATACGGGTAACACGTTAAACAAGGTTTGCGAAATTTTATCACTGCGTGAACCTAAATCGATTCAGATCTGTACTTTGCTCGATAAACCATCGCGTCGTGAAGTGCATGTGGATGTTAAATGGATCGGTTTTGAAATCCCAGATGAGTTTGTCGTTGGTGTGGGAATCGATTACGCACAGAAATATCGTCACCTACCGTACATCGGCAAAGTTGTACCTCAGGAATAGAATTTTCAGACGTTGATATAATAAAATGCCCGCTTAAGTTAGCGGGCATTTTTAATTTTATGAGTTTTAATCATCAATACTGGTTAGTAGCTCTTTTGAGCTGAGTATTTTCTTAATCGCAGCATGGTACGAGGTTTCTAGGCTTTCCCTACTGGAGCAGCGCATACCAATATCTTCTAACTTGCCATCTCCGATACCATAGACTACGCCATGGACTTGAATATCTTGACCCTGCTCCCACGCATTTTGAAGTACAGTCGAGTTACCCAAGTTATACACTTGCTCTGCAACATTAATTTCGCATAGCTTATCTGCCCAACGTTCTCGAGGCATTTCAGCAAGAAAACTACGGTGCTTTAAATACAGGTCTCGGATATGAAGCAACCAGTTGTTGATTAAACCAAGTTGAGGGTTATCAATGGCCGCATTTACTCCGCCACAACCATAGTGACCGCACACAATGATGTGATTCACTTTAAGAACATCAACCGCATACTGCACGACAGAAAGACAATTCAAATCGGTATGAATTACTTGGTTCGCTACGTTTCGGTGGACAAAAAGTTCCCCAGAATGAAGCCCTGTTAAACGTTCTGCTGGAACTCGACTATCTGAGCAACCTATCCAAAGAAATCCTGGATTTTGGCCGTCCTCTAGTTTTGCAAAATACTCTGGCTGGTTGGATCTGATCGACTCTGACCATTTTGAGTTATTTTCAAAAAGTTGTTTAATTTCTGGCATCTTACTTCCCTTAATGATCTTTCATCACTATACACAATGTTACAAATTCGGTCGTGTAAAAAATCAGTTAAAACGTACTCATCTGACGTGTTCTAGAGGCAAAAATCATTAACTTAGCGCTGATCCTAACTTTCAGTTATAACTCATGATGACGGAGATAATGAGAGTGCTCAATTATCGATGTGAGATTTGTTAAGCTTATATTCATCCCCGTTTTCTATTGGCAGGAGCCATATTTTGTTTGGAAGTCGTTTTAAAGATATGAATTTTAAGGGAGACATGTTCGGTGGTGTCACGACTGCCATCATTTCACTTCCTTTGGCATTAGCGTTTGGTGTTGCTTCTGGGGCAGGAGCCGAGGCCGGGTTGTGGGGCGCGATTATGGTGGGGTTATTCGCTGCACTTTTTGGTGGCTCATCAAGCTTAATCTCCGAACCAACAGGTCCAATGACGGTGATCATGACGGCGGTCATGACCAGTATGATGGCTCGCTATCCTGAAACCGGTATGGCGATGACATTTACTGTGGTGATGATGGCTGGCGCTTTTCAAATTTTAATAGGTACTTTAAAGTTAGGAAAATATATAACTTTGATGCCATATAGTGTCATTTCCGGCTTTATGTCGGGAATTGGTGTAATACTGATCATCCTCCAACTCTCCCCACTGTTAGGGCACCCAGCCCCATCCGGTGGCGTAATGGGAACATTGAATGCCTTGCCTGAAACACTCTCCAACATTCAGTTTGGAGAGTTATTCTTGGGCATTTTGACTCTGCTTATTCTGTTCTTATTGCCGGATAAATATCGTAAATATATGCCCGCTCAGCTTGTGGCGCTGATTGTGGTCACCTTATTGTCGGTCATCATTTTTGATACTGACAGTATTCGTCGAATCGGTGAAATTCCAGCGGGTTTACCATCTCTTGTTATTCCAACGGTAAACGCTGAAATGTTCACTGCGATGGTTATTGATGCGTTGGTATTGGGGACTCTAGGTTGTATTGATACGCTGCTAACGGCTGTTATTGGAGACTCTCTAACTCGTAAGGATCATGATTCAGATAAGGAACTGAGAGGCCAAGGTTTAGCCAATATGTTGTCTGGTTTGTTTGGTGCATTACCTGGAGCAGGAGCTACGATGGGAACGGTGACGAATATCCAAGTGGGGGCGCGTTCGCCTCTATCTGGGGTGATCCGAGCTTTAGTCTTAGCCTTAGTTGTATTAGTGGCAGGCTCACTCACTGAACCGATTCCAATGGCAGTTTTGGCGGGAATTGCAGTATACGTTGGCTTCAATATATTGGATTGGAGTTTCATCCAGCGCGCTCATAAAGTCAGCCTACAAGGCATGGCGATTATGTATGGCGTAATGCTTCTTACGGTATTTGTCGATTTAATCGCGGCGGTTGGTTTGGGCGTTTTCATTTCTAACATCATCATTATTGAGCGATTAAGCCGTGAACAGGCGAGAAAAGTAAAGGCCATCAGTGATGCTGATGACAATGATGTCCCGTTAACTGACAGCGAGAGATCTTTGCTTGATCAAGCGAATGGAAAGGTGTTGTTCTTTTACCTCTCTGGCCCAATGATTTTCAGCGTTTCGAAAGCGATTTCACGCCAACACAATAGTATTGATGACTATGACGCGATGATTTTAGATTTAAGCGATGTGCCAATGATCGACGTAACGGTGGGTCTTGCGTTAGAAAATGCCATAAAAGATGCGTTGGATACGAACTGTGAGGTCTATTTACTTTGCCCTAATGAAAGCACGTTAGAGCAATTAGAGAAGTTTCATGTTTTGGATTTAGTGCCAGAACATAATAGTTTCAAGTTCAGGTATGAAGCGTTGAATGCAGCACTCGAATATGTCGGTGTTGATGAGAACTGATTATTAGAGATTCGACAGAGCGTAGTAGGGGTTGTAAGCCGTTGAAGAGGTAAAATTCAACGGCTTTTTTGTGGTGAATTGATCATGGCATCAATTGATAAGTTTCATTAATTAATAAGAGTCGGTGAGGTTTCATTGCTTTAATCGTCATTCGACGATAGACTGTCGGCCATAATCAATTACCTGCTTAGCTTGAAGGGTAAAAGCAATGTACGCATTAGAAATAGAACAGTTACGCAAGACTTACGCTGGCGGCTTCGAAGCTTTAAAAGGCGTCAGCTTAAGTGTTAAAAAAGGTGATTTTTACGCCTTGTTAGGCCCCAATGGTGCGGGTAAATCGACGACTATTGGCATTATCTCGTCTCTTGTTAACAAGACATCAGGTAAGGTTAAGGTATTCGGATACAACATTGATACTGATCTTGAGTTGGCAAAACAGAACTTAGGGTTGGTGCCACAAGAGTTCAACTTTAATCCATTTGAAACGGTAGAACAGATCGTTCTACAGCAAGCGGGTTATTACGGTGTACCAAAAGCATTGGCGAAAGAACGAGCTAAAAAGTACCTATCTCAGTTAGATTTGTGGGAAAAGCGCGGCGAACGTGCTCGTAACCTATCGGGTGGTATGAAGCGTCGTCTGATGATCGCTCGCGCTCTAATGCATGAGCCACAGTTGCTGATTCTTGATGAACCAACCGCGGGTGTTGATATTGAACTGCGCCGCTCTATGTGGGAGTTCCTTCAAGGTATTAATGAGAAGTTGGGCATTACGATTATCCTTACTACTCACTACTTGGAAGAAGCGGAGATGCTATGTCGCAATATTGGCATCATTAATCGTGGTGAGCTGATTGAGAATACCAGCATGAAATCACTGCTTGGCAAACTGAGTGTTGAGACCTTCATTTTGGATTTAGAAGAAGGAACTCCAGAACCTAAGCTCGATGGAGTAAATAGCCAGGTGATGGTTAATGGCTCTTTAGAAATCGAAATTGATAAGAATTTAGGCTTAAACGCTATTTTTGCTCAACTAAGTGAACAGGGCGTAAAAGTGCTCTCGATGCGTAATAAAGCGAACCGTTTAGAGGAGTTATTTGTGAGTATTGTTCGTGAGGGGGGGCAATAATATGTACAGCTTATATTGGACAGCTTTTTGTAGCTTATTAACGAAAGAGGTGAACCGATTCACTCGTATTTGGGTGCAAACTTTGGTTCCGCCAGCAATCACTATGACACTCTACTTCATCATTTTCGGTAACCTGATTGGTGCTCGAATCGGTGAAATGAATGGCTTTAGCTATATGGAATACATCGTCCCTGGTTTGATCATGATGTCGGTGATCACCAACTCGTATTCGAATGTCGCCTCCTCATTTTTTAGTGCTAAGTTCCAAAAAAACATCGAAGAACTACTGGTGGCCCCGGTTCCAAACTATGTCATTATCGCAGGTTTCGTGATGGGTGGAGTTGTACGTGGCTTGCTTGTCGGTACGATCGTAACATTCGTATCACTGTTTTTTGTCGATCTACAAGTTGATCACTGGGGTGTGATCATTGCGACGGTCTTCTTAACGTCGATTGTGTTTGCGCTTGGTGGATTAATTAATGCGGTATTTGCACGAACGTTTGATGATATCTCGATTATTCCAACCTTTATTCTGACACCGTTGACATACTTGGGTGGGGTTTTCTACTCAATCAGTCTGCTGCCTGAATTCTGGCAAGGCGTGTCTAAATTGAACCCGATAGTCTACATGGTTAATGCATTCAGATATGGCTTCTTGGGTGTTTCAGATGTAGGTATTGTGACGTCTTTTACGGTTCTGGGTGTGTTTATTGTGGCTCTTTATGCAGTGGCTCACTACTTAGTGACAAAAGGCATTGGTTTACGCAGTTAAGCTTACGTAATTAAGAAAAGTAATATCTTAGCCAGTAGCTTTAAATTAAAAAGGCGCAATCATTCGTGATTGCGCCTTTTTATTAGGTGAACAGTTAATAATAAACGACTACTCTGCTTTTTCTTCTGTGGTTTCCGGCTCTTTCACTTCCGCCGCTAGATCCAAAACTTGGTTATCAATTAAACGAGCTTGACCTAAGAATGCGGACATTAAAATTACCGCTTGGCTGCTTTCCGCTGATACCGCTTGTAGAGTGCTCGCATCACGAATGAAGATTTCATCTGGTTGTAAGCCTGCGGCACGTAGTTGATCGCTCGCATCTTCAATCACAGAAGCGTAATCATCACGGCCACCACGGATAGCACTGCTTATCCAGCGCATGGTTCTCGCTAACACAGGAGCTCGCTGGCGCTGATCAATGGTCAGTAAACCATTACGTGAACTAAGCGCTAAGCCGTCCATTTCACGGACTGTTGGTACACCAATAATTTTGATATCTAACGCAAGGTCAATCGTCATTTGACGTATCACAGCAAGCTGTTGGTAATCTTTTTCGCCAAAGCAAGCGACATCGGGTTGAACGATGTTGAATAGCTTCGTCACTATGGTGGAAACACCACGGAAATGACCCGGACGAGAAACACCTTCCAGCATTTGTGATAAGCCAGGCACTTCAACAGAGGTCTGTTTATCCAAACCGCCTGGGTACATGATCTCTGGCGTCGGAGTAAAGACGAGATCGACCGCTTCGCCGTTCAGTTTGCTTAAATCGTCCTCTAACGTGCGTGGGTAGTTTGTTAAATCGTCTGCACGTTCGAACTGCATAGGATTCACAAAAATACTTACGATGACGATATCGGCATGTTCACGAGCTTTGCGCACTAAGGTAAGATGCCCTTCATGCAAGTTGCCCATAGTTGGAACAAAAGCAATGGTTCGTCCATCACGCTTCAACTGTTTGATCTGTTCGCGTAAAGCGGTTATTTCAGCAAAAGTTTGCATAGTCTTTCCTAAGCGATGGTGTGTGCGTCATCAGGGAAAGTCCCTTGTTGCACATCAGCAATGTACTTCGCGACAGCTTTACGCATGTCTCCAGTTTCAGCCAAGAAATCTTTAGAGAATTTTGGCATATAGTTCGCTGAAATTCCGAACATATCGTGCATTACCAAAATCTGACCATCGGTGACGTTGCCAGCACCAATGCCGATAACAGGTACATTACACGCTTTGGTAATGCGTTCAGCAAGGGATGCAGGAACGCATTCTAGTAATACGATTTGGGCTCCAGCATTCTGCAGAGCTAAGGCATCAGAGACCATTTTATCTGCTTGTTCTTGGTCACGACCTTGAATTTTGTAGCCACCAAAAATATTGACTGATTGAGGCGTTAAACCGAGGTGAGCACAAACAGGGACAGCGCGTTCTGTTAGTTTCTCTACGGTTTCAACTAACCATCGACCACCTTCAATCTTAACCATGTTAGCGCCAGCTCTCATCAAGGTTGCTGCGTTCTCGCAAGCTTGTTCAGGTGTCGCGTAGCTCATGAATGGCATGTCTGACATTAATAGACAGTTAGGGCTACCAGCTCGAACCATTTTAGTATGGTAAGCAATATTTTCAACCGTCACTGGCAAAGTATCATTCTTACCTTGCAGTACCATTCCTAAAGAGTCGCCAACCAATAATACTGGCATCTCTTGGCTTTCAAACAGCTGAGCAAAGCTTGCATCATAGGCTGTTGATGTCGCAAACTTGCGGCCTTCTTGCTTGCATTTGATTAGATCATTAATGGTGATTTTTTTCATTGATTATCCTTATCAGTGTTTGGCTGTAAACGGAGTGCTATAACCTTCCGTTATGAATGCCAAATACTGAGTCCATTTTGGTCAACGACTGTTAATAGATCGGCAAGTCGCTCGCCATCAGGGAGTTGTAAACTTGGTGCGATTTCAGCAAGCGGGTAGAGCACGAATTCACGCTCTTTCATTCCATAATGCGGAACGACTAGACGCTCGGAATCGATCACCTCATTGCCGTATAAGATAATATCGAGATCTAAGGTTCTTGGACCCCAGCGCTCATCTTTACGGACACGCCCTTGTTCTAGCTCAATCGCTTGTGTGCAGTCGAGCAGTTCAAGTGGCGTTAATTCGGTTTGAATTTCAACAACAGCATTGATGTAATCTGGTTGGTCTTGCGGCCCCATGGGTGTGCTACTGTATAGCATAGAGGCTTTCATTAACTCAGATTTAGGCAGTAACCTTAGCGCATCAATCGCACGGTTTGCTTGAGATACCGGATCGGTAAGGTTGCTGCCTACAGCAATGTACGTTGTGATCATTCTGCTGATTTCGCTTTTTTATTGCGGTAATTCTTACGACGACGAGTTTGGCCTGAGCGATTCGGTGCTCCATCGACTTCGTTTGCCATCGCTTGACGCATATTACGGCCCGCTTTTTGGTAGGTGTCCCACCATTTTGCTAGCTTCTCAGTTTCGCCTTGTTCAACTTCACCACGCATTTCTAAGAAATCATAGCCAGCACGGAACTTATTCAGCTCCATAAGGCGAGAAGCGCGTTTGCCATTGCGACGAGGCAGACGCAATTGAAGCTGCCAAATCTCGCGAATGGTAGCGGTATGACGACGAGGAATGGCTATTGAGCGCACTTGCTTATCAAGTATCAGGTTGCTTGCTTCCATTACGGCATCGTAATGGGCCATACCTTGCTCTGCGACTAGCTTTTCTGCCAGTTTGTTCATTGGGTACCACAAAATAGCGGCAAACATGAATGCTGGGTTAATACGCTTACCATCTTCAATTCTAAGATCAGTCGAATCAAGCACCAGATCAAGCATCATCTCTGTCGGTGATGAGTAATCTTCAGTGAACTCTTCGGCAATCGATGGGAACATCTGTTGGAATAGGTTGTACTCACGCATTAAGTGGTACGTCTCTAAACCGTATCCTGATTGAAGTAGCTTTAATGACTCTTCAAATAGGCGAGCTGAAGGAATATCTTGCAGAAGATGAGCGAGTTCCTCGATAGGAGCGCCAGTATCTTCTTCGATATCAAAATCGAGTTTTGCCGCAAAGCGAATAGCGCGCAGCATGCGTACTGGATCTTCACGGTAACGAGTTTCTGGATGACCAATCAGGCGAATCAGCTTGTCTTCAAGGTCTTCAATACCGTCAGCATAATCATGGATGCTGTAGTCAGCAATGTTGTAGTACATCGCATTGATGGTGAAGTCACGGCGCTCGGCATCTTCATCGACACTGCCGTATACGTTATCACGTAATAACATGCCTTCAGTCGACTGAGCTGAAACATTTTTACTTGGTTCTTGATGATGCCCACGGAAGGTTGCAACTTCAATGATATCGCGACCAAACATGATGTGCGCAAGTCTAAAGCGACGTCCAATAAGACGGCAATTTCTAAAGAGGTGCTTGATCTGTTCTGGGGTCGCATTGGTCGCGATGTCGAAATCTTTAGGCTGTTCTGCCAGTAAAAGATCGCGTACACCTCCGCCAACTAAAAATGCATCAAAACCGGCACCGTTTAGTCGATAGAGAACTTTTAGAGCATTATCGCTGATCTGCTTACGTGAAATATTGTGCTCTTGGCGAGTGATAATATTCAGGGCTAAATCTCCGTTTTCGCGTTCGTTGCGAATAGTAATGTCGTTTTTATTCATTAACTTATCGAAAAAGTTGGTATCGCCAACTTTGCCTTTATTCTGTTCTAAATGGCGTTATGCTCATTATTTGCGGCTAATCATAGCCTAGCTGACGCCATTTGAGAATCTTGGTGTGATCTCGATCTGCGAAGGTAGTTGCTTTAAGTGCCAATTTTGGCAGCCCCAACGAATAATTTCATCGATGCTTGCGCTGTGCATTTCTTGGTTTATTTCAAACCCTAAAAATGACATGGCATTCAGTAATGTTGCTTTCGGATTTCGCACATCTATTGCGGTGGCATGATTTTGTTTCGATAGCTTATTCCCATTTCCATCCATCGCAAGAGGTAAATGAAGATAGCTTACCGGTTCATGACCTAAGGTTCGGTACAGACTAATTTGACGACCAGTCGGCTCTATCAGATCTGCGCCACGAACGACTTGCGTGATACCTTGGTCAATGTCATCGAGTACAACCGCTAGATTATACGCGTAGAGGCCATCACGACGTTTAATGATGAAGTCTTCTTCCGCTAGCGCTTTAGGGATGGTTATCTCTGCATGACGCTGGTCTAAGAAGCGCTCAACAGGGTGTGCCATTTTTAAGCGTATCGAACAATTGTCTGTAGAGGTAAGCTGTTTATCTCGGCAAGTACCGTTATAGAATCCGCCGCTCTGTTTAATCTGCTTACGTGAGCATTGGCAATAATAGGCTTGTTTGCTGCTTAGCCATTTATCGATTTGATCTTGGTAAAGATCATGCCTTTTACTTTGGTAAACCACATCACCATCCCAATAGAGGTGATAAGCTTCCAGTGCAGATAAGATTAATTTAGATGCGCCCACCATTTCTCGTGGTGGATCTAAATCTTCCATTCTGACTAACCATTGCCCACCCATAGACTTTGCTTGGAAATAGCTTCCCAGCGCCGCAATTAAGGATCCAAAATGCAGAGGTCCTGAAGGCGAAGGGGCAAATCTTCCAATATAAGGCGAGGTGTTGATAGGTGATGATGTATTGTTGGTCATAGCGATCAAGTTGGCATTGGTTAATCAAAAAAGGGAGCCTAAGCTCCCTTTTAAAACAAAGTTAAGGCGATTAGCCCTGCATCTGTTTTTCTTTAATTTCTGCAAGCGTTTTACAGTCGATACATAGATCAGCTGTTGGGCGAGCTTCAAGACGGCGTACACCAATCTCGATACCACATGAATCACAGAAACCGAAGTCTTCATCTTCGATCTTAACCAGCGTCTTTTCAATCTTCTTGATTAGACGACGTTCACGATCGCGGTTACGTAATTCTAAGCTGAACTCTTCTTCTTGAGAAGCACGGTCAACGGGATCGGGGAAGTTTGCTGCTTCATCCTGCATATGGTGAACAGTACGATCAACTTCTTCCCTGAGCTGGTTGCGCCACGCTTCTAAAATTTTAGTAAAATGAAGCGTTTGTTCAGGTGACATGTACTCTTCACCTGGTATTTCTTTATACGGTTCAACACCTGCAATGGCTAGGATGCCTAGCGCTTTTTTCTTTGATTCTGGCATGCAGCATCTCCTACTTACACCTAGTCAACTGCTTAGCAGTTAATTTGAGGCGGGTATCTATAGCAGAAAGCAGTTGTGGTGGCAAATCCTGAGTTATAAATTTATCTTCATTGTGAAGATAACATCACTTTTACTGCTTATTGATAAATTCAATAGCAGAAACTAGCTTTATCTCAGAATCGTTCAGTTCCGCTTTGTAACAGAGAACTTCCACTCCGGCATTTCTTGCTTCAATGAGTAATTGTGAATATTTGGCGTCTATATGGTGTGCCGCAGAGACTTTTTCAATCCCTGAATGTAAAACAGTGAATAAAAGTACGGCTTTACTTCCAGTATTGACCATTTCTGTGAGTTCACGTAAATGTTTCTGCCCACGAGTCGTTACTGTGTCGGGAAAATAGCCTTGCCCAATCGTGTCACCGTTATGAGTCTCATCGAGCAGAGTGACGCTTTTCACTTCTATATAGCACTTTGGTTTATTTTCTGCTGTTAGCAATATATCAATTCTGCTGTTTTCATTGCCATATTTCACCTCTGTTTTCAGTTCGTTGTACCCTAATAATTCCGAAATGACATTGTTATTGATGGCTTCAACCGCGAGTTGATTGGCTCTTGCCGTATTGATACAGATGAAATGCCCCTGAGAGGTTTCAGAAAGTTCCCAGCTATTGGGGTATTTTCGTTTTGGGTTATCAGAGGTGGAATACCAAACCTTATCTCCAGGCGTCGCGCAACCGGTCATTGCTCCAGTATTGGCACAATGGATGGTTCGTTCGCTTCCATCGTCGAGTTTTATATCCGCAAGGAAACGTTTGTATCTTTTTATTAGCGTGGCGCTTTCTAATCGTGGGTTAAAGTGCATTCTTATACTGTTTTTATGTACAATGATGGTCTCATTAAATCATAAGGGTTAACCATTGTCACAACTGCCTATTGAAGCTGTGATGCCCGAGTTACTTGCCGGCGTCCAAAGTCATCATCAACTGATCTTAAAAGCGGCTCCCGGTGCAGGAAAGTCGACACATTTCCCTCTCCAATTGCTTAACACTGGCGGGCTTGCCGGTAAGATCATCATGCTGGAACCAAGGCGTTTAGCGGCTCGTAATATTGCTCAGTATTTATCAAAGCAGTTAGGTGAAACGGTTGGGCAGTCGGTGGGCTATCGAGTTCGTGGTGAAAGCAAAGTGAGCTCACAGACAAAGCTAGAGATTGTAACCGAAGGCATTATGACCCGAATGATCCAGAGCGATCCGGAACTGTCGGGTGTGAGTTTACTGATTTTTGACGAATTCCATGAGCGCAGCATTCATGCTGATACTGCGCTGGCATTAAGTTTAGAGATCCAAGAAGCGTTACGTGATGATCTTAAAATTGTAGTGATGTCTGCAACGTTAGATCAACAGGCTTTGCAATGTCTGCTACCCGAAGCTCGCTATGTGGAATCTCAAGGACGCTCTTTTCCTGTCGAGTATCGCTATTCTGCGCTTGGGGTTAATGAGTATCTTGTGCCTGCGATGGCGAAAAGAATTGAACATTTGATGACGACAGAAGAGGGCTCCTTACTCGCTTTTCTTCCCGGAGTCGGTGCGATTAAGCAGTTAGAAGTATCGCTAACCAGTTTGCTTCCGGGCGTGGATATTTGTCCTTTGTATGGCCAATTGAATTTCACCCAACAGCAACGTGCGATTGCAGCAAGTGAGAATGGCCGCCGTAAAGTGGTGCTTGCAACCAATATTGCGGAAACCTCTCTTACCATTGAAGGTATCCGTCTTGTCGTCGATTCTGGTTTAGAGCGAGTGGCCAAGTTTGATCTCAAAACGGGGATCACCAAATTAGAGCAAGTTAAAATCGCTCAATCTTCCGCAGAACAACGAGCAGGGCGCGCGGGACGGTTAGAAGAGGGGGTTTGCTTGCGTTTGTATAGTGAAACCCAATTGGCTCAGCAACCTTATGTGCCAGAGCCGGAAATATTACACGCGGATCTCTCTTCACTCGTTCTAGAGCTCGCGCAGTGGGGAACCGTGAATGTAGATGAGTTATCGTGGTTAGATAAGCCACCCGTAACCGCTCTAAAACAGGCGACCACGCTGCTCTCTTCGTTAAATATATTAGGGGAGAATGCTCAGTTAACGACATTTGGTAAGCGCGCTCATGAGCTAGGGTTAGATCCTCGAATTTCCAGTATGTTGGTGCATGTCAGCCAACATCAGAGTGATATGCTGCACTGCGCGATTTTAGTGGCTGCGCTATTAGAAGAGCCTGAGCGTAACGTGGCAAACTTGCAGTATTCCCTTCATCGTTTTAAGCAATCCAACCATTCAAACATGAAGGTTATCACTCAGCGTGTGAGTGTTTTAGCTAGAAAGCTTAATGTGATCTTTGATGTGAAAAAAGTCGATGAACGGCAAGTCGGCATCATTTTAAGCTTAGCTTTTCCTGATCGAATAGGTCAGCGACGCTCCGCACAATCAGGCCGTTTTATATTATCCAATGGGCATGGTGGTGCGATGGATGAATCTCAGTCGCTAGCGGATGTTGATTATCTTATCGCGATTGATCTGATGCGCTCAGCTCAAGAGGCGAGTCAGATTTTTCTTGCGGCAGAAGTCGACATCATTGCCCTTGAAGCGCATTTCCCATTTTTGTTTGTGTCTCACGAAGTTGTAGATTGGGATGAAAAACGTGGTCGCTTAATGGCTGAACAACGAACGACTTTAGGAAAGTTAGTCGTTCGACGCAAAGAGATGAGTCAGCCCGATCAAAGTAAAATGAGCGAAGCTCTGCTCAATTATGTCCGCAGAAAAGGGTTGGAGTGTTTGAACTGGGATGAAAACAGCATCGCGTTATTAAAACGTATTCGTTGTGCTATTGAGTGGCTACCAGAACAGGATTGGCCCGCGATGGATGATGAGAGTTTATTATCCGATCTTGAATTATGGCTAGCGCCTTACATGAGCGCTATTACTTCGATCAAACAGCTGAATAAGATGTCGTTAGTGCCCGCATTATTAGCACGCTTAGGCTGGCCTTTGAATCAATCGATAGATGAGTGGCTGCCGACTCATTATCAAATGCCAACGGGAAATCGAAAAGTAATTCGTTACCAAACGGGAAATGAACCCATCATTTCAGTGCGAATTCAGGAAGTTTTTGGTGAGCATGATTCACCAATGATTGCTCAAGGCAGAAAAAAAATCGTACTAGAGTTACTATCGCCTGCACAAAGGCCATTGCAAGTGACACAAGATCTCGCAGGGTTTTGGAGTGGAAGCTACAAAGAGGTTCAAAAAGAGATGAAGGGGCGCTACCCGAAGTATCCTTGGCCTGATGATCCGGCAAACCATGTGGCAACGACTAAAACCAAACGACAGTTGAATAAATAATGTTAATGAACTCTCTAAAAAAGTCAGCAGTAGATAAGCCGTTGGTCAATAAGCGCTCAGCAGAAAAAAAAGAGACCACGAAAAAGAAACCAGCTGGTGGAAAAAAAGCCACGACGACAAAAAAAGCGGCTGCAAAACCGAAAAAGCGAACCACAACCAAGCGTAAAAAGGCAGCGAAAGAGAAAAGTAGCTGGTTACGAATTTTGTGGGGCGTGAGTTGGAAAAGCGGTATTGCGGTCATCGCATTATTGATCTTTATTGGCGTGTATCTTGATTCTGTTGTGAAGCAGAGATTTGAAGGTCAGCTATTTGATTTGCCTACGGTGGTTTACGCGAGAGTGTTGAACTTGGCTCCGGGTCAAGAGGTGGCGCTTAAGCAAGTTCAAAATGAGTTGGATGTGCTCAATTATCGTAAGGTTCGTCAACCTCGTCATCCAGGTGATTACTCCTCTTCGTCCACCAAAATAGAGGTGATTCGTAGGCCATTCGAATTTACAGATGGGCCGGAGCCGGATCGTCACGTCATGTTACATTTTGATAAGACGAGCCTTACGCGCATTGAATCGTTAGAACAAGATCAGGACATGGGCTACTTGCGCATTGAGCCGAAGATGCTTGGGATGCTAGAAAAAGGCAAAGACGAACAACGACTGTTCTTACGCCGTGAGCAGTTCCCCGAAGTAATGGTTGATGCATTGCTCGTGACAGAAGATCGCTATTTTTATCAGCATGAAGGGGTTTCGCCTGTTGCTATTGCCCGTGCTCTGGTGGCGAACATTAAAGCGGGTCGTACGGTTCAAGGGGGAAGTACATTAACTCAACAACTTGCCAAAAACTTATTTCTATCACGAGAAAAAACCTTGTGGCGAAAAGTACGGGAAGCGTATATCGCATTGATTTTGGATTACCGTTATAGCAAAGACCGTATCTTAGAAGCGTACTTGAATGAAGTCTATTTAGGTCAAAGTGGCGGTGAAGCAATTCATGGTTTTGGGCTGGCTTCGAGGCTCTATTTCGGACAACCGATTCAAGAGTTGCGTATCGATCAATTAGCTTTACTGGTTGGGATGGTGAAAGGTCCTTCCTATTACAACCCTGTCCGCTACCCAGAACGGGCGAAGAAACGTCGCGACTTAGTGCTTCGCCTTATGATGGAGCAAGATACTCTCACGGCCAGTCAGTATGAAGAAGCCGCTCGCAGGCCGCTTGATATTCAAGACAATCCACGTATTGCTAGCCGCCAGCCCGCCTATTTCCAACAATTGAAAATAGAGTTAAATGAATCTTTGGGAACACGGTTCCATTCGGATTCAGGGTTACGTGTGTTCACGTCACTTGATCCTGTATCTCAAGTGAAATTAGAGCAGGCAATTGGTCGAAAAGTACCTGAACTCGCTAAAAGAGCGGGCAAAGAGTTAGAGGCCGCTGCGATTGCGGTAGATCGCCATTCCGGCGAGATCCGCGCCATGGTCGGCGGAAAACGTACGGGATATGATGGCTTTAACCGAGCTTTAAATGCCAGCCGTCCAATCGGTTCACTTGTAAAACCAGCCATATACTTAACCGCGCTTGAACAGCCTGATAAGTATTCACTGGCTTCGACGTTAATGGATTCTCCTCTTAGCTTGAAAGGCAGTAAAGGGAGCGTTTGGTCCCCGCGTAACTTCGATCGTAAGTTCCGTGGTGAAGTGCCACTCTATCAAGCATTAGCAAAATCTCTGAATGTACCAACGGTAAGGTTAGGCATGCAGTTGGGGATAAAAGAGGTATCAAAAACATTAGTCAAATTGGGGGTGGATAACAGCGAAATTCGCCCCGTTCCATCGATGTTTTTAGGTTCATTTTCATTGACGCCTTACCAAGTGGCGCAGATGTACCAAACGCTGACCAATTCAGGTAAGAAAGCACCACTTTCTGCATTGCGTTCTGTGGTTAATTTAGATGGCGATGTGTTGTATCAAACACTTCCAAGAGTATCGCAAGCGGTTGATCAGCAAGCCGCTTGGCTGACGACTTACGCGATGAAAAAAGGTGTGTCACAGGGGACGGGGCGCTTCCTTCAGAATCAATTCGCGTGGGCGGCGCTGGCTGGAAAAACAGGAACGAGTAACGACAGCCGAGACAGTTGGTTTGTTGGCGTTGATGGGCGTGAAGTCACGACTATCTGGTTAGGGCGTGATGACAATAAACCAACCACACTAACGGGCTCTAGCGGTGCATTGCGTGTATACGCTGATTACCTGCAACACCGCATTCCTGAAAAACTACGGTTGCCTTGGCCGAAGGGTATCGCTACTTTAGGCTTCTCTCCGACGTCATCTGGCGGTTTAGAGCTTGATTGTGGTAGTGATTTTAAGCTGCCTGTTTGGGACAGTGAAGGTCAATTAAAACAAGGGTGTGAAAATCGACCACAACAATGGCTTAAAAAATTATTCCAGTGGTAGGTTAAGGTTTATTTGGGGAAGTTCTTCGTATTAGCGCCCTTTGGCATAAAGGCTATTTTTCATAAGAGCTATTTTGCATTAAAGCTTTTTCGCATAGGTAAGTAAAAACGTACTTTTATATAAGGATTTTGGAATGGCGCGTCACTACAATTTAGGATTCCTACTAATATTGAGCAGTTTACTGCCTGGCTCTAGTGCATGGGCATTAGACGTTTCTGAAAAGGAAGCATCGCGCCCTAAGGTTGCTGTTGTATTAGCTGGCGGTGGTGCGAAGGGAGCGGCTCATATTGGTGTATTAAAAGCACTTGAAGAGATGCAAATCCCGGTTGATTACATTGCAGGAACCAGCATGGGAGCCTATGTAGGCGGCTTGTACGCGATGGGAATGAATGCAGATGAAATTGAAAGCTTTGTCTATACAATCAATTGGAACTCCGGATATCGAGACCGTGTGGACCGTAGCCAACGTCGTGTACGAGATAAAGAGTATGAAGATAGATATCAACTCACAACCGACATAGGATTACGTTGGGGAGAAGTTCGAGCACCAAAAGGGGTAGTGCAAGGGCAAAATATGTTACGCATTTTGAGGGAAACGACAGGTAACTTGCCGCCGTTTGACTCATTTGATGATCTTGTGATCCCTTATCGTTCTGTCTCTACCGATATCATAGAACTACAACAAGTGATCATGAAAGACGGTTATTTGGTCGATGCCATGATGTCTAGTATGTCGGTTCCTGGTGCGCTGCCTCCGTATGAAGTCAATGGACAGATGCTTGTCGATGGTGGCGTCACCAACAATATGCCTGTCGACGTTGCTCGTGCAATGGGGGCAGATATTGTTATCGCGGTTGATATTAGTACGGATTATAAAGGGGAAGATGATTTTACGACGTTTTTAACCGCTGCGGATCAGCTTTCCAATTATCTAGTTCGTCGTAGCACTCACAAGCAAGCTGAAACGTTGACTGATGATGATTTTTATATCCAACCAGATGTTGGGGATATGGAGACCACTGAATTTGATAAAATGCCGGACGCTTACCAAAAGGGTTATTTAGAAACTCTCAAAGTGAAAGATAAATTAGCGGCGTTATCGCTTTCAAATCGAAACTATCAAATTTATATCGATCATATACAAGATCGCAGAAAGACGTTGCAATTTGGTGATGAAACCGTTGTCGATGAGATAGTGGTGAACAATGAGACTCACTACAGTGACAAGCTTCTCGCTAACCGTTTAGATTTAAAGCCAGGACGGATTCTGAAAACGGGTGAGATAGAGAAAAGTGTTCAAGATCTTTATGCATTAGACCGATTTGAATTGATCACTTACCGTTACGATCAAGTCGATGGTGTGAATCAAGTTATCTTTGATGTTGATGAAAAGTCCTGGGGCCCAAATTACGTCAATTTCAGATTTTTCCTTGAGGATGATTTCGCAACTAAAAGCCAGTATTCCATCGGACTTTCCAGTAACTTTACCGATATTAACTCTCATGGTGCAGAGCTACGAACCAACCTAGAGATGGGGACAGACAAACGAATTGAAGCCGAATTTTTTTCACCGATTCTTTCTGGGCAAAAGCTTTTTACGTCTACCAAACTGATATATAGCAATCAAAACCGAAATATCCCTTTGGACGGTTTTGATGACATGACTTTAGAAGGTTCTCGTGATTATTTGCCTGTCACCTTTCAAGAGGTGGTTGGAGAATTTGAGCTAGGATATCAAGCTGCGTTATGGCAAGAGTTTACCATCGGTGCTCGCTATACCGATGGCTCGGCGGAATATTCGACATTACCCTCTCTTGGCGATTTCACGTTTACCCGAATGGGTGGGTTTGTCAGTTATCGATTGGACACATTAGATCACTATAGTTTACCAACAAAAGGGCTATATATTGATCTTGAATACTTGATTTCACATGATGATACCAATGGTTACGTTGACGACTCTTCAGAAGATATCACCGATACGGTTTATGAAATATCGGCTGAATTGCAAGCCGCAAGAAGCTATGAACGACATACTTTGGTCGCAAAAGCGGAATATGGTGTCGTAGAAAGTAAAAACTCACTAGTACCGATCGATCCTCGGGAGTTAGGCGGTTTCTTAAATTTATCGGGTATCTCAAGAAATAGCCTCATCGGACAGAACAAAGCTTTTGCAAGCCTAGTGTATCGTTACCGCTGGTTTGACAATGACTTCGGTCTGTTTGAATCCCCAGTCTACTTAGGGGCGTCGATCGAAAGAGGAGGCGTTTGGACGGATAATTCACTGAAGCTAAATGAAGCTCCTATGTATAACGCCGCGTCTATTTTTGCTGGCATCGATTCACCTATTGGGCCTGTGATGTTTGCTTATGGACGCACAGAAGAGGATTTCGACTCGGTGTATCTGATCATCGGAACGCCGTCTAAATAACCATTACCAGAAGTGCAAATTTGACGACTTAATAGGCCGAAATTATAAAACTTTAGTCTTAAGTTGCTATGTTGGTCAAAATGATAAGATTTTAATTTATCGTTAAATTTGCTATTCTCCCCACCACCGTTTGGTCTCTCTGGTGTTGTACATCAATGTGATTAGAGTGATGGACAATGGCAAAGGAGAGCCAAGTTTCCAAGGATGTTCACTCCCTTTTTCTTTAATAAAAAGAGTAAATAATGAGGGAGGAACCGCAATGAGAGGAAAAAGTCGTGCTTGAAGCCTATCGTAAACACGTCGCAGAGCGTGCTGCTGAAGGAGTCGTTCCGAGACCACTAGATGCTGAGCAAGTAGCCGCATTAATTGAACTGGTAAAGAATCCGCCACAAGGTGAAGAAGCGTTCCTTCTTGACCTACTAGAAAACCGTATTCCACCGGGTGTAGATGAAGCTGCTTATGTTAAAGCTGGTTTCCTTACGGCCATCACTAAAGGTGAAGTCGTTTCTCCACTAGTAAGTAAAGCAAAAGCGGCAGAACTGCTTGGCACTATGCAAGGCGGTTACAACATCGAATCTCTAGTCTCTCTACTAGACGATGCCGAACTTGCTCCAATCGCTGTTAAAGCACTGTCCCACACTCTACTGATGTTTGACGCGTTCTACGACGTAGAAGAGAAAGCGAAAGCAGGCAATGCTTCAGCGCAGCAAGTACTCCAATCTTGGGCTGATGCTGAATGGTTTACGTCAAAAGAGAAAGTCGCAGAAAAAATCACGGTTAAAGTATTTAAAGTCACTGGTGAAACCAACACCGATGACCTATCGCCTGCGCCTGATGCATGGTCACGCCCTGATATTCCAGTGCACGCAAAAGCGATGCTGAAGATGGAACGTGAAGGCATTAATCCTGACGAACAGGGTAGCGTTGGTCCTATTACTCAAATTGAAGAAATGCAAAAAGATGGCATTCCACTGGCTTATGTTGGTGATGTTGTTGGTACAGGTTCTTCACGTAAATCGGCAACGAACTCAGTACTTTGGTTTATGGGTGAAGATATCCCATTCGTACCAAACAAGCGTACTGGCGGTGTTTGTCTTGGTGGTAAAATTGCCCCAATCTTCTACAACACAATGGAAGACTCAGGTGCACTTCCAATTGAACTGAACGTACAAGACATGAACATGGGTGATGTGATTGATATCTACCCGTACGAAGGTGTTGTTCACAAAAACAGTTCTGTGATTTCAAACTTCGAACTAAGCAAGGTACTTCTTGATGAAGTGCGTGCTGGTGGTCGTATTCCGCTTATCATTGGTCGTGGCTTAACGGGCCGCGCACGTGATGCTCTAGGTCTAGAAGAAACCGATCTTTTTGCTAAACCAATCGACCCATCCGCATCAGATAAAGGTTACACGCTAGCTCAGAAGATGGTTGGTAAAGCATGTGGCGTTGAAGGTGTACGTGCTGGCCAGTACTGTGAACCTAAAATGACAACCGTAGGCTCGCAAGATACAACAGGCCCTATGACTCGTGATGAGCTTAAAGACCTTGCTTGTCTTGGCTTCTCAGCAGACCTTGTTATGCAGTCTTTCTGTCACACATCTGCATACCCGAAACCAGTCGATGTAAACACTCACCATACGCTGCCTGATTTCATTATGAACCGTGCGGGTGTTTCACTGCGTCCTGGTGATGGCGTTATCCACTCGTGGCTAAACCGTATGCTTCTTCCTGATACTGTTGGTACTGGGGGTGACTCGCATACTCGTTTCCCTCTAGGTATTTCATTCCCTGCGGGCTCAGGCTTAGTAGCATTTGCTGCGGCAACGGGTGTAATGCCTCTTGATATGCCTGAATCTATCTTGGTTCGTTTTAAAGGCGAAATGCAGCCGGGTATCACGCTACGTGACCTAGTACATGCCATTCCTCTTTACGGTATTAAGCAAGGTCTACTAACGGTAGAGAAAGCAGGTAAGATCAATGAATTCTCTGGTCGTGTACTAGAAATTGAAGGTGTTGAGCACCTATCTGTTGAGCAAGCATTTGAGCTTTCTGATGCATCTGCTGAGCGTTCGGCTGCAGGTTGTACAGTGAAGCTGTCTCAAGAGTCTATCGATGAGTACTTGAACTCGAATATCGTTATGCTTAAGTGGATGATTGCTGAAGGTTACGGTGATGTTCGTACGATTGAGCGTCGTATTACGGCAATGGAAGAGTGGTTAGCGAACCCTGAGTTGCTCTCTGCTGATTCTGATGCTGAATACGCTCATGTTATTGAGATTGATCTTGCTGATATCGATCAACCAATCCTATGTGCACCAAATGATCCAGATGATGCTCGTCTTCTTTCTGACGTTCAAGGTACTGAGATTCAAGAAGTGTTCATCGGTTCTTGTATGACCAACATCGGCCACTTCCGTGCGGCAGGTAAGATGCTTGAAGAGTTCAATGGTTCTCTAAACACTCGCCTATGGGTGGCTCCGCCAACTAAGATGGATAAAGACCAACTGACAGAAGAGGGCTATTACGGCATCTTCGGTCGTGCTGGGGTGCGTATTGAAACTCCGGGTTGTTCTTTATGTATGGGTAACCAAGCACGTGTTGCTGATGCTTCTACGGTTATGTCGACGTCTACTCGTAACTTCCCGAACCGTTTGGGTACGGGGGCGAACGTTTATCTCGCTTCTGCTGAGCTTTCTGCTGTTGGTGCGATTCTAGGTCGAATTCCAACTAAAGAAGAGTACCTGGAGTACGCTGAGAAGATTAATGAGACCGCTGCGGATACATACCGTTATCTGAATTTCCATAAAATGGGTCAGTACACGGAAAAAGCAGACACTGTTATTTTCCAAGAACCAGCCTAGCTCCTCGTTATATTTGTAGCTGCAGCGTTGTTGACTGCGTACGTTCACCCTAATCACATAGAGCTTCTATGCTCATAGGGATGAACGTACTTGTCGCCTAGCTGCCACTCCAACTATTTAGAGGAACCCAAATGATAGGGCGTCTACTTCGGTAGGCGTTTTTTTATGTCTGTATGTTAGGTGATGAGTGACTCGATCTCTTGGTGACTTCACTATATACTCTCGCCTCATTTTTTACCCTGTCTGTGATTACCGCGTGGAGCCTTTATGGAATTCGAATTTACAAGAAACACTTTAATGGGTGAGTACTACGTAAAGTGCAGCATGGGGCATGAGATTATTGGTCGTTGGTTGCAAGAAGAGATTGGAACCAATAGACAGAAGATTGATCAAGTCTGTGCGTTACTTGATGAGGCTCAACTGCGAACGTCGAAAGAACAAAAATTATTAGGGACAGAAATTAGCCTCGTCATTTGTGAAGATGAAGTAACCGTTCAAGAAAATAGTTTAGATCATGATGCTGAGTTGGAAGAGCAGCATAGCGAATATGATTATTATAACTGTGAAAGTACCGCAAGTTGTGGCCTAGAAGATTTTGAGTTATTGATTGAACGTTGGAAAGATTTTATTGGTTATGTCTAAGATAAATTAAGTTTTGCACTGCTTTGGAGCTATAGCGGATTGCGCATTATATTTGGGAAAGAGCTGCACCGAACTGGTGCGGCTCTTTTTTTATATATCGATGAAAATGCACCTAATTGTTATTTATCAATGAGTTATTGATTTGGCATGCAACTTGATTATTAGAAAGTGTCAAAAGAATAATTTTCGAGGGAACGATATGAAATTGATTAATGCGATAGTGAAACCATTCAAGTTAGATGATGTGCGTGAAGCGTTGGCGGAGGCTGGAATCGAAGGAATGACGGTTTCTGAAGTAAAAGGCTTTGGTCGTCAAAAGGGTCATACAGAGCTTTATCGTGGCGCTGAATATCAAGTGGACTTTTTGCCAAAGGTTAAATTAGAAATCGCCACTCAAGCAGAGAATGTGGATCGAGTGGTTGAAGCGATTACCAAGGCTGCTCATACAGGAAAAATCGGTGATGGTAAGATTTTTGTGTATGACCTAAGCCAAGCCGTGCGAATTCGTACTGGTGAAATGGATGCTGAAGCACTTTAAAGAAAGACAAGGATTGGAGACTTAATATGGAACTTACAACAACAGTAACGGAACTACGTTACGCACTAGACACTTTTTTCTTCCTCATTTCAGGTGCGTTAGTCATGTGGATGGCAGCAGGCTTCGCGATGTTAGAAGCTGGCCTAGTTCGTTCAAAGAACACCACAGAAATTTTAACTAAGAACATTTGTTTGTACGCGATTGCTTGTACCACTTTCTTAGTCGTTGGTTACAACATTATGTATGTAGATAACGGTGAAGGCGGCTGGTTACCCTCCTTTGGTACTCTAATTGGCACGCAAGGCGAAGGAGCAGACCACTCTCTAGAGTCTGATTTCTTCTTCCAGGTTGTATTCGTGGCAACCGCTATGTCTGTGGTATCGGGTGCCGTTGCTGAACGTATGAAGCTTTGGTCATTCCTCATCTTCTCTGTGGTACTGACAGCGTTTATCTACCCAATGGAAGGTTACTGGACTTGGGGTGGTGGTTTCTTATCTGAGGCTGGTTTCAGTGACTTCGCAGGTTCAGGTATCGTACACATGGCTGGTGCTGCTGCGGCGTTAGCGGGCGTTTTACTACTGGGTGCTCGTAAAGGTAAATATGGTAAGAACGGTGAAATTTACCCGATTCCAGGTTCAAACATGCCACTTGCAACGTTAGGTACCTTTATTCTTTGGTTCGGTTGGTTCGGTTTTAATGGCGGCTCTCAATTGATGGTTTCAGATTTCGAGAATGCGACAGCTGTGGGGCAAATCTTCTTAAACACGAACGCAGCAGCGGCTGCTGGCGCGATTGCAGCACTACTAGTATGTAAAACCACTTGGGGTAAAGCAGACTTAACAATGGTATTGAATGGGGCGTTAGCAGGTCTAGTGGCAATCACAGCAGATCCTCTTTCACCGTCGCCACTCTATGCGGTTGCGATTGGTGTTGGCGCGGGTGCATTAGTAGTATTTAGTATTATCGCTCTTGATAAAGTGAAAGTTGATGATCCGGTTGGCGCGATTTCAGTGCATGGCGTATGTGGTTTCTTTGGCTTGATGGTAGTTCCGTTTAGCAATGCTGATGCGTCATTCGGTGCTCAATTGTTAGGTGCTGCAGTTATCTTTGCATGGGTATTTGGTGCGAGTTTAGCAGTATGGGCCGTGTTGAAAGCCACAATGGGAATTCGTGTGACAGAAGACGAAGAGCAAGAAGGAATGGATATGCACGATTGTGGAGTAGGGGCTTATCCTGAGTTTGTGACTGTGAAATAGAGATCACAATTTCAGCTATTGTTTCGTAGTTAATAACAAACCTGTCATTAGTTGGCAGGTTTTTTTGTCACAGATCATTGTATTCTAAATAAAGATGAATATAATAACGCGACTGATAAACGTTATCATTACGAAACTCAAGGAACTCGATGATGAAAAAACTGCTAACTCTTTCAGCGCTCGCTTGTAGCGTATTAACATCAACTGCAATGGCTGCTGAAGAAGTAAACGTCTACTCTTACCGTCAACCTTTCTTAGTTGAGCCTATGTTTAAAGAATTCACTAAAGAAACGGGCATCAAGGTAAATGTGAAGTTTGCTAAAAAGGGCCTAGCAGAAAAGTTAGCTCAAGAAGGTGAATACAGCCCAGCGGACGTTGTATTAACTACGGATATCAGCCGTCTTGCTGAATTGACGAACAAGAACCTTGTTCAAGCAGTAGAAAGCAAAATTATCGAAGCGAACGTTCCTGCGCAATATCAAGATAAAGAAAATGAATGGTTTGCTCTGACACTGCGTACACGTAATGTTTACTCATCACGTGACCGTGTTGGTAAATTAGGTCAAGAATTTAACTACTCAGATCTAGTTAATCCTGAATTCAAAGGCAAGATTTGTACACGTAGTGGTAAGCACCCATACAATGTCTCTTTAGTTTCATCAATGATTGCTCATAAAGGTGAAGCTGAAACAAAAGCATGGCTTGAGGGTGTGAAAGCAAACTTAGCTCGTAAGCCTCAAGGAAACGACCGCGCACAAGTAAAAGCGATTAAAGAAGGTCTATGTGACGTTTCTTTAGGTAATAGCTACTACCTAGGTAAGATGGTTAACGATAAAGATCAAAAAGCATGGGCAGATTCAGTTTATATTAACTTCCCAGGCCAAGCTGCTCAAGGCACACACGTTAATATCAGCGGTATGGCTCTTGCTAAATTTGCACCAAACAAAGACAACGCAGTTAAGCTAATGGAATTCCTAACGGGTGATGTAGCTCAGCAGATGTATGCAGAAGTGAACTATGAGTACCCTGTAAAAGTGGGCGTTAAGCGTTCTGAACTTGTAGCTTCATGGGGTGATTTCAATGCCGATAAGCTATCTTTAGATGATATCGCATCACACCATGCAGACGCGATTAAACTTCTAGATGAAGTGAAATTTGACCTTTAATTGAAACTAAGGGTATAACAGTACCCTTATTTTTAAAGGAGTATGAGATGTATTTGCCATGGTAAATATGTCTCATAGCCTTGATGTAATTAGGCAATGAAAGAAAAAAACTCTTTATGGAAAACCAGTAGTGGGAGCCTTGCTCTATTACTGGTTTTGCCGATCTTAGCGATCTTCTATACCGCTGTTGGTGAAACTGACGATGTGTTTTCTCATCTGATGTCCACAGTGATGCCCACCTATACTTATAATACCGTCATGCTCGTTGTGGGGGTGATGTTCCTTTCTCTCATTTTTGGTATTCCAAGTGCTTGGATCATGGCGATGTGCCGTATCCCAAGCGAAAAATGGTTGCAGTGGGCACTTGTACTGCCGCTGGCGATGCCGGGTTATATTATTGGCTATATCTTTACGGATTGGTTTGATTTTGCCGGTCCAATACAAGTCTGGTTGCGGGACATTACAGGTTGGGGCCCCGGAGAGTACTGGTTCCCTGATATTCGAACATTGGCTGGGGCAACAGTTGTCCTTTCGTTAGTGTTATATCCTTACGTCTACCTACTATGCCGTGCCGCTTTTATGGAGCAAAGCATCTCTTTGTTGCAGTCAGCAAGGTTGCTTAAATGCTCTCCTTGGGAAAGCTTTCGTCGAATTTCATTACCTCTCGTTCGCCCATCTATAGCTGTTGCCCTTTCGTTAGTCGCAATGGAAACCTTAGGGGATTTTGGTACGGTGAGTTATTTTGCGGTCAGCACGCTCACGACAGCGGTATATGATACTTGGCTTGGGTATTCAAATTTAACTGCTGCGGCTAAAATTTCTGCCTTAATGTTAGTGATCGTCATTATTCTATTAAGTGCTGAGCGGTATAGCCGTCGTAAGCAAAAATTGTTTCAGAATCAATTTAGCAGCCATGATGACTTTCGTTATGAATTACAAGGTTGGAAGAAGTGGCTAGCCCTAGTATGGTGCTGGGGATTAGTTGGCGTCGCTTTCATCTTTCCACTGATGCAACTGATCATTTATGCGTACAAATATTTTGCTCAAAGCTGGACGCCGGAGTTTCGTGAATACGCGATAAACAGCTTACAAGTCTCCCTTTCGGCTGCGTTTTTTGGTGTGTTAGTCGCATTGGTTGTGAATTTTTACCATCGCCTAAGTCCAAACCGTATTAGTCTCGGATTTATGCGTTTCTCTTCTCTGGGCTATGCTGTCCCTGGAACAGTGCTGGCGATAGGGGTTATGGTAACCGTGTTGGTGATGGATCACTCAATCAATGATTTCGCTAAATACATGGAGTGGGGACGACCTGGGCTTATTTTTTCTGGTTCAATGTTCGCTTTGATTTTTGCTCTTGTTGTGCGCTTTTCAGCGGTGGCAATCGGCAGTATTGAAAGTAGCCTAAATAAAGTATCCCCCTCACTTGATATGGCATCAAGAACAATGGGATGTAACGCCAACCAAATGTTACGTCGGGTGCATTTCCCACTGATCAAGCGTGGAGCATTGATTGCGGGTTTATTAGTGTTTATTGAATCAATGAAAGAGCTTAATGCTGCTCTGTTATTGCGTCCTTTTAACTTTGAAACGTTGGCCACCTATGTGTACAACTACGCATCAGACGAGCACTTAGAGCTTGCTGCTTTGCCTGCGGTATTATTAGTCTTAGTGGGGTTAATTCCTCTTGTTATTGTTAACCGTTCTTTGGAGAAAACTCACTAATGAGCTGTGCATTATCGATTCAAAACTTAACCTGTAAATATGACTCTCAAACAATATTAGAGTCGTTATCTTTGGATGTTGAGCATGGTGAAATTGTTTGTCTTTTAGGGGCGAGTGGCTGTGGCAAAACGACCTTACTAAAAGCGATTGCAGGCTTGCTTCCACTAAGTAGTGGCGTGATGAGTTTAAACTGTTTGACGATTGATGATGGTGAAAACTGGCTGCCTCCGGAGCAGCGTAATATCGGTATGATCTTTCAAGACTATGCGCTTTTCCCTCATTTGACGGTGGCTGATAATATTGCGTTTGGCTTGCGAGATCTCTCATCTGAGTCTCGACGCGAAAAGATCGAAGAGATGTTGAGTTTAGTTCACCTCGACGGTTACGGTGATCGATACCCACATCAGTTGTCTGGTGGACAGCAACAGCGTGTGGCGATTGCTCGTTCGTTAGCTTACAAACCCGATCTATTGTTGCTTGATGAACCGTTTTCCAATATTGATACTCAAGTCCGTCATGAGCTAATTAGTCAGATCCGTAAGATTTTTAAAAAGCAGGGTGTCACCGCAATTTTTGTGACTCACTCTAGAGAGGAAGCGTTCGCTTTTGCTGATAAAATGGCGGTGATGAATCATGGTGTCATTGAGCAGTACGGCACGGCTTCGGAGTTGTACTATCAACCTTCAAGTAAGTTTGTGGCAGATTTTCTTGGTGGCGGAAGCTATGTGTCTGCAACACGAATCTCTTTGACCGAGTTTCAAACGGCACTGGGTGTCGTCGAAGCTCAAATCAAAACAGAGGTCGCAATTAATGCTGAATGTGAGTTGTTACTTCGTCCGCAACATATCCAAATTACAGCGACGGAAGAGAGTTCTGTCTTTGTGTTAGAACAGCACTTCATGGGTGATCATTGCCGTTATGTTATTGAAGCAAATGGTAATCGGTTACTCGCAAGTTCAACTGAGGCATTAGTGATAGGGCAAGCGGTCTCTGTGCATGTGGATATGAATGGCGTTTTAGCTTTTTAGCTAAAAGGCTAGTTCTTCAAATGCGATTATTTTAAATATAATGAGTTCGAATATAATGGCTCCAACATGATTAGCTCAAACGTGATTAGCCAAATACTATTAGCCGAAATGTTATTGCATAGATAGAAAAAGACCCAGCGCATTCACGCTGGGCAAGTGCTCTTCACCTATAGGGAGCTCATTGAGCAGGTGTACAAGTGAGAACTCCTACAAAGCGAGGAAGTCTTTTACTTGTTGAAGAACACGTTCTGCAGTGTCTTTATCTGCCATTTCAGAAAAAATTCTTAGCAGTGGTTCTGTTCCAGAGAAGCGAGCAATGACCCAACCTCCGTTTTTAAAGTAAACTTTTGCGCCATCTTCATAGCTCACTTTTTCTATTTCGAACTCAAAATCTGGCAGCTGTTTCTCTATATAGATCTTGTTATATAGCACCTCTTTTTGAGCGGGTTTGAACGTACAGTCGCCCTCGGCGGTGTAGGCGTAGCCGTACTTGCTGTAGATCTCATCAAGCAGTTCCGATAATTTTTTCCCGGTAGAGCTGATCATTTCGACAAGCAAGCTTGATGCAAAGACGCCATCTTTGCCTTTAATGTGACCTCGAATCGTTAAACCACCAGAACTCTCGCCACCAAGAAGTGAGTCATCGGCTTCCATTTGTGAACTGATGTGCTTAAAGCCCACTGGAACCTCAAAGCATTTTTCATCATGATCTGCGGCAATTTTATCAAGTAAGTGAGTTGTGGCGATATTTCTGACCACAGACCCTTTCCACCCTTTGTACTCAAGCAAGTAGTAATACAGCAGCATCAGGACTTCATTAGGGTGAATAAAGTGACCTTTTTCATCAATGATACCTAAACGGTCGGCATCGCCATCGGTACCGATACCAATGTCATAACCTTCCGCTGCTACTAGGTGTTTCAGGCGATAAAGGGTTGATGCATTAGGCGAAGGCATCAAGCCTCCAAAGTCAGGGTTTTTGCCATCGTTAATCACATCGACATCACAGCGGCCATTGATCAGAACGGTTTGTAATGCATTTTTCGCAACTCCAAACATTGGGTCAATCAATACTCTAAGGTTCGCTTTTTTGATTGATTCGATATCGATAAAGTCGATGATTGAGTCAACAAATTCATTCATCGGGTTGATGATTTCAATGGCCTTATCGTTGATAGCTTGTTCAAAATCGACGGATTCCACATCACTCAATTCTAAATTAGCTATCTGGTCTTCAATTTTTTGAGTAATAATTTCGTCAGCATCGCGCCCACCTTCAATGAAGATTTTTATACCGTTGTAATCGGCAGGATTATGTGAAGCCGTAATACAAGCTGAGTAGGCACAGCCCATCTCTTTCGCTTTAAACATTACGATTGGCGTTGGGACAAATCGATTAATGAAGCTGACTTTAATGCCATTTGCGGCGAGTACCTCAGCAAACCAACTTGCGGCTTTATCCGATAAAAATCGGCGGTCATAGCCGATAATAAACCCTTTATCTGCCACTTGTTCATTTAACATGATATTGGCAACAGATTGAGCAACAAGACGAACATTGTCTTTCGTAAACTCTTCACCAATAAAGGCGCGCCAGCCACCTGTACCAAACTTGATCATAGTAGACATCCTATCTCTCTCACGCTCTAACGAGCAAAAATTAAAAGTAGGGGGATGATTCTCCCCCTAAAAATTAGCCTAGTATTACGACAACGTGGTTAACGCTCCCTTGTGGCTGTGCTGGAATTGCACCTTCGACCACCTCGCCATTTAGCGTGATGGTTTTTACGCCTTTGCTCACTGAGTCTGGATTTTGTACTTCGATGTTATAAACCGCATCGCGCCATTCACGGCGAACTTCAAAACCAGGCCATGCATTTGGCACACACGGGTCAATCACAAGGCCATCAAAACCAAGGCGAACACCAAGCATAAAGTTGGTCACGGCGAAGTAAGCCCAACCTGAAGTTCCGGTTAGCCATGGGTGGTTTGCTCGCCCGTGATCTTGATGATCACGTCCCATGATGAACTGTACGTATGAGTATGGTTCAGCGTAGCGAGTTTCAATCATGTCGTTTTGATTATATGGGTTTAGAGCGTCATAGAACTTCATCGCTTGATCTCCGCGACCAAGCTTGGCTTCAGCAACCCATGCCCACGGATTAGGGTGGGAGAAAATCGCGCCGTTCTCTTTTACACCTTGATAAACACGGGTAACAAAACCAATATCATCGTTGGGGGTGGAGAATGAAGGTGAGTTAAGGTGCAGGCCATATTCTGAGTAGAGGTGTTCATCGACAGAGTTCATTGCGATTTCACCGCGCTCTTGAGATACGGCACCAGACAGTACTGCCAGAGTGTTCGACTCTAGATGGATACGGCCTTCGGTCTGCTGTGCGGTGCCAATTTTGTCGCCATCTTTGGTTAGACCGCGTATATACCAACCCCCTTCATCATCCCATAAGTGGGTTTCACAAGCTTGGCGTACGCCCTCTGCCATTGTGGTGTATGCATCTACATCGCCATTACGGCCAAGATATTTTGCTAGGTCGATAAATTCTTGTAGTGCCCAGTAGTGAAGGAAAGAGACCATCGATGACTCACCGCCACCTAGGTTCAGACAGTCATTCCAGTCGGCACGCAAACCTTTACAGATACCTGTATTACCGACGTATTGTGCCGAGAAGTCTAGCGCCGCTTTCATATGATCATAGACTGTTGCGATGCCACCATCAGCGTATGGGATCTCTTCATCAAAGAAACTCTCTTCGCCTGTTTCCATCACGTATTTACAGATGGTTGGAACGATCCATAGGTGATCATCAGAACAGGTATCGTCAATACCATGGATCTTATCTTCATCGCTTGGCGTCGGGACAACCGTTGGTGATTTCGATGGCTCCACGTCAGCTTTCTCAGGATCAAACCAATCAGGATCAAATAGGTGTAAACCGTAACCCGCTTTTACTTGGCCTCTTAATAGATCAACTAAACGCTTACGTGTCATGCTTGGGTTTGAGTGGGGAACAGAGATTGCGTCTTGAGCCGTGTCACGATAACCAAGGCCAGTACGTCCTCCAACCTCGATAAAAGAGGCAAAGCGCGACCAAACAACACAGGTTTCCGCTTGATAAAGCGTCCATGTGTTGATCATGGTATCCAAGCCTTCATTTGGTGATTTCACTTGGAATTTATTACAACGTTGCTCCCAGTGATCTTTAATGCCAGCAAATGCCGCATCGATATTGGCTGGATCTTGATACTTTTTACGAAGTTTTGCGCCATTCCCTTTGCCTAAACCTAGAATGTAAGCAAAGCGAATCTCTTCTCCGGGTTGAATTACGAACTGTTTATGCAGTGAACCACAGTGGTTGTAACAAGTTTGTGCGCTGTTTGAGCACTTACCTTGTTCAACTGCAATGGGGTTCGCTTCATCACGGTAAGCGCCTAAGAAGTTATCACGCTGGCCATCGTAGCTATCTGGAGAGAATGTAGAGGCTAAATAGTAGAAGCCTTCAAAATCATTGGTGTTGTAGTAAAGATCGTATTCAATCACTCCATCTTTATATTCAGTGCCAGCAGAGTAGAGTGACATCTGGTGATTTTGATTGTCTGATTGAATGTGGCTAAATGAGAACTCCACAAATGAAAATGCACTGATGGTACGCGGCTTATCGCTGGTATTTTTTAAGACCACATCCCAAACTTCCGCATCTTCACCTTTTGGTACAAATAGTGTTTTAGTTGCTTGAATACCGTTGTAATCACATTTGAACTTTGAATATGACAAACCATGACGAACTTCATAACTTGCTTCATCTAAGCTTTTTGCAACGGGTTGCCATGAAATTGACCAGTAATCGCCAGTTTCATCATCGCGGAGGTAAACATAGTGTCCTGGACGATCAAATGATGCGTTTGGACGAAACTTAGTGACGCGATTGTGTTCAGGGGAGTTATAGAACGAATACCCCCCAGCATTGTGTGAAATAACGGTACAAAATTTCTCGGTCCCTAAATAATTTGTCCAAGGTGCAGGTACGTCAGGTCGTGTAATGACGTATTCACGATTTTCATTATCGAAATAGCCGTATTTCATGATCTTTTCCTTTTTAACAAGCTGCAATGGGTAATGGGCAGCTAAAAATTCACAATTAGTATCGTTCTAGAATCTTTTTCTAGACGTCGTTAGTTTTTCCAAGGGGAGCGGAAGTTCACACCTTGCTTTGAGAGCAAAGGCAAATGTCCTTTTAATCGAGAGAGATAACAGTGCCAATCTCGGTTTGGTTTTTCTGTCCAGCACGCTTCTGCCATTGCCGTTAAACGGGGGAAAACCATGTAGTCCATGCGAGACTGGTTATTGATGATTTCAGACCATAAAGCGCATTGAATACCTAAAATCCGTTTCCTTATCGGGTCCGACTCTGGAATCTCAGCGAGAGGCTCATAGTGGTAAGCTTGAAGGAGCGGGATCACGCAGGCCCAATCCACACCTGGTTCTTCTGGTGCATAGTCTTGTGTCATGTCGAGATAGGTGTATTGCGCGGGTTGCAATACGACATCAAAGCCTTGTCTCGCGCAATTTACTGCCGCTTCTTCACTCAACCATGAGTAGATAACCGTGTCTTTACTGACTTTGTTGCCATGCTGAGCTTCTTCCCATCCGACCATGCGTTTGCCTAAAGCTTTGAGTTTTTTCTCGGCATAGCGGAAGAGATGCCCTTGTAACTCTTTGGTATCTTGATAGCCATGCTCTTGCATTAAGTCTTGGCATTTTTGACTCTGAGTCCAAACGCCATTAGGTACTTCATCGGCTCCCATATGAATGAAAGTCGCTGGGAATAATTGCGCTACTTCTTCAATAACGGCATCTAAAAATTGATATGTGCCTTCAAGTGCAGGGTTAAGCACATTGTCTGAATAGTGCTGAATGCTGCGATAAGCGGTGGTGTCGTCTGTATCGACTAATAATTCAGGTAATGATTTAATCGCCGCGCGACAGTGACCGGGAATATCTATTTCTGGAATGACAGTGATTCCGCGCATCTCAGCATAGGCGATGACATCTTTGATCTCTTGTTGCGTGTAGAACCCACCATACCGAGTTGCTAGGTTTGTATATTGCGGTTCGATTCTTTCATTTACTCCGCGCCATGCTCCAATCTCAGTTAATTGTGGGAATGCTTTAATTTCGATTCGCCATCCTTCGTCATCCGTTAGGTGCCAATGGAAGGTGTTGAATTTGTAATGAGCAAGGTGGTTGATTAAGCGTTTTACTTGATCAACTGGATGAAAATGTCGCGCGCAGTCGAGCATCATGCCACGGTAACGAAAGCGTGGTGAGTCAGATATTTTGCAGTAAGGTACAGAGAGCCCTTGGCCGTCGCTATCACGAGTTATGAGTTGTAATAGTGTTGCGCAAGCATGTGTGAATCCAAGCGGAGTGCCTGACTCTAATCGAATGCCTTGACGATCAACATTCAGTACGTACTGACCTTCGTCTAAAGTTGGATTACTTCTAAATAAAACATCGCCTTTACCAATCGCTTTGAAGTGATACTCGAACAAGTGCTCTAGCTCTTCCTGTAACCAAGTTGCAGCATGATCGGCATGCGATGCTTTTAGGGTTATCTGGCTATCACTTGAGAGTCGGTAATATCCATCAAAAAAGTTGGATTTATTGGGCTGTGGGATCAGCGCGACTTTGTTGGCTTCTACTTGAGGAATATCTTCCCGTTCCCGATAAGGTGAAGCGAGAACGATAGGGGTGATCACTACAGGAAGCAGCTCTTTATTCTCAGTGTTGTGGCTATTTGAACGATTGATTTGAATAAAAGCGTCATTGAACCCATCAGTCAGAAAGCGGAATGGGGCGGTTTGTACACTAAATTCACAATAGAAATGGTGGTTAGCTTTGAGAGTCGCGACATCGGGCGTGACTGAACAGTAACAACCGATTTGCTCTAGTACACCTTGCGACAAACTATCAACTTGAATAAATCGGTCAAAAGCAAAATGCAGAGACCAATCTGTTAGATCTTGATCGCTTAAATTGTGTAGTGTTAATCCAAATCGGCAGTTCTGTTTCTGTTCTGAAAGAACCGCTAAATCAATACGATAATCCATACTTACTCCTAAGATCTCATCGCTTATCAATACAAGTTATGTTCGGGTTTTCCCGCGAACATAATTGCACCTTCAATCGCATCGAATTGAGGCTCAACGATCCATTGCTGAACCGGAGGAGAAAGCCATTTCACAATCCGTTCAGCAATACTTCCCATTAAACAGATACGCGTAGCACCGCGTCTATTTAATGCCATTAAAAACATCTCTATGTCTGTTGCCGTTTGTTGCAACATCTCTAGTGCGAGTGGATCTGCTTGAAGGGCAAATTCAAAAATCGCAGGAGAAAACTGTCCATAATCTCGAGGAATCGCTTGTTTTGACCAAGCTACAATGTAATCAATACTATTATTGAAGTGCGCCATCACATGTTCGGATAGTGGTGTCTTTTCACGAATGCCATCTTCAGCGAGTAACACCTGTTGGATAAGGTGGAGGCCCATGACCGCGCCACCTCCTTGATCTGAAATTGGGAATTCGCGCCCGCCAACAACATGCTGCTGTCCATCTTGTAGATAGATGCCACATGAACCAGTCCCTGCAATCATGATGGCGCCGTTGTCACCGTTATGCGCACCAATACAAGCACCATAAGCGTCAGTATTGAGTGTGACGCTGGCAAAAGGGTGGTGCTGTTCCATGAACGCTTTCCATGCTGATTTTTGTTCGGCACCCGCAAGGGCAAGCCCAACATGCATTTGTGAAAAGTTGGATTCGGATAACCCACCTTGCAGGGCTGCTTCTTTGATTGCTTGAAGAATCGAAGCCATGGCCACATCAACGCCGAGTAAAATATTGGCACTGCCACTTTTAGCTTCGCCAATTAAACTTCCCACAGAGTTACGGATTCGCGCGCGACATGAAGTACCACCGCCATCAATACCAACATAGTAAAAGCTCATTATGAGAGTTCCTCTGATTGTGAAGATGAGGTGTGATTAAATTGCGTCATAATTGCCAGTAGGTACCAAGCGCCATGAGGGATCCATTGTTCGCCCCAGCGCCAGTTCTGTAGCATGTCGTCTTTTTGACCGAGAGGATTAAAAGCAATGTCTTCTTCGTTATCAAAACCAGCAGTTATGCCGTTACAAATACCACCCTTAGCATTAAAGAAGCCCAATTGAGGGAGGTAGTCAGGGTTATTTTTTCCATGACCATCCAGCATCGACATATCGTAAGGGTTAAGGCCGACAATCCAATTCAATGCGTTTTGAGCAAATTGCGTTAATTGTGTTTTTAGATCATGGCAATCCAAATGCTCTTGAGCGAGGTAAGCCATAGATGCAAGTGAACCTAAGCGAGCATTCTCACCTTGCCACCAGTAACCAGATTCATTGTCGTGAGCCACAAAAAAAGCATCTCGTTTGGCACTGTTTACTGATTTAACATATTGGCGAGGGTAACCAAAAGGATTGGTCACTTTGCTCGTGATGTTTATTTCAAAATGACAAGCGTTTTGAATCACTTTTTTGATTGGTTGGCTGAACATCACTTGAGTTTCGATTGTTAAGTATTCGCATAGGGCGATAACCGGTAAACCAGCCTCTGCGGCATGAAAATAAGGTCGAGAACCATCATTGTTGGCAGACCAGAAGTGTTGATTATTTTCATCTGACTGTTGACGTTGGCTTAACCGCTGAGCCCAATCTCTGGATTCGACAAGGTATTTACTATCATTAGTTGCTCGGAAAAGCTCGACACTAGCGAGTAGGGCACAGTACTCATCAATAATGTTTTCGACGCCATCGTCTATGTAGCGAGTGTTGAACTCTTTTAGGTGCCAGTAGCCTTTTTCGGCGGTTTCTTGGTAAGTTTGTTGAGTATATTCACCATGAATATCTAAAGAAGACGCAGCGGCGAGAGCGGCAATGGAGACTCCGCCACCTTGTCTAAAACCTGCTTGGTAGGCACTGTTTTTATGACCGGCTTGAGTGGTGTATGAACAGATTTCTCGTTGGGAAATGTCTTTGCTCCACTTATCAAAAACAGTAGTGAAAAAGAAACCATCAGAGTGCTGCATACGAACAAGAAAATCAGCACCAAACAGAGCCTCTTCCTTAAGGCGGGTGCGCGAAAATGCAGCAAACTCTGAGTGTTTCGATAAAAGTGTATTTCCCTTTAGCATGTTCCAAACCACCATTGGAATTTGCTGCGGGTTTAAGTAGTTCGCGTATGACAGATGGCTTAAATATTTACTCACATCGCCGGAAGCGTCGTACCAACCACCGTGCACATCAACGGTTTCATTCGAGTTATAAAGTGGGGCATTATGATCTTGTTGATCAAAGGTGCCACCACAGTGTTGAGACTTAAAGTAGTGTAATAAATCAGAAAAAGTACGCTGCATAAGAACGCTAGTCCCAATTTCAAATACTTCAGAACGGATGTGATCAAATTTTAAATAGTAACGACCAGGGCGAGTATGAATTGAGAAATCTAAGTGATAGAACTGACCTTGGTGCCATTCTGCGACTTGGCCATGTTGAATTAAATGGTAACTCGCTACCGTTGTATGATTATCAGCACAAACCAATAAAGCGATATCATTAGATAAGCGCCCCTTTTTAGTAAGCAAAATAGCCTGTTTAGGACCATTTGCTTCATAGCCAATATGGTTAGTCAGTAGCAGCATGAAAAACTCCGTACATTATTATTTTTGTTATTGTTTGTGTATGACATTCATTTTATTTTTGGTTGGAGCAACTCCTGAGGCAGTTCAAGAGCCGCTCCTGATTGATCATCTGTGAATCAATGTTTGCGATTAACTTTCGTGTAAGTAACAGCGAGTAAAGTGATTCGGACCTAATTGAGTAACACTCGGTAACTGCTCTCTGCACTTATCCATTGCATGAGCACAGCGTCCAGCAAAAGGACAACCGATGGAGTTTGGTGTCCATAGTGGGATCTCGCCTTTATTCCCTTTTAACTTGGTATGGATAGATTTTTTAGGATCTGGTACCGCAGAAACAAGCAGTTGGGTATAGGGATGTTGAGGATTAGCAATGACTTCATCAGTATCACCCCATTCAACCATATGGCCGACATACATGACCGAAAGGTCTTCCGCGATATAACGAGCCGTGGCGATATCGTGAGTGATATAAAGTAGAGACATCTGTTTCTCGAACTTCATCTCTTCCATTAAGTTCAACACACCCGCACGAATCGAAACATCAAGCATTGAGGTTGGTTCATCAGCGAGTACCACTTCCGCCCCGACGGCAATATTTCGGGCTAAATTGACACGCTGACGTTGGCCTCCTGAAAGTTGGTGCGGGTATTTTTCCGCCGTCTCTTTCGGTGGGATCAAGCCAACTTGCTCTAGAAGATCATATACACGCTCTTCTAGCTCTTTTTTGTTACCTGGGGTGATCTTTTTATGGATCAACAGTGGTCGCGCAATGTGGTGAAAAATATTGTGCGTAGGGTTCAATGAGCCAAATGGGTCTTGCCATACCATTTGAACCCCTTCGCGGTAGTGCATTAAATCTTTTCGGCTAGTGATCTCTTGAATGTCACGGCCTTTATATTCGATGTTGCCGCCAGATGGTGCGTACATTTTCGCAATCATCTTTGCAGTGGTCGATTTACCTGAACCAGATTCTCCCACAACGGCCAAACCACGGCTTTTATACATCTTGAACGATACATCGTTGATCGCTCGCATCATTGGTTGTTGAAGGGCATTACTACTAATAGGGAAGTCTTTAATGACGTTTTTGCCTTCCACGAGCAGTTGACCAAAATCGTTACTCATAATTGTCTCCAGAAATTCTTTTATTACTGCCAATCGCTATTTTGCTACTGCAAGAGGATTGAATTTAAACTTTTGTCTGAGCAATTGAGTCACCGTAAAGGTGGCAGTTGGATAAACGGCCATGCTCAATTTGACGTAATGTTGTCGGCACTTTTGTGCACGCTTCATGAACGCGATTACAGCGAGATTGAAAACGACAACCCTGTGGGATTTCTAGTAAGTTCAGTGGATTACCAGGAATGCCGGCTAGTTTAGTTTTAGGTCCAGTAAGTGGAGGGAAAGAACTCCCCAGCCCTTTGGTGTAAGGGTGGTAAGGGCTTTCTAGAATCTCTTTTGAAGGGGCAACTTCAATGAGTTCTCCAGAGTACATAATGCCAATTCGATCTGAGAACTCGACCATCAAAGAGAGGTCATGAGTAATAAATAGAATTGAGAATCCGAATTCTTCTTTTAGCGCATAAATTTTTTGTAGAATTTCACGTTGAACAACCACATCAAGAGCGGTTGTTGGCTCATCCATGATGATCATTTTTGGGTTAAGTGCGAGAGCGATAGCTATCACCAATCGCTGACGCATGCCACCTGAGAATTGGTGAGGATAATCCGTGAGACGGCTAGGGTGAATATCAACAATTTCAAGTAGTCCTTGAGCGCGTTTAACCGCTTGTTCACGAGTCATATTGGTATGACGCATGATCACATCGCAAAATTGCTCTTCCATTGGTAGTACAGGGTTCAAAGCATTCATTGCGCTTTGGAACACCATTGACATCTCACTCCAACGGAATGATTGCATGCGTTCGTCACTGTACTCTAGGATGTTTTCGCCATTGAATATCACTTCCCCACCAGTAATGAATGCAGGCGGCTTATGTAAGCGCATTAGCGAAAACGCGACAGTGGATTTACCACAGCCAGACTCACCAGCAAGACCAAATACTTCACCAGGAGCTAGGTCAAAACTCACGTTGTTACATGCGCGGACATCGCCCGCGTCTGTGATGTAATCGACGCATAAATTGCGGATTGAAATTAGTGGTTCAGACATGATTATTTATCTCCGCTCCAAAGTGCATTTTGTGGTGGTAAAACAGGTGCTCGTTCAGATTTGTCTTGCTTAGCAAGCTTTTTCCAACGCTTCATACCTTTGTGTGAACGCAGTTGTGGGTTTGCGATTTCATCAACAGCAAAGTTAAGTAGAGCTAAGCCTGTGACCAGTAAAGTAATCGCAACACATGGAGCAATGAGTTCCCACCAAGCGCCGATAAGCATTGATGATGAAGTTTGTACGTTGTAAAGCATGATGCCCCAGCTAATCGTGTTTGGATCACCCAAACCAAGGAATGAGATGGTCGCTTCCATCATGATGGCGTACATCACGGAGCCGATGAAGCTCGCACCAACAATTGAAATTAGGTTTGGTAAAATTTCAACAAAGATGATGCGGAAAGAGGATTCACCTAATACTTCGGCCGCTTTAACAAACTCTTTTTCACGTAAAGCTAAAGTTTGCGAGCGAACCACACGTGCGCCCCATGCCCAGGAGGTACAACCGATAATCAATGCTATGGTTAATGGCCCTGCCTCCCCAATGAATGCTGCAACCACAAAGAGAAGTGGATATTGAGGGATAACCAGCATGATGTTCATTGCCGCGGTTAATACATCATCGACTTTGCCTCCGAAGTAACCCGCTGATACACCGATAATGGTTGCTAGGAAACACACGGTTAAACCAGCACCAAAACCAACAGCAAGAGAGACGCGTGCTCCGTATACCACTTGAGACCAAATATCACGACCCATTCGAGAGGTTCCCATGACATGATCCGCTTTCTTAGACATGATCAGTGTGCGGCGATCGTCGGCTAAGTTTTCAGCAACCCATCCATCAGGGTTAGATTGAGCAGACTTTACGACAAAGCTTGGGTACTCATGAGGGTTACCTGTTCGCTTGTCTGGTGCGTGTTTAGTGATCAACGGTGCTGCCAGTGCGATGAATAGGAATACACTTAAAATGGATACTCCAATCAGGGCCATAGGGTTGCCCCCAATTAATTTAATAATGCCTTTCATGATTATTTACCTCCCTTACGTAGACGAGGGTCTAAGACAACGTAAAGCATGTCTGCTAGTAGGTTAAAGAACAGCATAAACAACGTCATAATAAGTAATTGACCTTGTAGTACTTGGTAATCACGAGCGGTGATGGCATTGAAAAGTACGCTGCCTAACCCTGGGTAGTTAAAGATAATTTCAATGATTAACTGCCCACCGATGGCCATACCTAGAGACATAGAGAGAGCGGTAACACTTGGAAGCATTGCGTTACGAGCTGCGTAGTTAAATACCACGCGGTTCTCACTAAGACCTTTACCTTTTGCCATGGTGATATAGTCTTCAGCAAGTAGGTTAATCATGTTGTTACGCATGTTGACGAGAAAGCCACCCACTTGAACGATAGAGGCACAAACTAGAGGTAGAAATGCATGGTAAGCAACGTCTTTAATGAATGCCCAGCTTGTCCAATCAGGAATGGTTCCTGCTGTGTAGGCGTAGCCTGTAGGGAACCACTTTAAACCGATGGCAAAAGTGAACATGGCTAGCATGGCTATAACTACTTGTGGAACGGCTTGAACAATGAGCGTACCTGGTGTGATAAATGTGTCGTACCGGCTACCACGACGCCATGCAGCAAAAATACCCAGTACAGAACCTAAAGAGAACGATAAGATTACAGCTGTACCCGCTAGGAATAGAGACCAGCCAAATGCACCACCTAATAAGGTATTTACTGACAGCGGATAGAATTGGATTGAAGTACCAAGCTCCCAGCTGAGAATGTTTTTCATATAGGCAAAGTATTGCATCCAAATAGGACCATCAACGAAGCCTAATAGTTGTTTCATTGCTTCAATACGTTCAGGTGTTACTTGAACAGAAGCGTTCGCAAACATCATGGTAACTGGGTCACCAGGCATTGCTCGTGGAATAATAAAATTCAAAGTAGCTGCGACTAACAGCGCGATAAAATAAAATGACAAACGTCTTAAAAAATAACCCATAACTTACACCTTACTCACCCAAGTATTTTATCCCTGCTCTTGGTTTCAGGTCGTCCCTAGCGAAATTTGGAACGAAAAATCCCCTGACGACGAGCGTCATACTTTCAATTGAGAGTGTGGGGATTTATAAGCGGTGTACGGAAGCACACCGCAAGGATTGAACGATTACTTATTTCACTGGTTTTAGGTCCAGTACGTGAAGTAGACGCTCTGGGATACCAGCCCAAATGTTTGGACGGCCCTTAGGATTTTCTTCATTCCACCAACCGGTAAAGCGAGTTGTGTTGTATTGGTACATGTAAGCACCAGACATCACAGGAATCGTTACTTGGTCAGAAGCGATGATTTTCTGAATGCCATGAGCAATATCTAGCTGCTCATTTTTATCCGCTGTTTTGTAGAAGCTGTTTAACAGGCCATCTAGCTTGCTGTTTGTGTAGTAGTGCATCGCGAAACGAGGCATACCATCACCAGACTGAAGTGCTGAGTTGTATGCACTGTTCCAGTAAGTGTAAGGATCCGCACCGTGGAAGTAGTTTGTGTATGCTACGTCGTACGTACCTTCAAGCATCGCTTGGTTGTATACTGAGAAATCAGGCGTACGAGCTTTCGCTTTGATGCCGATTTCATTCAGTTGCTCTACTGCTAGTTGAACTGTGTTGTTAAAATCAGTCCAGCCATTTGGCGACTGAATCATCAGCTCGAAAGATTTACCTGTTGGAGTATCAACAAAACCATCTTTGTTTACATCTTTGAAGCCAGCTTTAGCAAGAAGTTGCTTAGCGCCTTCAGCGTTGTATGTGTTAAAGCCTTTGTATTTGTTGTGAGTCTTTTCATCAGACCATGCTTCGAATGCGTAGCCTAGGCCAGATGCGAAGTCATTTACGGTACCGCCACCGTAGAATGCGATGTCGATGATAGTTTGACGATCAAGTGCCATAGAGAATGCACGACGGAAATCAACGTTGTTCAGTGCTTCATTTTTCGCTGCATCTGGGTTTTTGAAGTTAACCACAAATGCTTGAGTGCCTGAAGGCGGGTACCAGTAGTGGTGCTTAGGACTTGCTGCTGCGTAAGTACGGTCAATGTCTGGAACGAACGATGAAGTCCAGTCCATTTCAGAGTTGACTACTTTTCCTAAGAATTGGTCGTTATTGGCAATTTGTGGAACACGTAGACAATCAACATCTAGGTTGTCTGCATCCCAGTAGTTCGGGTTAGCACACTGGATGTATAGTTGAGCTGTGAAAGTGTCAATTTCTGTAAATGGACCTGAACCAACAGGGTTTTCATTGGTGAAACTTGCTGGATCTTTGATGTCTTTCCATACGTGTTTAGGAACTACTGGTACTTTAGCAATTTCGTAAGGAACGTTTGAGTTCGCTTCTTTTAGGCGGAAACGAACTTGGTAGTCATTGAGTTTTTCTACACTAGAAACCCAAGAGTTGATGCCGCTTTGGTCTAGCTCTGGTTTCTCTTTTACTAAGTTGAAAGAGAAGATAACATCGTTTGCAGTAAATGCTTCACCGTCAGACCATTTTACGCCTTTACGGATATCAAAAACGACGCTCATTAGGTCGTCAGACATTTTGAAGTTTTCTGCCAAACGGAATACCGGAGTATTACCGTGCATTTCGTTAAACACAACAAGAGGCTCATATAAGAAGTCTGTTGTTGTATGAAGGTTAGTTGCACCTAGGTACGGGTTAAAGTTACGTACGAAAGTCGTAAATTCCTTCGGGTGGATAGTCAGTTCACTGCGTTCAGCGGCTGTCGCTACTGAGGCGAAACCTGTAGTAGCTGTCGCAATAATGGCTGTTGCAAGTGCTGTTTTTTTAATATTGGCAAGCATAGCTGTTCCTTACTATTTGCTTTCATTTCACTAATGGATTGGAATGTCATCAATTGATTAACACTCTCCAAGACCTACCTCTTTTTTACCTCCTGTTATAAAGGAGCATGTTTGAAAAAGATTGGCCTGTAGGTCTAAGACGTAACTAGAAGACACTTTATCGAGTGAATAATCAAATACCATTCCCGTTAAAAACGTCAAATCAGCAATCAACTCCGTCATAAACGTTAAAAATTCATTGTTTGTTTAATAATGAAGCGATTTTTCGCGGTTGATCTGACTCGCAAATCCATTTTTGAACACTTATAAAGTTAGTGGTTACTTACCTTTTAGGGTTTTAAATGTAATGTTTTAACCTTTGGGTTAATTAACGTAGATCTCGGTCACGCAGTGGTTCTACGTTAATTTATCGCGTGAATTTAAATCTGCCGTTCTGTTGTGATTAAGTTCGCAAAGTGAGATAACTGATGATGTTCTATGGAAACTATCGGTGATTTTTGTATCAATTTGGTCGGAATTATTGTGGCTTATGGTTCTTTTTTTATGAAGAGAAACAACCAACTTTCATAAGAGTAAAAATGGGAGGGTAGGTCATTGTCGAGTGTTAAAGATAAAAAAAACCTGCATGTTTAATGCAGGCTTTATTCCTAAATAGAGCGAGTTAACTCGTTAACAGCTTTTGTAGTTTATCGCGTAGCACTTCAATATGAGCTCGTTCTGGGCTCTGCTCTTTGCAATGTTCTAATATAAACTCAATTGAGCTTAATACCGTTCGCCAGCGAGGCGTTTTCGGCAGGGTTTCGACTCGTAGGTATTTGTCCAAGGTGCGGGTTTGTAGAGTGCTTCTGTCTAAATAGACGCGCCATAGACCACTCTGTTCGGCGAATGCAAATTTAGACTGATCGGTGACTCTCTCCCAGTAGTCGAGTGCGTTGGTCATTGCATCCACTAAGATTTCACGCATTAAATCTTGCTTGTTCATTCCTTCACCCACAGCTTTATCCGCAAGGCGAGTAAATTCACCGCCAAGCTCTTTAAGTTGCTGAAGTTTATTTTTATCGCCTTCAAAAGCGTAACTTGATAGTGCTTCTACTGCTGTCTCTAGGTTATTGATACGTGCCGCATTAACACCGCCCCCAATGTTAAATATATACATGGCATGCAAACCGGAGCCTTTTGCTAATTTAAGAATATCAGTAGAGATATGCTGTCGAATGTCTTCAACGTAGATATCGACGTCTCCACAATAATGCTCTTGCGTCACATTAAGGTATTTTGGAGCAATGATTTCATCGGCCATTGAGCGTTTAAGTTGTTCTTGAGAGCGTCTAAATAGCTTCGATGCCGCGTCATTGGCAAAGCGAATACGCATGTCATCTCGAATGCAGATAATAGCTTCTGGAGCTGATTCTAGTTGTTCAAGCAAGCGGCCTTGAGTTTCTAGTAAGTTCGCTTCGACCATTGCGCGGTGTTTTAACTCTAACTGTAATTGATCATTTTCAATTCGGCGGAGCTCGGCTTTGCTGGCCGTTAAATGGGCAATAATTCGAGCAGCAAGCTCCTGTTTGTTGAAAGGTTTAGACAAATAATCATTAGCACCAGCTTGGAAGCCTCGAATGCGGTCCTCCGTTTGGTTTAGGGCGGTTAACATTAAAATAGGAAGCTCGGCATGATCGTACTCTTCTCTTAATTTTTCGCACACCTGGTAGCCACTCATTCCTGGCATCATGACATCTAATAGTAATAACTCAGGCTTCTCCTGTTTAATCAGTTCAATAGTTTCTGGCCCATCATTAGCGGTGCGAACACGATAGCCTTCAAGGCGTAAGAAACTATCGAGGACATGTAAGTTAACAGGCTCATCGTCGGCGACAATAAGCAGAGGTCCATCGCTATTTTCAGGCAGTGCGGTACTTTCACCCTCTATGACATCAAAGGCATCGGGAGCCTTAAAGTGGTTGAGCGATGTCATGTTATAAGATGAGGCAATCTCTTCTTCATTCGCGATGGGCAGAGTGAAACTAAATGTGGTCCCTACCATAGGTTGGCTACTCACATACAGAGCCCCACCCATTAACTCAATGAGTTGACGAGTGATGGATAGCCCTAAACCGGCTCCTTGACGATAGCGTCCAGCATCTTGACCTGCTTGAATTAAGGGTTCAAAAATATGCTCTAAATGTTCTGCAGGAATGCCTTGGCCTGTATCGACCACTTGCACTCGAACTGAGTCATCGACAATGTTGGCAGAGATAACAATCTTGCCTTCAGAGGTATATTTAATGGCATTACCAATTAAGTTATATAGGATTTGTTCCAATCGCTGAGGGTCCGCAGAAACGAAAGCAACGTTGGTGGTGATTTGGTTAATGATGCGAATGGGTTTATTGCCGAGTAAGTGATTGGACAGTTCCAACACCAAACGGGTCGCACTAGAAATATCGACGGCTGACTTTTGAATGTCCAAGCTGCCGTAGCGCATTTTATGGTAGTCCAGTAGGTCGTCGACTAATGTCGCAAGTCGCTGACCACTGTTAATGATAATGTCGAGCTGATATTTCTGATGGGCAGGGATCGGACCATTCGCACCTGAAATGAGAGCTTCGGCAATGCCCACCATTCCGTGCAATGGTGTTCGTAATTCATGTGAAGTGGTTGCTAAGAATTCATCTTTGAGTTTATTTGCCAGTTGTAGATCGTCATTTTGTTTTTGGATTAACTTCAGGTTTTGCTCAAGTTCCTTGTTTTGACTTTCAATAAGTTGAATTTTTTCTCGAATGGAACGTTGCATACGGGAGAAGCTGATCGCTAAGCGTCCAATTTCATCTTTACGATCGGTATTGATGACATTCTCATCGAGATCTCCAGCAGACACTTTTTCTGCTGCCCAAGTGAGCTTTAAAAGTGGAGATGTAATGAAGTTGGATAAATAGTGAGAAGCGATAAAAACTAAAATAATCGCGGTCAGCATGACAAGCACAAAGAGTTTTTCGAGCTGCTGAATTCGGGCGTAAGCTTCATTTTCAGGCAGTTCAACCACCAGTGCCCAAGTACTACTTTTCAGTGCGATAGGAGCATAAGCGGCAATGGTGCTTTCGCCCTTAGCATTGATATAGCTACCGACCCCCGTGATTCCGCTTAACGCCTTATCAACAACTTTTAAACTGGTGTTGATGTCGTCTTGGCTATGCGCGAGGGTTCTGGGTAGGTGATCACTGCCAACCAATAGGGTTTGCATTGAGGAGGTTTTATTAATATCCGTGATTAACTTTGTAATGCCATTGCTTGGTAGGCGCAACATTGCGTAGCTGTGTAGGTACCCTTGCTGAACAATTGGCGCACCTAACCACGCTACCTGTTTTCCGTTCTCAATTAAAAAGTCCGACATAATCACAGGGGTGTAATCTTCATTGCTCTTGCGTTTAGATTGCACTTCATCAGCCAGTTTTTTAAAGGTAATGCCAAGGTTTGAGTCTTTATAGTGACCTGTCAGTAAATTGGTGCCGTAGTTATCATGTTTATAGGTGGAATAGGCGACATTACCTTCAAGATCTACTAATAGAATGTCATCAAAATCCGCACGTTTAAGCAATTCTAGATAAGCAGAGTGATAGCGTTTATGAAGTAGGCGATAACGTTCGCTTCCAACATAGCTGCTGGATTCTGGAAGGATTGACGTTTTTATTTGGTTGCCTGAACCTTTGATATATCGTTGCTGAGCATGGGCTCTCGCTTGATCGATATCCATCCCTAAGCGTTGAAAAGCGTTCACTAAGCCATAAAAACGCCCACCACTGGCATAGGCGAGTTCTGAACGAACAAAGCCCATCACTTCTGATTCTTGAGCTTGTAGATAATCAATGACTTGCTGTTGTTTTGTATCTCGAACCGATAAGAGGTGTGAGGTGTTTTGCTCTTGAAGATCGGTGCTGTGAGATTGGAGAAAAAAGACAGCAATCACAGTTAAAGGTGTGATACTTAAAACAAGAAAAGCCATCATTAAAGTATTCTGAAGGCGCTTGAATTTTTGCTTTCGATAGAACCTAAACATAAATAAGGCGTTAATTTCCGTGGCGGTTTTGACAACATTGACGAGGTAATCAAAACAGAGTGAAGGATTAAAGGGTTTCTAATCTAACGAAATTAACGAGTTTTTTTACTTTGACAAGTAAGTGTGATGCAAAGCGTGTTCAAAGACGCATTTTTTGCTTAATGAAACGGAAAATAGAGAAAATAGAGCACAGATTTTATTCTGTACTCTATCAATTAGCTATTTGGACGCGTGGTAAATCGCAAATTTGGTGGTCTTATTTATCGTCGCGCAATTACTAAAAGCTTGCTCGATAATCGGGATGTATTTGAGGAAACTATTCGCCACAATAAACAGCTGACCTTTACGTGTCATGCGGGTTGGAGCTTTCGCTAGCAGTGTTTCCGTTGCGCTGTAGCTGGTATCTAAACCTGAATGAAAAGGGGGATTACTGATGATAAATTGGTAGTCATCGCTACAATCTGAATAGACATCAGAAGCAAAAACACGACCTTGTAATCCGTTAGCTTCCAGAGTCGCTTGGCTTGAGGCAACGGCTAATGCGCTAATGTCACAGAGTTCTAATTCAATATCTGGATTTTGGCTTGCCATCACTGCACTGAGAACCCCTGCGCCGCAACCAAAATCTAGAACTTTACCAGAAAGTGCTGGTAGGCTATCAAGCAGTAATTTACTGCCAATATCAAATTCACCATGACTAAATACACCAGGTAAACTTTTTACGGTTAACGTCTGTTCTGCGTATTGGACGGTGTAGGTTTTGAACCAATCTTGTAGTGCAAAATCGGCTACTTGTTCGGTGCATTGTCCCCAATAGAACGAACAACGGCGAGCTGAATCGTATTTTTTCACAGGCCCATAAGCTTGGAACATTTTTTCGATACTTTTTACGCCAGAGCGGTTTTCGCCAACAACGATGATCTCGGTATCTGTACCTAGCTTCGCCAATAACATGGCAAGAAGGTATTCCGCTTCTGCTTTGGCTTTTGGCCAATACAATAAAATCATATCGGCTGGAGTTTCTGCCGTAAATTCAGCACCAAAATATCGAGAGATAGATGAGTGAGCTTCTAACTGGCGGTAATAGCCATAATGAGTTGTGAATACACTCACCGATGCACAGTGTTTTTCTAACTCGATAGGAAACAGATCTTCGACTTCGCCAGCAACAAGTACATGCTTTCCTTCAAAGTAGGCAAGCTGACGTTGGGCGATTTGACTCGGTGTTGTATAAACAGACATGATGAACTCAATTAATGGCAAGCGAAAATACGAAAGGGCAGATTCTCGCATAATCTGCCCTTTGCTTGAAGATATTTTAATGCTCTTCAGCACTCTCTCGTGGATAGAGAGAGTGTGAATTAATTATTGTCTTGTTTATCTAAGAAGTCTTTAAATTCTTCTTCATAGATATTAAACAGCACCATAGTGATAGCGAAAATAATAGGGCCATAGATAAGACCAATTAAGCCAAATAGTTGGATCCCGCCCAGTAATGAGAAGAAAATCATCAGGGTATTCATCCCCGCGCTGCCTTGCATTAAGAATGGTCTCAATAGATTGTCAATAGAACCGACAATCGCAACGCTCCATACCGTTAAGAAGATCGCCCAAGTGGTATCTCCGGTTAAAAATAGGTAAATTGCCGCAGGGATCCAAATTAAGGCCGTTCCTACGACAGGAATGAAAGAGGCAAATCCCATCATGGTTCCCCAGAAAAGTCCTGGGAACCCTGCGATCCACATACCTATCCCGCCAGCAAAGCCTTGTGCAATGGCAGTAAGAAAAGATCCCATCACTGCGGATTTTGAGACTTGTTCGATTTCCGAGAGTAGTTTGTCCTCTTGGCTGCGAGATAAAGGCAATATATGGCGGATCGCACTGATGATCTTGTCGTGATCGCGAAGCAAAAAGAACAGCACAAATAGCATCAAGAAGAAATCCATTAGGAAGTTGGTGGCATCCCCAAGAATTCTCGCACTAATGGCAACCAAATTTGAACCAAATGATGTGGCGAATTCCCCAACTTTTTGGGCAATAGATTGTGGTTCAATAGTGTCAAAAGGAAGATACTCATTGATAAAAGCAAGAGCCTTGACTACTAATGGGTGAGCAAAGAGCTCTTGAATACCACCATGAGATACCCACTGATAAGTATTGTGTGAGAAGGATGAGCCCTGCTGAACAATAGCGGCAAAAACCGCCAGCAATGGAATAACGATTATAAAGGTGAGGATGACACAGGATAATAGGGAAACAATGTTGGCTTTATTAGGCAGTTTTTTCTCTAGCCAATTATGAATAGGGAACATCAACAGTGAAATGATAAAGGCCATGACAATCGAATTGACATAAGGCTCTATCAATAAATAACAGGCATAAGCCGCTGCGAGGAGCGCCACAACGATAACCCAATGGCTAGATGTAATTTTGATTTTATCCTGCAAAATTAAGTCTCTAAAGTAGTCTTGATTAAGTTTATAATGACGTTAAAGCAGAAAGTGATCAATCAGGAGTTTTATTTATGGGCTGTTGTGGGAAAGATAGTGGTTGTAGCAAGAAAGCGCCTAAACGTAAAGTTCCATGGTTTTCGTTGCTTCTTGTGGGATTATTGATACTTGTTGCTGTAAATTGGCAATAAAGAAAGTTGGTAATAAGTAGAAAGGCTGAGTTCAGCCTTTCTACTGCTCAATATTAAGTTATTCTGCTTCTTTTGCGATAATAGCAAAACAGCGGTCTGCCGCTTCTAGTGTGGCTTCAATTTCTTTAGAGCCATGAGCTAGCGAAGTAAAGCTTGCTTCAAAAGCTGATGGTGCAAGGTAAACACCGTGCTCTAACATCAGGTGGAAGAAGCGTTTAAAGCGTTCAACATCGCATTTTGTCACGTCATCAAAACAAGTCACACTCTGTTGATCCGTGAAGAAGAAACCAAACATACCGCCTACATAGTTTACGAGTAGAGGGATACCATACTCGTCTGCTCGTTGTTTTAACCCCAAAGCGATTTGCTCTGTTTTAGAAGCAAGGCGTTGTGCATGACCGTCTTCTTTTAGAATAGTTAAACATGCGAAACCAGCGGCCATTGCAACAGGGTTGCCTGACAATGTACCCGCTTGGTATACAGGACCTGTCGGTGCGATATATTGCATTACTTCTTTACGACCACCGAAAGCACCCACTGGCATGCCGCCACCAATGACTTTACCAAGAGTCGTTAAATCAGGTTTGATGTTGTAATGCGCTTGAGCACAGCCTTGAGCCACGCGGAAGCCTGTCATTACTTCATCAAAAATCAGTAACGCACCTTCTTGATCACAAATTTCACGCAGACCTTCATGGAAGCCTTCAACTGGCGGGATGCAGTTCATGTTACCGGCAACAGGTTCAACAATGATGCACGAGATTTCACCTTTATTCGCAGCAAACAGTTCGCGAACTGATTCAAGGTCATTAAACGTAGCGGTTAATGTGTATTTTGCAAAATCAGCAGGTACGCCTGGTGAGCTTGGTTGGCCAAGTGTTAATGCGCCAGAGCCCGCTTTTACTAGTAGGCTGTCTGCATGGCCGTGGTAACAACCTTCAAACTTAAGAATTTTATCTCGGCCTGTAAAGCCACGAGCCAAACGGATAGCACTCATTGTTGCTTCAGTACCTGAGCTCACCATGCGCACTTGTTCCATTGATGGAACCATTTCAGAAACCAATTCAGCCATGTTGATTTCCATTTCGGTTGGAGCTCCGAAACTTAAACCACGTTGAGCCGCGCTAATCACAGCTTCACGAATAACAGCATGGTTGTGGCCAAGAATCATTGGACCCCAAGACCCAACATAGTCAATATATGCTTTACCATCAGCATCAAAAATTAACGGACCGTCAGCACGTTCTACGAAAATTGGCGAGCCACCAACACCGTTAAATGCACGAACTGGTGAATTTACACCACCTGGAATGGTGTGTTGTGCTTTTTGATACAGCTCTGATGATTTGGTCATGATATATCCTCTTTTGATTGTTCGGACCAATTGTCACGCATTGTACCTATCACACTCCGAACTAGAAATGTTTTGGCCAAATTTCTGACATTTTTCACGCTTAATCAAAATATTTGAGGGGTAGATAGGAAATGAAAGGGCTAGAAATGCGGAATAGTATCGGTGAATACTTGAACGAAACAGTCAGGTATTAGATAATCGCGGTATTATTAAAAAAGATACACCTGTTAACATGAGTTTTTACGATACTCAATTTAACGGGTCATTACACGAGAGAGGTTGTCGTGAGCGAAGTAAATGTACCACTGTCTTTTTCAGACGCAGCAGCAACACGCGTAAACACTTTAATTGCGGAAGAAGAGAACCCAGCATTAAAATTACGCGTTTATATTACTGGTGGTGGTTGTAGCGGCTTCCAATACGGTTTCACTTTTGATGAAAACGTAAATGAAGGTGACACGACCATTGTAAATAGCGGCGTTACTTTAGTTGTCGATCCTATGAGCCTTCAATATTTAATTGGTGGCGTTGTGGATTACACTGAAGGCCTTGAAGGGGCTCGCTTTTTTGTGAATAACCCTAATGCAACAACCACTTGTGGCTGTGGTGCATCATTTAGTGTCTAGTGAGTTTTGTTATACCCGTATTGACGATATCTATCGTGGGTAAAGTGAAACGCTTCACAGCAAATGAAGTCTTAAGCAGTTACTTTATAGAATAACTGTATAAATTTTACGTTAAGGATGTTGCGTGAAATTTTGAGCGGTAATACTGATACCAGAAATGTAGATAGCTGGTGTTGGTATTGACGCTTTAGACCTTATTAAAAAGGACTTCATATGCTGAATTTCCGTGCTGGTGGCTTTTTTACCCAGCGACCTTGGCTCATCTCATTTCTACTCCTTCTTTTTCTCTCCATTTGGCTTGGCCTTGGTGCATTGCGTGCTCAAGAAGCGCCGAGCAATAATAAATCTCAAACCATCCCATTGGCGAAAGTGGTCTATCAAACTTTCAACGCGCAAGCTACCGATAAAAAGATCGATCTGTACGGTCGTACGGCTCCAGATCGACAAGCGACTTTAGGTGCTGAAATTGCAGGGAAGGTGACGCAGGTTAAAATCAAAAAAGGTGATGCTGTTAAAAAAGGCCAAGCCATTGTTCAAATCGATAAAGGCGATCTAGCCATTCAGCTTGAACGAGCGAATGCCGTGTTACGTTTAAAGCAGAAAGAATTTAAAGCAGCAGATTCACTTAAAAGTCGTGGTTTACAAGGTGAAGTTGCCTATACCTCTGCACAAGCTTCTTTAACGGAAGCTAAAGCGGCAGTGAGTAATGCGAAACTCGCCTTAAGTAACACATTAATTCGAGCCCCTTTTAGTGGTGTGGTTGAAGCATTGAATATCGAAGTCGGAGATTTTGTTGGTGTAGGCGATCCTGTTGCAACATTGATCGATTTAGATCCACTGGTGATAAAAGCCGATGTCAGTGAACGACATATCCAAAGCCTTCAAGCTCAGCAAGATGCAAGGATAAAGCTACTCGATGGTTCGACTGTCGCTGGCAAGCTTCGCTATATTTCTCGTATGTCTTCAGAATCAACGAATACTTTTCCTATCGAAATAGCCATCGCCAATACGGATAAGAAAATCCCAGCAGGGATAAGTGCAGAGGTGACCTTGAGCCTAGAATCTCAACTTGCCATTAAAATTACGCCTGCAATGCTCGCCTTGGATGATGTAGGCAACTTAGGCGTTAAAACTCTGCAACAAGATATGGTTCACTTTGTGCCAATCCAATTGGTTAAAGCTGAACAAGATGGCGTGTGGTTGACGGGGCTTGGAAAGAAGGTTGATATCATTACGATAGGGCAAGGTTTTGTGCGTGATGGTGATTCAGTGATTGCGATTGAATTTTCTGAACAACAAAACTAGGAGGCACTATGTATTCCATTATTGATGCCGCCTTATCTCGGGCAAGAACCATGTTAACGCTGTTGGTGCTGATTTTGATTGCTGGAATTGGTACTTATATAGCTATTCCTAAAGAGTCTAGTCCCGATATAACCATACCTATTATTTATGTATCAGTAGGGCATCAAGGTATTTCGCCAGATGATGCTGAACGCCTTCTAGTTCGTCCAATAGAGCAAGAGTTACGCTCTATTGAAGGTGTTAAAGAGATGACCGCCACCGCTTCTGAAGGGCACGCTTCGGTCGTTCTTGAATTTAACGTTGGTGTCGACCTAAGTAAAGCGATGGCGGATGTTCGAGATGCGGTCGATCTTGCGAAACCTAAACTTCCCGCAGACAGTGATGAACCTACTGTAAATGAAGTGACATTAGCGTCAGAGCAGCCCATCTTATCGGTTGTCCTTTATGGAACGGTACCAGAAAGAACCATTGTCCAGTTAGCAAGGCAGTTAAGCGATAAACTGGAGAGTTACCGCCAAATACTAGAAGTCGATATAGCAGGGGATCGTGACGATATCGTTGAGATTATTGTTGACCCTCTATTGATGGAGAGCTACGGGCTTGACCAAGGAGACATTTACAACCTTATCGCGCTGAATAACCGAGTCGTTGCCGCCGGGTTTGTTGATACGGGTTATGGCCGTTTCTCGGTAAAAGTCCCTTCAGTGTTCGATTCTTTAAAAGATGTACTAGAGCTGCCAATCAAGGTTGACGGTAAACAGGTGATCACGTTTAGTGATGTGGCGACCGTGAGACGTGCTTTTCGCGATCCAGAAAGTTTTGCTCGACTGGATGGTAAATCCGCGGTGGTGCTCGATATTAAAAAGCGCGCTGGCGAAAATATCATAGAGACGGTCGAGTTAGTCAAAGCGGTGATGGTTGAAGCGCAGAAGCTTGACCAATGGCCTAGTAACCTTCTGGTTAAATACACCTGGGATGAATCTAAAGATGTCGAGATCATGCTCAATGATCTGCAAAATAATATTCTATCTGCCATCATCTTAGTGGTTATCGTCATTATTGCGATTTTAGGTGTTCGTACCGCGCTGCTTGTTGGTATCTCTATCCCTGGCTCATTCCTAACTGGCTTGCTAGTGCTGTCTGTTTTTGGGTTAACCGTTAATATCGTGGTGCTTTTCTCTTTGATCATGGCGGTTGGAATGCTGGTGGATGGCGCCATTGTGGTGACCGAATTTGCAGACAGAAGAATGCAAGAAGGCACGCCAAAGAGGGAAGCATACCAAGATGCGGCGAAACGAATGGCTTGGCCAATCACTGCATCAACGGCAACAACACTTGCTGCATTTGCACCACTGCTTTTCTGGCCTGATATTACGGGTGAGTTCATGAAGTTCTTGCCATTGACATTAATTGCCACCTTATCGGCATCTCTTGTGATGGCGCTGCTATTTATTCCGGTGTTAGGCAGTTTGATTGGGAAGCCACAGCATGTCTCGACAAAAAATAAAGAGAAAATGTTAGCTTTACATAATGGTGATTTTTCGAAAGCTACGGGTCTGACCAAGCTCTATTACCACACGTTATCAATTGCTATTAAGCACCCTCTGAAAATCTTACTGTGTTCAATATTGCTTGCGGTGAGTGTCGGGTTTACCTATTCAAAAGCAGGTTTAGGCGCGGAGTTTTTCCCTGAAGTGGATCCTCCTTTCTTTACGGTGAAAGTGCGATCTTATGGTGATCTCTCTATTGATGAGAAAGATGTGATCATGAGCCGAATTGAACAGGTGATGTTAGATCATGAGGAGTTTGAGAGCGTTTATACCCGAACGGGAGGGGATGATGAAATTGGACAAATTCAGATCACCCCTGTGGACTGGCAATATCGACGCCGTGTGAAGGACATTATTGATGAGTTAAAACAGACAACTAATCAATTCGCGGGCGTTGAAATAGAGTATAAATTCCCTGATGCTGGCCCTCCGGTAGAAAATGACTTAGTGATAGAGATGTTTGCTCGAATTCCTGATTCATTAGATGGTGCGGCTAAGTTAGTTCGCCATTGGGCTGATAATAACCCGGCCCTTACAAACATCAGTGATACCTCAAGTAAAGAGGGAATAGATTGGAAAATTGATATTCGTAGAGGGGATGCCGCTCGTTTCTCTGCTGATGCGACATTAGTGGGAAATACCGTTCAGTTCGTCACTAATGGGCTCAAGATTGGAGATTATCTTCCTGATGATGCAACAGAAGAAGTCGATATCTTAGTGCGCTTCCCTGAAGATAAGCGAGATATAGGACGCTTTGACCAATTAAGAATAAAGACGCCTGCCGGTCTTGTTCCTATTACCAATTTCGCTCAAATCGTGCCAGATCATAAGCAGGACACCATCAATAGAACCGATGGCCAGCGAGTGATCAGTATTATGGCGGATATGGAAGAAGGTTATAACCTTGCCCTTGAACTACCCAAAATTCAGCAAGCGCTCACCGAGTTGAATTTGCCTAGCGGTGTTGAATTTAAAATTCGTGGCCAGAATGAAGAACAAGAACATTCATCTGAATTTTTACAGAGCGCCTTCATGGTTGCATTGGCGGTGATGGGGTTGATTCTAATTACCCAGTTCAACAGTTTCTATCAGGCGTTACTGATCTTGAGTGCGGTGTTGTTCTCTACTGTCGGTGTGTTTATAGGGTTGCTGATCTTCCAACGTCCGTTTGGCATTGTGATGTCAGGTATTGGCGTGATTGCGCTTGCTGGGATTGTGGTTAACAACAATATTGTATTGATTGATACCTTTAACCAATTGATCAAGCGTGGGCTAAGCAAACAAGATGCCATTTTACGTACTGGTGTTCAGCGTTTAAGGCCCGTGATGCTGACGACCGTTACGACCATATTGGGATTAATGCCAATGGTACTGGAGATGAATATTGATCTGATTAATCAAAAGATCGAATTTGGTGCTCCGAGTACGCAGTGGTGGTCACAGTTGGCGACGTCTATTGCCGGTGGATTAGCGTTTGCTACCGTTTTGACTCTCGTGTTAACCCCATGCTTATTGATGCTAGGGCGAGATAAATCCAAGGCGGCAGTAACTGAGCCTAAACAACTGGCAGAACTAAAGTCTGACGATGCTTAAATAGTTAGAGCTTAAAGAGATAAAGTTGAATTTGAGAGCTCCAAGAAAGAGCATTAATGAGTTCTCTTTAAGAGGTAGAGATACAGAGGTAAAGAGATAGAGAGTGGCGAGATGTCTATTCACCACTCTCTATTGATCACGATTTCATAACAATTATTGTCTATGCCTATTACTGTTTAGCGAGCAATTGGCCGTATCGTTCAAGTTTATTCAATCGAATATTCGCGTTGGCAATAAAGGTTGCTTTCGCTTTGCCTGTTAGCGATTTTGATTGCGGTAGTTTAACCGTGCGTGCGTTCTTATGTACGCCATTTACTAGGAATTCATAATGTAGGTGGGGGCCTGTCACTCGTCCGGTTCCACCTAGTGTCCCTACCGTTTGTCCCTGTTTCACTCGTTGGCCTGTTTTCACCATGCGACGTTTCATGTGCAGGTATTTGGTGATGTAGGTATTGCTATGGCGAATGAAAACGTAATTACCGTTATATTTGTTGTAGCTAGACTTTTGCACGATACCATCACCAGCAGCCCAAATAGGCGTTCCTACTGGAGCTGCATAATCCGTACCTCTGTGAGCACGAACTTTTCCTGTCACTGGGTGTTTACGACGAGGGTTAAAGTTTGAGGTAACACGACGGAAATCAATAGGAGAGCGTAGAAATGCTTTTTTCATAGCACGCCCTTTCTCGTCGTAATAGTTGCCCGTTTTATCATCAAGGATGGCAGTAAAGGTATCCCCTTGGTTGGTAAATACCGCGGCCATTATTTTACCTCTGCCAATCACTTCACCTTCCACCACTTTCTCTTGATAGAGCATTTTAAAGCTATCGTTCTCTCGGATGTCTAAGGCGAAGTCAATATCCCAGCCAAATATGCCAGCCAATTCCATGATTTGGTTCGCGGTTAATCCTGATGAAATGCCAGCATTCCAGAAGTTGGATGTGATTTCTGCTTCCGCATAATTGTACTGGTAATTGATCTCTTTCTTATCGAATTCAGATTGAAACCCAGAGTCAGTCCGAGTGACTTTGAATGTTTCAAATGCGCTGATATTGCGTTTGAGCTGTACCATCTCATTGTTTTCATCAAAACCGAAAATGAGCTTGTCGCCTGGTTTCAATTTGGTGAGTTGAGTTTTGATATCTTTATTGGTTGAAACGAGGTTATAGAGTAAACGTGCGGATAACCCAATGCGTTTGAAAAGAACAGAAGCACTCTCACCGGATTGAACTTTGTGCGATTCCCATTTTAGTACTGTCGTAGGCAATATGTCCTGACCAGGGGAAAGCGCCTCTGCATTAATCGCCAAAGGATAATGTCGCCCTAGTTCTAGGCGGCTTTCATCTGTTCTTAGATCGCTAGCATCGGGTAATAAAAACAGCGCAACAAAAATAATGGCGCTAAAAAAGACAATTAATGTCTTATGAATCCAAGGTAGGCGGGTAAAAATCGACAACATGTTCAGGTTCGTTCTGTATTTTTTGTGAAAATAGACAACGGAATAGTTTAACTGGTTTCAAAAAACATCTCTATTCAGTAATATGTCTGGATAACATATTTTGCCAAATCTGTGGGAGCAACCAACAATGGCGAGTTTTGAAGCAGCACTTGCTGAAATTAAACGCGGTGTAGAAGAGCTAATACCGGAAGAAGAACTAATTGCAAAGCTGAAAGAGGATCGTCCTCTTCGTATTAAGCTAGGTGCCGATCCAACTGCACCCGATATCCACCTTGGTCACACAGTTATTTTTAATAAACTGCGTCACTTTCAAGATCTCGGCCATGAAGTTACTTTCCTTATTGGTGATTTCACAGCAATGGTTGGAGACCCGTCAGGTAAAAATACGACGCGTCCACCACTTAGCCGTGAAGATGTATTGAGAAATGCTGAAACGTATAAAGAGCAAGTATTTAAAATTCTCGATCCGGCACGTACTAAAATTCAGTTCAACTCTGAATGGTTATCTGAATTAGGTGCTGAAGGTATGATCCGTTTAGCATCGAACCAAACCGTTGCTCGTATGCTTGAACGTGATGACTTTAAAAAGCGTTATGCTGGTGGTCAGCCAATCGCTATTCATGAATTTATGTATCCTTTACTGCAAGGTTACGATTCTGTTGCGATGGAAACGGACGTCGAGCTTGGTGGTACCGATCAGAAGTTCAATCTACTGATGGGTCGTGAACTACAAAAAGCACACGGACAAAAGCCTCAAGCTGTATTGATGATGCCGCTATTGGTAGGTTTAGATGGCGTTAAGAAGATGTCTAAATCGGCACATAACTACATCGGCATTAGCGAAGCGCCAAGCGAAATGTTTGGTAAAATCATGTCTATTTCAGATGACTTGATGTGGAGCTACTACGAACTCCTTTCTTTCCGCCCACTTGAAGAAGTTGCGGAATTGAAAGCAGGCGTTGATGCAGGTAAGAACCCACGTGATGTGAAAGTTCTATTGGCTAAAGAGATCATCGCTCGTTTCCACTCAGAAGCCGATGCTGATGCAGCAGAGCAAGAGTTTGTGAACCGTTTCGCGAAGAATCAAATACCTGAAGATATGCCTGAGTTTGAATTTGAAGCAGGTATGCCAATTGCTAACGTATTAAAAGAGTCGGCTTTAGTGAACTCGACTTCAGATGCGATGCGTATGATCAAGCAAGGCGCAGCTAAGATTGATGGCGCTAAAATTGAAGATAATAAACTCGTTCCTGAAGTTGGAACGGCGGTTTACCAAGTTGGTAAGCGTAAATTTGCTCGTATTACGATCAAATAATAGTGGTTATCAATAGTAGAACGTAATTCAAAAAGGCATCGTGATGATGCCTTTTTTTATACTTAAAAAACGAAGTAAATGTGATGCTTTACTCATCTAATTCATGGGCTTGGTTTGTTTTTTTTGTTAGAATACCGCCGCTGCCAGTAAGGCAGTATCTTTGGAGATTTTTATGAACCATACCGACCATCCTCCCAGTTGCTGGGTAAAAAGCGCTAAGGGAGCAAAATAACCCGTTTCGGTATCGGTGATCTTCACTCCTACCCAACGGTAGGGGACTATTCCTGTCAAACTGAATGAGCATGACTCTATTGCTTATTTTTAATGATGCTGTATCCAGTTTTCCCAATCTATTTTCTCTTATATGTACTTTTGTATAGGTATCTTGCCGTGCGCTTGAGCTATACAGATGGTCGTTACCAATGCCAATCGGGAGATTCGCCATGACGGTAATGAACAACATTTTTCAACACCACAATACTCATTTTTCGAATGCGGAGATCAGCGCTGCGACGAATGCGTTTTTACAATATGAACAGTCACACCAGATCCACTTATTGACGGTGATGTCGATTGAAGAAGCCGTGGGGGTTTTGAATCACTGCACGGTTGGGTATGTGCAGGAGTTACTCTCACTGTTAGAGCTGGAAGGTTATGACAAACGAGCGCGTCATTATGCTCACCAATTGGGTTTCATTCGTTCAGAAGCGGAGACCACTCAGGGGTATTTGGCGACGAGTGTGCTGGAGCACGTTAAACAGCGAGTCGGTTGGATCGTTATTCTGGCTTTGTTCGGTATCATCTCTGGGCTGATTATTGCTCAGTATGAAAATACATTAAGCCAATTGATGTTGCTCGCGATTTATATGCCAGTTATCGCTGCCGCCGGTGGTAATACTGGCACGCAAGCGGCGACATTGGTGATACGGGCGTTAGCGACTGGAGATCTTAAGAAAAGGCAGTGGATATCTGTTCTTTGGAAAGAGAGCCGGGTGGCGATATGCCTAGCGATTGCGATTTCAGCTGTAATGATGGGGCGCATACTATTATTTGGCGATGCTCAATCAACAGGGGGATTTGATATCCATTTGATTGCTTTTGCTATTGCAGTCGCTCTGTTTATCCAAGTGACGATATCAACGACCTTAGGAGGGCTATTGCCAATATTAGCCAGAGTCATCAAGCTTGATCCTGCGGTTCTAGTTAGTCCTGTACTTGCCTCGATCGTTGATATTTCAGGTATGTGGATCTACTTTACCGTGGTGAATTACTTTTTAGGTTTAGCCTGACTTGCTTTTAAAACATCACGATAAAATTCTTGTTCGAATAATGTGATAGGAGCGGTGACTGGTTTGCCATCGCCGCTCTTACTTGGGAAGTAGTCACTCACAAATTGAATAAACATCGTTTCAGGTTGACCATTTTTATTTAAACCGTATCCCGCCATATTGTAAGTACCGTATAAAGAACCACTTTTAGCGATAAGTTGATCTGAAATTGGGTTTTTTCTCATGCTAGAGCGATATTTCAAGGTTCCATTCTTTCCAGCGACAGGCATCAGTTTTATCAAGTCAAGTTGCTGATCATTTTCCCAGATATAGTGCAGAACATGAGACATGTCCGATGCGGTTATGCGGTTATTTCTTGATAACCCAGAACCATCAACCAGTTGTGCATCTGTTAAGTCTATACCCGCTTTTGCAAACAGTATTTGCTTGATCGCTTGTGTGCCATTACCAAAACTGCCCGGTTGGACAAAAAAGTGCGCACCTAGCGTTTTTGTTAAATTGTCTGCGATTAAGTTATTCGATTTTTTTAGCATGATATCGAGTAACTGTGGGAGCTTTTCTGAACGGTGCTCAGCGATGAATTCACTCGAACCTTTGTTCGCAGGAGCGCCAATGAAAATATCTCCGCTGATTGTCATGTTTAATTCATGCAAAATCTGAGTGATTAAAGCTTGTGTATAGAGTTCGGGTTGCTGAAGAGCAAATTTCAAAGGCAGAGGCTTTGTACGCGATACTAAGCAGCCGGAAAGTGCATAGCGATTATTGTCGAAGGTTTGCAGTTCCAAATCACACTGCGTCGCATTTTGTCCTGCTTTAGATACCGTAGTGGCATTTGAAGAAACGGTGATCGGTTGATGTTGTGGGACGTGAACGCGCGTTGAGCCATTAGTTTGAGTATAGATTGATGCCTGAATACAGTTGCCATCGAGAGTAATTGCGGTAGATGGTGCACTGTAGCAGACCCCTAAAATATCCCAAGGCCAGCCTACCGCACGCGGGTATCCAGTAAATGCTGAATTATCTAACCAGAGGTTACCGTCTATCGAATGAGTCCCCATCTGCTTTAGCCGGATGAACAACTGCTTTAGATGAGCTCTTGTGAGTGTTGGATCACCAGAGAAGCGAATAATCAGATCTCGGCCGCTTCTTTCAAGAGTGGTCGGAAAGTAGAAATCATCACCTAGCTCTAACTTGGTCGCGAGAGCCGTTAATAGTTTTAAAGTGCTGGCTGGAGGATAGAGTGAAGATGAGTCTTGCTTTATGACAGCGTTATCTGAAGACAATGATTGAATGATTAAACTGCTACGGCTGCCATTTGGCAAATGAGAAGTAGGTGAATATGCGAGAGAGAATTGAGAAAACAGTAAACAACAAACAAGCAATAGCGAACGCATAATAAAAACTTCTAGAAAAGGAGTAGTTATGAGTATACATACATAAAAAAACGCCTGCTAGAGAGCAGGCGTTTAAATTCATTTTGTATCTGAGACTAATTTAGAATCAGGTTAGACTTAGAAGTCGTAACGTAGACCTAAAGCTAGTTCATCTTCAGCATCCATAGATGTTGCAGAACCGTTACCAGCACCAACTTCACCTAGCTTGTCGCCTTTAGAGATTAGGTTGAAGTTGTAAGATACGTAGCCACGGAAGTTAGGCTTGAAGAAGTAAGTTGCATCTACAGCAATGTTATCTGCTGATGTTTCGCCATCAGTTTCTGCATTGTTGTAAGTAGAAGAGAATACAGTTTGACCCATAGTGTAAGCTGCTGCTAGCTCGTAACCTGTGTAGTCTGCATCTTTCTTGTCTTTTTCACCGTCAGTGAATACACCAGCGAAGTATAGATCACCCATTGTGTAAGATGCTGCTAGCATGTATTCGTTTTGGTCTGCTTGGTCCGCGTAACCACCACCAAGTGCTAGGCCAGTTTCGCCGATAGTGTAGATACCAGATAGAGAGTAACCATCTTCACCGTTGTCGCCGTATTCGCCAGGGTTAGTTGTTGTGCCTTCAACACGGTCAGCAAAACGGTAGCTTGCTTTAACATCTAGAGCGTTGAAAGAACCTTTGTACGAGATCATGTTGTCTGTACGGTCAGCAGCCGCAAGTTTGTCTGCTGCAGAGTTACCGTGGTAAGCCATGATATCAGTGAAATCTGTGATTACACCAAGAGCACCGTCGTTTTTACCGTAAGTTACTTCACCAAATTCACCACCGATACCAGCGTAAGCGTAACGGTTATCTAGGCTATCAACAGAAACGTCATTACCATTAGTGTCTGTTACTGTTGCTGGGTCAGTTACGAATTCACCTTCGTAGAAACCAACGCCGTATAGGCCATCTTGGATTTCAACTTTACCTAGGAAGTTAAGACGAACACGTGATTTGTCTTCAACTTTGCCATCTTTCATAGATAGACGAGCTTCAGCACGGCCACCCATTTCTAGAGAAGTACCATCTTGATTGTAGAGTTCAGATGCGTTTGCGCCAGTAGCGATTGCAGCAGCAGCTACAGAAAGTGCAATTAATGTCTTTTTCATTGTTATAAGTCCTAAATTTACTGTCCATAAATTATGCGAGAGGAAGTTCCCGCTCGAGTACTCTCTATTTGCTTAAATCTGATTCGCTATATCTGCGATGTACGAAGCAAGCTCAAGTAATCTGTGGTTACTTTTTACCCCTAAAGTTCATCAGCTCGTTAGTAAAATGATATAAATGAAAGTTATGAACACTGTTTCATTGCATTTTTATAGGTATAAGCTGTTGTTTTATATTGTTTATATCGAATGTTCTTTTGGCGGGGATTTGCGTTTTTTTTAGCTTTTTTTATATTGGTATGCCCAATTTCTATCGATTTAGCTATTTTTGATAGCCACGAAAAATTAATTCCTGTGAGTCGAATGGTAGTTTCATGCTTGGAAAAATTAATTAAGATGATTTAGCTCTTGAGTTTGTTTAAACTAATAGCATGTTAGTTAATCCCTACTTTAGCTGTTGTGCTAAGAGGGTTTTTTTGTCCAAAGAAAACTTTGGCATAGAGGTTACGTAATGGAAAAGGTTCCAATGACCCTTCGTGGTGAAAGTAAACTGCGAGAAGAATTAGAAAGATTGTTGAAGCTGCGTCCTATTATTTCAGCTGCAATTGGCGAAGCTCGTGAGCTTGGCGATTTAAAGGAGAATGCTGAATATCATGCTGCTCGTGAAGAGCAAGGTATCTGTGAAGCTCAAATTCGTGATATTGAATATAAGCTATCTGTTGCTCAGATCATTGATGTGACTAAAATGGAAAATACCGGAAAAATTATTTTTGGTACTACCGTTACTTTGATCGATGTTGATACCGACGCAGAAGTGAAATATCAAATTGTTTCTGAAGATGAAGCGGATATTAAATCTGGCAGAATTTCTGTTAAATCACCAATTGCACGCGGATTAGTGGGCAAAATGGAGGGGGATGAAGTGATTATCTCGACTCCTGGTGGCGATAAAGACTTTGAAATTGATAAAGTAGAATATATTTAATTTTCAATTTTAGCGTTGAAAACTAAAAAGGCCGCAATGCGGCCTTTTTCTATTTCGTAACAAAGTTTGCAATTAATGCGAACTGTTATTTACGAGGGATCTCGATTTTACGCTCAGGTGTCTGGCGGAATAGTACTAATGTTTTACCAATAGTTTGTACTTTTTCTGCGCTTGTTTCACGAACAATAGCGTCAATAATCAATTGCTTAGTTTCGCGATCTTCTGATGCGACTTTGATTTTGATCAGTTCATGGTGATTCAGAGCAAGATCGATTTCCGCTAGAACAGCCTCAGTTAGTCCATTTGCGCCCATTAGCACAACAGGTTTTAAACTGTGAGCTAGGCCTTTTAGGTGCTGCTTTTGTTTGGTGCTTAGGTTCATTATGCGGCCAATTTTCTTTATTATAAGGGTTGAAAAAACCTATTTTAGCGCCATCTAATCCCGAAGACTATAATTTATTAGGCATTGATGTCGACCAACGAGTTAGGAATCTAATGAGTAAACAGAAACACTCGGCCAGTTCAGGCCGCTGGTTGAAAGAACATTTTGATGATAAGTATGTGAATGAAGCCAAAAAAAGAGGATATCGTTCACGTGCAATTTTCAAAATTGAAGAGATTCAGAATAAAGATAAATTGCTGAAACCAGGTATGACAGTGGTGGATTTAGGTGCTGCACCTGGAGGTTGGTCACAATATGCAACAGAAATTGTTGGCGAGGAAGGACAAGTTATTGCTTGTGATATTCTCCCAATGGATTCCATTGCGGGAGTGGCTTTTCTGCAAGGTGATTTCCGTGAAGATGCGGTATTAGAGGCCTTGCTAGAAAGAATTCAGCCTGACATGGTAGATGTTGTGATGTCTGATATGGCTCCGAACATGGCTGGAAATCTTTCGGTAGATCAGCCAAGAGGTATGTATTTGGTTGAATTAGCGTTGGATATGTGTCGACAAGTTCTAGCCCCAAATGGTAGCTTTGTAGTTAAAGTATTCCAAGGTGAAGGATTTGATCAGTACACCAAGGAAATACGCAATATGTTCAAAGCAGTTAAAATAAGAAAACCAGATTCTTCGAGAGCTCGCTCCCGTGAAGTCTATATCGTAGCCACTGGTTACAAAGGTTAACGATTTGCTTGCAAAAGCAAAACTTAACACTATAGCTACAGGTTACAAACTGTAGTACCCTACCTTTAATTACAATTAGTTATCGCGAGGCTTACACCTTGAGTGACATGGCAAAAAATTTAATCCTGTGGCTAGTAATCGCAGTCGTCTTAATGTCGGTATTTCAGAGCTTTGGCCCTGGTGAAAGTAACGGCAGAGCGGTTGATTACACCACATTTGTACAAGAAGTTGGCCAAGGCCAAGTACAAGAAGCACAATTTAATGACAGTCAAATAACCTATGTTCGTCGTAGTGGTGGTGCTAAGTTTGTTACTTACATGCCCGTTTATGACAGCAAGCTTCTTGACGACTTAATTAATCAGAAAGTGAAAGTACAAGGTACTCCGCCAGAAGAGCAGAGCTTACTAAGTACTATCTTTATCTCTTGGTTCCCAATGATCTTGCTTATCGGTGTATGGATATTCTTCATGCGTCAAATGCAAGGCGGCGGTGGCGGCAAAGGCGCGATGTCTTTCGGTAAGAGTAAAGCTCGCATGATGAGCGAAGAGCAGATCAAAACATTGTTCTCTGACGTTGCTGGCTGTGATGAAGCAAAAGAAGATGTAAAAGAGCTAGTTGATTACCTTCGTGACCCAAGCCGTTTCCAAAAGCTAGGTGGTAAGATCCCTACAGGTATCTTGTTAGTTGGTCCTCCTGGTACGGGTAAAACGCTACTTGCTAAAGCGATTGCTGGTGAAGCAAAAGTACCGTTCTTTACTATTTCAGGTTCTGACTTTGTTGAAATGTTTGTTGGTGTTGGTGCATCTCGTGTGCGTGACATGTTTGAACAAGCGAAGAAAGCAGCACCTTGTATTATCTTTATTGATGAGATCGATGCTGTAGGTCGTCAACGTGGCGCAGGTGTTGGTGGTGGACACGATGAACGTGAACAAACACTAAACCAAATGCTTGTTGAAATGGATGGATTTGAAGGTAACGAAGGTATTATCGTTATCGCTGCAACCAACCGTCCTGATGTACTAGACCCTGCATTGCTTCGTCCTGGTCGTTTTGACCGTCAAGTGGTTGTTGGACTTCCTGATGTTCGAGGTCGTGAGCAAATCTTGAAAGTCCACATGCGTAAAGTTCCACTAGCGGGCGATGTTGAACCATCACTAATTGCACGTGGTACTCCAGGTTTCTCTGGTGCCGACCTTGCAAACTTAGTCAATGAAGCTGCTCTATTTGCTGCTCGTGGTAATAAACGTAACGTTTCTATGGTTGAGTTCGAACTTGCCAAAGATAAAATCATGATGGGTGCTGAGCGCCGTTCAATGGTGTTGTCTGAAGAAACGAAAGAATCGACGGCTTACCATGAAGCTGGGCACGCAATTGTTGGTCGTTTAGTTCCTGAACACGATCCAGTGTATAAGGTTTCTATTATTCCTCGTGGTCGAGCTTTAGGTGTGACGATGTACCTACCTGAGCAAGATCGTGTGAGTATGAATCGCCAACATCTAGAATCAATGATTTCTAGTTTGTACGGTGGTCGTCTAGCTGAAGAGTTGATTTACGGTAAAGACAAAGTCTCTACTGGCGCATCAAATGATATCGAACGTGCAACTGATATTGCTCGTAAGATGGTGACTCAGTGGGGCTTCTCTGAAAAACTTGGTCCTCTGCTTTATGCAGAAGATGAAGGTGAGGTGTTCTTAGGCCGTAGCGTAACTCAAACGAAACATGTTTCGAATGACACGGCTAAACTGATTGATGACGAAGTTCGAATTATCATAGATCGTAACTACGACCGAGCTAGAAAAATTCTTGAGAAAAATATGGATATCATGCATTCAATGAAAGATGCATTGGTGAAATATGAGACGATTGATGCTGGCCAAATTGATGACTTAATGGAACGCAAAGACGATATTCGCGAACCAGCAGGTTGGGCTGATCAAGTTAACGGTAGTGAATCTGCTAAGAGCGAAGCAAAAGCTGAAGTAAAACCAGCAGCTGAAACTCAAGATACAGAACCGAAACCGGACGTTGAAACGAAAGATAAAGATTCAGAATAATTGAATTATGATATTAAGCCCTGAGGAAACTCAGGGCTTTTCTGTTTCTGTCGTTTAGCGATAATGAGCATGAGTATATCGAAGAGCGATATGTGTTTTCTTGGGGTATAACCAACGATGATTTTAAAAGCAAATAATAAACAGCTTCACCTCGATCGCCCACATGTGATGGGGATTCTTAATGTGACTCCTGACTCCTTCTCTGATGGTGGAAAGTATCATTCGTTAGATAAAGCGCTGATTCAAGCTCAGCGCATGATTGATGCTGGCGTAAGCATCATTGATATCGGTGGGGAATCAACAAGGCCTGGAGCCCCGGATGTTACGTTGGAAGATGAGTTGAACCGAGTCATTCCTGCCATTAAAGCGATCCGAGAAATATCCGATGTTTGGATCTCTATCGATACCAGTAAAGCTGAGGTGATGCAGCAAGCGATTGCCGCTGGGGCAGATCTAATTAATGACGTTCGGGCACTTCAAGAGCCGGGAGCGTTAGAAGTGGCAGCAAAGGCGCAAGTTCCTGTTTGTCTTATGCATATGCAAGGGCAGCCGCGCACCATGCAAATCACACCGTCGTACCAAGACTTGTTGGTTGATGTAACGTCATTCTTACAAGAGAGAATCGCGGCGTGTGAAGCGGTAGGAATTCAGAAAGAACAGCTGATTTTAGATCCTGGATTTGGCTTTGGGAAAACAATCGATCATAATTACCAACTTCTTGCGCATTTAGATCAATTTCATGCTCTTGGTTTGCCGATTCTTGCGGGGATGTCACGTAAATCAATGGTATTTAAGTTACTCGATAAAGCGCCTGCGGAATGCATGGTCGCAAGCGTAACATGTGCAACGATTGCTGCTTTAAAAGGAGCTCAAATTATTCGAGTCCACGATGTTGAAGAGACAATAGAAGCGATGAAAATTGTCAACGCAACTACTCGAAATTTATAATTGAGCCAAATAATAATTTAAGGAATAAACATGTCAAACAGACGTTACTTCGGCACAGATGGTGTCCGTGGGAAAGTTGGTCAATATCCGATTACCCCTGATTTTGTATTAAAACTTGGTTGGGCTGCTGGTCGAGTGCTAGCAAAACAAGGCACGAAGAAAGTCATTATTGGTAAAGATACTCGAATTTCTGGTTACATGCTTGAATCTGCATTGGAAGCTGGTTTAGCGGCTGCGGGTTTGCAAGCGACGTTTACTGGACCAATGCCAACACCAGCTGTTGCGTATTTAACACAAACTTTCCGAGCGGAAGCGGGGATTGTCATTTCTGCATCACATAACCCTTTTTACGATAACGGTATTAAGTTCTTCTCTTCAGAAGGAACAAAGTTATCAGATGAGATTGAGTTAGCGATCGAAGCTGAATTAGATAAAGATATTGAGTGTGTAGAATCAGCAGATCTAGGTAAAGCGGTCCGTCTTAATGATGCCGCAGGTCGTTATATCGAATTTTGTAAAAGTACATTCCCAAGTCATTTAAGTCTTGCGGGCATGAAAATCGTAATCGACTGTGCGCATGGAGCGACATACCACATTGCGCCAAGCGTTTTCAAAGAGCTTGGTGCTGATGTAATCGCTATGGGTGTTGAGCCTACTGGTACTAACATTAACCATGAAGTCGGAGCCACCGATGTTCGTGCACTGCAAAAACGCGTAGTCGAAGAGAAAGCGGCTCTTGGGCTTGCATTTGATGGTGATGGTGACCGTATCATCATGGTGGATGAATTAGGTAATAAAGTCGATGGCGACCAAATTGCTTATATCATTGCTCGTGATGCACTACGTCGCGGTGAACTAAAAGGTGGTGTTGTTGGTACGCTGATGACAAACCTTGGCATGGAGAACGGACTTAAACAGCTTGGTATTCCATTTGTACGAGCGGCGGTAGGCGACCGTTACGTCATGGAACAATTGCTGCTTAAAGGCTGGAAAATCGGTGCTGAGAACTCAGGTCACGTTATCTTGCTCGATAAAGTGACAACAGGCGATGCTATTGTTGCTGCTCTACAAGTGTTAGCTTCTGTTATCGACAGTGAAATGACATTAAATGAGTTGGCTCAAGGCATGACACTGTATCCACAAGTTCTTATCAATGTTCGCTTTAGTGGTGATTCTAATCCGTTAGATGCGGAAGCAGTAAAACAGTCTGTTTTAGATGTTGAAGCCGAACTTGGTGAAAAAGGACGCGTACTGTTACGCAAGTCTGGAACCGAGCCATTATTGCGTGTAATGGTTGAAGGTGAAGATGCTGATTTAGTGCAGAGATCTGCAGATAACATTGCAGAGGCAGTCAAAGCAAGCTGTTAGGCTCAAATGACGAAAGTGCAGGTTCCTTGTCATGGTTGGATAGGGAACTTGGCATTGTTTGTCCTTTTTTTGACCGTTTAAACTTGAAGTTGACGCTTTTTAGCAATTTCTTCTTGTCAGTTAAGCATCCTTTCGCTAGTATTGCTCGGCCTTCAGTTAGGAGGTCGTTAGCTTTGTTTTAAAATATAATGATTTAAAGCAGTGCTGGCTCAACTATTCGGAACATAGGTGGAAAAATGTTTTCAGTTCTACTTGTGATTTACCTGTTGGCAGCGGTTGGTGTAATTGGCCTCGTGTTGATTCAACAAGGTAAAGGCGCAGATATGGGAGCCTCATTCGGTGCTGGCGCTTCAAACACAGTGTTTGGTGCTGGTGGCTCAGGTAATTTTTTAACCCGAATGACAGCAATTTTTGCAACAGTATTTTTTGTTCTTAGCTTAGTGCTTGGTAATATGTCTACACATAAAACTGAGTCTCAGTGGGTTGACCCTACTCAAGGTCAAGTTATCCAACAAGCTGATGACACAATGAGCGAAGTTCCAGCTAAATCTAGCGACGAAATTCCTCAATAACTTTTTTTCGAAAAAGTTCTTTGATGCCGAGATGGTGAAATTGGTAGACACGCTAGCATGAGGTGCTAGTGCCTTAGGGTGTGAGGGTTCGAGTCCCTCTCTCGGCACCATATTTACAAACTTGTAAAAACCTTAATTGAGAGTGTATAATCTCATTAAGTCGGACGCGGGATGGAGCAGTTTGGTAGCTCGTCGGGCTCATAACCCGAAGGTCGTCGGTTCAAATCCGGCTCCCGCAACCATTTTTGATTATTCTTTAATGATTGATTTGGTCGCAAGTTTGCGCAGTGTGAACCTCACTGCGAGTTAAGTGTAAAAGTCCTCTGAGACTATATACTTAACACATCAGGGTCCAGCAACATAAACCTCGATTTTCGGGGTTTTTTGTTATCTGTACTTTTCGATTTTCGAAATTGTATGGGTAGTTTGCTTGGGATTTAAATTGGGCTCTGAGCCCTTTTTTTGTTTCTGGAGTGGTTAAATGACTGGTTTAGAAAGACAACTTACTGAAATGCTAGATGCGCCAGTGGCTGCATTAGGCTATGAGTTAGTTGGATTGGAATTTATTCGTGCTGGTGAGCACTCAACACTACGTATCTACATTGACCATGAAAATGGAATTTTTGTAGAAGATTGTGCTGAAGTTAGCCGTCAAGTAAGTGCAGTGTTAGATGTTGAAGATCCTATTTCTGTGGCGTATAACCTAGAAGTATCTTCACCAGGTTTAGAAAGACCACTATTCAATGCAAATCATTACCAACAATTTATTGGTCATGAGGCAAGCATCGTATTAAAAATGGCCGTTGCTAACCGCCGCAAGTGGAAAGGTACGATCAATGCAGTTGAAGGTGAGACCATCACTGTAACTGTTGACGGGCAAGAAGAACATTTTGCATTGAGCAATATTTCTAAAGCTAACCTAATCCCTAAATTTTAGTTCTCCTAGAGAGAAGAGCTTAAGAGGCTAGATTAATGAACAAAGAAATTTTAGCGGTAGTTGAGGCTGTTTCTAATGAGAAAGCACTTCCTCGTGAGCGTATCTTTGAAGCACTAGAGATCGCATTGGCTACAGCCACTAAGAAAAAACACGCTTTAGAAATTGAAGCTCGTGTTGTAATTGACCGTAAGAGCGGTAATTTTGAAACTTTCCGTCGCTGGGAAGTGGTAGCAGAAGTTGAATTCCCTACAAAAGAGATTTCAATTGAAGCTGCACAGTATGAAGATGAAACCCTAGAGCTTGGCGGTTTTGTTGAAGACGAAATTGAGTCAGTGACGTTTGACCGTATTACTACTCAAACAGCAAAACAAGTTATCGTACAAAAAGTACGTGAAGCTGAGCGTGCTCAAATCGTTGAACAGTTTATTGATAACGAAGGTGACTTAGTTACTGGCGTTGTGAAAAAAGTTAACCGCGATACAGTTGTTCTGGATCTTGGTAACCAAGCAGAAGCGGTAATTTTACGAGATGACCAACTTCCTCGTGAAAACTTCCGTCCAGGTGACCGTGTTCGTGGTTTACTATATGCAGTTAAGCCAGATGCTCGTGGTTTCCAACTGTTCGTAACTCGTTCAAAACCTGAAATGCTAGTTGAATTATTCCGCGTAGAAGTGCCTGAAATTGGTGAAGAGCTAATTGAACTGAAAGGTGCTGCTCGTGATCCTGGTTCACGCGCGAAAATTGCAGTGAAAACTAACGATAAACGTATTGATCCAATCGGTGCGTGTGTTGGTATGCGTGGCGCTCGTGTTCAAGCGGTTTCTGGCGACTTAGGTGGCGAACGTATTGATATCGTTATGTGGGATGATAATCCTGCGCAATTCGTTATCAACGCAATGGCTCCAGCTGACGTAGCATCAATCATTGTTGATGAAGATTCGCACTCAATGGATATTGCTGTTGAAGCCGATAACCTAGCTCAAGCTATTGGCCGTAGTGGTCAAAACGTACGTCTAGCTTCACAACTTACTGGTTGGGAACTTAACGTAATGACAGTTGCTGATCTAGATAAGAAGCATCAAGAAGAATCAGTAGCTGCTATTGAAAGCTTCATGAAGCACCTTGATATCGAACAAGATTTTGCAGAAATGCTTGTTGAAGAAGGTTTCTCAACACTTGAAGAAGTGGCTTACGTACCAGTACATGAACTATTAGAAGTTGATGGTCTGGACGAAGGTATTGTTGAAGAGCTACGTGGCCGAGCAAAAGATGCTCTAACTACATTAGCCCTTGCTCAAGAAGAGACATTCGATGGTGTTGAGCCAGCAGAAGATCTATTAGGTCTTGAAGGTCTTGAGCGCGAGATGGCATTCAAATTGGCAGCAAAAGGTGTAGTAACACTTGAAGATCTTGCTGACCAAGGTGTAGACGAACTTGAAGGTATCGAAGATCTAACAGAAGAACGCGCAGGTGAGCTAATCATGGCTGCACGTAACATTTGTTGGTTCGGCGACGAAGCATAATTCAGCAAGGAGAGAGCGGTATGACAGATTTAACAGTTAAAGCACTGAGTGAAGAAATTGGTACTCCAGTTGACCGCTTATTAGAACAACTTGCTGATGCTGGAATGAAAAAAGCAGGTAATGACCAAGTTTCTGATACAGAGAAGCAACAACTTCTTATGCATCTTAAGAAAGAACATGGTGATACTTCTGGTGAAACAGAACCGACTCGCTTAACACTCCAGCGTAAAACTCGTAGTACACTAAGTGTTGCTGCTAGTGGCGGCAAGAGCAAGGATGTTCAAGTAGAAGTACGTAAGAAGCGTACTTACGTAAAACGCAGCGCTATCGAAGACGATGCAAAACGTGAAGCTGAGGATGTGGCTAATCGTGAAGCTGAAGAGCTAGCAAAACGCGAAGCTGAAGAGCTAGCACAACGTGAAGCTGCAAACAAAGCACAACGCGACGCTGAAAATAAAGCAAAACGTGAAGCGGAAGCAAAACGTGAAGCGGAAGAAAAAGCGAAACGCGTACAAGCTGAAAAGGCTAAAAAAGACATGAACGCAAAGAATTCTGATGTAAACACGCAAGCAAAAAAAGAAGCTGATGAACTAAAACGTCGTCAGGAAGAAGAAGCACAGCGTAAAGCTGAGCAAGAAGCAGCGAAGCTAGTTGAAGAAGCTCGCAAGCTTGCGGAAGAGAACCAAGAACGCTGGTCTGAAGAAGAGAAGAAGAAGAAAGAACTTGAGAAATCTGCGGATTATCATATTACGACTTCGACTTATGCTCGTGAAGCAGAAGATGCTGCCGACCAAAAAGAAGAAAAAGCACCTCGCCGTCGTAAGAAGAAAGCGCCAGCGGATGCGAACAAACGCGGTGGTCGTAATAACCAACGTGGCGGTCGTAACAACCGCAGAGATCAAATGGCTAAGCCTACATCAATGCAACATGGCTTTGATAAGAGCGCAGCTGTTGCTAAGCAAGATGTTGTTATTGGCGAAACGGTTGTTGTTTCTGAACTGGCAAACAAAATGTCAGTAAAAGCAACTGAAGTTATTAAGGTAATGATGAAGATGGGCGCTATGGCGACTATCAACCAAGTTATCGACCAAGAAACGGCTTCTCTTGTTGCCGAAGAAATGGGCCACAAAGTTATTCTTCGTAAAGAGAATGAACTAGAAGAAGCAGTACTGTCTGATCGTGATAACGATGCTGCTCTAGAAGGTCGTGCTCCTGTTGTTACTATCATGGGGCACGTTGACCACGGTAAAACATCTACACTGGATTACATCCGTCGTGCACACGTTGCTGACGCGGAAGCTGGCGGTATTACACAGCACATTGGTGCATACCACGTTGAAACTGACAACGGTATGATCACTTTCCTTGATACTCCTGGACACGCGGCGTTTACTGCTATGCGTGCTCGTGGTGCTCAAGCGACAGATATCGTAGTACTTGTAGTTGCTGCCGATGATGGTGTAATGCCACAAACAATCGAAGCTATCCAACACGCAAAAGCGGCTGGTGTACCTCTGATTGTTGCGGTAAACAAAATCGATAAAGAAGGCGCTAACCCTGATAACGTTAAAAATGAGCTTGCTCAATACGACGTTATTCCTGAGGAGTGGGGCGGCGAGAACATCTTTGTACATATCTCTGCTAAGCAAGGTACAAACATCGATGGTCTTCTAGAGTCTATTCTTCTTCAATCTGAAGTACTTGAATTAACTGCGGTTAAAGAAGGTATGGCATCAGGTGTTGTTGTTGAATCTCGTCTAGATAAAGGCCGTGGCCCAGTTGCTACTGTTCTTGTTCAATCTGGTACTCTAAACAAAGGCGATATCGTTCTTTGTGGTCAAGAGTACGGCCGTGTTCGTGCAATGCGCGATGAAAATGGTCAAGAGATCTCAGAAGCTGGTCCATCTATCCCAGTAGAAATTCTAGGTCTTTCTGGTGTTCCTGCATCTGGTGATGAAGCGACAGTTGTACGTGATGAGCGTAAAGCTCGTGAAGTTGCAAACTACCGTCAAGGTAAATTCCGTGATGTTAAACTTGCACGTCAACAGAAAGCTAAACTAGAAAACATGTTTGCGAACATGGAAGCTGGTGAAGTTGCTGAATGTAACGTTGTACTGAAAGCGGACGTTCAAGGTTCTGTTGAAGCAATTGCTGATTCACTACGTAAACTATCAACTGACGAAGTTAAAGTTAACATCGTAGGTTCTGGTGTTGGTGGTATTACTGAAACTGATGCAACGCTAGCAGCGGCTTCAAACGCAATCATCTTAGGCTTCAACGTACGTGCTGATGCAACGGCTCGTCGTACTGTTGAAAATGAAAACCTAGACTTGCGTTACTACTCAATCATTTACCAATTGATTGACGAAGTGAAACAAGCGATGGGCGGCATGCTTGCACCTGAATTCAAACAAGAAATCATCGGTCTTGCACAAGTACGTGACGTATTTAAATCGCCTAAACTTGGTGCGATTGCTGGTTGTATGGTTACTGAAGGTACAATTAAGCGTAGCAACCCAATTCGTGTACTACGTGAAAACGTTGTTATCTACGAAGGTGAGCTAGAGTCACTACGTCGCTTTAAAGACGATGTTCAAGAAGTTAAGAATGGCTACGAATGTGGTATCGGCGTTAAGAACTACAATGATGTTCGCGTTGGTGACCAAATCGAAGTATTCGAAATCGTTGAAATTCAACGTACTCTCGACTAATTGACAAAGTTATTAACTTGCCAAGAAGGTAAGTGATACGGTTGTTGAATACACCATGGGGGGCTGATAGCCCCCCATTCTTTCTATAGTGAGAAAAGAAATGTCAAAAGAATTTAGCCGCACACAACGTGTGTCGCAACAACTACAAAAAGAGCTCGCTCTTATCCTTCAACGTGAAGTGCGTGATTCTCGCATTGGTATGGTTACCATTTCAGATGTTGAAGTATCACGTGATCTTGCTTACGCAAAAGTATTCGTTACTTTCTTATGTGTGGGTGAGCAAACACCAGAATCAAGCTTAGCAGCACTTAAAGAGCATGAAGTTCCTGTTCGAATGATGCTAGGTAAGCGTATTCGCCATCGTTTAACACCTGAAGTTCGCTTTACTTACGACAACACGCTTGTTGAAGGTATGCGTATGTCTAACTTAGTAAGCGAAGTTCTAAGTGAAGATAAGCGCAAGCAAGTTGAATCAGGTCGTGAAGACGAAGCTGAACAGAAAGATGAATCTGAGCAGAAAGGTGAAGAGTAATGGCTCGTCGTCGTAAAGGTCGTCCAATTAATGGTGTGATCCTTTTGGATAAACCAACTGGAATTTCATCTAATGATGCGCTGCAGAAAGTAAAGCGTATTTATTTTGCTGAGAAAGCGGGCCATACCGGCGCACTTGATCCTCTTGCGACGGGTATGTTGCCTATCTGTCTTGGTGAGGCGACGAAGTTTTCTCAGTTTCTTTTAGATTCTGATAAACGCTACGTGGTGATCGCTAAGCTTGGTGAACGTACCAATACCTCTGATTCTGATGGTGAAGTGGTAGAAACTCGTGATGTAAACGTGACTCAAGAGCAACTTGAGAGCTGTATCGAGACCTTCAAAGGTGAAACCGATCAGATTCCATCGATGTTCTCTGCATTGAAATATCAAGGTAAGCCTTTATATGAATATGCGCGTGCAGGTATCGAGGTTCCGCGTGAATCTCGTAAGATCACAGTCTACTCAATTGAGTTGCTTCGTTTTGAAGGTGATGAAGTTGAGATGGAAGTGCATTGCTCGAAAGGGACATATATCCGTACGATTACGGATGACCTTGGGGAGATGCTAGGTTGTGGTGCCCACGTTAAGTATTTGCGTCGTACTGGTGTTGCAAAATATCCTTACGAGAAAATGGTGACTCTTGAGCAGTTAAATGAACTGTTAGAGCAAGCGAAAGAGCAAGACATCGCACCGAAAGAGCTACTTGATCCACTGCTAATGCCAATGGATACTGCGGTTGAAGACTTACCAGAAGTGAACATGAATGCAGAGCTGACAGATCTCGTTCAGCACGGTATGCAAGTTCAAGTTTCAGGCGCGCCTTCGGAAGGTGTTGTTCGAATGACGAGCGGTGAAGAGAAACTCTTTATTGGGGTTGCTGAAATTGATGATGATGGCCGTGTCGCACCTAAGCGCTTGGTTGTTTTCAGAGAAGAAGAGCCGCAAGCATAGACTGCGCTTAAATTGATATTTTAAAACCGAGGTCATTTGGCTTCGGTTTTTTTATATGCTGCTTTTGCTTAGATTGATTTGAGGGGGAAGAGAATCGTAAATTGCGCGTTATTTGCTTCCAAATATCTTGTGTTTAAACTTTAGCCCCCGTATAATCCGCCCCTCGCGTAGCAGCTGAATCAGAGATTGGCTGTTACAAATTATAAACTTACTCTTATCAGGAGAGAATTATGTCTCTGAATGCAGAAACTAAAGCAGCAATCGTTGCAGAATACGCACAATGTGAAAACGATACTGGTTCACCAGAAGTACAAGTAGCACTACTTACTGCTTCTATCAACCACCTTCAAGGTCACTTCAAAACGCACATCCACGACCACCACAGCCGTCGCGGTCTGCTACGTATGGTTTCTAGCCGTCGTAAACTTCTTGACTACTTGAAAGGTAAAAACCTTACTCGTTACCAAGATCTTATCAAGCGTCTAGGTCTACGTCGCTAATAGCGATGTCTACAAAGACAGTTTGAAGAAAGGGGAGCGTTTATCGCTCCTTTTTTTGTGCCTGAAACCCCAGTATTTTTTACCGCTTGAAATACCTCTCTAATTAAAAATAGTTTATACTATGCCTCGTTGAAATAACGTTATGTTGTTTCACATATTAATCTAACTCATCGCTTTACAGTCACCGAAGTCGACCAATTGGTCGCGACTATTACAAATTATCTTTTTCGAAGTCAATTTGTACTAGTCGCGATTAGTATTGCTTTGAGTATTCATTTAATCATTCTAAATCTCATATGAGTTTAGAGTAAGGAAATCAAATGTTCGCGAATCCAGTCGTAAAATCATTTCAGTACGGTAACCACACCGTAACTCTAGAAACAGGCGTAATGGCACGCCAAGCTACCGCTGCTGTAATGGCAACAATGGACGATACGTCAGTATTCGTTTCTGTAGTAGCAAAAAAAGAAGCGGTAGCAGGTCAAGATTTCTTCCCGCTAACAGTTAACTACCAAGAGCGTACTTACGCTGCTGGTAAAATTCCTGGTGGTTTCTTCAAGCGTGAAGGTCGTCCTTCTGAAGCTGAAACACTAACAGCTCGTCTTATTGACCGTCCAATTCGTCCACTTTTCCCAAGTGCGTTTAAAAACGAAGTTCAAGTTATCGCTACGGTTGTGTCTATCAACCCTGACGTAAACCCAGACATGATCACTATGATCGCAACGTCTGCTGCACTTTCTATCGCTGGTGTTCCATTTAATGGTCCTATCGGTGCTGCACGTGTTGGTCACATCGACGGTCAACTAGTGCTTAACCCTTCAAATACAGAGCTTGAAAACTCTAAACTGGACCTAGTTGTGTCTGGTACTGAAGGCGCAGTTCTAATGGTTGAATCTGAAGCGGATAACCTATCTGAAGAAGAAATGCTTTCTGCTGTTGTTTACGGTCACGACCAACAACAAGTTGTTATTAAAGCAATCAACGAGTTCGCTGCTGAAGTTGCGACGCCATCTTGGGATTGGACTGCTCCAGAAGTAAACGCAGAGCTTAAAGCTAAAGTTGCAGAACTTGCAGAAACTCGTCTTTCTGAAGCGTACCAAATCACTGAAAAAATGGCACGTTACGAGCAAGTTGGCGCAATCAAAACTGAAGCAGTTGAAGCGCTTCTAGCTCAAGACGAAGAACTAAATGAACGTGAAATTCGCGGCATGCTTGGTTCTCTAGAGAAAAACGTAGTACGTAGCCGCATCATTGCTGGTAACCCACGTATTGATGGTCGTGAAAAAGACATGGTTCGTGCGTTAGACGTACGTACTGGTGTTCTTCCACGTACTCACGGTTCTTCTCTATTTACTCGTGGTGAAACTCAAGCACTTGTTACTGCAACGCTTGGTACACAACGTGATGCTCAAATCATCGATAGCCTAATGGGTGAGAAGAAAGATCACTTCCTTCTACACTACAACTTCCCTCCATACTGTGTAGGCGAAACTGGTTTTGTTGGTTCTCCTAAGCGTCGTGAAATTGGTCACGGTAAGCTAGCGAAACGTGGTATCCAAGCAGTTATGCCTTCAATTGAAGAATTCCCATACACAGTACGTGTTGTATCGGAAATCACTGAATCTAACGGTTCATCTTCAATGGCTTCTGTATGTGGTACTTCTCTAGCGCTTATGGATGCTGGTGTTCCAATCAAAGCATCTGTTGCTGGTATCGCGATGGGCCTTGTTAAAGAAGGCGATGATTTCGTTGTTCTTTCTGACATCCTTGGCGACGAAGATCACCTAGGTGACATGGACTTTAAAGTTGCGGGTACTAACGACGGTATTACTGCTCTTCAAATGGATATCAAAATTGAAGGTATCACTAAAGAGATCATGCAGATCGCTCTAAACCAAGCACAAGGTGCGCGTAAGCACATCCTTACTGTTATGGACGAAGCAATCTCTGGTGCTCGTGAAGATATCTCTGAATTCGCTCCACGTATCCACACAATGAAAATCAACACTGATAAGATCCGTGATGTTATCGGTAAAGGCGGTGCGGTTATTCGCGCTCTTTGTGAAGAAACGGGCACAACTATCGAAATCGAAGATGACGGTACAGTTAAAATTGCTGCAACTTCTGGCGAACAAGCTGAAGACGCAATCAACCGTATCAAGTCACTAACTGCAGAAGTTGAAGTGGGTACTATCTACACGGGTAAAGTTGCTCGTCTAGCTGATTTCGGTGCATTCGTAACGATTCTTCCTGGTAAAGATGGTCTAGTACACATCTCTCAAATCGCTGACAAGCGTATCGAGAAAGTGTCTGACTACCTAACTGAAGGTCAAGAAGTTCAAGTTAAAGTTCTTGAAATCGACCGTCAAGGCCGTGTACGTCTAAGCATGAAAGAAGCAGTAGAACAGCCTGCAGCTGAAGAAAACGCTGCACCTGAAGCTTAATTGCTTAAGGTGATGAGCTTAGGGTTTATTAGCCTATAAGTCTCAAAGCATGTTATAAAGGGGAGCGATATCGCTCCCCTTTTTCATGCGGGTTTAACAGGAGTATCTATTTGTGAAATGGTTTCAAACCGCTAGTCTATGCATAATGCTGGTATTGACTGGATGTTCATCCACAACAAAGCAGTCAAGTCAGTGGATCTATCCACCGATGGCAGTGCCTCTTCAATCGACAATTAAGCAAGAAGTACAAATTGCTCGTTTGACTCAATTGTTGCAGCGTTCTGATCTTAAAGATGAAGTTCGCGCCAAGATGTTTTATGAACGGGGGAATTACTACGATAGCGTTGGGTTGCGAGATCTTGCTCGTTTAGACTTTAATCAATCTCTAGCATTAGAGCCTGCTCAGCCTGACATCTTCAACCTATTGGGAGTGTACTTTACTCAAGTTGGTGAGTTTGATGCCGCATATGAAGCTTTTGATTCAACGTTAGAGCTTGATCCCTCTAACTCTTATGCTGAAAGAAACCGAGCGATTGCACTCTATTATGGTGATCGTATTGATTTAGCATTTGAAGATATGACCAAGCATTATCAGGATGATCCCAGCGATCCATTTCGCGCCTTGTGGTTGTATATAATTCAATACGAACTTGACCCTATTGAAGCGCAACAAGCGCTATTAACACGCTATGAATCGAAAGATGAAAGCTGGGGCTGGGTGTTAGTGGCATTGACTCTGGATAAAATTACGGAAGAGCAAGCATTCAAAGCCGTGCTAACAAGTAGCCGTGACAACACACTGCTGGCGCAACGACTCACCGAAGTCTATTTTTATTTGGGTAAGCGTTATCAGCTGGTCGGTGACTATGCTAATGCCGTCTCTCTCTATAAGTTAGCCCTGTCATTTAATGTGTTTGAGTATGTAGAACATCGTTACTCATTTTTAGAGCTTGGACGGATTTTTGAAGAGGTGAAAGCTCAGCGTTTAGCCGAAACCAACGCTAAAAAAATGAGTGAAAGTTCAGAGAAAAGCGAAGTAGTAACGCAATAGCCGCATAATAATTGAAAGAAAACCGTCCACGTGGCGGTTTTTTTTGCTTTTAAAACACTCAAATAGTAAACTAGTTAGCCTTGCTAACTAAAATGAGCGATACATGAGTTTAAATCACCACCTAGAAGAGCTAGAGCGATTTTCAGCGAAAATTTGGAGAGTGCACAGTAAGGAAGATCCGATTGCTCAGCTCAGTTTCAATGAGTATGACTACCTCAAAGTCATTCAAGCTGCCCCTGAACTGATTCGCTTGACCGATTTAGCAGCCGAGATGCAAGTCACGAAACCATCGGCAACGAATATGGTGAAACGATTAGAGCGTAAAGGGCTAGTGGAGCGGAAACCATGCCCCGAAGATGCCCGTTCTAAACGGGTTGGCCTAACGCCTTTAGCTACTGACAACCTTTCGTTGGAAAGTAAAGTCTATGAATTAATGTCGGATCGTTTGATGAAGGGTCTGACGGAAATTGAAGCTCAGCAGTTAAATGAGCTTCTGAAAAAAGCGTTGAAATAAGATTGAATTTACCCATTTAGTTAGCCTTGATAACTAAATTCATGGATTAACTAAATTTATAGATGACTAAGTTTACAGATAACTAAATGCACAAATAGCTAATGAAAAAGAGATTATGACAGATTCTATTTATCGCCAGTTTTGGCGCTATACCATTCCTACCGTTGCTGCGATGCTCGTCAATGGGTTGTACCAAGTTGTTGATGGTATTTTTATTGGTCGCTACATGGGCGCTGAAGGGCTTGCTGGTATTAATGTCGCTTGGCCTGTTATTGGGTGCATTCTTGGTCTCGGAATGATGATTGGGGTCGGGACTGGTGCGTTATCATCGATCAAACAAGGTGAGCAAAACAGCGAAAGCGCAAAACAAGTACTGGCGACTGGCTTGATTTTATTGGCAGGTTTAGCACCAGTGGTATCCATCTTACTGTGGTACTTTTCAGATGCTTTCCTATTAGTGCAAGGAGCGGAAGGGCGCGTATTAGAGCTTGGTTTGCAGTATTTACATGTTTTGATTTTTGCGAGTGTCTTCTCGTTAGGTTCTATTGCACTGCCATTTTTATTGCGTAATGACGATAGCCCTAACCTTGCTACGGTATTGATGATCATTGGTGCTGTCATCAATATCGCTCTTGATTACGTTTTTATTGTGTGGCTCAAATGGGAGTTAACGGGAGCGGCGTTGGCGACAGGCATTGCTCAAATGATCGTAACAGTATTAGGAGTAGGATACTTTTTCTCTTCTCGAGCAAAACTGCGGCTCACTAGGCGCTGTTTAGTGTTACGTTTGAACTATGTGCCTCAACTGTTTGCTATCGGTGTTTCAAGCTTTTTTATGTACGCATACGGCTCTATGATGGTGGCGTTACATAATGCACTATTTACTCAGTACGGTAATACGTTGATCATTGGATCATATGCGATTTTGGGATATATCGTAACGGTTTACTACTTAACAGTAGAGGGGATTGCTAATGGGATGCAACCGCTGGTTAGCTATAATCACGGTGCTAAAAATAACCATAATATTAAGCAGTTACTTAACGTTGCGATGATAACGTCTATTGTGGGCGGAGTGCTGTTTATTATTCTATTAAATATCTTCCCTTATGAAGCGATATCGGTTTTTAACTCACAAGATTCGGAGTTGATTGACAATGCCGTGCTAGGGATCCGCTTACATTTATTCGCTCTATTCTTAGATGGTTTTCTTGTGGTTGCAGGTGCTTATTACCAAGCGATAAACCGTGGTGGGAAAGCAATGTTTGTGACTGTAGGTAACATGCTAATTCAACTGCCATTTTTGTATTTATTGCCAAAAATGATTGGACTGACGGGGGTGTGGATTGCTTACCCTCTATCCAATATAGCATTGAGTATTGTGGTTATTATCATGATGGTTAAAGATATTAAAAGGCTATCTAGTCAACAAGATATAGAGTCCAACCACCAAGTACTGGCGAATTGATGCAATAATGTATGCGGCTGGTTGATTGCTGGATATAAAAAGAGCGACATTCTAGTCGCTCTTTTTATCGTTTTTAGTCTATCTGTTTGACTTCTAAACCCGCAAGTTGATGCCAGTAACCATTACACTGATGGCTCTGAATTATCTTGGGTTGCGTACCAGATTCATTCGCTCTGAAGCGATCGACTTCTGAGAACGTATCAAGACCGAGAGGGCTCAGGCGAACCACATCGACTAATCCTTGCATGCTAGGTAAATCATTAATCAAGTTATAACAGTAACCAGATTGAGTTTGAATGCCATTCAAGTTAAATACTGATTGTCCTTCTTGGCTATCAACTTGAAGCCCTGTTGGGTATTTGATGCAGCATGTCTCGCAATCATCTTTGGCTTTGTTCTCGGCTCTAGCGGTAAAGCAGCGAGCAGAATAAGCCAGAGGTAGGTAGCCATGGCTAAAGACTTCGACTTCAAACTTATTACGAATGTTCAAAGACTCACACTGAGTCATTACATTGCTTAACCATTCACGAGATAGTTCAACAGGCATGCACCAACGAGTCATCCCCTGTTTAAGGAAAAGGTTCAGTGTTTGAGCGTTGTAAGCATTAACCGCAGGGCCAACAACGAAAGGCACTTTGTGTTCGTAGGCAAGCTGAATAGCAGAAACATCGTTGGCCTCTATCGCAAAGTCACCATTATCGATGTATTTCTTTAAAATGCTGACTTCGCTCGGCGCTTCAAGAAGTGCCATGGTAGACAGAACAACTTGCTTGCCAGATGCCGACAGCTCTTTTGCAATCTCAAACCAGTTTTTTAGCTTCATTTCACGGCGTTTTGAGCACACCGATTCTCCTAAATAGATGATATCGGCTGAACTGGATTGTGCCTGCGCGTAAAAATCTTCTACATTCTGTTTTGGCCAAAAATAAAGTAATGGACCAAGGGCGTATTTCATCGTGTTATCCATTGTTTATTCTCTACTGCCATTTACGGTGGTAAGCACCAAGAGTGGTCTGGGTGCCTTCAGAAACGTTCGCTAATGTTGCATTCCACGCTTGCTCAACTTGGTAACCTTCTGGGTCTGCAAGGTAGCGATCAATCGCTGCGCGCCAAGTTCGTGTGACTTGTTCAACATAAGCGGGACTACGTTGGCGTCCTTCAATTTTCACTGAAGCCACATTTGCGGCAAATAGCTCTGGAAGCATTGAGAGGGTGTTCAAACTGGTTGGTTCTTCAAGAGCGTGATAACGTTTTCTTTCACCGTCAATATCCGCTTCAAAACGGCCTTTGCACAATGTTGGGTAACCTGCGTTTTCACCGGCTGAATACTTATCTATTAAGATCTCATTAAGGCGAGACTCAAGACCGCCATCGGTTTCTTGCCAGCGAACATATTTAGCGGGAGAACAGGCTCCAACGGTGTTTGGAGATTCGCCTGTCATGTATGAAGAGAGGTAACAACGGCCTTCAGACATAATGCACAAACTACCGAATGCAAATACTTCTAACTCGACATCACTGGTGATATTTCGAGATAACTGTTTGACTTGATGAATCGATAGCACGCGAGGTAATACAACGCGCTTTACATTGAAATTTTGATGGTAAAAATCGACAGCAGCAACGTTGGTGGCTGATGCTTGTACGGATAGATGCAGTTCTAAATCAGGGTATTTATTTGCTGCATAATCGAGTACGGCTATATCAGCAACGATCAGTGCATCGACACCTAAGTCTGCGGCGTTATCGACGGCGTTGGTCCAACGTTCAAAACCATTTGGATGGGCAAACGTATTAAGCGCCACATGGATTTTTTTATTGTGATCGTGAACATATTGCACGGCGCGATCGAGCTTCTTGCCCGTAAAATTTAAACCAGCAAAATGACGAGCATTGGTGTCATCTTTAAAACCAATGTATACGGCATCAGCACCGCAATCGATGGCTGTTTTTAAAGCAGGAAGGTTACCTGCCGGACATAGGAGTTCCATTTGCTCACTACCAGATATCTAAATAAGAGTACCCGCATTTTATGAAGAAATATGAATGGCAAATTTGATGTGAGGCAGGTTTACGTGAATAAAGTCGTATTTACCCCATAAGGATTACTTACAGGGTTAATTTTTGTGTCGGCGATTTTGGGCAAACAGCTCTTCGACTTCTTGTTTCGGTTGAGGTCGATGAAAGTGGAAGCCTTGAATTGAGTTGCAATTAAGATTTGAGAGTAGCGTTGCTTGCTGATGAGTTTCAACACCTTCTGCTACCACGGTTAAATTGAGTGACTTACCCAAATTAATGATATTTTCAATTACCGTGATCTGCTTGGGTAGCGTATCAATATCAGTGATGAAAGCACGATCAATTTTGAGCTCATCAAGAGGGAATCTAGCCAAATAGGAGAGTGATGAGTAGCCAGTACCAAAGTCATCAATTGATAAGGCGAAGCCCAGTTTTTTGATCGCATTTAGCATTTGAAGAGTGTGGTCGCTATCACTCATTACGGCGCTTTCTGTTAGCTCAAATGTAATGCAACTTGGATCTAACTCTGTGGTTCTGAGTAACTTCTCCATGTAATCGATCAATTTCGGATTACCAAATTGCTCTGGAGATAGGTTAATCGCCACTCTGCCAGGTAGAATACCTTGAAGCTTCCAGCGTTTTACTGTGGTAAATACATCGCGCATCACAACTCGGCCAAGGTGCTCAATTAAACCTGCTCGTTCTGCTACAGGGATAAAGGCGGCCGGGCTGATGTAGCCTTCAACAGGGTGTTTCCAGCGAACTAGAGCTTCAGCGCCATTGATGCTGAAATCGCGTGCATTCACTTTAGGTTGGTACCAAACTTCTAATCCGTTTTGTTGCAGTGCTTTTTGCAGTTCAATCTCTAGCCAAAGCCTCATTCGAGCTTCTTTGTTCATCTGGTCATTAAACTTAATGAGTCGATTACGGCCGCGATCTTTTGCCTCATACATTGCGGTATCGGCATTTTGCAATAAGATCCGAGCATCGTTGCCATCTTGTGGAGAGGCAACGCTGCCAATAGAACAGGCTAAACGCTTGCTGAAGTGGTGCAGATCGAAGGGCTGATTAATAATGGATATAATGCGTTCAGAAAGTGATTCAGCCATACGATTATTTTCAGGTTCAGGCAGAATAATCCCAAACTCATCACCACCTAAATGCCCCAGAACCGCTTGTTTAGGCAGTAATCGTTTTAACCTTGAAGAGACCTCTTTGATGACTTTATCACCAATGTGGTGACCTAGAGAGTCATTGATGTTTTTAAAGTTATCAATATCAAGATACAGCATCACAAGTGGTGTTTTGGTGTGGATGAACTGCTCTAAACGCTTGGTAAAGCCAAAACGGTTATAAAGATTGGTCAGTGAATCGATATGAGCATCTTCATTGACGGTGCTAGACAGTGGTTTTGGTGCGTCTTCGGCATCTTGAATTAATACGATTTGTGAAGCGCTACCTAAAATGAGAGTCGAGTCTGCATTGAGTTGGAGTTTTCTCTCAAACCCGCAACGAGATCCTGTTAAGCAGACAAACGGTTTCTCTGAAAGCAGTGAGCCTAATTTCGTATTAAAGACGGTTTTTGTATTAAAATCGATAAATAGGCGCCCGAGCTCTTCACCTAATAACTCGTTCGCTGAATTGAAACCGAGCAATCGTGCTGCGGCTGGGTTTGCGGACAAAATGCAGTCATCTTCAACTAACAAAAGCCCATCGGGGAGTAGCTGAGTTAACTTAGAAAATTTATTTTCGGACTCTTCGAGGGAGCGAATGAGGATCTGTTTTTCAGACGTATCAGTAGCATGAAAGATTACATGGTCGATTTTCTTGTCATTATGAACGGGAGACAATGAAAAATGCAGACTGGTCTCTAAATCCGTCTCATTGAGAGTAATTTCGGCTTCAATGACTTCTCCAGCAAACGCTCTTTCATAGTAAGGCTGTAAGTGCTGGTAAAACTGCTCTCCGAGGATCTGTGAATCACTCATACCAACCAGTTCGGTTTGGCTAAGTCCTGAAATATCGCAATAGCGATCATTGACCATGCAGTAGTTGTGCTGATCATCCAATATGGCAAAAAAGAACGGACTGTTTGACGTTAGTTTTGCGAACCAATGTTGTAACTGCTGGGATGACATCAATTTACTACCGATTCTCCACTGGGCTTATTTTTTACACAATGAGTGAAATATTCGTAATACACTAACTATAACTGTGATTCTATCGATGTGAAACATGTCAACGCGATGTTTCTTGACTCATAACAGGAATCCATTCAATCTCATCCATTATGATGAGATATTCTTCTTACAAAGTAACGGATAAATAGCGTGATTAACAAGATTCGCACCCAACTAGTTCAAAACGCAGCATCAATTTTGCGATCTCCAGTCCACTTATTGCCTCAAACTGTACAAAAAAAAGCCTTGCTAGAAGGGTTGAAAACGGTTTTTCACGAAGCGCTTGAAGACGGTGATTTTGAGTTCCTTGAAGATAAATGGTTAAAAGTATCAATTAAGGATATGAACCTTAGTTGGCATATCAGTTACCAAGATGAAAAACTTGTAGTATCAGAGACTTCAGAGCAAGAAGATGTCAGTTTTAGTGGCAACTTGAATGATCTTATTCTAATTGTAGGACGAAAAGAGGATCCCGATACGCTCTTTTTCCAACGTCGATTAAGCATTGAAGGGGATACAGAATTAGGCCTAGAAGTTAAGAATTTAATGGATAGCGTGGATCTGGAGTTGTTACCTAAACCGCTGCAATTATTTGTAAATCAATTAGCTGATTTTGTGCATAAGGGCGTACAATCACCGTCTACACAAAATGAGGTTATAAATGCTTATTCGAACTGAAGCTCCAGCAGATATATTAACGATTGATCGTTTAGTTAAATCTGCATTTGAGACTGAAGCTGAAGCCAACTTGGTGATGAAGCTTCGTGAAAATAGCCGTTTGACGTTATCTTTAGTGGCGTGTTCTGATGATGGAGAGATTATCGGCCATGTCATGTTCAGCCCGGTCCAGGTTGATGGTGAAGATCACAACTGGCAAGGGCTTGCTCCTTTGTGTGTTAAAAGTGAATATCAAAATCAAGGAATTGCTACCTCTTTGATTAAGGAAGCATTTGTATCTCTAGTTGATTTTGGTTATCCAGGGTGCGTTGTTTTGGGAGACCCAGCTTTTTATCAAAAATTTGGTTTTAAAAATGCCGATATATTCAACTTTAACTGCATTTGGGATGTGCCTGAGGGGGCGTTTCAGGCCATTGAACTCGTGGATGGTTGTTTTCAAAATCATTCAGGTTTAATTGAATATAGCCCTGAATTTTCTGAGTTGTAGGGCTCAACGCCGTCGTTCAGTTAGATTAAGAAATAAAGGAGCGATATCGTTCCTTTGTTTTTTATGCCATCAGCGTTATGCTTGTTGAGAACGCCTTATCCTGATTATCATGTTGTGCTTCTTATAAGTACTTAACGTCTCTGAATTGATAGATATTTTTAGCCATGGGCCTGATTAAATCGCTATGTATCAACTGATTACGCAATCCCAATTATTTATGCAATCACAGCAACTTATGCAACCCCAACCTATGCAATGTCAACAACTTTCTCAATATCAACAACTTACGGAATCTAAACAACAAAGCCAATTTCGACAAGCTTGCTACTTACAAGAAATGGGCATAAGCCAGTGGGTTTTGGCTGACCCTAAAATGTTTGAAGGCTATCAGCCTGTAGATTTAGAACTTCCTGACTCATGCAAGTTATTACTTATCTCACCGATGCCACCAAGTGGAGAGATCGTGACGATGTTTGAGCGCGTTTTAAAAAGTATTCATTTACGGCTTGATCAGGCGTTGTTCATTCAACCGTCACAACTATCTCAACTAGGTGAAAATCAACTTGAATGGGTATGGTTTGCTGGCTGCGAGACTTCTGACGAAGTTCAGGTTAAAAAAGTACTTAACTCACCTTTGTTATCTGAAATAGATGGCAATGTTCAACACCGACGAGATTTATGGCAGCAGATCTGTTCTTATGACTAATCAATTAATCAAACTTCGACCTGAACATCTCAATGATGTTTGGAATATCGAACAAAGTGCACATTCTCACCCTTGGGCGCAATCTAATATTAATGATCTCGACAGTCGAGGTGGAAATCATCATGGTTTGTGGGTGAATGAAGAGTTGGTGGGGTACTTTTACTCGCAAAATATTGTGGGTGAAGTGACATTACTGAATATCGCGATAGCACCTGATAAGCAGGGTAAAGGTTACGGGCGTATCTTGATGGAGGCATTCATTAAGGCGTGTGAAGAATCTAACGCTGAAAGCATCTGGCTTGAAGTTCGAGAAAGTAACCTCAAAGCGTTTCAGTTATACGAGTCGCTCGGTTTTAATGAGGTCGATAGGCGCTATAACTACTACCCAAGCGCTAATGGAAAAGAAGACGCGATTATCATGAGTTATTTATTCTTCTCTTTTTAGCGAGCTCTAGGCTCTTCATTGAGAAAACCGCTAATACTAAACATCGTCTTAGTTCGACGATAACTTAATTGAATGGGTTTGCTGCTTATTATGTCGAGTAATAAGCAGCAAGTCTTCAAGATATCGTTAACTTGTTTTAACTAAAGCGGCTTGGTTAACCGCGGTTTCAATATTATAAGGGCTGTTTTTTAGCTTGATGGCGATCTCTTTTGCTGGCAGTGGTTTATCAAATAAGTAACCTTGGAACTGTGTACAGCCCAGATCTTTAAGCGAATTGAGCTCAAGGACTTCTTCAACACCTTCAGCAATGACTTCTAGATTCAACCGTCTTGCGGTCATAATGATGGTATCAACAAGGGCTTGATCGCTTTCATCTAAATGCAGTTGAGTCACAAAAGATCGATCTATTTTTAAAACATCGACCGCTAAGTGTTTAAGATAGCGCAATGAAGAGTAACCAGTCCCAAAGTCATCTATCGATATTTGTATATCTCGCTCTTTCAATTCGGCCATTTTCTTGATGGCGCCTTCAATGTTCTCTAGCAGCAAACTCTCTGTTATCTCTAATTCGATATGTTGACCACTAATCCCTGCTTGCGCTAGAGCATCGAAGATATGATCGACAAATGATTCTTGTGAGAATTGGAGCGGACTGATGTTGATGGCTAGGCGCTTAAATGTTGGAGGAAGAACCCCTTCTTTTTTCCATGCGGCATATTGGTAACAAGCCTGCTCAATGATCCAGTCGCCAATTTGTAAAATTTGCCCTGTCTCTTCGGCAATCGGCATGAATATCCCGGGAGGGAGTACCCCTTTTTCTGGGTGATTCCAACGAATGAGTGCTTCTACGCCAATGATCTGCTGATGTTGATTGACTTGCGGTTGGTAGTAAAGCTCCAGTTGATGCTTGTTTAGCGCCTCATGTAGCCCTTTCTCAATCTCCAAAAAGGATTCTACCTGCGCCTGCATCTCTGGCTCATAGAACATGTAATTGTTTCTACCCGCGACTTTCGCTCGGTATAGCGCAGTGTCGGCTTGCCTTAACACATCAATACTGGTGCTATCGACGGAAGGGAAAACCGATATTCCGATACTCACGGTACAATAGAGTTGATGATCGTCGATTGAGTACGGGTTGGAGATCAGAGAAAGTAACTGTTTGGCGACATTGGTTGCTTCTTTTGAAGTGAGGTCAGGGACTAAGATGGCAAATTCATCACCACCAATTCTCGCCGCAACGTAGCCGGGCTTTAGCCAAGCATCAATACGAAGTGCAATGGCTTTGATTAAATGATCCCCAATCGTATGACCTAATGAGTCATTGATGGTTTTGAAGCGGTCTAAATCAAGATAAAACAGTACGCCGCTGGTACGCGTTTTTGCGGAATCGGTAATGGTTGAGCTTAGAGTTTGAAGTAACAAGCTACGATTCGCTAATCCTGTTAATGAATCATAGTATGCGAGTTGATTGAGCTTGCCTTCTGCTTTTTCTCTGTCTTGCCATAAATCATGGAATGACGTCGCGAGGCGGCTCAGCTCATCATTTCTGTCTTTTGTTGGCAGCGGTTGAGCCTTGTTTTTATCCTGCAGAGATTGAACCCATTCAATGAGCGTTACGATAGGTTTCGACAATTTATAGTAGAAAAAAATCAGTAGGATAATGGTTAGAAGTACGTTTCGGATCAAATCGAAAAGTAAGATTCGTGAGGATTTTGCGATGAAGTCTTGTGCGATGCTCGTGCCATTAATTGAGAAACTAAGTGAGCCGACGATAACCTCAGAGTTTGGCTGATGTAATGCCGTTATGTAATGGGTTGAGGTCGGGGTTAAATAATCAGACAAGAGTTCCGAAAGGCTACCCTGGCTGACGACTTGTTTATCTTTGATTGTGAGAATATCGCCAAAATCGTCAATAATTTTTACATTAAAAATGGCAGGATCCATCATAAGGCTGGATGCTACTTGTTCTGCTAAGAGATGATTTAAGTGGTAGGCGGCTTGGCTTGCGTTAGAGTAGTTCTGGAGCAATTTGAATTGGTAGTGCTCTTCGATGCGTTGTTGCTCTTGGTGCAAATCGACTAAAATGTAATAGAAACTAAAAAACAGCCCCAAAACGACTGAGACTAAAAAGACGGTTTTTGCTTGTTTAAATGCCAGAGAATGTACTTTTTTTGCTTTCAAGGTATACCCAACTCAATCTCATCACTTATTAAGTTATAGCTCAATTTCATCTATATTTTTATAGGTTATTTGTTTTCTTGAAGATTTTGTTATCTAGGGCATGATACCACGTGGTTTACCGCTTTTTATTGTGAATGCAGACAAATTTGCCCCGAACGCAAATATAGGGGAAAATACGCGCAAAATTGATTCATATCGCTAATCCAGAGTGCAATCTGCCCTGATGGATACATGTTAGCCCAAAGAAGATTACATTAATGTCAAATACTCCGTTTATCGGTGAAGTGTCTAAACGTAGAACCTTCGCTATTATCTCGCACCCGGATGCGGGTAAAACCACTATTACTGAAAAAGTACTCTTATTCGGAAACGCTATTCAAAAAGCGGGTACGGTAAAAGGTCGTGGCTCTAACCAACACGCTAAATCCGACTGGATGGAGATGGAAAAAGAGCGTGGTATTTCGGTTACTACCTCTGTGATGCAGTTTCCTTACAACGACTGCCTCGTTAACCTACTTGATACTCCTGGACACGAAGATTTCTCGGAAGATACTTACCGTACATTGACTGCCGTTGATTCGTGCTTGATGGTTATTGATGCCGCTAAAGGTGTCGAAGATCGTACGCGTAAATTAATGGAAGTTACTCGCCTACGTGATACGCCTATCGTGACGTTCATGAACAAATTGGACCGCGATGTTCGTGATCCAATGGAAGTGTTAGATGAAGTCGAAAGCGAATTAGGCATGGCCTGTGCACCTATCTCATGGCCTATCGGTTGTGGTAAAGAGTTTAAAGGTGTGTATCACATTCATCGCGATGAGACGATCTTATATGAATCAGGCCACGGTCATGAGATCCAAGACGTTCGTATCATTAAAGGTCTAGATAACCCTGAGCTTGATATTGCTGTCGGTGAAGATCTTGCTGCAAGTGTACGTGATGAACTAGAACTTGTTATTGGTGCATGTCCTGAGTTTGATCACGAGCTTTTCCTTGCTGGTGAGTTAACGCCTGTTTACTTCGGTACTGCATTAGGTAACTTTGGTGTTGACCATATGTTGGATGGCCTAACTAAATGGGCACCTGCCCCACAAACTCGCAAAGCAAATGAGCGTGATGTTGTGGCAACCGAGGAGAAATTCTCTGGTTTTGTATTTAAAATTCAAGCGAACATGGATCCAAAACACCGTGACCGTATTGCTTTCATGCGTATCGTATCGGGAACTTACAACCAAGGTATGAAGATGAACCATGTTCGTACCGGTAAAAATGTCAGTATTTCAGATGCGGTAACCTTCATGGCGGGCGATCGTACTCGTGCTGAAACGGCGTATGCGGGCGATATTATTGGCTTACATAACCATGGCACGATTCAAATTGGTGATACTTTCACGCAAGGCGAAAATTTGAAGTTTGCAGGTATTCCGAATTTCGCCCCTGAATTGTTCCGTCGTATTCGCTTAAGAGATCCTCTAAAGCAGAAACAGCTATTGAAAGGTTTAGTTCAACTTTCGGAAGAGGGCGCGGTACAGGTATTCCGTCCACTGCAAAATAACGATCTTATTGTGGGCGCGGTTGGTGTTCTTCAGTTTGATGTTGTTGTGGCTCGTTTGAAAGCGGAATATAACGTTGAAGCTATCTACGAAGGTGTCAACGTTGCAACAGCGCGTTGGATTGAGTGTAGTGATGCTAAGATGCTTGAAGAGTTTAAGCGTAAGAACCAAAGTAATTTAGCATTGGATGGTGGCGATAACCTATCTTATGTTGCTCCAACGATGGTGAACCTTAACCTTGCGTCAGAACGTTTCCCTGACGTTCAGTTTAGAGCGACTCGTGAACACTAATCTGATTTGATCGATAGTTAGCGATAATTATTGGTTCGAACATGTAAAACGCCTATTGTTAAATCAATAGGCGTTTTTTATGCGTTCAATCTAATCTTTTGTACTTTGGCATTTATTTCTATTCATACGCTCTGATTACCGAGTTCTTATGACTGAGCCTTTATAGCTGAGCCTGTATAACTGAGCCTGTATAACTGAGTGCCAAATAACCATGCTACACGGAGGAGTAATATGATCAAATGGCTACGAGGGTGGGTGGCTCGTTATGATCTTTGGTGTCAATCTATGGGATTAACTCCAGAGCAAAGGCGCAGTTGTGTTCCATATAAAGAAGAGCCAAAACGTGAAAATAATGAAGAATCAATGAAAAGAGAGTCAACGAATGAATGATTCGATTCGGCTATTTGACACTCACTGTCACTTTGATTTTGAACCCTTCCGACAGCATTTTAGTGATGAACTTGAAGCGGCTAAAAACCAAGGCGTAGAGAAAATTCTCATTCCGTCGATTGGAATGAAGAATTGGGCAGAGATTCAGCGCTTATCTATACAACATGATGAGATCAGCTATGCCTTAGGTTTTCATCCTTACTTTTTGAATGACTATTTAATAGAAGATATAGATGAGTTAGAGAGAGAGTTACAGGTGTCACCGATAAAATGCGTGGCGATAGGAGAGTGCGGTTTAGATTTCGCCATTGATATTGATCATCAACAGCAAGAAGCGTTCTTTATCCGTCRAATTCAGCTGGCGAACTTAATGAAATTACCACTTATTCTCCATTGTCGAAAAGCTCACAATAGAATGATTCAGCTACTGAAGACCCATAGACCAGGGAAAGGAGGGGTACTGCACGGCTTTTCTGGAAGCTATCAGCAAGCGATGGATTTTGTCGCGTTAGGATTCTATATCGGGGTTGGCGGTGTCATCACATACCCACGAGCGAATAAAACTAGGCAAGCGATTGCATGCTTACCGTTAACCTCACTGGTACTAGAAACGGATGCTCCAGATATGCCAATAAATGGGAGCCAAGGCCGTGCAAACCACCCTAAAAACGTGATTAACATTTTTGATGAGTTGGTTTTGATTAGAAAAGAGACAGAGCAAACGGTTGCCTCTCAAGTGTGGGAAAATAGCCATTCTCTCTTTGCTATGTGTGAATAAAATCGAAACAAAATGTTCCCTTGATGAGAAAGTTATCACTTATTGGTGATCTTTGTCACATATGCGGGTGAATGACTTATGAATCTTATAAGAAAGTGTGAGGTCGGCATTACTTTATTTCTGAGGGCGTGAGTATAATTGCCCCCGCTTTTTAGTTCCATTTTGTTACACGCCAATACACAACTTATAAGGAAGTCATAAACTATGAGCCTGTTTATGAGCCTAGTCGGCATGGTAGTTTTAATTGCAATTGCAGTCCTACTATCAGATAACCGCAAAGCTATCAATATCAGAACAGTGGGTGGCGCTTTTGCTATCCAATTTATCATCGGTGCATTCGTTCTTTATGTACCTTGGGGTCGCGATCTTCTAGCAGGTTTCTCTGCTGGTGTTGCAAACGTGATCGATTACGGTAAAGACGGTACAGGTTTCCTATTTGGTAGCCTAGTTAACTTCTCAGTTGACGGTATCGGATTCATCTTCGCGTTCCAAGTTCTACCAACGCTGATTTTCTTCTCTGCACTTATCTCTGTACTTTACTACATTGGTGCGATGCAAATAGTAATCAAAGTTCTTGGTGGCGGTCTGCAAAAAGCATTAGGTACGTCTCGTGCGGAATCTATGTCTGCTGCGGCTAACATCTTCGTTGGTCAAACTGAGGCACCTCTTGTTGTGCGTCCGTTTGTTCCAAAAATGACACAGTCTGAACTATTCGCAGTAATGTGTGGTGGTCTAGCTTCTGTTGCTGGTGGTGTACTTGCTGGTTACGCTTCAATGGGTGTTCCACTAGAGTACCTTGTAGCGGCATCATTCATGGCTGCACCTGGTGGTCTACTGTTTGCTAAAATCATCAAGCCTGAAACTGACACTCCAGATGAGAACCTAGGTACTGACATCGACGGTGGCGACGACAAGCCTGCTAACGTTATCGATGCAGCTGCTGGCGGTGCTTCTGTTGGTCTTCAACTTGCTCTTAACGTTGGTGCAATGCTACTAGCATTCATCGGTCTAATCGCGCTAATCAACGGTATGTTGGGCGGCATCGGTGGTTGGATTGGTATGCCTGAGCTAACTCTAGAACTTATTCTAGGTTGGATCTTCGCACCTCTAGCATTCGTTATCGGTGTTCCATGGGAAGAAGCGACAATCGCTGGTACTTTCATTGGACAGAAAACGGTAGTTAACGAATTCGTTGCATACCTAAACTTTGTTCCTTACGTTGGCGATAACGCTCAACTAGTAGCAGAGACTGGTAAAGTAATGTCTGAGAAAACTCAAGCAATTATCTCGTTCGCTCTATGTGGTTTCGCAAACCTTTCTTCTATTGCGATTCTACTAGGTGGTCTAGGTGGTATTGCTCCTAACCGTCGTCACGACATCGCTAAGATGGGTGTGAAAGCGGTAGCAGCAGGTACTCTATCTAACCTAATGGCTGCAACAATTGCTGGTTTCTTCATTACACTTATGGCTTTTTAAGTCCATATAGTTTAGTTAATCAATAACTATATAGACGCCATTTAAATAGAGCCCCGTAGCAAGAAATTGCTGCGGGGCTTTTTTTTTGTAAAAACGGAAGAAGAGAGCCACACCTATTTGACAGAATTAGGAAGCGTTTGTTTTCTACAGATTTGGTTAAATAGGGGGCTTTTCTAAAGTATTTTGAGATACAAACCGTTTGCGTTCTAAGGAGCACTACATTTTTTTATAGAAATCTATAATGTATAAACCATAGAGATAGGATTCTCTTGTTGGCTTAAGCGCTTTAATTAGCCTAGGAATATAGCTAAACTTATACATGTTAGACACAACATGACTGAATTGTTGTGCCATAGACCAAACTGGTACTGTGCGGTGACAAGGATAGCAATTGATAATACGGGGTGTGTTATCAAGTCTTCAGGGAACCAAGTCCGTTCATTTGTGACTACTGAGCAAAATTATTATTCCTATCTATACTAGGTAGGGGCAAGGTAGTTGACTATTTGAATATATTGATCGGAGATAGAAATGAGCGATTTAAAAGCAGCAGCTCTACGTGCACTAAAACTTATGGACCTAACTACGTTGAATGACGACGACACTGATGCAAAAGTGATTTCGTTATGTCATGACGCGAAAACTGCAGTGGGTAACACCGCAGCAATCTGTATCTACCCTCGTTTTATTCCTATTGCTAAGAAAACGCTACGCGAGCAAGGTACACCAGAAGTACGTATTGCAACGGTAACAAACTTCCCACACGGTAACGATGATATCGCTATCGCGGTTGCGGAAACAAAAGCTGCTGTTGCTTACGGTGCAGACGAAGTTGACGTAGTATTCCCATACCGTGCCCTAATGGCTGGTAACGAAGAAGTCGGCTTTGAGCTTGTTAAGCAATGTAAAGAAGCATGTGGTGATATCACGCTTAAAGTGATCATCGAAACAGGTGAACTAAAAGAAGAAGCATTAATCAAGAAAGCATCTAAAATCTGTATCGAAGCAGGTGCTAACTTCATTAAAACTTCAACAGGTAAAGTGCCTGAAAATGCAACACCAGAATACGCACGCATGATGCTAGAAGTTATTCGTGACATGGGCGTAGCAAAAACAGTTGGTTTCAAACCTGCTGGTGGTGTTCGTACTGCTGAAGATGCTGCGCTATACCTAGGTATGGCTGATGAGCTTCTTGGTGGTGAGTGGGCTGATAACATGCACTACCGTTTTGGTGCTTCAAGCCTACTAACAAACCTACTGAATACATTAGAAGTGACGGACGAAACTGCAGATCCTGCAGCTTACTAATCCTTAATTCTAACTAAGATGGAGTGAGTGATGAATCATTGTCACTCCATCTTGTCTCTTATCCTACAAACCCAAAACTCTAGCAAAGAGTCGGGGAGGCACTAATGTATTTACCACAAGAAATCATCCGTAAAAAACGCGACAACGAAGTTCTTACTACTGAAGAAATCAACTTCTTCATTCAAGGTGTTGCAAAGAATACTGTATCTGAAGGCCAAATCGCTGCATTCGCAATGGCGATCTTTTTCAATGAAATGACGATGCCAGAACGTATCGCACTTACCTGTGCAATGCGTGATTCAGGCATGGTTATCGATTGGTCTCACATGAATTTTGGTGGTCCAATTGTCGATAAACACTCTACTGGTGGTGTTGGTGACGTAACTTCTCTAATGCTTGGCCCTATGGTGGCAGCATGTGGTGGTTTTGTACCAATGATCTCTGGCCGAGGCCTTGGTCACACTGGTGGTACTCTTGATAAACTAGAATCAATTCCTGGTTACAATATCACACCAACTAACGACGTATTTGGACAAGTAACCAAAGACGCGGGTGTGGCTATTATTGGTCAAACTGGTGATCTAGCCCCTGCTGATAAACGTGTTTACGCGACTCGTGATATTACTGCGACGGTTGATAACATTTCACTTATCACAGCTTCAATTCTTTCTAAGAAATTGGCTGCAGGCCTTGATTCGCTAGTAATGGATGTAAAAGTAGGTTCAGGCGCATTCATGCCAACTTATGAAGCATCTGAAGATCTCGCTCGTTCTATTGTTGCTGTTGCAAATGGTGCAGGCACCAAAACAACGGCGATTCTAACGGATATGAACCAAGTATTAGCATCTTCTGCAGGTAATGCTGTTGAAGTTCGTGAAGCGGTTCAATTCTTGACTGGCGAATACCGTAACTCTCGTCTTCTGAACATCACTTTAGCATCATGTGCTGAAATGTTAGTGCTGGGCAATCTTGCGAAAGATTCAGATGAAGCTCGCGCTAAATTGATGGAAGTTCTGGATAACGGAAAAGCGGCAGAGTGCTTTGGTAAAATGGTTGCAGGCCTTGGTGGCCCAGCAGACTTCGTAGAAAACTACGATAACTACCTAGAGAAAGCAGAAATTATTAAACCAGTGTACGCACTTGAAAGTGGCATTGTTTCAGCAATGGATACGCGTGCAATTGGTATGGCTGTTGTAGGAATGGGCGGCGGTCGTCGCGTGGCTACAGACAGCATCGATTATGCAGTAGGCTTTGATGGGTTCATTCGTTTAGGCGAAACAGCAAGCAGTGATAAGCCACTAGCAATTATTCATGCCCGCACAGAAGAGCAATGGCAAGAAGCGGCGAAAGCGCTGCAAAGTGCTATTGTTGTGGGTGGCACTTACGAAGCAACTCCAGATGTGTACCGTCAGATTCGTTCTGAAGACGTATAACATTTGGTGGAGAGAGCAATGAAAAGAGCATTTATTTTAGTATTAGATTCATTCGGTATTGGCGAAGCACCAGATGCAGAAAAATTTGGTGATGTAGGTTCTGATACTCTTGGTCATATCGCAGCTCACTGCGCACAAGGCAAAGCTGATAATGCAGATCGTAAAGGTCCATTAACGCTACCTAACCTATCTAAACTAGGTTTAGCGATGGCACATAAAGAAGCAACGGGCGAATTTGCTCCGGGTCTTGATGCGAATGCTGAGATCATTGGTGCTTACGGCCATGCTGCTGAACTTTCTTCTGGTAAAGATACGCCTTCAGGTCACTGGGAAATCGCAGGTGTTCCAGTACTGTTTGATTGGGGCTACTTTACAGATAAAGAAAACAGCTTCCCGAAAGAGCTGACAGATCGCATTCTTAAACGTGCAAACCTGCCTGGCTTCCTAGGTAATTGCCACTCATCGGGTACAGAAATCCTAGATAACCTAGGTGAAGAACACATGAAGACTGGCTTACCTATCTTCTACACTTCAGCAGACTCTGTTTTCCAGATCGCTTGTCATGAAGAGACATTCGGCCTGCAAAACCTATTAGACCTTTGTCAGATTGCTCGTGAAGAACTAGCAGACTACAACATCGGTCGTGTTATCGCTCGTCCGTTTATTGGTGCTGGTAAAGGTCAATTCGAACGTACGGGTAACCGTCGTGATCTTTCTGTTGAGCCACCTGCAGCAACGGTTTTACAAAAACTCGTTGATGAGAAAGGTGGACAAGTACACTCAATTGGTAAGATATCTGATATCTACGCAGGTTGCGGTATTTCTAAGAAAACGAAAGCGACAGGTATCCCTGCTCTATTCGAAGCAACGAAAGAAGCGATTACAGCAGCAGAAGACAACACAATCGTATTCACTAACTTTGTTGATTTCGATTCAGCTTATGGTCACCGTCGTGATGTTGCGGGTTATGCTGCAGCTCTAGAGTATTTCGATAACCGTTTACCTGAAATCTTAGAGATGATGGGTGAAGATGATATCGTGATTCTAACAGCAGACCACGGTTGTGATCCTACTTGGCCTGGTACTGACCATACTCGTGAGTTTATTCCAGTATTAGCTTACGGACCAAAACTACCAGCAGGTTCATTAGGTCACCGTAGTACTTTCGCTGATATCGGCCAAAGCCTAGCAGAGTACTTTGGTACTTCTGATATGGATTACGGAAAAAGCTTTCTATAAGCAATAATGAAATAGGGGCGCAATAGCGTCCCTTTTTATATACGAATAGGCATATTTGGTGCTTATTCGTATATTCAATTGAAACTTGAAACAGAGGATAACGTTAATGGCTACTCCACATATTAATGCTGAAATGGGCGACTTTGCTGATGTTGTATTGATGCCTGGTGACCCTATCCGTGCTAAATACATTGCAGATACATTCCTAGATGATGTTGTTCAAGTATGTGATGTTCGTAACATGTTTGGCTACACTGGCACATACAAAGGCCGTAAGATTTCTGTAATGGGGCACGGAATGGGTATCCCATCTTGCTCTATCTACGCCACTGAATTGATCAAAGATTTTGGTGTGAAGAAAATTATTCGTGTGGGTAGCTGTGGCGCGGTTAGCGAAGACATTAAAGTTCGTGATGTTGTGATTGGCATGGGTGCATGTACAGACTCTAAAGTGAACCGTATTCGCTTTAAAGGCCATGATTTCGCTGCAATTGCGGATTATAAAATGGTTCGTAATGCTGAAGATGCAGCTAAAGCTCGTGGTATCGATGTGAAAGTTGGCAACCTATTCTCTGCTGAACTTTTTTATACTCCAGATCCAGAAATGTTTGATGTGATGGACAAATACGGAATCGTAGGCGTAGAGATGGAAGCGGCTGGTATCTACGGCGTTGCTGCTGAATATGGCGCAAAAGCTCTGACTATCTGTACGGTTTCAGATCATATTAAAACAGGCGAACAGACGACTTCAGACGAACGTGCAACAACGTTTAATGACATGATGGAAGTTGCATTAGATTCAGTATTGCTAGGCGATAAAGATTAATCTAACGTTCTATTATGAATAAAAAACCTCGCACCAACGTAAGTGCGAGGTTTTTTATTTGCGGCGTAAAAGCGGAGTATACTTTTTCGGTTAGCCTACATTTTTTAGTAGTAAGTTTTCCCCTTTATCCCTTGGCTTTCTTCGTAAGATAGCCACAATGAGCATGCCACTGAGGAAGCTCATTATCAGCATTAGATACATGTAACGATCACTTTTTCGATAATGGTGATCAGAAATAGCCGTTACTTTACCCGTTTCGAATGTGATCCTCACAAAACCAATGATATTACCATCGTTAAACACCGGTTCTAACAACTGCTGCCTGCCAATACTTGCGGTTGAGAGAGGCGTATCAAGCCCTAAAACCTCACGAGCCGTCAGCGCTTTATCACTTGAAGCGAGCCGGACCCCCTCCGCGTCATAAATAGTGGCATCAAACACTAAGCGATCTTGAGAAAGTTGGTTGGTTAATTTTAGTAGTCGTTCCTGATCTTGCTGTGTGATCATCTCGCTAGCCGAAAGTGCGGCTTGGGAGATCAGGACTTTAGTTAATGTCTCAAGCTGTCGAGACTGAATTTTTTCATTACCTTTACTGATCACAACACTATTTTTGATTGTTGTAATAAACATGACGACCAAAAGTGCCAAAATGAGAATACGAAATGCATTTCTCAGAGAAAATAACGAACCGTCAATTTTTGATACGTCCATTTGGGTCCCATGGAAACAAATTTACATTTCATCCATATTGAGACTTGCGTTTTTAAATTGCAATAGGTTAACGTCTTAGGAGGCCAATTAGGAATCATATACATGGAAGCGTTAAAGATTTTACCAATAAAGAGGCACACCTCGTTACTGACTCGTTTACCTGAGACAATAAAAACATCACAACTCGCCCGAGCAAAGGCGACATGGATCGTTTTCGGAGAGTTTTTATCTCCTGAATGTTTTGATGAGATAGATGAACATACAGGGATCGAGCATATTATCTTAGATACATGGAAGGTCGGCCATTATGAGGTTGCCTTGATGTCAGGAGCGTTAACCGAGCAGCACAAACAAGTGCTTCATGCTTTAGAGCTCGATTATGCCAACTTAAGTGAAGTTCCAGATCTATCAAAACCTGGATTGATCGTCATGGATATGGACTCAACCGCAATACAGATTGAGTGCATTGATGAGATCGCCAAACTGGCGGGTGTGGGAGAGCTTGTTTCTGAAGTGACAGAGCGAGCCATGCAAGGTGAACTCGACTTTGAACAGAGTTTACGCCAAAGAGTGGCAGCGTTGAAAGGCGCAGATGAATCCATTCTAGAACAGGTGAGATTAACTCTCCCATTGATGCCTGATCTTGAAGAGCTGGTTAATACACTCAGTGCCTTAGGTTGGAAAACCGCTATTGCATCAGGGGGCTTTACCTATTTTTCCGATTATTTGAAAGATAGCCTAGATTTGGATCACGCTCAGTCTAATACATTGGAAATCATCGATGGAAAATTAACCGGACAAGTGCTGGGGGATGTTGTATCGGCAACAACGAAAGCGGATATCTTGTTGGAACTTGCTGATAAATATAATGTTGAAGTACACAACACCGTTGCTGTTGGTGACGGTGCAAATGACTTAGTGATGATGGATATCGCAGGCTTAGGGGTCGCTTATCATGCAAAACCTAAAGTGGAAGAACGAGCGCAAACCGCAGTTCGCTTCTCTGGTTTAGGTGGTGTGCTATGTATTTTATCGGCAAAATTAGCGGTACAGAAAAAAATCAGTTGGAAGAGTAAACCCTAGCGGATTTTGATTTTTCTAAAAGTTTAAAAGTTAAAAGTTAAAAGTTTAAAAACGGAAGAACAAAGAGTGGCATTGCAGCCACTCTTTTTCGTTCTGTTTAAGTGAGTTCTAGGCGTATCATTACTTCCTCGGTGATATCAACAATTTCACCATAGCCAATGATCGAACGGATCTCTTTATCCAGTTTTCCTGCGTCATGGATACTCACTTGGGTTAGCTCATCAATGTCATATTGAAGCAGTGAAGTAGTTGAGTTAAACACCGGTGCGCCTGAGATCCGAAGCACATAAACTTCTCCCATCTCTTTGGCTTTTTTGATGAAATCGATTCGTTCTCTAGCGTGCTTAAAATCATCAGATAATTTGGTATGAATCGATTGAAGCTTTCCACCAAATTTAATCGCTGCAATATACACTTCATGATACTGCAGCTCTGCGCCTTCAATTCTCTTGAGGGGAGTTGCCAGTAGGGAATTACTGCGCCCTTTAAATATAGGCTCTAGTGATAAGCACTCCTCATGGCCCAATTTTGCAAGTAGTACTAAATGGTTCGGGAGTGGGTAATTCACCCCTATAACCTTAGTTCTTAAATTCGAATCATGCTTATCGATAAAAATAGGAGAGCTGACTATTTTATTGAGTAATGAGTTATGTAGGCTTTCAAGTAAACTGTTGCTAGCCAATAGCTCGTGTACCTCTTTTAATTTGTCTTTATTGTGCTCAATAATACTATTGAAAAAGGCAATGGTTTTAGTCGTTCGACTCGTATTTTCAATAGCCAGTTGTACACACCTTGCATTTGGGCTGATACGAATCACTTGATACGGAACCTCTCCCAGCGGAAGCGATTTATCGTACAACTGTAGCTCTTTAAGATTGACAGAAAGAGAGTCACCAGCCTTAAGTGGAGCAGCGGTATCTAGAATTAGGCTGATACCATGTTTTGAAATATCAATGGAGTGGCCTGTGAATGGTAAGGCGTCTGATGTGGTGATCTCCACAGGTGACTTAAACTGATAACGAGGCTCTTTTCGTCGTCCTTGAGCATCAAAAAAGATAGCTTTTGGTTGACCAAGGATCTGTCTTGAATGACGGAATTGGTTGAGTTCATTACTGGCAAGGCGAGGGCGTTCCGTTAGTAGATAATCTGAACTAGACTGCTCGTTGCCTATCTCTTGTAAGATGCCGCAGTGAGTGAGCCCTTGTGAACTATCGTTCAGTTCAGTTGAGTGCTGCGCTAACGATTGACTCTCTTCTTCTGAAAGCTCAAATATTGAAAGTCGAAAGGCTTTCCAGCTCGGTCTTTTCGCTCCGATGTGCCAGAAGAGTTGCCTCTGTTCTCTGCTCGCTTCTGGGAGCATCATTGAGTAAAAAAGCGTCTTATGTTGATGAGTGTGGGTAAAAGAGTAGATGACGTTACTTGATCCCTTTAACCCCGGTCTCGTCAATAGATCCATTCGTTCAGAATTAAATAATGTTCCGAATGCTTGTTGGTTTCGCTCATCATGCCAATACTGCCATAGTGGTTGATTGTTATCGGTTAGCAGCGCCAGTTTGAGTTCGCTGCCGCTGAAAAATAGCGGTAGATTCCCAGTGTGTTTCAAATAGGCGTGTTCATAACCACGGGTTCTTGCTTGGATGATTTTATCTTGATTATCATGACGAGTTTTTTTGCTATTGCTTGTTAACGATTCAGTGATCACTTGATTAACGATATCTGTTTCAGTTAAACGCATTGTGCGTAAGAACTTTATCGCGTCATTTTCGTGTGAATCATCAATGCCTAAAATTCTGTATACGATAGGTTTATCTATTCCAACCACTTCGGACTGTTTCATTAGTTCCGTGAAAGTCACCGCAATTTCTTGTCCCAAGTTATAGTCAAATGCACTAGGCACTTTAAAGCGAGCGCCGGAACCCGATAAATCAACACTCAGGCCGTGTATGACTTGGGATTTTGGTAGCTCAATTTTAACTTGAGAGAAGACTTTTAATCGGTTCTCTTGACGTTTGAGGCTGTAACCTAAATGTATAGGCTCTGCTTCATATGGACTATCAGGGTTAGTAATACTTTTTGATTGTTTAGCGTTGGGCTGTTGATTCAATACCCTAAAATTATTTTTCGTATTATTTAACGCCTCCCAAACCCCTTCAGTGTAACTTCCGAAGCGTCTGGTATTTTTATGGTAAGCATTAAAGGCAACATCATCGAGCCAATGCTGTATTCCATCTAACTCATATTCTCTACATTCGCCCTGTACTTTGCCGCGAAGATCAATTTTCTTCGAGCAAGGGGCCATAATTCGGTTCAACTCCATCTTAACTAAGAGTTTTACTGATGGAGGCTCTCCATTTGTGACTTGAGATAAGACATAGTCAAAATCATCAGCGTGATAAGTGGAGATTAGCCGTTCTGTTAGTGAGAGAATTTCAGATTGCTGCATACTTTTCTGTTAGAGTGAGTTTGTCATATAGAACATCGGCTGATTGCCTTAGAACTTTAGCGATGAGTTACACCTGCTCAACTAAATATTAACCTATATTGACCTATTTTGTTTATATAGTTGGAAGAGAAATTAGAGGAAACATGGCAAAAGCAAAACGAGCGTATGTATGTAATGATTGTGGTGCGGACTTTCCGCGTTGGCAAGGTCAATGCAATGCATGTGGTTCATGGAATACAATAACTGAAGTTCGATTGGCGGCTTCTCCTCAAGTCGCGAGAAATGAGCGATTGTCGGGCTATGCGGGTGCGGTGACTGAAGCTCAAGTTCAGACATTATCTGAAATAAATCTTCAAGAGGTTCCTCGTTTTTCAAGCAGTTTTAAAGAATTTGATCGAGTGCTAGGAGGAGGGGTTGTTCCTGGTGCTGCTATCCTTATTGGTGGTAACCCTGGCGCAGGTAAATCAACATTATTGTTACAAACAATGTGTCGGCTTGCTGCTGAAATGCCGACGTTATATGTGACGGGGGAAGAATCTCTTCAGCAAGTGGCTATGCGAGCCTCTCGATTGGGACTGCCGAAAGAGCATTTAAAGATGCTTTCGGAAACCAACGTAGACAAAATTTGTCAGATCGCCGAAAAAGAGCAACCCAAAATAATGGTTATCGACTCGATTCAAGTGATGCATGTGGCCGATGTTCAATCGTCACCAGGCAGTGTTGCTCAAGTTAGAGAGTCCGCAACAGCGTTAACTCGTTACGCTAAGCAAAACAATGTGGCCGTTTTTCTTGTTGGACACGTCACTAAAGACGGAACACTGGCTGGACCGAAGGTGCTAGAACACATTATTGACTGTTCTGTATTGCTTGATGGTAGCGCTGACAGTCGGTTTAGAACGTTACGCAGCCATAAAAACCGTTTTGGTGCGGTGAATGAGCTAGGCGTGTTTGCAATGACAGGTCAAGGCTTAAAAGAGGTAACGAATCCTTCTGCTATATTTCTATCAAGAGGCGAAGAGCAGACTTCAGGTAGCTCAGTGATGGTTGTCTGGGAAGGAACTCGCCCCTTACTTGTTGAAATTCAAGCGTTAGTGGATTATTCACAGCTCTCTAACCCGAGACGAATTGCTGTGGGGTTAGATCAAAACCGATTGTCACTCCTTTTGGCTGTGTTGCATAAACATGGTGGACTTCAAATGGCTGACCAAGATGTCTTTGTCAACGTGGTCGGGGGTGTTAAAGTAACAGAAACAAGTGCTGATTTAGCGTTAGTCATAGCATTACTGTCTAGCTTTAAAGACAGAGCGCTACCTAAAGATGTGGTTGTTTTTGGTGAAGTCGGTTTAGCGGGGGAGATTCGCCCTGTGCCTAGTGGACAAGAACGTTTAATGGAAGCGGCAAAACACGGTTTCACTAAAGCAATCGTTCCTTTTGCTAATATGCCAAAAGGTGGCGTTGAAGGTATGCAGATCCATGGTGTTAAAAAATTATCGGATGCAATTAACGCTTTCGATGAATTGTAACTTATGTAAATATGCAGCAATGATTCAAGTAAATTAATGACTTTTATATAAATAACAATTCCATAAAAATCAATTGCTTATTTTTTTTAAGTCGATGGCTCTTTTGCTTTAAACAGTAAAGTGAAAGTTTTTTAATCTCAAATGCACGCAAAGCTATCAGTCTTCACAGATTGTGATATACTCTGCGCGCATTTTATATCCTATTAACAGAGTAAAACGATGACTGATTTATCAAAATACAGAAACATTGGTATTTTCGCGCACGTTGATGCGGGTAAAACCACTACAACTGAGCGTATCCTTAAACTTACTGGCCAGATCCACAAAACTGGTGAAGTTCATGATGGTGAATCGACTACCGATTTCATGGAACAGGAAGCTGAGCGCGGAATTACTATCCAATCAGCAGCAGTAAGCTGTTTCTGGAATGATCACCGTTTAAACGTTATCGATACTCCTGGACACGTTGACTTCACAGTTGAAGTATACCGTTCACTTAAAGTACTTGATGGCGGCATCGGTGTATTCTGTGGTTCTGGTGGTGTTGAACCTCAATCAGAAACTAACTGGCGTTACGCTAACGAATCAGAAGTATCTCGTCTGATCTTCGTTAACAAACTAGACCGTATGGGTGCAGATTTCTACAGCGTTGTTGACCAAGTTAAAAACGTTCTAGGTGCAAACCCACTAGTTATGGTTCTACCAATTGGCCGCGAAGATGACTTCGTTGGTGTTGTAGACCTTCTAAGCCGTAAAGCATACGTTTGGGATGACACTGGTCTTCCTGAAAACTACGAAATTCTTGACGTTCCAGCTGATATGGTTGATGACGTTGAAGCTTACCGTGAAGAGCTAATCGAAACTGCTGTTGAGCAAGACGATGACCTTATGGAAGCTTACATGGAAGGTGTTGAGCCTTCTATCGAAGACATCAAGCGTTGTATCCGTAAAGGTACTCGTGAGCTTGCATTCTTCCCAACATTCTGTGGTTCTGCATTTAAGAACAAAGGTGTTCAAATCGTTCTTGACGCAGTAGTAGATTACCTACCTGCTCCAACTGAAGTTGATCCACAACCTCTAATGGACGAAGAAGGCGAAGAGACTGGCGAACACGCTATCGTTTCTGCTGATGAAACCTTCAAAGCACTAGCATTCAAAATCATGGATGACCGTTTTGGTGCACTAACATTCGTACGTATTTACTCTGGTAAATTGAATAAGGGTGACACCATCCTTAACTCTTTCACAGGTAAAACTGAGCGTGTTGGCCGTATGGTTGAGATGCAAGCTGATGACCGTAACGAACTTACTAGCGCACAAGCTGGTGATATCATCGCTATCGTTGGTATGAAAAACGTTCAAACTGGTCACACTCTATGTGATCCTAAGCATCAAGTAACACTTGAGCCAATGGTTTTCCCAACTCCAGTAATCTCTATCGCAGTATCTCCAAAAGATAAAGGCGGTTCTGAGAAAATGGGTATCGCGATCGGTAAAATGGTTGCAGAAGATCCATCTTTCCAAGTTGAAACTGACGAAGAAACTGGCGAAACTATCCTGAAAGGTATGGGTGAGCTTCACCTAGACATTAAAGTTGATATCCTTAAGCGTACTTACGGTGTTGACCTTACAGTTGGTGCTCCTCAAGTTGCTTACCGTGAAACTATCACTCAACCAATTGAAGATAGCTACACGCATAAGAAACAATCTGGTGGTTCTGGTCAATTCGGTAAGATCGATTACCGTATCAAACCAGGTGAGCCAAACTCAGGCTTCACATTCAAGTCTTCTGTAGTGGGCGGTAACGTTCCTAAAGAATTCTGGCCTGCAGTAGAGAAAGGCTTCGCTGGCATGATGGAGAACGGTGTTCTTGCTGGTTTCCCAACGCTAGACGTTGAAGTTGAACTATTCGATGGTGGTTTCCACGCAGTCGATTCATCTGCTATCGCATTTGAAATCGCAGCGAAAGGTGCATTCCGTCAGTCTATGCCTAAAGCTGGTGCTCAACTTCTTGAGCCTATCATGGCAGTTGACGTGTTCACTCCAGACGATCACGTTGGTGATGTTATCGGTGACCTTAACCGTCGTCGTGGCATGATCAAAGACCAAATGGCTGGTCTAACTGGTGTTCGTATTAAAGCTGACGTACCTCTTTCAGAAATGTTTGGTTACATCGGTCACCTACGTACAATGACTTCAGGTCGTGGTCAATTCTCTATGGAATTCGCACACTACTCAGCATGTCCAATGAACGTTGCTGAAGAAGTTATCGCTAAAGTTAAAGCAGAGAAAGAAGCTAAGTAATTAGTCTTTTTCTTTAAAATAACTAAAAAAAGCCCCGCTAGTCTGACTAGCGGGGCTTTTTGTTATTGGCTTATTGGCTTATTGGCTTATTAGCTTATTAGCTTATTAGCTTATTGGCATTGAAACGTTAAGTTGAAAGGTGAGCGGGTGATAACTCTATACCAATTCGTTTCTAAAGAGATTTACTGTATCGGCATAAATAATCCTGCTTTAACTTCTAACGCTTTAGGTCAATATACAATTTCTCAACTTTAGCGCGTGCCCAATCGGTTTTTCTCAAGAACTTTAAGCTCGATTTAATGCTTGGGTTACTCTTAAAGCAATTCACATTCACGATATGGCTCAACTCTTCCCAACCGTAATGATCAACGAGTTCCGTTAATAGTTTTTCTAAAGTAATGCCATGCAATGGGTTGTTCGCTTGTGTCATGCTGTTATCTCTTGATAAATATTGCGTCTAGTATAACAGCATCTTGACGGCCGCTACTTTATTCTTCCCATACAACAAGCTTATCCTTTGGCCAGTTATGACCAATTTCATGGTATTTCTGCTCCAAAACATGACGCTTAATTTTTAATGTCGGGGTGAGAACGCCATTTTCGATACTCCAAGGTTCCTTGATCATCAATACGCCTTTAATTTTTTCATGCGAAGCGAGCTTGGTATTCATTTTTTCGATAACTCGTCGAGAGGTTTTTTCATAACGAGCTCGATCAAAATTTGGGAAATCATGAGGAACGACAAGTAAAATCGGGCCAGGTAGACCAAGACCAATTAAGCACATCATCTCGACACGGCTGTATTCAAAGAGCTTATTCTCAATAGGAACAGGTGCTACAAACTTCCCTTTCGCTGTTTTGAAGGTGTCTTTTTTACGACCTCTGATCGTTAGATAGCCCTCGTTATCAATGGACCCGATATCACCGGTATGCAACCAACCCTCATTATCAAATGACTCTTTAGTCGCGATGTCATTTTTGTAGTAGCCAGAGAATAGTCCATTGCCTCGAACCATAATTTCATCATCACCAGCAATTTTTAATTCGATTCCAGGGCCAGCGCTTCCAACGGTACCAATCTTTTCTGCTCGGTATGGGAAGTTAAGCGTGCTATAGGCAAACGACTCGGTCATTCCCCAGGCTTCTGAGATATGTAAACCGATGCTTTCATACCACTCTAGTAGCGCTGGAGATACTGGTGCTGAGCCACACCCAAGTACTCGAGCTTGATCAAGCCCTAATCCATCAGCCAGTTTTTTCTTGATGATAGAATTAATGAAAGGGATCTTCATCAGAATATTCAGCTTACGTTGAGGCAGTTTATCTTGGATACGCTGTTGGAACAGAGTCCATAAACGAGGTACTGAGATAAACAGTGTAGGGCGTTGCATTTTTACATCTTCAATAAAGGTATCAAGAGACTCAGGGAATGCGGTTTGAACGCCTCCCATGATTGATGACCCAAAGATATAGACTCGTTCAGTAATATGAGCGAGAGGTAAATATGAGAACAAACGGTCATTAGGCTGAATGCCGATATGGTTAATGAGTTGCTGAACGGACCATGCAAAGGCTCCATAAGTTAGCATTGCCCCTTTAGGGACGCCTGAGGTGCCAGATGTATAAACCAGCGACATGAGTTTGTCATCATGATGTAGCGGGCGAAACTCACTTGGAGCGTGTTGCTTCATTAGCTCACTAAATTGGTATTGACAGTTTGGAGCACTATCATATGGCAGAGCAATACTGATCAAATCAGGCAAGTTCGCAAGGACTTGTTGGGTGGCCTTTGCATCATCGAGTTTTCCTGCAAGCAGAATTTTACTTTCACTATGGGTTAAGCAGTACTCAACAGTATCTGCTCCTGCTGTGGGGAAAATAGGGACGCTGACATAGTCACCTAGCATCATAGCGAGATCACAGATAAACCACTCAGCACAGTTCTTTGATATGAGGGCTATCTTATCGCCGGGTTTAGCACCTAAATCTTGCAAAGCAGAGACTAATTTAAGTGCCTGTTCTGCGACGTCTGAATAGGTATACTCGACGAATTGACGGTTGATAATCTGCTTTAGATAGACCTCATCAGGGCGTTCCTGTGCCCATTTCAAGATCATTTCATTCGGTAGCGGGAGAGCGCAAGTTGTTGTGCTTAACTTGTTAGGCTGATTCATTGTCTAACTCCATGTTATTGGCAACGATTATATTGTTATTATGTTAATTTCTTGTTAATTCTAGCATGTAACCATCACAAGGGAAAAGCGGATCTACTGTTTAATGTCGAGAAATCATAGCTATAGCGATGAACGCTGGTAGAAATAAATTCATTAGTGATTCGTCCTAAAAGTACCCGGACTCATACCTGTTTTCTTTTTAAAAATGCGAGAAAAATAGGAGACATCCTTGTAACCACATTGATATGCAATAAAGGATATTTTGATTTTTCGATCTGAAATGAGCATTTTTTTGGCGTTGTTGATTCTTTTATTGCAGACATAATCACGAAAGCTAATACCGACAACCTTATGAAATAACTTAGAAAAATAGGTAACGGAATAGTGACACTGCTTAGCAATATCATCTTCTTTGATCACTTTATCTAGATTGTCTTCCACGTAACGTAGAATACTAATAATTTCTTTACCGACATTATTTTTTATGATTAAAGGCTCATCTTTTACCTGTTCTAATACTTCTCGATGTGAATCAAAACTTAAATGTACCTTCAGGGTGAAGTCTTGGAGCCATGAATTAAAATTGTCACTATCAACTGATATCTGGCTATAGATAACATTATGATTAAATAGTTCTTTATTTACTCGCCCTTGATACAACACAATTAGATTTTTACCTAAGTTCTGGGCAATTTTTTGCGCCACCAATAAAAGTGGGTAATTTGACGTTTCATCCAAAAAAAAGAAAGAAAACTGAACATAGGGTTCGCTGAGTATTGATACGTCATCATTATGTTCTTTTAAATCAAAATAAAATTTCAATTCATTAAAAACATCATGTGGTAATTTAGATAAAGGTTTTCCTAACCAATGGCCAGTTCTTTGCACATCCATATGCATAAAGTATCCAATTATTTTCTTAAACCAAAAGTATTAAATTCGCTCTTATAGTTAGAGTAGAAGTTGTGCGGAAAAGTGCAAGAACATAACAAAAAAGTCCTAACCGTTATTGATAATAATATCTAAATTTAAAAAGCAATCTGAATGAAGTTGCATTGGAAGGAGACCAAATAATGAATAAATTTATTACGAACTGCAAAGCATTTATGCAAGATGAAGAAGGGTTAACCGTTGTCGAGTATGTTGTTGGCGCTGGGTTACTTGTTGCTGGCTTAACCGCCATATTCAGTAATATGGGAACTGAATTGGATACTAAGCTTAAAGCGACAATTGCAAGTATATCCTAATATTTGGATGCACTGTGACAAACGTTACGGTGCATTTATCTTGAGATAAATGGAGAGGAGTCATGAAAAACGCTCTATTCAAAATCAAAATATTTTTTGAAAATGAAGGTGGTTTAACCGTTGTAGAGTATGTAATTGGCGCTGCATTTCTTGTTGCAGGCTTAACCGTTTTTTTTTCAAATCACGAAAGTGTTTTAAGTGATTCATTGGTTGAGACTATTAATAAATAATAATTGGTGGCGGTAAATATGAATTTAGCAATTTGGGGGTGTTTAATAGCAATCGCAGTTTATGATGCAAGAGATAATAGAATTCCGAACAAACTACTTTTATTTATACTATTTTTATTTGTAATCGAAAATAATCTTGTTGGGACACCGTTAGTCACTCAAGGTAAAGCATTTATTTCTGGAGTCCTGTTTTTTTCTATCGGACTTGGTTTTTACTTTTTGAGAGCGATGGCTCCCGGTGATGTTAAATTGTTGGGAGTTGTAGGTGTAATTATGGACTGGGGCTCTTTGTTCTCAGTATCTTATTGGATATTGTTTTCTGGGGCATTAATTGGTTGCTTTTATTGTTTGGAAATGGCATCAGGAAATCCTATCAGATTCAAATTATGGGCTGATAAGTGGTTAGCTTATTTCTTATACGGGGTAAAGCGAGATACTTACCAACAAACAGTACGTCAATCAGAAAAATTAAGAATGCCATTTGCGCCCGTTGTTGTTGTTGGGTTAGCACTACATAGCTATTTCTAATTAGAGAAGGGGTCTCTATGGAAATGAATATTAAATCAGGACATAAGGACGATCTGACACCGCAAGCTGCTGCGCCTAAAGTGCCAACCTCTTTTGATGCTCTCAATATTCCTCAAGTCGTGATCGAGAACCTTCTTATTAAGCAATTAGCTGCTTATCCTAAATCTGATATCTTAGCTCTTACTCGTTTAATGGGCATTAATAGCCACATGATTGAGACCTTGATCGCTGTATTAAGGAAAAAATCGTTTGTCGAAGTGTTTCAGGCGGCCAGTGAAACTTTCGCCTCTCAAAGTAACTCTGGTCATGTGCGATATGCTTTATCAGAGCAAGGAATGCAAGAAGCGGACACTGCTTTTAAGAAAGATGCCTACTTAGGCCCAACGCCAGTCTCTCTTGGTGATTATGATCGAATGGTGAAGGAACAAGACGTTCGAGCTCATTTAGTCACAAGAGGCGATGTGACTAGTGCATTAAGTGATGTTTATGGTGCTGAACGCATGGTCTCTGTTCTTGGTCCTGCGATCAATTCAGGTCGGGCACTGCTTCTCTACGGGGATGCGGGAACAGGGAAAACGTATGTTGCAACTCGTTTACTTAACTCTCTGAACACCTCTGTTTATATTCCTTATGCCGTATACGCGGCAGGAAACATCATTAAAGTTTTTTCTCCGCAACATCATAAAAGAGTGGATAGCAACCATATCAATGACTCTATCTCTTTTAAATCTCAATATGATAAGCGTTGGGTGTTGAGTGAGCGTCCCAGTATTCAAGTGGGAGGTGAGCTCACCATGGATATGTTGGAAGTTAATCATACCGAACACAACCGAGTTTGGATGGCTCCGCTTCAAATGATGGCGAATAACGGCATATTCATTATTGATGATTTAGGTCGTCAACCGATGCCAGTTGATACGCTACTGAATCGCTGGATTGTTCCTATGGAGTATTTCTTCGATTATTTGTCGCTTCCTAATGGGCAACAAATATCCATCCCATTCATTCTCACTTTAGCTTTTTCAACAAATTTAAAGCCAGAGACGATCGCCGACCCTGCATTTTTGCGTCGTCTAGGTTACAAGATTCAGTTTAATCCACTCAAAGAGGATGAATACCAAGCCTTATGGGAGTTAATGGCACAAGGTAAGTCATTAACTCTAGAACATGATTTATTTAAACCATTACTACAACTGCATCGTCAACATAATGTGGGTTATTACCCATGCCTACCTAAGGATATTGTAGGTATCAGCAAGGATATTATTGCATTCGAAGAGACAGACCCTGTGATCACTCCAACGATATTAGAGCGTGCTTGGGAAGTCTACTTTACTGCCGATGGCAAAGGAGGAGGTGCAAGATGAACAGAAATCAGGTCATTTTATTGTTTTTATTGTCGATTATCTTTGGCTTGGCAGCAGTGTTTTTTGCTAAGCAATGGATGGATAGGCAGTCACAGCCACAAACCGAAGTGGAAGTCGTATTACGTGAGCCTGTGATCATCGCAGCACAAGAGATCCCGGCGGGAACGGTGATTGAAGATCAGCACCTTACCACTAAGTTGCTAGAGGAAGATTGGCGCAGCGAATATCAATATACTGAAGCTACTGAGTTACTAGGACAAGTTGCCGCCACCTCAATCTATTCTGGGGAAATCGTGAATACTCAAAGGATGTCGGTCGGTGCTGAAGGTTCCGCTCTTGCCTCATTAATTCCTGAAACGAAACGAGCGGTGACTATTCGTGTAAATGACGTGATTGGTGTAGCGGGTTTCTTATTACCGGGTAATAAAGTGGATATTCTTAATACGATTTCGTACGGCAAAGGATCAGCGAATACCGTGACGGTTTTGAAAGATATCAAAGTATTAGCGGTCGATCAGACAGCAAGAAGTAAAGAAAACAAGCCGATTATCGTTCGAGCGGTGACATTGGAAGTTTCACCGAAAGAGGCGGAAAAATTATTAACGGCGAAGAGTAAAGGAGAGATCCAACTCACGTTGCGTAACCCACATGAGCCGAAAGAAAAAGTGGTGCGTCGCTATGTATCTCCTAGTGTCACCATCATCAAAGGGACACAGTCTTCCAATGTTCGAGTCAGGGATTGAGGTGATACATGAAGAAAATAATCATAATTGTATTCGTGTGGTTGATAAGCAGTTTTGCCGTTATGGCATCTACACAGACAGGGAAAGTAGTCAAAGTCCCTCATCATAAATCAACACATGTTGAATTATCAGGTAAAGCAAAACGAGTCTCGTTAGGAGATCCTGAAGTACTCGATATTGTCATGCTTAAGTCCGATGAATTGTTTCTAATCGGTAAGAAGCTAGGTTCCACCAATTTAATGGCTTGGGATAGCCGTGGACAACTGATTGAGTCAATAAATATTGAAGTGACTCATGACCTTAATAGTTTAAAAGCAAAGCTTTACGAATTCCTACCAGATGAAACCGTCGAAGTTCATAGTGCTCAAAATAGGTTGATTTTAAGTGGCCAGGTGAGCTCTCAAGAGAAGATGAATGTTGCTTTGCGGGTTGCTGAAACTTATGCATCAGGCCAAGAAGCGGATGCGGCGAAAAGTTCTCTTAGCGTACAGACGCAACAGACAGGAATAATCAACTTGATGTCTATCGGTGGTGCGCAGCAGGTCATGCTAGAAGTAACGGTAGCCGAAGTTCAACGTAGTCTTGTCCGTCGTTTTGATGCCAGTTTTCACTTCTTTGAACAGAACGGGAATTTCTCATGGGGCGGAACGTCTGGTGGTGGGATCCTCGATGATATTGGCGGCTCTGTTGGGCCTATTTTTAACAATCCAACCGTGACTAAAACGGGAATCTTAGGGGCATTTGTTGATGGCGATACGCTGTTCACGTTTGCTCTTGATATGGCTAAGCAGAGTGGTGTGGCAAAAGTGTTAGCGGAACCGAACTTAACGGCATTAAGCGGTTCTAAAGCTGAGTTTTTAGCTGGGGGAGAGTTCCCAATACCAGTGCCCGATGATGATGGTATTACCATTGAATACAAAGAATATGGGGTCGGCCTTAAGTTTATACCTACCGTTCTTAGTGATAAAAAAATCAACTTAAATTTAGCGGTAGATGTCAGTGAGATTGCTAGTGCAAATAGCCTTACCTTGTCACCAAATGGCACCAATGGGACCTATTACATTCCTCCGGTTACCCGTCGTAGTGCCTCATCAACTTTAGAGCTAGCCGATGGGCAAACCATTGGTATTGCTGGTTTACTTAGTGAAAATGTTCGTGATGCTTCGAATAAAATGCCAGGCTTTGGGGATATTCCAGTATTGGGCCAATTGTTCAATAGCCAAGAGTACATTTCTGGAGAAACGGAACTGGTTATTCTAGTCACACCTCGATTAGCTGCTCCAATTGATCGAAATAAAATCACCTTACCCACCGACGCATTTGTTAATCCTACCGACCTGAAATACTACTTGCTGGGAATGGGCGCATACATTGATTCATCGGTTAAACCTTCAGTAAATCAAGCGCCTTCCGATCCTGAGTTCTTGGATAATAGTCAAGGTGGCTCAGAAGGTTCATTTGGACACAGTTTATAGGAGAGGATGATGAAAAATATAATGTTAGTGACCACTTCTCTGCTTTGTTTAACCAGCTTGATTGGTTGTGCAAATGACGCACCTTTAGGTAGCCATGTGGCCCAGTTAAAGCAAGAGCAAATATATAACAAACAAGCGACAGAGGAAAACATGGGGGTTATCCCTACTGGTAGTGGTGAAAGAATGGAAGGCGCATATCACGTCTATACTGGTAAGAAGGGTGACAGTTTAGCGGGTTCTGATAGCCAGTTTATCGAAGGGTTTAGCCAATAGGTTTTCTGGTCTACGATCTCTAAGGATTTATCATGAGAACGATAACGAGCAGTAACAAGAAAGTGCAAAAGCAGAAAGGCTTAGTTTTAGTCATGGTGACGATGGCTATGTTGGTCTTTGTCGCGATTGCTGCACTTTCGATTGATATCAACCATCTCATGGTAAATAAGACACGACTCCAAAATGCAGTGGACTCAGCGGCTCTTTCCGCAGCGGTTTTAATTGATAGTGACAGCAGTATCGCCGATGCAACGGCAGCGGCAAACACCACGTTTACCAATATGGCAGGCGCGGTGGGGAATAGTGAGATGGATATGTCGACAGCTAATGTATCGGTGACCTATTCAAATGACCCGCAGACTTTTCCTGATTCTAGCTTTGATAGTTCGTTAGATGTGTATGTGCGAGTAGAAGTAACGAGCTTGGATATGGACGAGTTTTTTATTCAAGCATTCGGGCTTCAAAAAACGGTATCCGCTAGTGCTGTTGCAGGGCCAAGCTCTGCATCGATAAAAGCGTGTAACATCGTTCCTATGTCAGTGTGCTCTGGTGGCGGAACTTCTACCGATGGTTATGAGCGAGGTGAGCTATATATGCTTAAGCTTGCGAGTACAAGTCAAGGAACGATGGGACCCGGAAACTATCAACTCCTCGATTTTGGTTCTGGTGCTAGCACCATTCGATCTGCATTGGCTGGTGGGTACGACGGGTGTATTACGATTGGTGAAAATATAGATACAAAACCTGGAGGCAATGTAGGGCCTGTTGGTCAGGGGATCAATTCTCGATTTGGTGTTTATAGTGGCGGTGGATTGTCTTCATCGGATTACCCTACAGATATTTATGTCAAAGAGCCATCAACGTTAGCGACAGCCGACAACAGCGGCAATATTACCTATAACGATACAAGTGGTGCCGGTGGCGACCCTTGGGGCTACAGTGATTACATGGCATCGACCCCTGATTGTTCTGGTGAGAGTGACTGTCGCATTGGATCTGGAGGTGTTGCAGATAGACGAATCTTACCAGTCCCAGTTGTTGATTGTTCTACGGCCTCTGGGGGGACTTCAAACGTTAAAGTGACTGCAATAGGTTGCTTCTTCTTATTACAACAAGCCCCAACCAATAATGGAAGTCATGAGGGGGTTTTTGGTGAGTTTATTGAAGACTGCACGGTAGATCATAGTAATTCAGGTCCCACCCCTGAAGATGAAGGACCTTATAGAATACAGCTCTATAAAGATCCATTAAGTACGGAGTCTTGATATGAAAACGATACTTAGACATAAACAAAATGGATTAGCGGCTGCTGAATTTATTATCGTTTTTCCCGTGCTGTTACTACTATTAGTAGGAGTCATTGAAATCGGTAACATAATGTTGGAGCAAAATAGCTTAAATAAAGGGGTACAAAACGGAGCTCGATATGCGGTAACGGAAGTGTATGGCACCTCCTCTTATGATCAGATTGCCGATGAAGATGAGATCAAAAATATCGTGCTTTACGGACAATCCAGTACTGGCAGCCACCGAATTTTAGACGCTTTAGCGGTGAGTGATATCTCGGTTTCTCATGTCAATGGCTATGTTACGGTTTCGGCAAGTTATGACTATTTACCAAGCTTTTTAGTCTTACCAATATCCAATACCTCTTTAGCTGTCACATTGAACGCATCGTCAGTCATGAGGACAGGGCCATGAACAGTCAGCGAGAAAATCAAAAAGGGCTAGCGATTATTGAGTTTACTGTGGTGTCGAGTGCGTTGTTACTGATGTTATTTGGCATCATTTCGTTCGGTTATTACATGTTTTCTTTACAAATGGTGAACGAAATTACACGAAAAGCAGCGCGTTTAGCCAGTGTATGTTATGTCACGGATTCAGCGGATATTAACACTTTGGTTATTGACAGTAATGCACCTTCAGATTTCACCACAAGCCATTTGGTTATTGAGTACTTAGATGAATCTGGTGGTGTTGTTACTGGTGATTTAGAAGATGAAGATACATTTACATCAATAAGGTTTGTTAGAGCAAAAGTAGATAACTATGACTATCAGTTTATTTCCCTTTTCAACTATTTGGGAAACAACGGGCTGGTATCGGTACCTAGTTTTGAAACCACACTACCAGCAGAAAGTCTTGGGGTAGTTAGGCCAAATAAAAATAACACAAATGGAACCAAGACCGATTGCTAAGGAAGGGGATCGACTATGGGAGAAGCGGTGAAACTAACGATGCAAGATGATAACCAATTAAGGTTAAAAACGAATCTGTGCATATGGGTTTTGTATTCAAATGATCGTTTTAAACTTCACATGGGGCAAGAGCTTGAGAAGTGTCGAAATCTGACGTTCGAAATGATCTCCATGTATAGCTTAGATGTGGGGAGCTTAAAACAACTCACCCCTCCAGATTTAATTTTCGTGGAAACAGGGCCTAATTGGGCGCAGAAGATTGTGGTCTTACAAGAGTATGAGCCACCAACATCGGAGTATGAAGCTTCTCTTGTGGTATTTGGTGATGAAAGCGACAACGGCGCATTAAAAATCGCATTACGAATTGGAGCTGCCGATTTTGTTTCTGATCGAGTAGTACTCAGCGAACTCTTTCCATTGCTAAAAAACGTCGCGGAAGAAAAAATCGCGAGTCGTAATATGGGGGAGTTGTTCATTTTTATGAATACCAAAGGGGGCTCAGGGGCTTCAACCCTTGCATTAAATACTGCGATGGAGATAGCTAGTTATCATAAAGATGAGGTGCTACTTCTCGATTTAGATATGCAATTTGGCGTGATATCGGATTACCTAAATGTGGTTCCCTCTTATAGTATTTCAGATGCAATCACCAATGTCGCTGATTTAGATGAAAGCTCATTGAGCAGTATGGTTACAAAGCACCCATCGGGGTTACATATGCTGAGTTTTGGTCTTGAAAACAGTAATGAAGATTTCGATCAAGCTAAAAATATTGGAAAGCTATTACCTACATTAAGGGAATTTTATCCTTATCTCATCGTGGACTTATCAAGAGGCATCGATAAGCTATTTTCCTCTGTGATCTCGTCAGCCAGTAAAGTATTCCTCATTACTCAGCAAAATCTAGTAGCTGTAAAAAATACGACTCGAATTAGTCGTGCACTAACGTTTGAATACGGCATAACACGAGAACAAATTGAGTTGATTGTTAATCGATATGAAAAACGCCAATCAATAAAAATCAAAGATATTGAGCAGACGATCAATGGGGTAAAAGTACATATGATTCCCAATGATTTTAAAGTTGCAATTGAAAGTGCAAACCTAGGCAAGCCGTTTATAGAGTCAAGGAAAAGCAGTCCAATTACTAAATCGGTCGTGGAGTTTTCACACTTAATATCACCGCCAGAAGAGTCCAAAAAAGGATGGCTGAAACGATTGTTTTCATAGAATTAGTTTCAGAACAGAATAAGGGATTGCTATGTTCTTTAAACGAAAAAATATAAATCCAGACTTTCAAGAGAAAGCGTTGTCAGTTGATGATACTAGGGTACAAGATGACAGCCCCGTTGATTTTTCTAATGAGCATCCGGAAAATAAAGTCGAAAGAAAACTGCGAGAAGCTGAAGCAAAAAATAAAGCGGTCGATGAGGAAAAAAAGATCCTCGAACATGAGTTGGAGATGAAGCACTACTATCATCAGCGCTTACTCGAAACCCTTGATTTGGGGCTGTTATCTAGCCTAGAAAAGGAGCGAGCACGCAAGGATCTTCATGACGCTATTGTTCAGTTAATGGCTGATGATAAAACCCATCCAATGAGTGCCGAAGGGCGTAAACGAGTTATTCAACAGATTGAAGATGAAGTGTTTGGGTTAGGACCATTAGAGCCTCTTCTTAATGACCCAACAGTATCAGACATCTTAGTGAATGGACCGAAGAACGTATTTGTAGAGCGCTTTGGTAAATTAGAGAAAACCCCATATACCTTTTTAGATGATCGTCATTTAAGAAACATCATCGATAGAATTGTAAGCCAAGTTGGACGACGAATTGATGAAGCATCACCGATGGTTGATGCGCGTCTACTCGATGGTTCTCGTGTTAATGCCATTATCCCTCCCTTAGCTCTCGATGGCCCTTCTGTTTCTATTCGTCGTTTTGCAGTCGATAAGCTAACGATGGATAATTTATTAAATTTTAATTCACTCTCTAAACCTATGGCTCGATTTGTCGAAGCGGCGGTAAAAGGGGAGCTTAATATTTTGATCTCTGGCGGTACGGGTTCCGGCAAAACAACCACGTTGAATATTTTTTCAGGATTCATTCCTAGCGATGATCGTATTGTCACAATAGAAGATTCAGCGGAACTACAACTGCAACAACCTCATGTAGTTCGTTTGGAAACGCGCCCAGCAAACCTGGAAGGAAAGGGGGAAATAGGGCAGCGTGAGCTGGTCAAAAACTCACTTCGTATGAGGCCCGATAGAGTCGTTCTTGGTGAGGTTAGGGGGAGTGAAGCCGTTGATATGCTAGCGGCAATGAATACCGGGCATGACGGTTCGTTGGCGACGATACATGCTAATACACCACGTGATGCGCTAAGTCGGGTTGAAAACATGTTCTCAATGGCAGGGTGGAATATCTCAGCGAAGAATCTACGTTCCCAAATCGCTTCTGCGATCCACTTGGTTGTGCAGATGGAGCGTCAAGAAGATGGTAAACGGCGCATGGTGAGCATCCAAGAGATTAATGGAATGGAAGGCGAAATTATCACCATGTCTGAGATATTTAAATTTCACAGACAAGGGGTTGATGAAGACGGCAATATCATCGGTTATTACACCGCGACAGGTGTTGTCCCCTCTTGTCATGAACAGCTGACTAAGCGTGGTCTTGAGCTTCCATTTGAGCTGTTTAATGAAACCTATTAATAAGGAGTAGCGTTATGGAAAACGACATTACTTTCTTCCTCGTTCTGCTCTTTTTTGCTGTTGTGTTTATTTCTCAAGCGTTGATCTTGCCTGCGGCTGGGAGTAAAGCAAAGCACCAAGAGCTAGCCAAACGCTTGAAAGAGACACAATCCAATTTGGATGAAGAGAGTCGTTCACTATTGCAAGAGCACTACCTTCGAAGCTTAACTCCACTTGATCGTAAACTCGTGAAGTATTCGATATTTTCATCGTTAAAAAAATCATTAGAGCTTTCAGGTTATGACTGGTCATTGAGTCAAACCTTGGCTGTTACTGGGCTTCTGAGTTTATCATCACTCGTCTTTCTACTACTGATTGGCCAGTTCTGGTATGTCGCGGTCTCTGCGGCTTTAGGTGTGTGGTTTATCATGCATTTTATCTTACAGAAAAAGATCTCCGATCGACTGGCTAAGTTTGAAGAACAACTCCCAGATGCGCTCGATATCATCAAGCGAATGTTGCAAGCGGGACAACCAGTGACACAAGCATTTAATGAAGTTGGGAATGAAATGCCAGCCCCAATTGGTGTCGAATTCAAGAATACCTTTAATCTCCTAAATTATGGTTATGACATGCGTCTGGCGATTATGCAAATGGCAGACAGGACGCCCACCGTCTCTATGCTCGCCTTTTCCAGTGCCGTTTTATTACAGAAAGAGACAGGGGGGAATTTATCGGAAAACCTAGAGAAGGTGTCTCAGGTATTAAGGGCGCGGTTTAAGCTGACTCGAAAAATTAAGACCATTTCCGCAGAGAGTCGAATGTCCGCTTGGATTTTGGTGTTATCGCCATTTGTTCTTTTTATATTTATGTCTTTTATTAATCCGGTTTATTTGGAGCCTCTTTATCAGGACCCCCGGGGGATTAAATTAATTAGTATTGGGGTGGTGAGCCTGTTTTTTGGTGCGCTTTGGATACGTCAAATAATCAACTTTGAGGTGTGATATGGATACGATTTTAGATCTCATCGTTAATTTTGAAATCAATGAAGAGACGCTTTTTCTCGGTATGATTTTGTTGTCTACATCTCTTCTGATCGTGAGTATAAGTTTCATCGTGATGGGGACCCGCTCGCCAATCAAGCGAAAATTAGAAATCATGCAACAAGAAGGGGGTGGCGCTAAACCTAAAAGAAACCAAACGATTGATAATACATTAGAGTCTTTAGCGCCCATTATTTCCTCTCGGGATGTGAAAGAGAAAGAGAGCCTTCGACACAAATTAATGCATGCCGGCTTTCATGACAGTAATGCACTGACTATATTTTATGCCATTAAAGTTTTTTCGATGATTCTTGGTCTTGGGACAGCTGCAGCTTTCTATTTTTTTCTACCTGATTTAGGAAGTCTAAACTTGGTGATGATTGTGAGCGTCGCCGCGGGTCTTTATCTGCCTAATGTTGCGCTTAGTCATTTTGTCAAAAAGCGCCAACGCCGAGTTCGTGGTGGCGTTCCTGACGCATTAGATTTGCTGGTGGTTTGTACCGAATCAGGACTTGGATTCAATGCTGCTTTAAGAAGGGTGGCTGACGAGTTAATGATCTCCCACCCTGATTTTGCCGATGAATTGGATACCGTTTGCGCCAAAATTAAAGCAGGGGTCGAAATGTCTGACGCTTTCGAGGATTTAATTGAGAGAACGGGATTAAGTGAGATTACTGGTCTGGTGAATATGCTTTCGCATGCCTCAAGGATTGGGGGGAGTCTATCTCAAACATTGCGAGATTATACTGAAGATTTTAGAGATAAGAGAAACCAAGAAGTAGAAGAAATTGCAGCAAAAATACCGACTAAGATGATATTTCCGCTGTTGATATTTATATGGCCATGTTTTTTCATTGTTGCAATAGGGCCTGCGTTGATTTCACTGTCTGATGCATTAGGCAGCTAGGGAGTTTTAATGAATAATTTATGGAAGATGTTTTTTTTAGTATCGAGTCTGTTCGTGCTATCAGGGTGTGCGAGTAGTGAGCCAGAAAAACCGAGTTTTGATAGTTCTCTTTATGAAGGACGCCCAATAGACACCTTAACATCGGATGCGGCGCCGCTGAGTGAAATGGAGGCGATTCAACGAGGTGATATTGCACTAAGTAATAATAATATTGATCTCGCTTTGTATGAATATATACGTGCCCTTTCATTTCCAGACGCTCAACACCAAGATAAAACTTTATACACCATAGGCCGAATCCACCAATCTAGGGATAATACGGTTTATGCAGAAAAAGCATTTCTCGCGTCTGTTGAGTACAATCCGAATAATGTTCAAGTACTGGAACAACTAGGATCAATTTACATGAAGCAGGGAAGTGTTCAGCAAGGAAAAAGTTATTTTTATCGGGCGCTTAATGCCGATCAGGTGAGGTTGAAAAATCCGAATACATTAAGTGATACCGTTGAGCTGGTAGAGATTAGGCAATTGCAAGTGGATAAGGATTCGCCAGCCTTAGCTTATATGGGATTAGGGATTGTTGCTGATATTGAGGCTCAACATGAGTTTGCAAAAGTTTTCTATCACAAGGCGATAGAGGTAAAGCCTAACTCGGTTAAAGCACTTTTGAATCTCGGTTACTCTTATTATATGAGTGGAAGTTACACTTCGGCTAAACGCTATACCATGTCAGCACTGGAAAAAGATCCAAACAATGAAAAAGCACAAAATAATTTAGCGCTTATTTACTTAGGTAAAGGTGAAATTAAGCGGGCGATAAACGTTTTCATGCGCCATATGGATGCTGCTGAAGCCCTCAATAATGTAGGGTATTTTCTCATTCTTCAAGGCAAACCAGACAAAGCGGTGCCTTATTTGCAGCAGGCTATCGATAAGAAACCCTCTTATTATCCCGTCGCAAATGAAAACTTAGAGAGAGCGTTAGCCGAAGTTAGGGCGATTACTCCAGATGCGGCAGAAACATCCAATGCCCTTCAGTAGATAGGAGTAATAGAGCCATTCAGTAAATAGAAGCAGTAGAGTCTGCGGGTTGGAATACTCTCGCCAATAGAAGTGGTGATCCATTGTAGGATCACCATTTTTTGTGAATTAATTTGAATGATTTGATAAGAGGGGGCAATTTCATCATTAATAGTTCATCGCTATAGGTGGCTTATTCCCACCCTAGATACAGCGAAAAGTAGCACTAAATAGACGATGGGTATTTTCCACTGTTTCAGTAAGTAAAAGCCTAAGATCACTGCGGCTATGTCTAAACCTGAAGCGACAGCACTGACAAAAACGGGTTGGTAGAGTGCTGATAGAAGTAAGCCTACAACGGAGGCGTTAATTCCATTGAGCGCTCCCGAAACTAAAGCGTTACTTGCTAGGGTTTGCCAGTTTTTTAATACACTAAGAAGCAGTAAAAAGCCCGGAAGGAATACCGCAAGTGTCGCCAGCAATGCCCCGAAAATAGGCGTGTTAGGCAGTAATTGATAACCGATATAGGTAGCAAAAGTAAACATTGGTCCTGGAACCGCTTGAGCTGTGGCATAGCCCGTCAAAAAGGCTTCCTGAGTTAATTGGTCACCAACAATGTTTTGCAGTAGTGGAAGAACAACATGGCCCCCACCAAAGACCAAGCTCCCAGCTTGAAAGAAGTCTGAAAATAGCCCAATTTCAGGTGCAGCCTTATTTATGATCGGTAACCCGAAGAGCAAAAGAGCAAACAGTGAAAGAGGGAGCAGTGATATTTTATGTGGGCTTGGGGGCTGGGTTTGTCTGTCTTGTAGCTTTACGGCTCCAACCATGCCACATAACAATAAAAGAGATACCTGAGTGCCGATGCTAGGAATAAGCAATAGACCTAAAGCCGTGATGACGCATAGAGTGACAGATAGGCGTGATTGGCAAAAATTTTTGTACATTCCCCATGTCGCATCGGCAACGACCACGACGGCGAGAAGTTTTAATCCATGTACTACATTTTGAAATAGAGGGGATTCCGTTAACTGACTGCTTAGAACCGCAAGTAATAACATGATCAAGATAGATGGAAGTGTAAACCCAAGAAAAGCCATGCATGCTCCACTTACTCCTCCCTTTTTATAGCCTATAGCAAAACCCACTTGGCTTGATCCCGGGCCGGGAAGAAACTGGCTCAGAGCGACTATCTGGGCATAATCTTTATCACTTAGCCAATTTAATTTTTCAACGAATGTTTGTCTGAAGTATCCAATGTGGGCAGCCGGACCTCCAAAACTGATCCAACCTAATCCAAAGAAAACTTTGAAGATAGAAAACATAGTCTGTACTCATAAAATTAATCATCGTGGGTAGAGTACGATTTGAATTATAATGATTCAAATTGATAGTTTTTCTAGTATCTATGAATGAAATGGGATTTGATGTGGTTGACTTGAATTGGAAAAATGTGGATTTAAACTTACTGGTTGCTTTTTCTCAGCTATATCAGAGTCGGAGTGTGAGCGCGGCCGCTGAAAAAAGTTACGTTAGCCAATCAGCGATGAGCCACAGTTTATCTCGATTGCGTTTACTGTTTAGTGACCCACTTTTTGAACGTAAAGGCCACAGCATGGCACCGACAGATCGTGCTCACGAAATCGCTCCGATCATAGAAACGATCCTCACTCAAGTTCAAACCGATCTATTATTGACCAACCATTTTTCGCCAAGTGAGTACTCTGGAGTATGTCGAATTGGTTTAACTGACTACGCTGAATTGATCTTTGCACCAGCGATTTATGATGCGATTCGCCAATCCGCTCCTGATGCTCAAGTCAGCTTTATTAATGTCTCTCGGCACAACTATATTGAGGCTTTTGATAAGGATCGGCTGGATCTTATGGTTGGGAGTATTACGCGATTAGACGATCAATTTGAAGCTCAAAAATTATACACAGAAAAGCATGTATGCTTGTACGATCCCGCCCAGTATCATTTTGGTTCAGAACTCACACTACAAGAGTTTATTGATGCCGAGCATGCGTTAATTAGTCCTGATGGCATACTTGAAACACAAAGTGATCAAAGATTAAAAGCATTAGGTGTATCGCGGTTCATACCCGTTGCGTCACGCAGCTTTTTGACCGTAAGACGCTTAATTCAGAATCGAAAATTGATTGCGACAGTCCCAAGATTGATGGCTCAAGCTGATATGCTCAATGATAACTTGACCACGGCATTGCCTCCAATCTCGATAGATGACTTTGATATATCAATGATTTGGAATAAGGCCAGAGCGAGTGATGAGAAGCAAATTTGGCTTCAATCTTTAGTGTTGGGTGTTTTTGATTCATTTGAATAATATTGGCCCTGAGCAATTGTATCCAAGCCAAAACTGAGGCTTAAGCTGAACTGAAAATTCTTGATCAGGGTAGTTGGTCATTCGAAGATACAATTTATTCGCTGTTAACAGGGAACTTAACAGTAACACTCCAACGATCCCGTATTGGAAATATCGATGTTTTATTTTTGATGGATGAGAAGCACAAATTGGGTGATGTTTTTTACATGCGGACCAAAAAATAGCGAGTGAGATTACTGCCAGTAACTGGCTAAGCGGAGAGTCGAGAACTCCGGAAACAAGGCTATAAGCAAACCCAGCTAAAACACTTAATCCTGTCACCCGAACCCAGCGATGGTAGGTCGTAATGACGGTTTTCAGTGTGAGTAAAAGTAAAAAACCGTAGCAAAGTAGAGGAATGAGCCCCCAATTTACCAAGACTAAAAGTGCAGAGTTATGTGGGCGACCAAATAATTTGGATGAACATACAAAACCATCACCACCTAGCCCTAACAGTGAAGACAGGGTTATGGCTTCGGCCCACAGCGCCATGCGCCCGGGAGAGTCGGTTCGAACTTTTGGCCATGTCCACAATCCATCATTAAATAGATAGGCAGGTAATGGGGCAAGAAAAACAATACGAAGTAAACAGCCAAAAATAATACTGAATAGCAGTAGTTTAAGTATTTGCGATCTTAAGGGCTTATCAATTTTAGCCCAGATAAGAATGGCTGTAATGATGGCAATGGAAATCCCACGAGCATCCAAAGCAAAAATAATAGCCACATGAGTACAAAGTAGAAAACGTAATGCGTTATAAAGCCATCGCTTTCTTCTAAAACAGAGAGTGAAGTAGAGTGTCGGAATGATCAGCCACACCTGAACTTGATTCAAAAATCGGGCGTTTGCAAATCCAAAAATGGTATGAATATTCGTTTCAAGTTGATAGTAAACTCGAAGCCAAAACCCGACACTAACCGAGAGAAATAGTAAAAGCGTTATCCAGCAGAAATAGCTATAAAGTCGCACTTTTTGGGATTCAAACCCAATAGATAGAAAGGCGGTCAGTAGCGCTAATCCTAAGAAATAGAAGTAATCCGTTTGAGCTCGCCAAAAATCAATACCTTGAAAATTGGCGATAGCTGCAAAAATACCGAAAATAACAAGAACCCACCCAACGCTAAGGCTAAGCTCCGTAAATTGTTGTGTTATACGATCCCGCCAGTGGCGGTCGCTTAAAATAATCAGGTTAGAGATAAGAAGAACGGAGCAGATGAAAACGCGTTTAGCGTCGTACAGTAAGAAGGCACTATTTCGAGGTATAAAAGTGTTGAAACATAACACCATGATCCCCAAAAAAGTAAACCCCATCAATAGAGTAAATTTCCACTTGGATTGCACCATACAACGGCCTTCTCTTATCTTTTTAATAGCTTAGACCAAAGTGGAATCAGGTGCTGTTTTGATACCGGTTAAATCTAAACGGTGTGATCTGCAATATTAGAAAATGGGTCTGGGGGCATATGTTGCTATTTACCAGTTACACTTCAATATAAAAATGGCACATATCATTCACCAATTTCGTGAAGCTACCAAACATCCATAGTCGCTACTGAATAATGCGTTGTTTTTCTAACTATGAATGATCTATCGTCACCAAAATTACTTGCCTTTGCTGTTTGTTCATAATCATTATTAATGCTCTACACACCAATAGGTCTAAATTATACCATCGTGTCATTTGGACTTCTTTTGATTTTGTCTTTTTGACAAAGAAAATGTATTTTCATTGTCTTAACCCTTTAATTATAAAGCATTAAATTCTTGGCCTGAATAATGCAATATGAAATGAGAATTCTTGCTAAACTATTATTAGTGCTTTATCGGGAAGTACCAATAAAGGAGCCACCTTGCTAAATATTACAGACAAAAGTGTTGAAGAGCGTATTCCTGCCTATCTTCGCCTTGGTTTTCGTCCTTTCTTTTTCTTAGGCAGTATTTACGCTGTTATTGCCATTATCGCTTGGGTCATTATGTTCCAAAATGGCCAACCAGACATGCTGCAAGTCCCCGCTTTGTGGTGGCATGTGCATGAGATGCTGTTTGGATTTTCGATGGCGATTGTGGTGGGTTTTGTATTAACTGCAGTGCAAACATGGACTGGAGTCAATGGAACCAAACACCATCGTTTGGCTTTCCTTGTCATGCTTTGGATAATACCTCGCATTTTATTTTGGACACCAGCACCGTTATGGCTTATTTCGTCAATTGAAGCGTTATTCTTAGCGCTGTCGGCTTATGAGATCGGTTTTAGAGTGGTTCGCTCTAAAGGATGGAAAAATCTGTTTTTCATTCCGCTCTTTGTGCTTGCCATTGTGGCTAACTTTGCTAGCTATGCCACGATAAAAGGAATGCCTCCATTTAGCTCTGCGGCGGTATGGCAGGCGATGCTGTGGTGGTTTACATTGTTGCTATCTGTCATGGGTGGGCGTGTTATCCCATTCTTTACCGCGAAACGCTTTAATTTCGAGAAAGCTCAACCATTGGTGTGGTTAGAGTGGGTGGCAAATTTGCCGTTAGTGAGCTTGTTCGTATTGAGCTTCTTCCCATTAACTTTTTCTCAAATTGGGCAAGAAGTGATGTTATTTGCTGGCATCGCGCAGTTTGTCCGTTTCGCTCGCTGGAAACCGTGGACAACTTTAAGTGAGCCGCTTGTCTGGAGCCTGCATAGTGCTTACCTGTGTATTCCATTAAGCTTGGTGTTGCGTGGCGTGATTGATAACCCATTTGTCAGCCATAACATGTTGCACTTATTTGCGATTGGCGGACTGGGTGGTGTGATTTTAGCGATGATAGCTCGAGTCACAATGGGCCATACGGGTCGTGCTATTTATAAAGGCCCAAGTATGTGGTTGGCCTTTTCTGCTGTTTTACTTGCGGCTTTAGTTCGTAGCTTAGGCGTCGCCTTTATGCCAGAGCAAATGATGCTGATGATCAATATTAGTGCTGTATTATGGGCGCTGTCATTTGGTATGTTTGTGTGGAAGTTTGGAATGATGTTATTAACGCCAAGAGTTGATGGTCATCCTGGATAATTCACGTGATTAAATGAAACATAAAAAAACCGAGCTCAAATAGAGCTCGGTTTTTTTATTATCTGTAGCGAGAAATTCAAAGCTTGGAATTGGATCCGTCAGCCTGAATTAATTAGTTATTACTGTGAAGCTCGCTGTTTAGCTCAACCGCAGATTTATTGGTTAAGCACTCAATTTGACCAGTAATCGAATTACGACGGAAAAGAAGATCAGCCTTACCAGCAAGGTCACGTGCCTTAGCAATTTCTACTTCTTGGCCTTGGTTATCTAGCATGCGAACTTTTGTTCCTGCAGTAACGTATAGACCTGACTCTACCGTACAACGATCGCCCATAGGGAAACCAAGGCCAGCATTTGCCCCTAACAGACAGTTCTCGCCGATAGAAATCACCATAGTACCGCCACCAGACAGTGTACCCATGATTGATGCACCGCCACCGATATCAGAACCATTTCCAACCACAACACCTGCAGAAATTCGACCTTCAACCATGCTCACACCTGTAGTACCAGCATTGAAGTTGATGAAGCCTTCATGCATTACAGTGGTGCCTTCACCGACATGTGCGCCAAGGCGAACACGAGAAGTATCAGCGATACGAACGCCAGTAGGTACGACGTAATCGACCATTTTAGGGAATTTATCAACGCAATCGACCGTTAATGCTTCACCTGCAAGACGAGCATCAATTTGACGTTCTGCAAGCTCAGGTAAATCGATAGGGCCTTGGTTTGTCCATGCAATGTTATGTAGCAAACCAAAAATGCCATCTAATACTGTGCCATGTGGTTTCACTAGACGGTTTGAGATAAGTTGCAGTTTAAGGAAACCTTCCGCGACCGATTGAGGTTTCTCATCTGTTGCGAGAATAACGGCAACTAATGGCTGGTTTGATTGCGCCGCTTTTTGAGCGAAAGAAGCATTTGCAGTGTCATTGTTTGCTGTGAATACAGCAACAAGCGCTTCGCTTTGAGCCGCTGAAATTTCAAGGGCTTGGTTGCCTTCAGTGTAACCAACCACTTTAGCGACAGCAGAAACGAGTGCATCGCTTGGGTTTAAGAGTGGGCTAGGAAAAAATGCTTCAATGATCTTTCCATCACGGTTTTTAGTTGCTGTGCCGAAGGCAAGAGAAAAAGTCGCCATTATTTAATAATCTCCATATTTGAATTTGTTTCAGTTGGCCAAGCTTTATTGTCTTTCTATGCTGAGCAGGCTTGGACCGTTAAAATCATTTGTTGATAAACATCATAGAGAGAGCGCCCTTCAGATGAAAGAGGGCGCGGGTAGAAAGTCTGTAAATAGATATGTGTTGTCTTTATAGCGATAGCTGTCGTCTATAAGAAATCAACCCGATAGAATAAAAAAATAGCCAGCAAATTGCTGGCTATTGAAAATTGATATTGAATCGAAAGTAGACGCTAAATACTTATGCTGCGTCGTCTTCTGCTTCATCCGCCACGGCTTCAACCGCTTTTGGTTTTTTAGGCGTTGGTTTGCGTTTTGCGCCTAAAGCATAAAGCACTTCTTCTTTATTTTTCGCAAGGTACATCGCAAGCTCTTCTTGCTTACCTTCATCTTCGATGAGCTCACTACCATTAATCAATGTAAAAAGCTCATCTGCCATATCTAACATTTTGTCGTAAGCGTCAGCTTCAGCTTTAGAGGTAAAAGTCATCTTTTCTTCTCCGTTGCGCTCGACCACGTACTTGACGATTACAGCCATGGTTATTCCTCAATAATTGATAACTATTTCTACTGGCTTTTTATACAGTTTCAAGTTTTAAATGTCCAGTTGAAGGCAGAGTTTTGAGAGTTGAACGGTTAGAGAACCGACATCACCTCCTGATTTATAGCATTACTTTTGTATTGATTGGCAGTAATGCATGAAGGCTTTTAGCAGCGGGCTCTGATATTTCTCCTTATGGACTAACAACCAAAAGCGTCTTTTCATATCGAGAGGCGTTTCAATGAGGGCAACACGTCCGTCGTTGATGGCGGTATTGACGGCCAAGCGAGATAAGCAAGCCAACCCAAGCCCTGCTGAAACGGAGTTAATAATTGCTTCAGTGGTATTGAGTTCAAAAGCTTCATGCCAACTCTCTAAGCGAGGAGCAACGGTACGTAGGAAAAACTCACGAGTGCCCGATCCCGGTTCTCGTAGTATCCAATGACTTTGCTCTAATTGATGCAGTGCTATCGGCTGGCTACTTGAGGCTAATGGGTGATGAGTTAATGGGTGATTAGGTGCGGCAACAATGCACATTTCATCCTGACTAAATTGGCGTGATATCAATTCAGGGTTCAATGTTTTCCCTTCAATTAGCGCAATATCGAGTTCGTAGTCGATCAGCTTTTGGCAGATCAACGCTGAGTTTGAAATGAACAAGCTTTGAGATAGATGTTGGTACTGTTGACGAAATCCACTGAGAAGAAAAGGGGCAACTTGGTTACCAATGGTGTCGCTGGCGCCAATTTTAAGACTGCCACTGAGTGGTTGATTGTCTTCAAAAAGGTCATCGATTCCTTTTGCCCGATGTAATAGCTCATCGGCAAGCGGCAAGAGTTTTTGACCTTCTTGATTCAGAATTAAACGGTTATTAACGCGGTCAAACAGTGAATGTCCCAGTTGTTTCTCTAACTCAGACAGTGCCATGCTAACGGCTGCTTTGGAGAGAAATAACGCTTCGGAAGCGGAGGTTAAAGTACAGTGCTGAGTAACGGTGACAAAAACGTTTAGTTGCTTGAGTGACACATTGTGAGCCATTTACTCTCTCCATCTAATTACTTGCGCCATCTTATTACTTACGTGAACTAAGCAAACATTGATCGTTGTTAGGATAATGCGAGTTCGTTAAGTATATCTTAACGCCTGTTTAATATGATTAGATATATCAGAACGTATTGCAAGCGTATGATGACGTCATCGGAGTTTACTGCTGTTGCAGATTGTCCAATAGCTCCAAAGTGAGGCGGAAATGATAAATAGAATGAAACTTAAAGTGATGGGAGCGCCAACTCCTATGGCTGGGCTCGCACTGGCTATTGCAAGTTTAGGGTGGAGTTGGGAAAACATGGTTGATTGCGGAGGCTACGCACAATGGACGAGTGCGGTGATAGCGTCGATTTTATTGGCCATTCTTGCGGTTAAGTTTTTAGTGCATCGCCATTTACTTCGTCAAGATTTAGCGCATCCCGTTGTTGGAAGTGTTGTCCCGACATTTGCGATGGGCACTATGATTGTTTCAAGCTCTGTCGGCCACTTTTATCCAATTGCTGGTGATGTCATTTGGTTGGCTGCGGTACTATTGCATGTCATCTTTTTGGCTAGTTTTATGTATCACAGAGCAAAAAGTTTCGAGTTACATCATATGGTGCCAAGCTGGTTTGTACCACCTGTTGGCATTATTGTTGCCGATGTGGCTTTTTCGGGCACGCCAGCGCTACAACCTATTGCTGATATAACACTACTGTTTGGCATGGTAGCTTACGCCGTGATGTTGCCCATTATGATCTATCGCTTAATGTTTACGCATGAAATTCCGGATGCAGCAAAACCGACAATTGCTATTCTCGCGGCGCCAGCCAGCTTATCTTTGGCAGGTTATCTCAGTGTCACTTCAAGCCCGTCACCGGTTGTGATCGCGACTCTATTTGGTATCGCGATTTTAATGACAACAATCATCTATCTCGCGTTCTTTAAATTGTTGAGGTTACCGTTTAGCCCTGGGTATGCGGCATTCACATTCCCCATGGTAATAGGAGCAACGGCACTGTTTAAAACTGCGAACTGGATGCAAAGTGTTGGTGTTGATGAAGAGTACGTGGCTCAGGTGTGGTGGTTAGCAGGAGTTGAATTGTGTGTTGCCACGGCAGTGGTAGGGTATGTTGCGATTCGTTACTTTGCTTATTATCAGCCATATAAAATGAGACCGGTAGCGCTCTCATAACAGCGTTAGGCTATCTATTTGATGAAAGAATAAGCTTGTTAAGATGATAAAACCTAACAAGCTTATTTTTTTGTTTCTGTTTGGCTACATAGCGTTTTCTACTGTAAACCTAAAGGTGCCGATCTCTTTTAAAAGCCACGACTTATTAAGAAACATTACTTATTAGAAGCAACGCTCTATAACACTATTTTCTATAAAAGCGAGACATGTCTTCTAGTGACTTTTGTATCGCATCAATAGGAATCTTTTTATCAGATTCTGGCTGCAACTGATTATCAAGTTGGCTTGAATTGCCTGCTGGGTTGACGACAAGCATCGTCTCTTTGCCAACAAGCGCATAATTGTAGTAACTGCCTGAGATAAACCAATCGCGCGGTGTTGAACCATCAAACAAGTTTGCCCCTACACTATAATCAGACACATCTGATTGAGTAGTAAAAAGCGTATCCATTAACGTCGGAACGACATCGAAGTGAGTGGTGCGATAATCGATCTCTTTTACGACTTTATTTGGTTGATAGACGTATAACGGCACATGAATTTGAGCCTGACTATAGTTGCCAGTATGCCCCCAGTAGTTCAGTTTATTATCATTAAACTCTTCGCCATGATCAGAGGTGATCACTACGGTGGTATTGTCTAGATCAACCTTTTCGAGAACTTTCCCAATTAACCCATCAATATAGAAAAGAGAGTTTTTATAGCGGTTATGGTAAGGCTCAGGATCAAAGTCATTATCAAGAAGAATATGATCCACTCGAGAAAGATAAGGCTTGAATTTAGCCCCTTCAGGCTCTGGAAATTCAGTGCCATGCGCAGAGTCGTAGAACAAAAATCCAAAGTAAGGTTGCTCACTCTCCTGCTGTTGGAAAGCTATAAAGTCTTCGGTGATCCTCGCATCGCGTTCTACTTGAGTGGTTCCCGGTGTGCGCAATCGTAAATTGTCTACCTGTTTAAAGACAGTGCGCGATAGTGGCGGACTGGTTAAAGCCGCCGAGCCGAAAATCCCCATGCGGTAATTTGATTCTTGTAATTTATCCATAAAGAGTGGCGACACTTGATTGGCGTAAAAGGTGTTCCAATAGGTCGCAGGTAAACTATAAAACAGGCTAAATATACCAGCTTGCGTAGAATTCCCACCGCTCATGTGTTGATTAAATTGACTGCTCTTGATTTTGAACTTGCTCACGTTCGGCATGATCTCAGCGTTACTGTCATCAAAGCGCCATGCATCAACCAAGATAAATAGTACGTTTGGTTGTTTCTCTTTCTGCTGAATCTCAACTGGCATTGATGGATATTGTAATTCCGTTTTTTCACAAGATTTAAACTCCACCCGCTTTTGTTGAGCAAACTCTTCGCTGACAAGCTCGTGCTCATAAATAAATGAGCGGGCAGTGAGTGGGTAGTAAAGAGGCCAATTACTGGTGAATTGACTTACTTCATTATCGAACGTTGCGTTTTTCCATGCATGAATCGCTTGGCTGCTGAGTAGTAGGGCGAACCACACTGAAATCATCACGTACTTCACTTTACTGCGAGCTAATTTATTACTTAGCCATAAGGTAACGCCGAACCCAATAGTAAGAGCGAATAATTCGGCTATGAATATCAACGCGCTCAGCCATGAAACATTGAATACTTCATTTCCAGAATCCAGAAACATTTTGATCAGTAATGCATTGATATGAAATTTATAGTGTTGAAAAACCGTAATATCGATTTTTAGTGCGATTAGAATGATGATCGCTATGGGGGCACAGATAAATTTGAAACTCTTTGTGGGTAAAAAACTCGCGACGATTGTAGTTAACAATAGAGGAAAGCAGATAAGCCCTAACCATCCGATTTGGGTTGCTGCGAGATAAAATACCTGTAAGAGACTATATTCCTGAGGATTGACGGTGAGTAAATACGGGTAACAGGCGATAGAAAGATAAAGACTGAAACAAGAGAAAAACGCGATGAGCCAAGCGTTATTATAAGAGAGTCTTTTCAGCATAAATACGAATCCAAATCAAATTAGGGCAGCAGTGTAAAAAAGCGACGGAGTATAAAACAGTGTTTTTTATCATGCAATCAGAGATTTGTATGTCTCAGTATGTCAGTGTTTGTCACTCTGGTGATCCGTACCAGCGTCATCTTTGGCTATCTCACTGAATGGCTTGTAATCTTTCTGGTGACATCTCTTTTTTTTACCGTTGGGTAGGCTGATATTTCTCTAGAATCGAGGTGCGATATGATAATCTCTTAAAACGTCGTCATCGGAAAAGTGTGAGTGCATTTTGTTTTCTGTTTATCATTCCAACAAAGTAGATAGCCTAAAAATCCTGTTAGTCCATTTAGCGAAAAGTGAACCGCTAGATAACCCATTTGAACAAGAGCAAATCTTGGTGCAAAGCCCGGGAATGTCGCAGTGGTTGAAAATGGAACTCGCCAAGGAGTTTGGTGTGGCGGCGAATATCAACTTTCCTCTTCCTGCTACTTTTATTTGGGATATGTTCACCCAAGTGCTTCCTGATGTACCAAAGCGAAGTGCTTTTAACAAAGAAGCCATGACATGGAAAATCATGCATATCCTTCCTTCAATGTTGGACGAAGAGGCTTTTGCTCCATTAAAGCAGTATCTAGAGCAAGATGACGACAAATCTAAGCTCTACCAATTATCTGAAAAGATCGCCGATATTTTCGATGGCTATTTAGTTTATCGACCGGAATGGATCGCCAGTTGGGAAAATGGCCTCGTAGTCGATGAACTCGAAGGCACTCATCCTTGGCAGCCGATGTTGTGGAAAGCGTTATACGATTACACCCTTGAGCAAGGCCAATCCAAATATCACCGTGGTAATTTGTACCAAGATTTTATTGATGCGTTGGCTCGCTCTAAAGATAACCTCAGTCATCTGCCGAAGCGCCTTTTTGTGTTTGGTATTTCATCTTTGCCTCCACGCTATATGGATGCGTTGAAAGCGCTGGGCGAACATATTGATGTTCATCTGATGTTTACCAACCCTTGTCAGCATTATTGGGGCGATATTCGAGACCGAAAAACATTAGCTCGAATTGAATCGAGAAGTTGGAATCGTCTCTCACTGCAAGATGATCTTTTAGAACGCCAATCCACCTCGTCATTATTAAAAGGTTCCATTGAAGATAACCTTGAAGATGATCTGCATACCAATAGCGCCGTCGGAAATGAGTTACTGGCATCGATGGGAAAACTCGGTCGTGACAACCTTTATCTGCTTTCTCAGCTTGAGTGTGATGAGAATGATTTTTTCATGCGTGTCGAACGCGATAATTTACTGCACCAACTGCAAGCGGACATCCTCAATTTAGAACAGCATCAAAACGATGAAATTTTAGATTCAAGCTTCCATAAGCAGCAAGTAGATATCAATGATACCTCGCTGACGGTTCATGCATGTCATAGTCCAATGCGAGAGGTTGAGGTATTACACGATCAGTTGTTGGCGATGTTTGATGCTGATACCAACTTAAAACCGCGCGATATTATTGTGATGGTGGCGGATATCAACGCGTATAGCCCCGCGATTCAAGCGGTATTTGGTAATGCTCCTGGTGAACGTTATATACCTTATTCGATTTCAGACAGAAGTGCTGATCAAGAGAGCCCGATCCTTTCAGCATTCATGCAGTTGGTGAATTTACCCAATACGCGCTGTTTGGCTTCAGAGCTGCTGGAGCTGTTAGAAACGCCTGCGATGATGCTGAAGTTTGGCCTTAATGAACAGCAGTTTGAGCAAGCCAAGCAGTGGGTTGAAGAATCAGGGGTTCGTTGGGGGGCAGATGCCAATACTGCCACAGAATTTGAACTTCCAGCGACAGAGCAAAATACTTGGTTGTTTGGTATTCAACGGATGCTATTGGGTTATGCGATGCCAGAATCTGCTGGGTTATTTTCCGCGCCTAACAGCAACATTTCAGCCTATAACGAAGTACAAGGTATGGGCGCTGAACTGGCGGGGAAATTAGCTCATTTCATCGAACTCATTACTCACTACCGCCAAGTATTAAACCAAACTCAATCGATTGATGAGTGGCGAGAAATTCTTAATGGTGTGCTGAACGACTTTTTTGCGGTTGAACTAGAAGGCGAAGTGGTATTGAAGTCCATTCGTGACTCTTTAATTCAGCTAAAAGAACAGCTTAGTGATGCCGATTATAAGGACGACATTGCCCCGAGTATCTTAAGCCAGTATTTGCAAAATAGGCTATCCGGAACGCGAGTGAGTCAGCGTTTCTTAGCTGGCCAAGTTAACTTTTGTACCTTGATGCCAATGCGTTCTATCCCATTTAAAGTCGTCTGTTTGTTGGGCATGAATGACGGCGTATATCCGCGCTCAATGCCACCAGAAGGTTTTGATCTAATGAATGGGCCAGCCAAAGCGAGAGCAGGGGACCGTTCACGCCGAGATGATGATCGTTACCTTTTCCTTGAAGCTATGTTGTCAGCGCAGCAAGGTTTATATGTCAGCTATGTTGGCCGTTCGATTCAAGATAATACAGAGCGCGTGCCTTCGGTGCTGGTATCTGAATTGCTTGAGTATTGTCAGCAGAATTATTGTTTACAAGGTAGCGAAAGTTTAGCCAGTGATGAATCAGGTCAGCAGCTGCTTAATGCATTGGTTGAGCATCACGCGATGGTGCCATTTAGCCCGAATGCCTTCATGTCAGCAGACGTGCAAGCATCCTCAACGATTGATCATTCATCTTCTATTCGTTCGCAACAGAGCAGTTACGCCAAAGAGTGGTTACCCGCGGTTAATCGCCTTGGTCAATCAAGTGATGACTTTAAGCGCAAGCTCGGGGACTACTTATTGGATGTGGTTTATCCCCTTGAGTTGGATTTGGTTGAGTTGCAAAAATTCTGGCGTTTACCTGTTCAGTATTTTTTCAACCGCCGATTAAAAGTGGTGTTTGAAGCGCCTTTACCTGTCATGGAAGATGATGAACCCTTTGTTTTAAATGGCTTAGACAGCTTTAAACTTCGTGACCAGTTGTTGGATGTGCTATTGACGGCGAAACTGTACACTCATCAAGATCCGAAAGATGCACTGAACGGTTTTATTGAACAACAAAGAGCGCAAGGGAAGCTTCCTGTTGGTGCGTTTGGGGATATTGAGTTTGAAACCAATCGTGTTCAGGCCGAACAGTTAGTTGAAGAGTTAGCCTTTATTTGTGGTAAACCTATTGATGATATTGAGATTGATCTCACCCTTAATGCTCTTGCGAATAAAGAGACTGGTGAAGAGAATGCGGTTCATCTAACGGGTTGGTTGACCAAGCATTACCAATCAGGGTTAGTGCGATATCGAAGTGGAAAAATTCGTCCTCAAGATTATCTCTCCGCGTGGATTGATCACCTGAGTTGCGCGGCAATGGGGCACTCGAAAACAACGCACCTCATTGGCTATGATCGCAAAGAAGGCGTAGTGCATATGATGTACCCTCCGATGAACGATCGTAGTGAGGCTCTCGATATTTTAAATGAGTTGGTGCGCCTGTTTTATCAAGGTATGACCGAACCTTTGCCTTATTTCCCTAAAACGGCTTTGGCTGGCGTTGAAGCTGGATTCAGTCGAGGAAACTGGGTGGATGATGAAGAAAAGTCACTGAAAAAAATGGCAGATACATTTAACGATGGCTACGCCTTTACTGGTGAAGGGCGAGATAGCTACATTGCGAGAATTTGGCCAAAATGGGATGACGAACTCGCGTTGCAAGCTCGTTTGTACTCAAGTTTAGTGATGCAAGGGCCAAGGCTTTGGGCGAAAAACGCCAGCGATATTGAGTAAAGTCAGGACGCATGCTTAATTTACGGATGGACATCGTAAAATAGAGTGGCCGCCAGTCAATCATTATAGTGTAGGGCGTCTTCTGTGCGGCCACATGGTCAGAGGGACCATTGTTTGTTATTCAAGTTGCTTTTATTAGCAGAATGATGACGAATCAAGATTCTTCTAACGAGTAATGCGACAAATTAGGTGCGGATACTAACTATGCTATTGCGTAGATACCGTGAGTGAGATCCCACGGCTTTTTATTCAGTAGTAGAAATTTAAAACAATATGAACTTCTAAGGGATGACTCACAGTGAATTCATGTTGTGTGTTGATGAATTTGATTTTCAGTATCAAATATATTGTTAAAAACAGATCGAAAAGGCAGTTGAAATGACAACAGTAGTCGCCAATAACCTAGATACAATGACTTTTCCCTTACACGGTGCAAGATTGATTGAAGCTTCTGCGGGTACAGGGAAAACCTTTACAATCGCAGGGTTATACCTTCGTTTGCTGCTTGGACATGGTGAATTAGTCGATGGGGAAGAGACATGTCACTCTGAGCGACTGACGGTTGATCAAATTCTCGTGGTGACCTTTACAGAGGCGGCGACCGCTGAACTTCGTGATCGTATCAGAGCGAGAATTCACGATGCTCGTATTGCCTTTTCACGCAGTCAAAGTGATGATCCGGTAATCAAACCGTTATTGGCTGCGATAAGCGATCACCCTAAAGCGGCAAAGATACTGCTCCAAGCTGAAAGGCAGATGGATGAAGCGGCCGTGTTTACTATTCACGGCTTTTGCCAACGAATGCTGACTCAAAACGCATTCGAATCGGGCAGTCGATTTAACAATGAATTTGTGACTGATGAAAGCCAGTTGAAAGCACAAGTCGTTGCCGATTATTGGCGTCGTCAGTTCTATCCTCTATCTCTGAATCTTGCCAGCGAAGTGCGCAATATTTGGGGCTCACCATCGGCATTGCTTGGTGATGTGAGTAACTACTTAACGGGCGTACCATTAGAGTTGTCGGTTAGCGCGATGTCGGGAGACCTTGCGGATTTACATCAACAAAATCTAGAAGAAATTGATCAACTTAAAGCCTTGTGGCGAGAGTCAGAAGGGGATTTTCTTGCTCTAATTTCAGGTTCAGACATTAATAAACGCAGTTACACTAAAAAATCACTCCCGACTTGGTTAGAAGCCATTTCGGTATGGGCGAACAGTGAAACGAATGACTATTCCATTCCAGATAAGCTTGAGAAGTTTGCTCAAAATACGTTAATCGAGAAAACCCCTAAAGGTAATGCCCCTGAACATGCGGTATTTGCTGCTATTGAACACTTTTTGGCGAACCCTGCTGATTTGAAAGCACCTCTATTAGCTCATGCGATTTTGCACTGTCGAGATATGTTGGCAGCGGCTAAACAGAAGCAGCAACTGCTCTCATTTGATGATTTGTTGACTCAGTTGTCAGCCGCGATTGATAGCGACGAGCAACAGTTGCTGGTGGAGCGTATCCGCAGCTTATACCCCGTTGCGATGATCGATGAATTCCAAGATACCGACCCTCTGCAATACAGTATCTTTAGCCGTATCTACCTCGATAACCCTGAATGTGGGCTGTTTATGATCGGCGACCCTAAGCAAGCGATATACGGTTTCCGTGGTGCTGATATCTTTACCTATATCAAAGCGAGAAATCAGGTAAAACAGCATTACACGCTGGGCACAAACTGGCGATCCAGTGCCGACATGGTCAGTGCTGTTAATCAGGTATTTCAAGCCTCTGACAGCCCGTTTATGTACGATCAAGATATTCCGTTCTTACCTGTGAATGCAAGTCCCGGAGCCGATCAAAGAGCGTGGTATTTAAACGGCGAAAAGCAGCAGGCGATGAGTTACTGGATCCAAGAAGCTGAAGACAAGCCCTTGCCAAAAGGTGAATACCACCAAGCGATGAGTGAAGCGACGGCGAGCCAGATCCAAACGATTCTAACCGCAGCGCAGCATGAGAAAGCTTACCTTGTGACGTCGAAAGGTCAAAAACCAGTACAAGCTGGCAATATTGCGGTGCTTGTAAGAACGGGAACGGAAGGGCGCTTGATCCGAGATGCCTTAGCCAAACAAGGCATTGCGAGTGTTTACCTTTCTAACCGTGATAGCGTTTTTGTCAGTGGTATCGCGCAAGATGTACAGCGTTTACTGCAAGCTGTACTCACCCCCGAAAATGACAGAGCACTACGAGCGAGTTTAGCGTCAGAGCTCTTTGCTTTAGATGCCGCGAAGTTAGACGAACTCAATAACGATGAAGTCGTGTGGGAAAACGCGATTAATGAATTCCGAGAATACCGTCAGCTATGGATTCAACGTGGCGTGCTGCCTATGCTCCGTAGTGTGATGAGTAAGCGTCATATCGCTGAGCGCCTGCTAGAAGAAGAAAATGGTGAGCGAACTCTGACCGACTTAATGCATATGGGCGAGCTATTGCAACAAGCTAGCCAAGAGATGGATAGCGATTATGGTTTGCTTCGCTGGCTTGCCGAGTCTGTATCTGATGCGGTTAATGGGTTGAGCAGTGGCAGTGATGATGACATTCAGCGTTTAGAATCCGAACGTAATTTAGTGCAAATCGTGACGATCCATAAATCAAAAGGACTGGAGTATGATTTAGTCTTTTTACCTTTCGTGAGTAGCTATCGAGAAGCAAGCGAAGGTAAATATTATGATCAGCAAGCAGATAAAACGATTTTAGATATAACAGGTAATAAAGCGGCTCTGGCTCAAGCAGACAAAGAGCGTTTAGCTGAAGATCTACGCTTGATCTACGTTGCGTTAACTCGTGCCGTTTATGCCTGTTTTATCGGAATGGCACCCTTGAGAAAAGGTCGCTCGACGAAAGAGCCTACCGGTGTCCATTTGAGTGCCATGGGCTACTTGATTCAAAATGGTGAAGAGCTTGGCATTTCAGATCTAACCAAGAGAGTTGAAACCTTAACCCACGCAAATTCAGCCATTGCCTTGGAAGCTTTGCCACAAGCTCATGATTCACTTTATGTGGCTCAAGAAGTTGATGCCGTAGATCTCATCGCTAGTGAACTTAATAACCCTATTGATCGAGGGTGGAGAATCACCAGCTATTCCGGTTTGGTGAAACAAAGCAGTCATGCATCTCATGGCTCTTTTGGTGATACTCAAGACGTGAATTTACATGATACCGCGCTTGAATCTGCGGGGTTTGATATTGACTCGGCCGATGAACAGGACGAGTTGGAAGTGCTTGAGCCACAGCGTTCAATCTTTACTTTCCCGCGTGGTGCGAGGCCCGGTACTTTTCTGCATACCTTATTTGAAGAGGTTGAATTTACTCAACCCGCAACGTCAGATGCCAATACACAAGTCATCCTACAGCTCTTAGAAAGTGAGCAGTATGAGTTGGAGTGGCTTCCTGTGTTGCAAACGCTGGTGGACACTGTGCTTAACGCTCAGCTAGACGGCAAACAGATGAAATTAAATGAGAAAACCCCAGCTCAACGTTTAGTTGAAATGGAGTTCCTATTACCTATTGAAGTGTTAACGTCTTCTGGATTGAATCGAGTCATACAGCGTCATGATCCGCTTTCTGCTAAAGCGGGAGATCTGGGTTTTCAAACCGTAAGAGGTATGTTGAAAGGCTTTATTGATTTAGTGTTTGAACACCAAGGTAAATATTACGTATTGGACTGGAAATCCAACCATCTTGGCGATGGTGTTGGGGCGTATCATGGTGAAAACTTGAAAGCGGCAATGGCGGATCATCGCTACGATCTTCAGTATCAAATTTATGCCCTTGCTCTACATCGTTTTTTACGCAGTCGCATTGCCGATTATCGCTATGACACACATTTTGGTGGCGTGTATTACCTGTTTTTGCGAGGCATTGATGGTAATTCAGATAATGGTATTTTTTCAGCGAAGCCAAGTGTCGAGTTGTTGGATGAAATGGATAAATTAATTGATGGTCAGGCAATTGAAAGCCGGACGACGAACCAAGGTCAAATGGAGTTACTGTAATGATTGTAGAGACCAACTCTATTGAACCAAGTGAAAGTCACCTGCCACTCTTCAGTGAGGTTAGTTCGCTGTTGGATGTGCTCAAAGCTTTGAGTGTTAAGGGAACCTTACGCCAAATCGATTATCAGTTTGCGCGTTTTATCGCTTCTCAAGTGGAAATCAATGCGGATGAAATAGGCTTTATTGCAGGGATCGTTAGCCATGAGCTAGGTAAAGGGCATATCTGTATTCAGCTCAATTCTGAGCAAGGGGGTATGAATGATTTTGCCTCAATGCTTGGCTTATATGGCGATACGGCAAGGGCTCTTAACCAAACCCTGCTCAGCGTTAATTGGAATGCTCTACTAGAACAATCTGCCGTGGTTGGTAAGGAAGGGCAAGCCGTTCCATTAATGTTGGATGATGGACGCTTATACCTGCATCGTTACTGGAATTATGAATCTTTTTTGGCAGAAACCTTATCGAAACTGAGTAAGCCTGTCGATTTGAGTGGTGTGCAATTGGGTCAACTGACGAAAACGCTTAGCCATCTTTTCGCTCGTAGCTATCATTTTTTATATAAGGATTTGGTGAAAGCGAGCAAGGACGGTAAGAGCACTCAAGTGTTAAGACAGCAATTAGTGTGCGATCACCTGGATGTCGTTTCGAGTGAAAATTTGGATTGGCCTGCTATAGACCAAATACTCGTATCGGCCCAAAAAACTCAACATCTTAATGAATTAGAACGCCTTGTTCCCGAAGCGTTTTGTCTCAACTGGCAGAAAGTTGCAGCAGCAGTCGCGTTAACAAGGCGCTTTGCTGTGATCTCTGGTGGCCCCGGTACAGGCAAAACCACAACGGTAACTAAACTATTAGCGGCACTGGTTGAGCAAGCTCAGGCTCAGTTGGAAGACGGTGGTTTAATGCCCACCATTAAGTTGGTTGCACCGACGGGCAAAGCAGCGGCTCGCCTTACTGAATCTATCGGTAAAGCGGTGGCTGAACTACCACTCGACCCATTAGTTAAAAAACACATCCCAACAGAATCGAGCACGTTGCATCGATTACTCGGGGCGATCCCAAATCGTGCGGAGTTTCGTCATCACCGTCATAATCACCTACACGTCGATATCTTGGTGGTCGATGAAGCTTCTATGGTCGATTTGCCTATGATGTTCAAATTGCTCGATGCGCTTCCTTCAGATGCTCGTTTGATTCTACTTGGAGATAAAGATCAACTCTCATCGGTGGAAGCGGGGGCGGTATTAGGTGATATTTGCTCATTTAATGATTATGGTTTTAGCCAAGCTCAAAGCAAATCTCTGGCTCAGTTAACGGGGTATCAAACATTAGCCAGCAGCAGAGTCGAAAATAGCATTGATGCGCCTATTTGCGACAGCCTATGCATGTTACAGAAAAGCTATCGTTTCGATGCTCGTTCAGGTATTGGTCAATTAGCGAAAGCGATTAATACCGGAAAAGCACAGCAAGTAGAATCGGTATTGACCAAAGGATTCAATGATATTCAGCACTACCCCTTATCGGCTGACAACTACAATCAAATGATTACCACGTTAGTCGCGAACTATCGTCATTATCTTGATCGAATTAGTCATAATAAGGTGGATGAGGTAACCGATAAGCGAGAGACTCAGGAACAGAAAGCTCTAGCTGTGTTGGCACTATTTAGCCAATGCCGCCTGTTGTGTGCTATCCGAGAGGGTGATTTTGGTGTTACAGGCTTGAATCAAAGGATTGAAACAAGATTAGCGGCAAGGCGATTGATTCAGACCAACGATGAGCTTTGGTATGTGGGTAGACCCGTCATGGTGACACGTAATGATCACGGCCTTGGGTTATATAACGGTGATATTGGTATTTGTATGCTGGATGACAGTGAATCAGAACCTCGATTAAAAGTGTATTTTGAGCTTCCAGATGGCAGTGTGAAATCGGTATTACCAAGCCGAGTACCAGAACACGAAACCGCTTATGCGATGACCATCCATAAATCTCAAGGCAGTGAATTTGAACTTACCGTGATGATTCTGCCACCGGATTTTAGCCCTATTCTTACACGAGAATTGATCTATACCGGAGTGACGCGAGCAAAAAAAGAGCTCATGCTATTTGCAGATTTATCGGTGTTGAAGCGTGGAATAAAAATAAAAACAGAGCGAGTGAGTGGTTTAGTTCAGCGGCTGAAAGTCAAAGGCTAGTGTTTTGGTCGATGATAGGGGAAGGTCAGTCGGTGTTAATAACCATCCATGGCTATAGATATTAAATTGAAATTGATAATGGACTTATAAATCGACGGTATGAAATACACGAGTGAAGGACACACTCTTAATGTTGTATTGCTTTTGATAGTTCATTATCAAAGATTTAAGGTTGTCATTGGTAGGGAATACACAATGAACGTCTAAGTCTTCAAGAAAGTGGTTTTCGGCCATATCCCAAAAACTTTGGATAGAATTACAAATAATAGTTCTCATAGGTGTCAGCTCTTTTTATGTCGACGTTGTGGTGATTTTTATTAGATATATCACCGTACTATGAGCAATCCATGCAGAACCCAAGTTAATGGGTGGGCTAATCCAACCAAAAAATGTGAAGTATATCTCACAAAATTTGAGTGAATTCTATACAACTTTTACTATGAATGATAGTGCGTAATGAATAAAAGCATGAAAAATCATGCTTTATCATTAATGTTCACTTTTTGATGGTTTTTATTTTTTATTTAATATTTTCAAACTCTTAGTGATAATATTTTGGATTTTCGTTGATAGTTATAAAGGTCTTGTTTTTCCATAGGTAAAGCATCAACACCTATTTCGTAGAACCCTTGCTCCCTGAACCAGTGCAAACTATGGGTGGTGAGTACAAAAATGTGATGAATATTCTTCGCTTTAGATTGCTGTTTCATGAAATCAAGCAGCATCAGCCCTTTTTTACCGTCTCGATAATCTGGGTGAATCGCAACGCAAGCCATTTCAGCCATATGTTCATGGGGATAAGCATAAAGTGCAGCACAGCCAATAATTAAGCCATCTTTTTCGATGATCGTGAAACGGTGGATCTCTTGTTCTAATTGCTCTCTTGAGCGACGGACGAGAATACCTTGCTCCTCTAGAGGACGTATCAACCCTAAGATACCGCCAATATCATCAATATTCGCCTGACGAACTTGTTCCGCGCTTGCCATTACAACTTGAGTTCCAATGCCATCAAGAGAGAAAAGTTCTTGAATCAGAGCACCATCATCTTTATAGCTAATTAAGTGGCAACGAGAAACGCCCGCTCGACAGGCCGATACTGATCCTTTAAGAAATCGCAATGTTCCAGAGCTGTTATCTTGAGATTGGTCAACACTGTCATTAATCGAATGCAGTATGTTCTCAGCATCACTTGGAAAGATTTCGGCAACGGCTTCACCATTTTTATCGATGACGCCTTGGTTGGAGCAAAAGCCGATAAGTTTGTCTGCTTTTAGTCGAATGGCCACTTGAGTTGCTAACTCTTCAGAAGACAAATTGAATGACTCTCCAGTGACGGAACTCGCGATAGGGCCGAGCAGTACGATTGAACCTTGATCCAGCATGCGATTGATCCCTTGCGAATCAATACGACGTATGCGTCCGCTATGGCAAAAATCAACACCATCATCGATACCAAGAGGTTGAGCGGTGACAAAGTTACCACTGACCACATTGAGTTGAGTTCCTGCCATTGGTGTATTGTTTAAGCTCATGGAGAGACGAGCTGTAATCGTCAGTTGCAGTTGTCCGGCTGCTTGCATAACTAAACCAAGCGCATGTTCGTCAGTGACGCGGATATTATTATGGTATGGCGTTGTATAGTTTTGAGCTTCCAGAACCTGATTGATTTGTGGCCTTGCTCCATGGACTAAGACAATTTTCACACCCAAGCTATGAAGTAAGGCAATATCATTGATTATATTGCCGAAGTTTTTATCAGCGACAGCTTCACCGCCTAACATAATGACCATCGTTTTATTTCGATGAGCGTTTACATAAGGTGTGGATTGGCGGAACCCTTTCACTAAAGCGGTGCTTCTAATTTTCACGCATATTACCAGTGTGGTTATTTATGCTAAAATAATGGCTTTTTATTCAAGTGTGAGCAAGTGTTTTTTTGGAATGAAAAGCAAAGAAATAAACAGAATGACTGCATATAAAGTTGGTTTGTATTAAATTAGTATAAGTTAAGGTTTATAGTGAAAACAAAAATGGCTAAAACGATCCGAAAAAGCAAAGTAGATAAAATTATCGACAATTTATATCCAGATACAGGGTCAGCTGAATTTCACGCAAAAAGAAGGCGTAAAATAGCAGAGCGTACTCTGATGTTGTTGGCGATTATTGGCACCATTTCAGTCATGAGTTTATATAGCGACCTTATTGAACGTTTGATTATCCCTGAAGTGGATAAAAGTTTAGTCTACGGAATGTGGACAGAGAAAGATGTCGCCAGTTACGCTCAAGACAAGTTTATCGTTGGGAGTGGTGGCATTTCCGTAAATGGCGCTATTGTCGCGACAGATTTTGATTTCGATGGTCGCTACTTAGAGTATGTGAGAGGTGGGAAATCATTAAAATATAAATTTTCAGGTCAAGATTATTCGGAGATGAAGTTGGTCTCTCCTGCCCATTATAGCCCTACTTTTACTCGACGAACGATGGGTTCTAAAGCCTCAAATGGTATACGCCCCTCTTATTAAGTAAAACTCTGATTGAGATTTTGAAAAGAGTTTGTCATTCTCTGGGCATCAAACCTTTTGGATGACTACTGTGATAAAAAAAATCATTCCTGCAGCGGCGTTATTATTTCTCTTTGGCTGCGCACAACCGACTGATCGGGCTCAACAATATTTAGATAGCGAATTTGAAGCCGATCTTAATAAAGTTGAAGTCATAGAGTCTAATCAACCTCGTGATTTTACGGCTTTTTCAAAGCAAGCTGAGCAAGTGGTGACCCTTTCACCTTCTATGGCTAAAATTTACCAACCTCTATACGAGCAACTTGAGGCGTGGGCTCTCCAAAGTGGCGATCCAAGCGATTTGGCTAATTTTGGCATTCAAACGGCTCAACTCGGCGGTGGTGATAGCCAAGGTAATGTGTTGTTTACAGGGTATTTTTCTCCAGTTATTGAATTACGCCATGAGGCTAATGAAGAGTATCAGTATCCGGTATATGGACAACCAGAATGTACGGATACCTGCCCAACACGTGCTCAAATTTATGCTGGAGCGCTAAATGGGCAAGGTTTGGAATTGGGCTATGCCTCAAATCTCATCGACCCATTTATTATGGAAGTTCAAGGAAGCGGCTTTGTTCATTTTGGTGATGACGATACGCTAGAGTACTTCGCTTATGCTGGTAAAAATAATCGCGCCTACGTGAGTATTGGGCGAGTATTGATTGAACGTGAGCAGGTTGCCCGTGAAAATATGTCTCTTAAAGCCATTAAAGAGTGGGTATTGGCAAATGAACCTGACGTTGTGCGTGAACTCCTTGAACAAAATCCTTCGTATGTATTCTTTTCCCCTAAAGCGGCAGCCCCAGTAACGGGAAGTGCCGGTATTCCATTACTCCCAATGGCGTCAGTTGCTGGTGATCGTTCTATTTTCCCTATGGGAACGCCTATTTTAGCGGAAGTTCCACTGTTAAATGCGGATGGAACTTGGAGTGGTGCTCATCAACTACGCTTACTCCTAGTATTAGATACAGGGGGCGCGGTGAAGCAAAATCACTTAGATTTATACCATGGTATGGGGCCAAGAGCGGGAACGGACGCTGGGCATTACAAACATTTTGGTCGAGTTTGGAAGCTCGGTTTAGAGGGGAGTGCAACGCAAGCACCTTGGGCTCTTCCTCCAGAAAAAATACAATAGTTGTACTCTAGAGAGCTTATTTATCGCGGTTGAATCTTTGCGGTTTGCTAAGCCTAGACATTTCCAGAAAGAGTGCGTATAAAACGCACTCTTCTTTTTCTATCGATTAAAATTAGGGTGCATTCATGCGCGAATTAACCGAACCAGCTTCTGAAAATTATGATCAACGCTTTGGTGGAACACGCCGACTATATGGTAATAGCGAAGTCGAAATTTTACGTGCAGCACATGTGTGTGTTATTGGTATCGGTGGTGTCGGTTCGTGGGCGGTAGAAGCATTGGCTCGTACAGGCGTGGGTGAATTGACTCTGATTGATATGGACGATGTTTGTGTTACGAATATCAACCGTCAAATTCATGCAATGTCAGGCACGGTAGGGCAGAGTAAAATTGAAGTCATGGCGGAACGCGTAAAACTGATCAACCCTGAATGTAAGATCAACTTGATCGATGACTTTATTGGCCCAGATAACCAAGCCGAGTATCTCAGTAAGGATTTTGATTACGTACTTGATGCGATTGATAGCGTCAAAGCAAAAGCCTCTTTATTAGCTTATTGTAAGAGTAATAAAATCAAAGTGATTACGATTGGTGGCGCTGGCGGCCAAACGGATCCGACTCAAATTAAAGTGGCAGATCTTACCAAAACGATTCAAGATCCTTTAGCGAAAAAAATTAAAGATACGCTGCGTCGTCATCATAATTTCACTAAAAATCCAGCGCGTAAATTTGGTATTGATTGCGTCTTTTCAACTGAGCAACTGAAATACCCTCAAGCAGATGGTTCTGTGTGTGGTGTTAAGGCTACAGCGGAAGGGCCGAAACGTATGGATTGTGCGAGTGGGTTTGGCGCTGCAACTGTCGTCACTGCATCATTTGGTTTTGTTGCTGTATCTCGAATTGTCGAAAAACTGATTCAGAAACACCGAAAATAATTAGGAATTCGTAATGTCACCATTTCAAGCTTCGCCATTTGGTACTGAAATTAGCGCCGAGATGATCGTTGAAACGATGCAAAAATTTCACGGCTGGGAAGATCGCTATCGTCAGGTTATTCAATGGGGCAAATTGCTACCGAAAATATCTGAAGAGCTTAAAAGCGATCAAGTGACCGTTTCTGGGTGTGAAAGTACAGTTTGGTTGGTCAGTCAGCAAGTTGATGGCTACTGGTTTTTCTGTGCAGATTCCGATGCTCGAATTGTTCGAGGGCTTATTGCGTTAGTGATGGCGGCATTTGATGGAAAAACGGCTCAACAAATACAGGTGTTTGATGTCGATGATTACTTCAATAAAATTGGATTAATTGCTCATTTAAGCCCTTCCAGAGGGAATGGTTTAAAAGCGATTGTTGAGCAGATAAAACAGCTTGCTAGTTAAGGGATGACTTATTGAGTTTTGCACAGAGACTCTGCTATTTTCAGCGAATTATTTGCAGCAATTTGAACTCAAATGTGCTCTAATACCGCGCTTACCAAGGGATGGTGTTAAAAATACTCAGCTTAGATGGAGTTATCAAAGTTGACGAATCCCTTAATTATCCCTAGGAATAAAAAGAACATGTCTAAGAATAAAAAATACGATATCCGTACTACTGAAAAACGTACAGGTTGGACTGCTGAAATCACTCGCCAAGTGACTTCTCGCCGTGTAACTGTATCAAAACGTGAAATGGGTTTTGAAACTGAAGCGCTAGCGATTGAGTGGGCAGAGAAAGAGCTTGAAGGCTTTGTTAAAAACCAAGCAGAACGTAATGAACGTAAAGGCGAGCAGCGTAAAGCAGCAGAAGAACGTGCTGAAAAACGTAAAGCGGCCGATCTCCTTGCTAAGCAACGTAAAGAAGCTGAACAAGAGCAAGAAGACTAATTTTTAATAAGACAAAATCCCAACTAAGATTTTGTCTTTAAGAAAACTGAGCATGTAGCTTTAGTGACTGTTTAACCTCAAGGTTTTTCAGTTTTAGAGACTTATTACTTTCAGGTTTTTCTTACTTCCAGAAACGGCTTACTTCCAGAAATAGCTTACTTTCAGAAACGGCTTAGTTTTCTTGAACAAAAGGCATCGATAATATATCGGTGCCTTTTTCGTTTTGGATCATCATCTTTTGTGACTATTTAATGGGGCTAACTGTTTGAAATTATCTGGCCTGTGGTGAGCGGTTCATAATCAAGATCAATCACCTCCTCAAGGTAGTTCTCGACCGCTTGTTCTATCTCTTCATCATCTTGTTTAAAATAGGCCAAATGAAAAACCGCATCACCTTCATTCACGAGAGGAAGTGTCTGTTGTCCAATTACCACTCCGCCTTTATGAGCTTTAATTTCACACTCACTATGGCCTAGAGGCGAGCTAATATAAGCCAGAATTTGACCTTTCTCGACTTTTTCGCCTAATGTTACCACTGTTCTCAAAATACCATCGCTACCTGCGCGAACCCAACTGGTTGATTTTGCAATGATGGCAGTCGGAAGTTTTTTACGACTTGAACGTAGCATTCCAATGGATTGCATCACTTGCTGAATACCGATAAAACCAGCACTGATTGCAATTGGCTCAAAGCGTAAAGCTTCACCTGCCTCATAGGTGAGCACGGGAATACCGCATTTTTCGGCTTCACTTCTTAATGAACCATCACGTAGGGCTGAATCGATAATCACAGGAGTAGCAAAAGCTTGCGCAATACGCAGAGTTTCAGGGTTACTTAAGTTCGCGCGAATTTGCGGCAGGTTTGTTCTGTGTATTGCCCCGGTATGTAAATCAAGAATGTAGTCACATTTTTTGGCAACTTGATCAAAAAACGTGAAAGCCATGCGTGATGCAAGAGACCCATGCTCACTACCTGGAAAACAGCGATTTAAGTCGCGGCGATCTGGCAGGTAACGCGACTTATGGATGAAGCCAAATACGTTCACGATAGGCACGGTAATTAAGGTGCCTCGGAGTTTATTGGGGTCGATGGTATTAATTAGCTGTCTTACAATTTCGACGCCGTTAAGCTCATCACCATGTATCGCGGCATTGACCATTAAAGTGGGCCCTGCAAAGCGTCCGTTAATCACCTCAATTGGAATTGAGAGCGGTGAGTGGGTATAGAGCTTTGCAGCTTCTAGTTCGATCACTCGGCGTTGCCCTGGAGGAACCGTCTCATTTAATAAGTTAAAGGGTGTGTTTTTTTTCACTGCAACCATGCTATATGACTCATAAATTAACCAATGAACCAAATGTACCAACGGCCTCTTTATTGCACCAATGAATGATTTTTCTAGTGACGACAAAATAATTTAGTGAGTCGCAGAGTCATTTATCACATCACGGGGCTACTTCCAGCAGTTTGTCGGTAAACTTTCTCCTGTCGCTTTTAAGATCATTTTTTTATTGTTAGGTAAGCATGTATCTTGGTCTTGGCCTTTTGTCGATTGTGCCGTTGCAACGATGGAATAGGCCACGCTGGCTGAACTTACAACGTTAAAACTATATCTATCCGAATCGGATTCGCATAATAAACAGTGTCCCCCAGAGATAATAGTGCTCCAATCATAACTACCAGAATAGTGCTGCTCTAAAGAGAGTTGAATACGTGCCATGTCTGAAAGTGCTTGGCTACGGTGTGATTTTATGACGTGATTGGTATAGCTCGGGTAAGCGATCGCACTTAATACACCTATGATGGCAATGACAACTAATAATTCGATCAATGTCATCCCATTACCTGTTTTTTTGTAGTTATTACATGGATTTATTGGAATCATTTCTAAGCCTCTCTGGTTTTATTTTTCGCTATTTTTCGTTGGTGATAGCATCTCTGCAAGTCTTAATTACAGTGTATTGTTCATTACATAGGAATTTGGGAAATGCCTCGCGGGTTTACGTTATTAGAGCTGCTTATCTCTGTATCGGTGATGTCGATATTGTTGATGAGTGCGGCTCCAAGTTTTAGTTCTGTCACTCAAACCGTGAAAATGCAAAGGCTCGCCAGTGAGTTAAATGGTTTTATGCTGCAAGCAAAATCAGAAGCGGTGATGCGAAATAAGGATTTATGGGCACACTTCATTATGTCTGGCACAACCAACAGCACGGGAGATTGGAAGATTAAGCTATCAGAAAACGTGGCTCCCAATGTAGGCCCTGCGATTCTAATGTTGTCTGGAGAAGCTTATCGTAAGGTGGTTTTTTCGGTGAGCTATGGATCTAAACAGGTTAAGTTTAGTGGTATTCATGGGAAAGCGAAGAACGGCAATGTCACTCTATCTATAGGAACAAAAACGCTCAAACTAACCACTTACCAAGTATCTGGAAGAATGAGAATATGCGGAGTCGGAGGTGAGTATTATGGCTATCAAGCATGCAGTTAATTCATCTCAATTAGGTGCGACGTTGATTGAATTTATGATCGCTTCTCTTCTGGGAGTAATAGCCATTTCCATCATTGGGTCGGTATTTCTATCTGGGCAGAGAGTGGCGACTGAGAGGAGTAAAGAGTTACTCCTGTTGCAGCAAGTTTCTGGCGCATTACAGTACTTCAAGCAAGATATTCAGAGGGCGGGTTATGACGGTGGAGGTGGGCACTCATTAATGCTATCAGGTGCTGCCAATATACTGCACATATCGCCTGACTTTAAAACCGCCGCTTATGCTTATCAACATCAGACAAAAATTCGCAATGTGGCGTTTGTTTTTCAGTCCGGAATGATCAAAGTGTGCGATAGCCCATCGACGATTGTGAAAACCGTATCATCGGCAGTAACAGGCTGCTCTTCAATTTTTGAGCCAAATCAGATTAAAGTCACTGACTTCAGTGTGAAGAGTGATGTCATTGCGGGGCAAAAGAGTGCCTCGGGGCTTACCTCGATCGCTATGTCTGCAGAATTAGTGGGAGATCCACTGGTCAGCTATTCATCCAGCGTTGAAGTTCAGCAGAGGAATTGGCAATGATGAAACATCAACATGGTGCGATCACGCTGCTAATTACTAGTGTATTGCTGCTTTGTGCATTGATACTCACACTAGGCAGTTACCGTTCTGTTTTTTACCAGATCAAACGGGCGCAAAATGAAGTTGTTGCAAGACAGCAGCATTGGCAAGCTGAAGGGGGATTAGAGTGCGCTTTTACTAAGGTATATCAAGATAGAGATATGACACAGCTAACAGCCGCTGCCTCTGTTGGTTATTTTTCTACCCAATGCTCGTCACCTTTGAACTTACATCAGATTGTGTCTACACCGGTTATTGTCGGTAAAAGTTACCAGTTGTCCGCAAAGGTATTGAGTACTAGTGGTTCACACATTACCAAAACTCTGCGCTTCAAAAGTGATAAAGGTAAAGGTGCGATTCAAACCGAATCAAGCATTAAAATTATCGCAGATGCCAGTGTTGAGATTGCACCTGAGGTTAATGATGAAGTATTGAGCAATGGGGCGTTTGACTGCACAGCGATGAGGTTTAAAGACACGGTAGAATTTATTGCCAATGGAAATACTTTACAAACAACACTTCCGATTGATACTCCAGCAGACTTTACTGAGTGTAACGACTATACCTCTCTTTCTAGTAACGCCTTAATCACTCAAGCAGGTTCAGTGCCACTTGGGGCTTTTATGTCTGATTTCAAACATGATGCCGATATTGATACCTTCTATAACTACTTTGGCATGAAAAAAACGCCAGCGAATTTGGCATCAATCAAAGCGGACTATTTCCATATCGACCTCACCTCTGGCGGAAATTGTGCCACTTTAGTGAAGAGTGCATTTGATAATGGAAAAGAGAAAGTATGGGTGTATGGAGACTGCGTAATTTCGCCTAATTTATCTGTGGTGGATGGGGCAGGCGTGATCACACCTCGCTCATTGGTGGTTGAAAATGGTGTTTTTGTTACGTACGGAGCGAATGTTTTTGATGGCTCATTTTATCATATGGTCAATATGTCTATGTTTGATGATCCTGACACTTCGGGTACCGCTCTCGACCTTCTACCAGCGCACTGGGCTTCACTTACCTTACCTCCTGGTTTTGATATTTCACTGATTGAAGCCAATTCTATCTATATTGATACGGGTTCATTCTTTCCAAAAGGTGGAATTTTCCTCGACACTCCAAATGGGCTATCAACCATTAAAGGATCACTGAATTTAGACTTTACCAATAGCTATAACCCTTTCGATGAGCCATCAACTGTGGTTTGGCAAAGAGGATCTTGGCATGACTTCTAAACAGCAAGGTTTCAGTCTTATAGAAGTGTTAATTTCATTCTCATTGATTGGGATTGGTGCTTTGGGTTTGGTTAAACTCCAAGCTTATGTCGAACAGAAGGCCGATTTTGCAACTCACAGTGTTGAAGCGCTTTATTTAGCAGAAGAAAAACTAGAGTGGTTTCGAACTCGTGGGGCGTCAGATGCGTTGTCTACCATTACACCTGCAAATTTTGATTCTGATTTGGTAACAGGGATGGATGCTTCACACCCTTTTTATACTCTCAGCTGGTCTGTGCCTGCAATTTCGCTGTCTGGAGCATTAAAAACGATAGAAATAGAAGCACAGTGGCAAAATCGGTTTGGTGATAGTGAGTCGGTTAAGCTAACCACCATGATATCCAAATATAGTGAATTTGATTAATAGATGTCGTGAATGGTATTCAAGAGCCCTTATTTTCGGTGATTGTTCATTAAATGTCAGGTTATTACATATCGGTTAATTTCATGTGTATGAGTGTTGGTGGGTATTGTGTTTATTATGTTGTGCTATGTTGCTATTTTTGCAAAATATGTCTCCAATTATGACAAACAACCAGGATCTTATGCTTTTCAAGTTGTGTTTATTTAGAATAAAAAATATCAACGACCGTGATTATTACAATATTAGGTCGAATATACACAACCGCATAAATGGAGTTACGATGAGTAACCAAGCCGCACAATCTTCAGCGCCACAGCCTTCAGCACCACAGAAAGCAAGTGGTATGGATCGTTTTTTAAATACGATCGAAAGGGTCGGGAATAAGATCCCAGATCCAGCACTGCTTTTCTTCTGGGGTCTACTTATTGTTTGGGGGCTTTCAGCACTATTATCACAAGTACAATTTGATTTGATTCATCCAGTAACGAAGGATGCGGTTCAAGTTAAAAATCTACTAACGGGTGATTCTCTCGCAAACTTTTTAGCCACCATGGTGAAAAATTTCACTGGCTTTGCACCACTCGGTATCGTATTGGTTGCGATGCTCGGTGTGGGTGTTGCTGACTCTTCAGGCTTTATTCAAACCGGCCTTAAGAAAATGCTGAACTTTACGCCCGCGAAATTACTGACTCCAATGCTGATTCTTGTTGCGATAGTTTCGCACACGGCGGCAGATGCGGGTTATGTTCTGGTTATCCCTTTAGGTGGTATTATTTTCCACGCTGCGGGTCGTCATCCACTCGCGGGTATTGCTGCTGCTTTTGCTGGTGTATCTGGCGGATTTTCTGCGAACTTTATTCCATCGGGTATCGATCCTCTGTTGGCTGGTTTTACTCAAACCGCTGCACAAGTTCTGGACACGTCATATATTGTTAACCCATTGGCAAACATTTACTTTACAGGTCTTTCATCAATTTTAATCGTGCTTATCGGTTGGTATGTGACAGAAAAAATCATTGAACCACGTTTAGCGAATACTCCAGTTGATGATGATGCAGAAGAAGCACCAGATCTAGGCTCATTTACTGCGATTGAATCGAAAGCATTTAAATTTGCAGGTTGGGCAATGGTTGCTGGTATTGCGTTACTCATTGCACTTATCTACCCAGAAGATTCAGCTCTGCGCTCTCCTGATGGCGAAATCACCTCGTTCTCTGCACCAATCATGAAATCGATTGTGCCACTGATTTTTATTCTGTTTATTATTCCAGGGATCGTTTACGGACGTGTTTCGGGCACTTTTAAGAACAGTAATGATGTGATTAAAGCGATGTCTGAAACGATGGGGACAATGGGGGCGTACATGGTTATGTCGTTCTTCTGTGCTCAATTCTTGGTTGCATTCAGTCAATCGAACATTGGTACTATCCTGGCGATGTACGGTGCTGACTTCCTTAAAGCATTAGATCTTCCGGGCCAAATGACGGTCATCGGTATGATTTTGCTGACTGCTTTTGTTAACTTGCTGATTGGTTCGGCATCCGCTAAGTGGGCTCTTATTGGTCCTGTCTTGGTGCCAATGCTGATGGGCGTAGGTATTTCTCCTGAGTTATCACAAGCGGCATATCGTGTAGGTGATTCAGTATCGAACATTATCTCACCTCTAATGGTATTCTTCCCGCTCGTGGTGGTTTACTGCCAACGCTATGTTAAGACAACGGGTATCGGTACATTAGCATCATTGATGATGCCATTCTCTATTGCAATGCTGATTGGCTGGACTATTTTCCTACTGGCTTACTGGGCGTTAGGTATTCCTCTAGGCATCCAAGCGCCATACACTTATACAATGTAAGTGAAGCTAATCAGTCAATTGATCTGAAAATAAAAAGCCCGCTGTCATAAAATAGCGGGCTTTTTTAATTCTTACTTGTCGAAAAGTTTTAAGCGTTTAAGTGAACGGCATGGAATCGCAGGTGATCATCAATGAAGCTAGAAATAAAGTAATAGCTGTGATCGTACCCTGGCTGCATTCTTAGCTCTAACTCAGAGCCATGCTTTTGCGCTGCTGCTGATAAACGCTCAGGCATTAGTTGCTCGATAAGAAATCCATCCGCTTCCCCTTGATCGACCAAGATAGGAACAGGAGAACGCTGGCTTTTAAGTAGCTCAACCGCATCATACTTTTTCCAAGTTGTCGCATCTGAGCCTAAATAGTGACTGAAGGCTTTTTGTCCCCAAGGCGCTTTTGTTGGGTTAGATATCGGGCTAAAAGCTGAAATAGAACGGTATGATTCTGGATTATTAAGCGCAATCGTCAGAGCGCCATGTCCACCCATACTATGGCCAGAGATGGATTTTACCGATGATACCGGGAAGTTCGCTTCAATTAATGCTGGCAACTCACTGTTTACATAATCATACATGTGATAATGCTCATCCCATGGTGCTTGAGTCGCATTAAGGTAAAAGCCTGCCCCTAAACCAAAATCGTAAGCGCCTTCAGGATCATCAGGAACGCTTTCTCCTCGTGGGCTTGTATCGGGTGCTACAATCGCAATACCAAGCTCTGCCGCTGCTTTAAATGCTCCTGCTTTTTGCATGAAATTCTCATCGGTACAAGTTAATCCAGATAGCCAATATAAAACAGGGACGGGGTTTTCTTTGCTTGCATTTGGTGGAAGAAAAATAGCAAAGCGCATTGTGCAGCTTAGAGCTTCAGATGTATGGGTATATTGTTTATGCCAACCACCAGCAACCTTGGCTTGGCTAATGTTTTCGATTGTCATCTATTGTGCTCCGTTAGGTTGATGGTTTTGGGGAATAACATGTCTATATCATCTAAGTTTCACCACCCTCCGGGCAGGAGGTGGTGAAGACAGTTTGTTGCTTTTCATTCATAGCTTTGGCCCCGGCACCTAAGTATCGAGGCCAAGGTGGATTACTTATCCATATGCAGAACAGTACGGATAGACTCACCTTTGTGCATTAGGTCGAATGCTTCATTTACGTCTTGCAGACCCATAGTGTGAGTGATGAACTCTTGAAGACCAAATTCACCCGCCATGTAACGGTTAACGATTTCTGGAAGTTCTGAGCGGCCTTTAACACCACCAAAAGCAGAACCACGCCATACACGACCAGTCACGAGTTGGAATGGACGAGTTGCGATCTCTTGACCTGCACCCGCAACACCAATGATTACTGATTCGCCCCAACCTTTGTGGCAGCACTCAAGTGCTTGACGCATCACGTTTACGTTACCGATACACTCGAAAGAGTACTCAACACCACCATCTGTCATTTCAACGATAACGTCTTGGATTGGTTTGTCGAATTTAGTTGGGTTGATGCAGTCAGTCGCGCCAAGCTGTTTTGCTAGCTCGAATTTGCTCTCGTTGATATCAACACCGATGATGCGGTTAGCACCAGCCATGCGAGCACCAATGATTGCAGAAAGACCGATACCGCCTAGGCCGAATACAGCAACGTTGTCGCCTTTTTCAACTTTAGCTGTGTTCAATACAGCGCCCATACCCGTAGTTACACCACAACCTAGAAGACAAACTTCTTCAAGTGGTGCTTCTTTGCTTACTTTCGCTAGAGAGATTTCTGGAAGTACTGTGTACTCAGAGAAAGTAGAGCAACCCATGTAATGGAAAATTGTTTCGCCATTGATAGAAAAGCGGCTTGTACCGTCTGGCATTAGGCCTTTACCTTGCGTTTCACGAACAGCTTGGCATAGGTTAGTTTTACCAGATTTACAGAACTTACATTCGCCACATTCAGCAGTGTAAAGTGGGATAACGTGGTCGCCAATCTCAACACTTGTCACGCCTTCGCCGATCATCTCAACGATACCGCCACCTTCGTGACCAAGAATTGAAGGGAAGATACCTTCTGGATCGTCACCTGATAGTGTGAATGCATCAGTGTGACAAACACCAGTAGCAACGATACGAACTAAAACTTCACCAGCTTTAGGAAGTTGTACATCGACTTCTTCCATTTTTAGTGGTTCGCCAGCAGCCCAAGCGACCATAGCTTTAGATTTAATTGATGTTTGACCTGGTTTAATTTCAAGCGCCATTGGATGTTCCTTTTATCTAGTTATGTTGCGGTCGACTAAAGCGTAGTAAAGCTTTGAATGTTCCGCTTCTCGTTTTGTTGTGGCCAGTATATATATTTCTCATATGATGATAATCCAGTTAAAATGAAAATGATTTTTACGTATTTGTAATAATAAGTGGGGGGTAACATGGCGAATTGGGAAGGGGTGAGTGAATTTGTCGCCGTTGCGGAAGTTGAAAGCTTTACTGGCGCAGCAAAAAAATTGTCTACATCGGTTGCCCAGATCAGCCGAAGAGTTTCAGCTTTAGAAGAGAGGATAGCGGTAAAGTTACTTAATCGAACCACTCGACGCGTCTCCTTAACCGAAGCGGGGCAGCTTTATTATCAGCAATGTAAACAACTTGTCGAAGGGTTGGAGCTTGCTGAATTAGCGGTAACCCAGATGCAATCAACACCGAAAGGCTTGATTAAGGTGACAGCCCCTGTGACTTATGGCGAGAGACAATTAGCTCCGTTGCTCCATCAGTTTTTAGCTCAACACCCTCAGCTAGAGTTAGATCTCATCTTAACGAACCAGAAACTCGATTTGATCGAGCAAGGAGTTGATGTTGCGATTCGTTTAGGACGTTTGGAAGATTCGAGCTTGATAGCAAAACGCTTATCTGATCGTCAGCTTTATGTGTGCGCTACGCCAAGTTATCTTGCTCAATTTGGAGAACCTCATACTCTTTCAGAATTGTCTCGGCATCAATGTTTAGTGGGTTCATTTCCGCATTGGCGCTTTAAAGAGAAAAACCAGTCGAGAGCCATTCGAGTGCATAGCCGACTAAAATGTAATAGTGGGATTGCGCTGCTTGATGCGGCACTACAGCATTTAGGTATGATTCAACTGCCCGATTATTATGTACAAGAATATATGGATAGCGGTGAGCTTGTAGAGGTACTCTCCGATTATCGAGATGATAGAGAAGGGATTTGGGCTCTTTATCCGCAAAATAAAAACCTATCATCGAAAGTGCGATTACTCGTCGATTTTTTAGCAGATGCTTTATAATAACCAAAAATATGAATTGAGACTCTATAGTGGCGACTTTGAACCAAGACCATCCCTCCCAACCTGAATCACCGAATCATTTTACTGATCAAGATGAGAAGTTTATGCGTCGGGCCATTGAGCTCGCCTCAGTAGCCGAGGGGGAAGGGGAAGTACCTGTTGGGGCTGTGTTAGTGAAAGATGGCGTCATTATATCTGAAGGATGGAATCGTTCGATTGGTTGCCATGATGCGACCGCGCATGCTGAAGTTCAGACATTACGCCAAGCGGGAAAGAAATTAGAAAACTATCGCCTACTCGATACGACGTTGTACGTCACATTAGAACCTTGTCCAATGTGTGCTGGAGCGTTATTGCATAGCCGAGTTAAGCGGGTTGTATTTGGTGCGCCCGATCTTAAATCAGGTGCGGCAGGAACCGTATTAAATTTATTCGAAAGTCAGGCTTCGTATCATTACGCGGAAATAGAGTCGGGGCTATTAGAAGATCAGTGCCGTGAGCAATTACAAGCTTTCTTTAAAAGACGCAGAAAAGAGATTAAAGAGCAAAGGAAGGCAAAAAAAGCATTAGATGGTCAATGATGACTTGATGGATATTTGCAAACATCTCCCTGAGTCGATGTTTGCGATAGATATGATTCTTTGTTGATAGTTGTTTGAGGATGAATAGTTGATTGAATTTTTTATTAATTAAATATTATTCTACGAGCAGTTGTACAAATGCTCGGTTCCGCCAGATGATTTTCTTTTTATTATTCGACATCATGCGTTTACGGCGATTCGCTGATACGGTTTTATTAAGGCGCTGAGATAGCTTTCTTTTTGCTAGCATTGACGGCCTCCTACCTAATGGTGGGCTTAAAAATTTAAGCCTGACGTTAATATATCCCTAATGTTTTGGTTTAGGGGACTTTGATATCTCAATATATCGTTTTGCCACTATGTTATAGAAGCAAATTGTTACCGTTATATGAAGCTTGCCTAGTGATGTGACTCACATTTCTATGTATGAGTTGCAAAAGGGGAGTTTCAGCGTGCAATAAACATCCAGTTTTTGCACGCTGAAGTGATGTTGCTTAGCTTGCCTATTTCTCTGTGGTAGCGGTTTCTGGTGACTCTTCATCTGCTGAGTCGAGCGTCGAGATAGCCGCAGAACTCTCCGCGTCAAGCCTATCTGTTTCCTGTACTACAGGGCCGGGAATGACGACAAGATCATCGATGTTATTTTCTTGATCGATGATCTGTTGTTTGTCGATGTGACCAATAATACTTTGGTAATATCGGCGAATATTTTCGACATAGTTTCTCGCTTCATCACCACGCGCATATCCGTATCGAGTTGTGCTGAAGTATTTTTGCTGCCTTAATAGCGGCAAACTATCTTTTACATCCGCCCAAGCATTAGGGTCACCACCTTGTCTTTTCGTTAACCTTCGAGCGTCCATCATATGCCCATAACCGACATTATAGGAAGCAAGAGCGAACCAAATTTTCTCATGATCGGCGATAGAGTCGGGCACTCGGTCTACAATTCTACGGAGGTATTCAACGCCGCCACGTACCGATTCTTCAGGATCAAGTCGATTTGTCACACCGACACTTTTCGCTGTTGGCAGGGTTAGCATCATCATGCCGCGTACACCTGTTGGTGACTTAGCTTTCGGGTTCCAGTGAGATTCTTGATACGAGAGTGCCGCAATTAATCGCCAATCAAATTCAAGTGAATATTGCTGAAACAGAGGCGACCATTTTGGAAGTTTGGCATCTAAGGCACGAATAAAGGCGCGAGTGTCTACGTAGTCAAATGAACCTATATGGCCAAGGTATTTCTCTTCCAAACTCGCCAGTTCACCAGACTGTTTTAAATTGCCGAAAAACTCGATTAAAAGAGCATAAAGGCTTTCATCATCTGAGCGGCGCATATACCAAGAGATCGGTTGGTCTTCAGTTAACTCAAAGGCAAGTGCAAGATCGGGATACAATCGTTGCGATAATGAAAGCTCAACTGAATCAGCCATAGTGAATGGAATGCTACCTTCAGACACTTGTTTAAGTAGATCATTTACATCGGCATTGGTGTCAACGGTATACTCAAGATCTGGTTGTTTAGCTTTAATGTCAGCTAAGGTTTGTACAAAGTGTGAATCTTTAACAATCACTAATGAAGGCGTTGATTCAGGAGACGTAGTGTCGCCATCTTCTAGTATTTGTTGTTTAAGTTTTACCTGTTTATTGACTAACTGTTTGAGATTTCTTGGTCGCCATTGACCTTTTTTGTATACCATCTGTTGGCTAACATAATAGTATGCAGGGCCTGCTCTAAATTGACTTAAACGTTCAGGTGATTGACTTAAACCTGCGGCAATCATATCTATCTCACCACTTTTTAATGCAGGGAATAGGTTTGAAATTCGGTAAGCCGGCTTCATCTCTAGCTGTACACCTAATTGATCGGCAAATACGCGAGCAAGTTCGTAATCAAGTCCGGTAGGGCCATCGGGGCCAATGTAGTAAGACAATTGATTGTTGAGAGTTCCAACGCGTAAAACCCCACGCTCGCGAATCTTTTCTAATTCACTTTTAGGGTCTGAGTCTATTTGGCAGCCTGCAATTCCGACAGTGATCAGTATTAGAGAGAGCAAGCGCATTGGTAAGCTAATTATTAACTTTGGCATTAAATTTTCGTTCTCGTACTTTAACTTATGCCTTTATATCAAAGGGGCGCGATTAGGGATAGTTTGATTCATGCCGGATTAAGTAATAAGTGTCAAACTGAGGAATAAAGCATCAATACGAGATAAAAAAGGCGATGACGTAAAAAATAACGCAAACGGTTGCTTTTTGTGTTACTTCACAAAAAGAAATGCTTTATAATGCGCTCGCATTGAAGAGGTGGAATCGGCATAGGTTTGGCAACCTTCGGGAATAGCTTCGAAGAAAACAGTTAGGTTGTTCCTATAACCCACTGAATTTATTCCAATACTACCTTAATCAACTGCATAAGAGACGTAAGCACATGAGAATTTTGCGTGGCTCCCCAGCTCTATCTGAGTTTCGTGTTAACAAGCTTTTAGAGCTTTGTCGTGAATTAAGCTTACCTGTAACAGGTATTTACGCTGAGTTTGCCCACTTTGCTGATCTAACGGCAGACCTAGATGAGTCTGAAGTTGAGAAGCTAGAAAAGCTACTGACTTACGGTCCAACGCTTTCTTGTAAAGGCAATGGCGAAGAGCATCAACCTGAAGGTTTACTGCTGCTTGCCACGCCACGCCCAGGCACTATCTCGCCTTGGTCTTCAAAATCAACTGATATCGCACACAACTGTGGACTGGTTAAAGTGTCACGTCTAGAGCGCGGTACCGCTTTCTACATTGAAACCTCAGCTGAACTTTCTGAGCTTCAACTTGTTGAGCTGAAAGCAATTCTGCACGATCGTATGATGGAAGTGGTTTTCACTGACTTCGAATCAGCGGCGGCGCTGTTCACTGTTGCTGAGCCTGCTCCTTATGCGGAAGTTGACCTATTAACTGGCGGACGTAAAGCGCTTGAACAAGCAAACGTTACCTTAGGTCTTGCGCTTGCAGAAGATGAAATTGATTACCTTCTTGAAAGCTTCACTGAAAAGCTAGGTCGTAACCCGACTGACATCGAGCTAATGATGTTTGCACAAGCGAACTCAGAGCACTGTCGTCACAAGATTTTTAACGCTGATTGGACTATCGATGGCGTTAAGCAAGAAAAATCATTGTTCAAGATGATTAAGAACACCTTTGAAACGACACCAGAACACGTTCTGTCTGCTTATAAAGATAACGCAGCGGTAATGACAGGTTCTGAAGTCGGTCGTTTCTTCCCAGATCCAGAAACTCGTCAGTACAACTATCACCAAGAGAAAACACACATCTTGATGAAAGTTGAAACGCACAACCACCCAACGGCGATCTCTCCATGGCCGGGCGCATCAACAGGTTCAGGCGGTGAAATCCGCGATGAAGGCGCGACAGGTATTGGTGGTAAGCCAAAAGCGGGTCTGGTTGCTTTCTCTGTATCTAACCTTAAGATCCCGAACTTCGTTCAACCTTGGGAAACTGACTTTGGTAAGCCGAGCCGTATCGTTACTGCTCTGGATATCATGCTTGAAGGCCCTCTTGGTGGCGCAGCATTCAACAACGAATTTGGTCGTCCAAACCTACTAGGTTACTTCCGTACTTACGAAGAGAAAGTAAACTCTCACGCAGGTGAAGAAGTGCGTGGGTACCATAAACCAATCATGCTTGCTGGTGGTCTAGGCAACATTCGTGATGATCATGTTCAGAAGAAAGAGATCCCAGTAGGTGCAAGCCTAATCGTTCTTGGCGGTCCTGCGATGAACATCGGCCTTGGCGGCGGTGCGGCATCTTCAATGGATTCGGGTTCTTCTTCTGAGGACCTAGATTTTGCTTCTGTACAACGTGAAAACCCAGAGATGGAACGTCGTTGTCAGGAAGTTATCGACCGTTGTTGGCAGCTTGGTGATGCGAACCCAATCGCATTCATCCATGATGTGGGCGCGGGCGGTATCTCTAATGCTCTTCCTGAATTAGTAGACGATGGTGAGCGTGGCGGTATCTTCAACCTACGTGACGTGCCAAACGATGAGCCGGGTATGAGCCCACTTGAAATCTGGTGTAACGAATCTCAAGAACGTTACGTAATGGCCGTTGCTGATAAAGACATGGCAACATTCGACGCGATTTGTAAGCGTGAACGCGCGCCATATGCAGTGGTTGGTAAAGCAACTGAAGAGCGTGATCTTAAATTAGAAGATTCTCATTTCGACAACACGCCAATCGACATGCCAATGGACATCTTATTAGGTAAAACACCTAAGATGCACCGTGATGCGAAGACGCTAAAAGCAAACAATCCTGCGATTGACCGTTCTGGTATCGAACTAAACGAAGCGGTTGACCGTGTTCTTCGCCTACCAACAGTGGCAGAGAAAACATTCCTTATCACTATCGGTGACCGCTCGGTAACAGGCCTTGTTGCTCGTGACCAAATGGTTGGCCCATGGCAGGTTCCAGTTGCTAACTGCGCAGTAACTGCAGCAAGTTACGACTCTTACCACGGTGAGGCAATGTCTCTTGGTGAACGTACGCCAGTGGCACTACTAGACTTCGGTGCATCGGCTCGTCTAGCGGTTGGTGAAGCAATCACTAACATTGCAGCGACGAACATCGGCGATATCAAACACATTAAACTGTCGGCTAACTGGATGTCTCCAGCCGGTCACCCTGGTGAAGATGCGGGTCTTTACGAAGCGGTTAAAGCCGTCGGTGAAGAGCTATGTCCGGCACTGGGTCTTACTATCCCAGTAGGTAAAGACTCAATGTCGATGAAGACTAAGTGGGAAGAGAACGGCGAGCAGAAAGAAGTCACATCTCCGCTGTCCCTTGTTATTACTGCGTTTGCTCGTGTTGAAGATGTTCGTAAGACGATTACGCCTCAACTTCGTACCTCTGATAACCTTGAAGGACTAGGCAACACTTCACTAGTTCTTATCGACCTAGGTAACGGCAAAAACCGTCTAGGTGCGACAGCACTTGCGCAAGTTTACAAGCAACTTGGTGACAAGCCAGCAGACGTAGACAACGCTGCGCAACTAAAAGGTTTCTACGAAGGCGTTCAAGCGCTTGTGGCTAACGATCAAATTGTGGCTTACCACGATAAAGGCGATGGCGGTCTATTCGTAACGCTAGCTGAAATGGCGTTCGCAGGTCACTGTGGTGTTAACGCAAACATTGAAGCGCTTTTAGCTGCATCAGAGAACAGCGAAGACACACTAGCAGCACTCTTCAACGAAGAGCTAGGTGCGGTAATCCAAGTTCGTAACGACGACCTAGACGCAGTCCTTTCTACGCTTGCAGCCAATGGCCTAGAAGCGTGTTCACACGTAATTGGTAGCGTTGTTGAGGAAGGGGAAGCATCAGACGAAGTAGTGATTAAGTCAGGCGCAGACGTTGTAATCCAACGTAACCGTACTGAACTACGTACTATCTGGGCTGAAACCACGCACAAGATGCAAGGTCTACGTGATAACCCAATCTGTGCAGATCAAGAACATGAAACGAAGAAAGACAACTCAGACCCTGGTCTAAACGTTAGCTTAAGCTTTGATGTAAACGAAGACATTGCTGCTCCTTACATCAACACGGGCGCTAAGCCTAAGATGGCGATTCTACGTGAGCAGGGTGTTAACTCTCACGTTGAAATGGCAGCAGCATTCGACCGTGCAGGTTTTGAAGCGACTGATATTCACATGAGCGACATCCTAACGGGTCAAGCGGTACTAGAAGAGTACAACGGCCTTGTGGCTTGTGGTGGCTTCTCTTACGGTGATGTACTGGGCGCTGGTGAAGGTTGGGCTAAATCGGTTCTGTTCAACGACTCTACACGTGACCAATTTGAAAACTTCTTCAAGCGGGAAGATACTTTCTCTCTAGGTGTGTGTAATGGTTGTCAGATGTTGTCTAACCTGCGTGAACTTATCCCTGGAGCTGAGTACTGGCCACGTTTCGTTCGTAACGAATCTGAGCGTTTTGAAGCTCGTTTCAGCCTCGTTGAAGTTCAGAAGTCTGATTCTGTATTCTTCAACGGCATGGAAGGTTCTCGTATGCCAATTGCTGTTTCTCACGGTGAAGGCCGCGTAGAAGTGCGTGACAACGACCACCTAAACGCGATTGAAAACTCAGGTACGGTTGCTCTACGTTACGTTGATAACAACGGTAACCCAACGCAGCAATACCCGAATAACCCGAATGGTTCGCCAAACGCTATCACTGGTTTAACGACTACAGACGGCCGCGTGACTATCATGATGCCTCACCCAGAGCGTGTATTCCGTACGGTTGCAAATTCTTGGTCTCCAGAAGGTTGGGGCGAGAATGGCGCGTGGATGCGTATGTTCCAAAACGCACGTAAGAACGTGGGTTAATAGAAGAACAGGTGAATAAATAAAAGCCGCTGAACATTGTTGTCAGCGGCTTTTTTATTTATTCGATATAATGCTTTGATTTCGATTCTAGAGCAGATCTACGGCTTTTTTGATAGCAGAGATCAACCGTTCTACGTCATCAAGCGTATTGTAAATAGCAAATGATATTCTGACGGTTCCTTTCACTCCAAGCGCATCCATTAGAGGGTGAGCGCAATGATGTCCTGCCCTAACGGCAATGGCTTGCTGATCAAGCAGTGTTGCGATGTCTTGGTGGTGGACACCGTCCATGATAAAAGTGATCACACTAGCATGCTCTTGAAAACCGATAACCGTGATGTCCTCAATTTTCGAAAGCGCTTGGTAGGTTAATTGTTGGAGCTGAGTGATGTGTTCTTCAATGTCAGAGATTTTAAATTGTCGAAACCAATCAATTGCTACTGACAGTGCAATCGCGCCTGCAACGTTTGGTGTCCCCGCTTCAAATTTCCCCGGCAGTTCAGAGTATGTGGTTCCCGAAAAAGAGACCTTCTCTACCATTTTTCCACCACCATGCCATGGAGGCATACTTTCAAGTAAACTCTGTTTTCCATAGAGCACACCAATGCCTGCGGGCGCATACAATTTATGACCAGAGAAGACGTAGAAATCCGCATCGAGATCGGTCACATTTACTGATTCATGAACGATACCTTGTGCGCCATCAACCACAACGACTGCATTAAATTGGTGCGCTTTTTTGATAACGGACTCTATTGGTTGACGAGTTCCGGTGACATTAGTGGTTTGTGCAAGCGCCACTATTTTCGTTTTTGGTGTGATTAACGTTTCAAAAGCTGAGTAATCGAGTTGACATTGGCTGGTCATTGGAACTTTTACGATTTTAGCACCTGTTTGCTGTGCGACGATCTGCCACGGAACTATGTTTGCGTGGTGCTCCATTTCGCTGATCAATATTTCATCGCCAGACTTTAAAGTATTCCGAGCGTAAGTTTGAGCGATCAAATTCAGTGCTTCAGTCGCACCGCGAGTCCAAATGATCTCTTTAGCTGAAGAGGCGCCAATAAAGTCGCAAACCGTTTGGCGAGCGGCTTCAAATTGGCTCGTTGCTTCGGCGGTTAAGCTATGGCTCCCACGATGAACATTGGCATTTTGACTACTGTAGTATCGGCTAATCGCATCAATGACAACTTGAGGTTTTTGAGCGGTGGCAGCACTGTCTAAGTAGACGAGTGATTGGTCATTGATCGTTTGTGCTAGTGCCGGAAATTGATTGCGAATACTTTGTATATCAAACATGAGATAACTTAATGTTGTGGTCGTGAGTGCTGAAAGAGCGATCATAGGCGTAGTCACTCGCTATCACAACTCTTTCTAACTCTTTCTTATATTAGCGAGTCGTTATTTTCTATTCTCCGGATTGCCAGTTATTTTCGATTTGTTTGATTGATTCATACAAAGCGCGGTTTTTAGGTAGCTCTATGTGGTGGTTAGCGGCTGCTTTGATTAAAAATCCGGTGATGAAGTCAATTTCACTATTGCGCTTATGATGAATATCTTGATGCATGGAAGAGTAATTTTCAGCGGTGGCATTGATCACGTTATATATTGTATTGAGTAATGATTTTTCATCCGCTTGGATATGGTTTGCTTTCATTACTTGAACCAGCTCAGTGACTATCTCTTGTATCTCGATTTGAAATTGAGGCTGTGCAAGTGCGCCATTTTTACATCGATGAAGTGCTGTTAAAGGGTTAATCGCACAGTTGATGGCAAGTTTATTCCAAAGAGCTGTGTTGATATCTGAGTTCCAAACCGCACTTGGCAGAGCATGGTTGAATACATCCGCGAGAAAGGAGCACTGTTGTCCTAGATCGTTATATGCCCCAATTTGAGTTTGGCCTTTCCCAGTATACAACACACATTGGGCATAAGGTTTTAGTGCGCCGTGAGTGGTGGTGGCAAGTACGATCGGAAAGTGGCTTATTTGAGAATTTAAGTCATCAACCGCCCCCATACCATTGTGCATAAAAAGCAGTATCGTTTTGGAATCGATCTTGTCTAATAGAGGGAGTAGGGCACTTTCAACTTGCCAAGATTTTACCGTAATAAGTAATATATCTGTCTGCTGAAGGCGTTGAACATCGTTATTGTGGAATGATATTTCAGGGTGGTTATCAAGCTTAATTGAGAGGTGTTTGTTCGTACTGCGACTACAAAGCGAAACATTATGGCCAGCTTGATGAAGTTTACATGCCCAAAGGGAACCAATGGCACCGGGGCCTACAATAGTGATGTTCAAGGGAGTGTCCTAGCTGAATGGTATAGGACGATGATAAGTGGGCTACTTTAGAAAGCAATAAAAAATGGCGCTCAAGAGCGCCATTTTGGAAAATTACTTCAAGTTAAATTAGAACTTGTAAGTTACTGCTACGTAGTGGCCAACACCTGAAGATTCATTTTCAGCACCGAATGAAGTAGAGCCATCTTTGAAGCCGTATACATCTTTGTATAGTTTCAGACCGTAGCCAACTGCGAACTGGTCAGAGTGCCAGTAGATACCATTGAACATTGCACCACCAGCACTTGTACGGTGAGCGTCTTTATCGTCCATACCGAATTGGTAATCGATGTAACCTTGGTAAGATACGAATGAACCATTTTCTAGGAAGTAGAAAGGTTTGAACCAGTTTGTAGATACTTGGTAACCGTTCCAATCTTTCTCGTTACCATCGTAGAAACCGTATACGTTTAGGCCAATTTTACCAAGCCATGGAACCATAACGTCAGAACCTAGACCAATTTTGTGGTTCTTAAGGAAGCCATCCCATTCGTTTAACGTTGCAACGTAAAGTTCTTGTACAGGACCGAAAGATAGATCTTTACCCGTTAGGCCATCGATAGACATACGAGGTGCAAACTTCATGAAGATTTTATCTTTACCTGCTTTATCACTGCTTTCTGAATCAGCTAGGTTAAATACATCAACGTAACCGTAAAGATCAAAAATACCATTGCGGCCGCCAAATTCCATCTCTAGGTAATCATGGCTAGATTCTGAACCTACACCTTTTTCATCGAATGCACCCATAAGGTTGAATTGCATCCATTTGTAATCATTTTTATGAGTATCGCCGTCAGAGTAATCTGCAGCCATAACAGGAGCAGTTGTTGCTGCTGCCATTAAACCAAGAGCTAGAAGTGATTTGCGCATAAGGGGACTCTCTATGTTTGCATTTAATTGATGGATACGATCTAAGCCGTATTCCTGATGGCGAGAATAATAGCGGCAAAATTTTTAATTGGTAGTGACGAAAGGCGGAAAAACAAACAAATATGGTGATCATGATCACGCTGTAAAACTCTTTTGCGGAACTAAATTTAAATTACATTTTGTTGCATTGTTTGTGTGATTTAAGTCGTTACATTTTACGTGGAGAAGTGAGCTTACATATTCTGTTTCTTTATTTGTGTGAGATATGTCGCAATCGAAAAAACAACAAAAACAGTGAATGTCTGAAAAAATGTGAGGTTATGAAAAACACAAAAGAGGCATATAAGCCTCCTTTGTCGGTGAACTAAATAATTGTGTTCAGCTTCACTTTACTTATCAGAGCTCTCATTTAGGTTTCGCTGTTGGGCTTGATGAAGTAGATCCGTGAAGTAATGGCGCAGTCTGTAAAGCATGAATAAGCTTGGAAGAACCATCAGTGCCGTGATTATAAAGAAAGTTGACCAGTCATTAAGGTAATCGACCAATTCACCACTGAATGACGCCAGAGTGGTTCTGCCAAAATTGCCGAGGGAGGCGAGCAGGGCATATTGAGTCGCCGAAAAAGCTTGTCCTGTTAATACCGTTAAGAAAGAGACAAAGGCAATCGTTGAGAAGGCGGTGGTAAAGTTATCTACGATGATTGTCGCTAGGAACAGGTTCTCATTTGGCCCTACATTTGCTATCCAAGCAAACATCAAATTACTCGCTGCCATAGCAATACCACCGATCATCAAACCACGAACGATACCAAACCTGACATTAAATAAGCTGCCAATGAAGGTAAATAGTAGAGTAACGCCCCAACCGATAAGCTTAGAGTAGTAGCCTATTTGCTCATTACTAAAGCCCACCTCTTTATAGAAAGTGATCGACATGCGCCCAAGGAAAGCTTCTCCAATTTTAAAAAGGAAAACAAACAGCAATAGCGTGATCGCAACTTGCACGCCATTACGCTTAAAGAAGTCATAAAATGGCTCGATCACGGTAACGCTGATCCAAGCGATAAATTTGGAACCAACCACTTTGTTGTGGCGAGCTTCTGCAAGATGCTGTAGTTGTTCACGATTGGTGTTCGGCTCATTTGCTAAAAGAGTAAAGACCATTAGCACGACCACAATAATAGCCATACCGTAATAAACGCCATTCCAGCCAATTGAGTCAGCATTGATAAAGGCTAAATAACCTGGAAGCGAGTAACCTGTCGACCAACCCATTACCGCCATAGCAGAGGCTTGAGGAAGTTTAGTTGATTCGGATTTAGGGAAAGTATCGATACGAAAGGCATCAATCGCAATATCTTGAGTTGATGAGGCGATAGCAATGCCAAGAGCCAGCATTGAGGTGAACATTAAATCATTAGCGGGATTGACTCCTGCTATAAATAGAGTGCAAATGAGAATGGCTGATTGGCAAAGGAAGATCCAGCTACGGCGTTGACCTAAAACAGAATGCAGAATAGGTAGCTTTACTCGGTCGACTAGAGGAGCCCATAGAAAGTTAATCGCATAAACGGCAAAGACAGAACCAAAGTACCCAATAGCTGCACGGGTTAAGCCAGCATCTTTTAACCAACCGGACATATTTGAGCCGATCAATACCCAAGGAAAGCCGCTTGAACAACCAAGCATGAATACCCAAAGTAAGCGTTTGTCTAAAAAGCTGCGGAAGGTGTCCATCCATGAAGGGGAGGAAGTTGAAGGCATAAAACCAATCCTTGTTGATTCTTCTAAGCTGAATGAATAATGCCTAGAATGAGATTCTAGGCATTAGATGATCAAACACGAGACATGAAGAAGTATTAATCGTTAATAAGTGTCGCTTTAGTGATAATGATGGGTTCTACAGGAACATCTTTCATACCACGTAAACTGTGAGTGGGTTTATTTGCCATACCCTGTATAACATCAAAACCTTTCGTTACTTTACCAAATACAGCATAACCTGGTGGACGTTGGCCATAATCTAGAAAATTATTGTTACCAAAATTGATGAAAAATTGGCGAGTGGCAGAGTTAGGATCGTTTGTTCTTGCCATTGCGATGGTCGCTTGGTTGTTTTGTAAACCATTAGACGCTTCATTACTTATTGGAGAATAAGTTGGAAGACGTTTCATATCTTTATCAAAGCCGCCACCTTGAGCCATGAAACCAGGGATAACACGGTGGAACTGGCTGCCAACATAGCTACCGTCATTTACGTATTTAATGAAATTTCCGACACTGATGGGTGCTTTTTCTTCATTTAAAGAGACAGTAAAAGAGCCCAATGTAGTTTCAAATACCACTTGAGGGCTTGCCCAAGAGACGCCACTAACCAGTAGCAAAGCGGATAAAAGTAGGCGATTCATTAGAAGCGTTCCTTCATGTAGGTTTGTAGCTCTTGGTCGTTGGCGATTTCAGCTAATACCAAATTGATCACATCGTTTAAAACCATCTCGACGTCTTCATTTGACGCGCTTAACGTTCCAGTGCGTTGTGCTGTACCATTGTAAGTTCTCACTAGTTTTCCTTTCGGAGTTTCAGCGGTAACTTCTAATGTAACTTTACCTTCCATTTCGTTTTCCATTACTGAGTGTTGTACAGTAATCAGAGCTTCTTGGATCTCTAAGGTAATCGAGTTCTCGCTTGCGACAGTGACATTGAAACCTTGAGATGAGAATTGATCAGCAAGAACGTTCTCTAAAGATATTCTCATATTCTGCTTCGCATGAATTGGCAGAATGTTCGAGCGGCCATTATTGAGTAGAGCAACGTACTGAGCGGCGCGAACATCTTTACTGGTTAGTGTTAATGTTTTGCCTTTAACAATGTCATTTTGGCTCAAGGTAGCTTTGGGAGCCAGATTAATCTGTTCTTGCTGTGGTGCTGCACAGGCTGTCAATAGAGCCATTGAAGCGACTAAAATCAATTTTTTCATTACTATTTCCTTGTCAAATACATCATCGGTGGCGCGAGAGTTACCGATATATACTATAAATTCAGTTATTTGTTAAAGTTAGCAGGCTCTCTAGTGGCTTGTAAAACTTCAAACTTATTATTGAGTTCAAGAGTTTCAACATTCGCCTCACCAAATAATCTAGCCAGCTTTACATCGTATCCGAGGTGACGGTTTCCAATAACAATTAATTTGCCTCCATTGCTAAGAACATGCTTCGCATCACAGAACATCTGCCACGCGATATGATCGGTGATGGCTTGCTGCTGATGGAATGGAGGATTACACAATACGAGATAGGTGCTGTTTTTCTTGAATCCATCTAAACAGTTATTGGCGATGAACTGAACTTGGCGATCTGGACCTAAATTGTCTAAAAGGTTTTGTTTTGCTGAATCTATCGCCATAAAGCTTTCATCAATACAAGTAATTCGAGCTTCTGGGTTAAGTTGACCAGCTTTAACAGAAAGCACGCCATTACCACAGCCTAAATCAATAATATGACGTAACTCAGGATCTTGAGGAATGTGATCGAGCAAACAACGAGCGCCAAGGTCTAGACCTTCACCTGAATAAACATTTGGTAAATTCTTCAAGTGGATATCTTCATCATCCACGTCCCACTCAGTGATCGGGTTGACGTCTAAAACGGGTTCGCAGTCAGGCGTCGAAAATACAAGGCGATGCTTCTTTTTTGCCAAAGAGGTGGTGGTAGTTCCTAAGTATTTTTCAAACAGATCTAACGTTGAAGTATGGATCTCTTTTACTTTATTGACACCAATGACAGGGCAGCCCTTAGGAAGTGCTTTTCTTAGCTGGTTAAGTTGCCATACAAGATGACGATTACTTTTCGGTAATTGAAACAAAACCAAATCGATAAACTCAGGGATCTCGTCCATACAGTTCAAAAAAGTGATTCGTCCACATTGATTGCGTTGTAAATTTTTTAATGTGCCTGAATGAGATACATAAGAGTCGCTCATCATTGTGACTTGATGTTTCTCTGAGAACCAACAAGATAACGCGCCAAAATTATCATTGAGTATCAAGATATGCTTACCAGGTTCCAGTTTCATATCTTCCACATGATTGATGAGATACTCATCTCCGGCATCCCACGCCTGTAATGTTTCATTTGATCGCTTTGGAAAACGATTCAGGGTCAGGGTGCGGTCATGAAGGGTCAGTTCAGTTTTCATAGTTTATTGGCGCTTACATTGGAGGATTAACGAAACTATTGTCGCAAAACCTTGTTAAACAAGATACAAAAACATCGAATCTCATGGCTTGAAGTTAGAAAATAACTCGGCCATGAAAACCCTACAGACATAATTTGAGCCAAAGTTTATACTTAAAACATGAATGAATAAATTCTGTTGGAATACTAAGGAAGAGCAATGATCCAAGAAGTGATAGAGTCGAAACTACATAATACTTTTAAGCCAGAGTATTTGAATGTGATAAACGAAAGCTACATGCATAACGTTCCCCCTGGTTCTGAGAGTCACTTTAAAGTGATTGTGGTCAGTAACGAGTTCGAAGGCAAGAGACTCATTGCTCGACATAGGCTCATTAATGTTGCATTAGCTGACGAGTTGAAAAATAACATTCATGCGCTTTCAATCCACACATACACGGAATCAGAATGGAGAATCGAAAGAGATGGCGTGCCTGATAGCCCGATGTGTATGGGGGGAGATAAATAATCGGTTTTTATAAATAGGTTTTGCTCTTTATATATGCTGTGTTGATAAGAAGAAAATTAACAGTGTTTCAACATGTGAGAAATGTAATGGATTTAAAGTAAAATATTTCCATTTATGAATATTGGTATACCTCTAAAGTATAATGCGGTGAGTAATTGTGCGACACATCAAAGTTATCAATATTCGCAAGCCTATATACAGCAATTCCTCGTAAATAAAATGTCTATTCAAGCGGTTGGTCATGGCATCCCATTCTAAAAAGATGCTAAACTACTGCACCTAATAAATAGCAATTACTGATTGTAATTGTCTTTTTAAGAGAATGTTGCGATCTTGGTGTGTCATTATACTAAGGCCGGACACTTAAATGTCGTGTCTAAATGTTACGCAATTAAAGAATCTTTTTCCCGATAAAGTAGTGCAAGCGCGTATGATTACAATAAAGAAGGGCTTGGATCTTCCTATTGCAGGAACTCCATCCCAGGTGATTAATGATGGTAAGTCCATCAATAAAGTCGCCTTGCTTGGCGAAGAGTACGTTGGTATGCGTCCTACGATGCATGCTCGCGTTGGTGATGAAGTAAAAAAAGGTCAAATTCTTTTTGAAGATAAGAAGAATTTGGGCGTTAAATTTACTTCTCCAGCAAGCGGTAAAGTTATCGAAATTAATCGTGGTGCTAAACGTGTACTTCAATCTGTTGTTATTGAAGTTGCAGGTAATGAGCAAATTACGTTTGATAGCTTTGAAGCTAGCCAATTAGCTAAACTTGACCGTCAAGCGGTTAAAGCTCAGTTAATTGAGTCTGGTTCATGGACCGCTCTGCGAACTCGTCCGTTCAGCAAGGTTCCAGCCATTGAGTCTACAACTCAGGCCATTTTCGTTACTGCTATGGATACCAATCCACTCGCAGCAGAGCCTGAATTGATTATTAATGAACAGTCTGATGCATTTATTGCCGGCCTGGACATTCTATCGACTCTAACTGATGGCAAGGTGTACGTTTGTAAAAAAGGTACAAGCCTTCCTCGTTCGGCTCAACCAAACATCGAAGAACACGTTTTTGATGGCCCTCACCCAGCAGGTCTTGCTGGTACGCACATGCATTACCTATATCCGGTAAATGCTGAAAATGTTGCGTGGAGCATTAACTATCAGGACGTTATCGCTTTCGGTAAGCTTTTCCTTACCGGTGAAATCTACACAGATCGTGTTGTTTCTCTTGCGGGTCCAGTGGTAAATAACCCTCGTCTTGTTCGTACTCAGCTTGGTGCTAGCCTTGATGAGTTAACAGATAATGAGTTAATTCCTGGCGAAGTTCGTGTTATTTCAGGTTCAGTTCTGAATGGTGTTCATGCTACCGGCCCTCATGCTTTCCTTGGCCGTTACCATCAGCAAGTGTCTGTTCTTCGTGAAGGTCGCGAGAAAGAGCTATTCGGTTGGGCTATGCCTGGTAAGAATAAGTTCTCTGTTACTCGCTCATTCCTTGGTCACTTATTCAATGGTCAGTTGTTTAATATGACAACGACAACGAATGGTAGTGATCGTGCAATGGTTCCAATTGGTAATTACGAAAAAGTAATGCCACTTGATATGGAACCAACATTGCTTCTTCGTGATCTATGTGCTGGCGATATCGATAGCGCACAGAGCCTTGGTGCTCTTGAATTAGATGAAGATGATTTGGCATTGTGCACCTTTGTATGTCCAGGTAAGTACGAATATGGTCAATTACTTCGTGAATGCCTAGACAAGATTGAGAAGGAAGGATAATTCCATGCTTAAGAAGTTTCTTGAAGACATCGAGCATCATTTTGAACCTGGTGGCAAACATGAAAAATGGTTTGCACTGTATGAAGCAACGGCAACGTTGTTCTACACGCCTGGTACAGTAACAAAACGTAGCTCGCATGTTCGTGATAGCGTTGATTTAAAACGTATCATGATTATGGTTTGGTTAGCCGTATTCCCAGCAATGTTCTGGGGTATGTATAACGCTGGTGGTCAAGCGATCGCTGCGCTAACACATATGTACTCTGGTGCTGAATTAGTATCAGTAGTTGCAGGTAACTGGCATTACTGGTTAACAGAAATGCTTGGCGGTTCCATCTCTGCGGATGCAGGTTGGGGCAGTAAAATGCTACTGGGTTCGACCTACTTCCTACCAATTTACGCTACTGTCTTTTTAGTGGGCGGATTTTGGGAAGTGTTGTTCTGTATGGTGCGTAAACATGAAGTTAACGAAGGTTTCTTTGTTACCTCTATTTTATTCGCACTGATTGTTCCACCGACACTTCCTCTATGGCAAGCAGCACTAGGTATTACCTTTGGTGTTGTCGTAGCTAAAGAGATCTTTGGTGGTACAGGTCGTAACTTCCTAAACCCTGCACTTGCTGGCCGTGCGTTCCTTTTCTTTGCATACCCTGCACAGATTTCTGGTGACGTAGTATGGACTGCAGCTGATGGTTTCTCTGGCGCAACTGCTCTTAGCCAATGGGCTCAAGGTGGTAGCGGTGAACTAATGAATATCGTGACAGGTGAAGCTATCACTTGGATGGATGCATTCGTTGGTAACATTCCAGGCTCTATTGGTGAAGTGTCTACACTAGCTCTTATGCTTGGTGCTGCAATGATTGTTTACATGGGCATTGCTTCATGGCGCATCATTGTCGGTGTAATGCTAGGTATGATCGCGGTTTCAACACTATTTAACTTAGTAGGTTCAGATACTAACGCAATGTTTAGCATGCCTTGGCACTGGCACCTAGTACTTGGTGGTTTTGCATTCGGTATGTTCTTCATGGCAACCGACCCTGTATCTGCATCATTTACTGATAAAGGTAAGTTAGCTTACGGTATCCTTATCGGCGCAATGTGTGTGATGATTCGTGTTGTTAACCCAGCATACCCAGAAGGTATGATGCTGGCGATTCTATTCGCTAACCTATTTGCTCCTCTGTTCGACCACATTGTGATCGAGAAGAATATCAAACGGAGACTAGCTCGCTATGGCAAGTAATAACGATAGCATTAAAAAGACGCTGTTTGTTGTTATCGCATTGAGCCTAGTGTGCTCAATCATCGTATCAACAGCAGCTGTTAGCCTGCGTGATAAGCAGAAAGCAAATGCAGTGCTAGATAAGCAAAGTAAGATTGTTGAAGTTGCAGGTCTTGATACTGAAGGTAAGAAGATCCCTGATCTTTTCGCTCAGTACATCGAACCTCGTCTGGTTGACTTTTCTACTGGTGAGTTTGTTGACGGCGATGCTGCAACTTACGACCAGCGTAAAGCGGCTAAAGATAAGAACTTATCGATCAAACTGACTGCTGAACAAGATAAAGCGAAAATCATCCGCCGTGCTAACGAAGGTCTTGTATACCTAGTTAAAGATGGCAGTGCTGTATCAAAAGTTATCATTCCGGTTCACGGTAGTGGTCTTTGGTCGATGATGTACGCATTTGTTGCAGTAGAAACCGATGGTAACACTGTTGCGGGTATTACTTACTACGAACAGGGTGAAACTCCTGGACTTGGTGGTGAAGTAGAAAACCCAAGATGGCGTGCTCAATTCGTGGGTAAGAAACTGTTTGATGAGAACCATAAACCAGCGATTAAAGTGGTTAAAGGTGGCGCTCCTCAAGGTTCTGAACACGGCGTTGATGGCCTATCTGGCGCAACCTTAACGGGTAACGGTGTTCAAGGTACTTTTGACTTCTGGTTAGGTGATGAAGGCTTTGGTCCTTTCCTAGCTAAAGTGCGTGATGGAGGTTTGAACTAATGGCTAGTGCAAACGATATTAAAAAGAGCATTTTAGCGCCAGTGTTGGATAACAACCCTATCGCGTTACAAGTTCTTGGTGTGTGTTCTGCTCTTGCGGTAACCACTAAATTAGAAACTGCCTTTGTAATGACGCTTGCTGTAACTTTTGTAACAGCACTGTCTAACTTCTTTGTTTCTTCAATTCGCAACCATATTCCTGGTAGTGTGCGTATTATCGTTCAAATGGCGATCATTGCATCTCTAGTAATCGTGGTAGACCAAGTACTTAAAGCTTACTTATACGATATTTCTAAGCAGCTTTCTGTATTCGTTGGTTTGATCATTACGAACTGTATCGTAATGGGTCGTGCGGAAGCATTTGCAATGAAATCAGCGCCAATTCCTTCTCTTATTGATGGTATTGGTAATGGCTTAGGCTACGGTTTCGTTCTGATTACTGTTGGATTCTTCCGCGAACTATTCGGTTCAGGTAAGTTGTTCGGCATGGAGGTTCTACCTCTAATCAGTGAAGGTGGCTGGTATCAACCAAACGGTATGATGCTACTCGCACCATCGGCGTTCTTCTTAATCGGTTTCATGATCTGGGCTATCCGTATCATTCGACCTGAACAAGTAGAAGCGAAGGAGTAAGGTAAAAATGGAACATTATATTAGTTTACTCGTTAAATCGATCTTCATTGAAAATATGGCGCTCTCTTTCTTCCTAGGTATGTGTACATTCCTAGCGGTTTCAAAGAAAGTGAAAACCTCTTTTGGTCTTGGTATTGCCGTTGTTGTTGTATTGACGATTGCTGTTCCTGTAAACAACTTGGTTTACACATTTGTACTAAAAGAGAATGCGCTGCTTGATGGCGTGGATTTAAGCTTCCTTAACTTCATTACCTTCATTGGTGTAATTGCAGCTCTAGTACAAATCCTTGAGATGGTACTGGATCGCTTTTTCCCACCTTTGTACAACGCACTTGGTATCTTCCTTCCGCTGATCACAGTTAACTGTGCGATCTTTGGTGGTGTATCTTTCATGGTTCAACGTGATTATAACTTCGTTGAGTCTGTGGTATACGGCTTTGGTTCTGGTGTGGGTTGGATGTTAGCTATCGTGGCACTTGCTGGTATTCGTGAGAAGATGAAATATTCAGATGTACCTCCAGGCCTTCGTGGTCTAGGCATCACTTTCATCACAGTAGGTTTGATGGCGTTAGGCTTCATGTCTTTCTCTGGTGTTCAACTGTAAGTCGGGTAAACCGCACAATATTTAAGGAATAGTTGATGGATATTATTCTTGGAGTAGTGATGTTTACTCTGATTGTACTTGTTCTAGTATTAGTAATTTTATTTGCTAAATCTAAGCTTGTACCGTCAGGTGACGTGACTATCTCAGTAAACGGTGACCCAGAGAAAGCATTTAAAACTTCTCCAGGTGACAAACTACTTAACGCAATGGCGGGTAGTGGTATTTTCGTTTCTTCTGCTTGTGGTGGCGGTGGCTCTTGTGGTCAGTGTCGTGTAAAAGTTAAATCTGGCGGTGGCGATATTCTACCAACAGAACTTAGCCACATCAGCAAAGGTGAAGCTCGTGAAGGCGAACGTCTAGCGTGTCAGGTAGCCGTTAAAACTGACATGGAAATCGAACTTCCAGAAGAGATCTTTGGTGTTAAAAAATGGGAATGTACTGTTATCTCTAATGATAACGAAGCAACCTTCATCAAAGAACTTGCTCTTGCGATCCCAGAAGGTGAAGAAGTTCCGTTTAAAGCTGGTGGTTACATCCAGATTGAAGCTGAACCGCATCACATCAAATACGCTGATTTCGATATTCCAGAAGAGTATCGTGGTGACTGGGATAAGTTTAACTTGTTCCGTTATGAGTCAATCGTTACTGAACCTTCGATTCGTGCTTACTCTATGGCGTCATACCCAGAAGAGAAAGGCATTATCAAGCTTAACGTACGTATTGCGACTCCGCCGCCAAACAACCCAGACGTGCCACCAGGCGTGATGTCATCTTACATCTGGTCACTGAAAGAAGGTGATAAGTGTACGATTTCTGGTCCATTTGGTGAGTTTTTCGCAAAAGAAACTGACAATGAGATGGTCTTCATTGGTGGTGGTGCTGGTATGGCTCCAATGCGTTCTCATATCTTCGACCAACTTAAGCGTCTTAACTCTACTCGTAAGATGTCTTACTGGTACGGTGCGCGTTCTAAACGTGAAATGTTCTACATTGAAGATTTTGACGGCCTAGCGGCTGCGAATGAAAACTTCGTATGGCATTGTGCACTTTCAGATCCTCAGCCAGAAGATAACTGGGATGGTTACACAGGCTTTATTCACAACGTACTTTATGAAAACTATTTGAAAGATCATGAAGCACCAGAAGATTGTGAATATTACATGTGTGGTCCACCAATGATGAATGCTGCTGTAATCGGCATGCTGAAAGATCTTGGTGTTGAAGATGAAAACATCTTGCTTGATGACTTTGGTGGTTAATCTACCTAAGTGATTGAATCTATGGCTGACTCTTTGGAGTCAGCCATTTGTTTTTTAGAATTAGATTATTCATTTATAGCTATTCATTGATTCCCTTTTTTGGTGAGTACCTATAAATCAGTTATTTATACTCAAGGAGTTGCTAGTGAAATTCAGTATTATTCACCTAGCTAAAAATATTAAATTTTGGTTTGTGACACTTATCTCGATTACAACTATTGTTGCTTGTACGCAACCTCGTGAACAGGTGCATTTAAGTGGTCCTACGATGGGGACAAGCTACAATGTTAAGTACATAACACTTGAGAACACACCTAAAGCTGAAGCGCTTCAAGTTGAAATTGATCGCTTACTCGAAGAAGTTAATGATCAGATGTCGACGTATCGAAAAGACTCTGAGCTAAGCCGTTTTAACCAGTATCAAGGTTTAGATGCATTCGAAGTATCAAAGCAAACGGCATTGGTTGTGAAAGAAGCGATACGTTTGAACGGTCTTACATTAGGTGCATTAGATGTAACCGTTGGGCCTTTAGTGAATTTATGGGGCTTTGGTCCAGAGGCAAGACCGGAAGTTGTACCTACTGATAAAGAGCTTAAAGCCCGTCAGGCGAATGTTGGTATTGAACACCTGACAGCGACGAGTTCGTCGTTAACTAAGGATATCCCTAACCTGTATGTTGATTTATCAACGATTGCAAAAGGGTGGGGGGTTGATGTTGTTGCTGATTACCTTGAGTCTCAAGGAATTCTTGATTACATGGTTGAAGTCGGTGGTGAAATTCGTCTGAAAGGGAAAAACCGAGAAGATATAGGCTGGCGCATCGCGATTGAAAAACCAAGCGTTGATGAGCGTACCATTCAAGAAATTATTGAACCGGGTGATATGGCGGTTGCGACATCAGGTGATTACAGAATTTATTTTGAGAGAGACGGCATTCGTTACTCCCACATTATTAACCCAGAAACGGGTAAGCCAATTCGTCATAAAGTGGTCTCTGTGACCGTCTTGGATCCTTCGTCTATGACCGCTGATGGTTTGGCGACAGGCTTAATGGTATTGGGTGAAGAGAAAGGCATGGAAGTCGCAAATCAGAAAAACATACCTGTATTTATGGTTGTGAAAACAGAAGACGGATTTGAAGAGATCGCTTCTGAAGCATTCAAACCATTTATGAAGAAATATAAATAAGAGCGAGCGATAAAATGAATACATTTTTGATTACATTCGGAGCGTTTCTAGCTTTTGTTGTGGCGATGTCGGTTGGTTACATCGTACAGAAAAAAGTAGTGAAAGGAAGCTGTGGCGGTCTTGGTGCTGTAGGTATCGATAAGGTATGTAATTGTCCTGAACCTTGTGATGCACGTAAGAAGCGTGAAGCAAGAGAAGCGATGCGAGAAGAGAAACTTGCCGCTCGAAATGAGCAGCTTGCCGCATGGGAAAAAGACCGAATCGCTTAAGCAAACCGCTTAGAACAATATGATATTTCTCAAAACCCAAAACAGTTTGTTTTGGGTTTTATTTTATCTGATGAGTACCACTATCATTCATACACAATCCTATTTCTTCCCTCATTTTTGGCTTGATACAGTCGATCATCGGCTTGAGTTATCTGCTCATCTAAGCTTGCTGGGGTGTTAGATGTGCCGACACTGATGGTAATGGATATTGGTTCGCCATTATGACTGATCTCGGTCTTCTCTATTCGTTTTCTCATTCTTTCCAATTGTTGGATGAATTCGTTAAACGGTGAGCATGATTGAATACAAAACTCTTCACCACCAAAGCGGGCAACCACGTCATCTTTAAAGTAAATACTTAATATATGGCTTAGAGTGACTAAAACGCTGTCACCACCATCATGACCATAGGTGTCGTTTACCTTTTTGAAATGGTCAATATCAATCATCGCAATATTGCGCTTATTACAACCATCACAAACTTGATTAAACAGGTAGCGTCGATTCCATAAGCCAGTAAGAGCGTCTTGGTTCGCCATTTTATACAATTTGTCAGTGGCTTCTTTCATGTCTAGAATCTGATGGACACGACAGAAGAACTCTTCTTGATTAAATGGTTTGTATAAAAAATCGTTCGCTCCCGCCTTAAGAAAACGCGCGGTCATTGCTCTGTCATCACTACCTGACAACCCTAAAATGGCAAGTTGATTTCTATCATAGGTAATACGGATGTCACGAGTCATCTGGATGCCATCTTTTTCTGGCATGTCGTGATCGGTAATAATGAAAGTGATATCTGGATTTTGCTGGAGAAGTGATATTGCCTGTTCGCCATTCTCGGCCTCAATCGTTTGAATATATTGATGCTCTAAAAGCTGTACTACATGGCGTCGGACCGTCGAAGAATCATCAACAACGAGGGCTTTATGGTTTCGGTTATTAATCAGTCGCTGAACTAAAATGAGTAAGTAGGCAATGGAAGCTTGGCTATCTTTATAAATATAGTCGAGCACACCTTTAGACAGTATTTGCTCACGGGCATTTTCTTGAACCATAGCCGTGAGGACAATAACTCTGTGATTAAAGCTTAAAACTAGGTCAATAATTTCACCGTCTTGACCATCTGGTAAGCAGTAATCGAGCACGGTACATAAAAAATCAGACTCTGAATTTAAAATTATTCTCGCTTGTTCGACAGACTCCGCCAGTACCACCTCGCAACCTATTTGAGTGAGTTGCTGATGTAAATAGCTACGAAACGCCCGACTGTCTTCAACGACTAGTATTTTATTACTCAATCAAATGTCCCTATCGATCAGTATTGATTCAAATTGTACAGACTCACGTCTATCATAAAAAATGATATTTTTATAAATCATTGGTGAATTTATGTTTAATTACTACTTTATCATTAATATTGAGGGGGAAACGCCATAATTACCAATTTACCAATGAATAATTATACTGGTATTATATACAGTTCGATAATTGGGGGATGTAGTGATGACCGCAATAGATAAAATTAGGAAAATAATCCACGTTGATATGGATTGTTTTTTTGCTGCTGTGGAGGTTCGAGATAACCCCGAATATAGAAATCGACCTTTAGCGGTTGGAGGGCATGAAAAACAGCGTGGCGTGCTGAGTACCTGCAATTACGAAGCTCGAAAATTTGGAATTCGTTCCGCAATGCCCACGGGCCAAGCATTAAAACTATGTCCGCACCTACTTGTTGTACCTGGAAGAATGCAGGTTTATAAAGAGGTCTCCACGCATATTCGAGAGATTTTTTCCCGTTATACCAATTTAATTGAGCCTTTATCGCTGGATGAAGCATATCTTGATGTGACGGAGTCAACCTTATGCCAAGGTTCTGCGACCTTGATTGCACAAGCGATTCGCAACGATATTTGGCAAGAGCTTAATTTAACTGCTTCTGCTGGTGTCGCTCCAATTAAGTTTCTCGCGAAAGTCGCTTCGGATATGAATAAGCCTAACGGGCAGTTTGTTATTCCTCCAGATCAAGTGCAAGCAGTTGTCGATAAGTTGCCATTGGAAAAAATCCCAGGAGTGGGAAAAGTTAGCTTAGAGAAACTAAATCAGGCAGGCTTCTATACTTGTGAAGATATTAAGAATAGTGATTACCGTGAATTACTGCTTAAGTTTGGGCGTCAAGGTGCTTCTCTTTGGAAGCGTAGCCATGGTATTGATGACAGAGAAATCGTGGTTGAGCGAGAACGAAAATCCGTCGGCGTTGAAAGGACGTTCAGCCAAAATATCTCTAGTTACGAGCAGTGTTGGCAAGTGATTGAAGGGCAGCTTTTTCCGGAATTAGACCGAAGATTAGGCAAGGCAACGGCTGATAAAGCGATCATCAAACAAGGTATTAAGTTGAAGTTTGCTGATTTTCAACAGACTACGATTGAGCATATACATCATCAACTAGAGCTGGATGACTTCAAAGGCTTGCTACGAGATATATTACAGCGTCAAAAAGGACGAGAGATCCGTTTACTTGGCTTAAACGTCATGCTTAAACCTGAAGCCCAAATGAAACAACTCAGCTTTTTTTAACTAGCATTTAAATCGCATTTGGGCATAGATTGCTATGCCAGAGCCAGAGCCAGAGCCAGAGCATAAGACTAAGAAGAACTTGATACTAAGAAGAGCTTTGATGCTTGATCACCAACTGTCTAACCTCATCAAAAGGCATTAGCTCAAGTTTACCGAAACCTTCCATTTTGCCTGCTTTTAATTTTGTGGAAAGTGGCGTAGTGATCCCACACAGAAAACGCGTAATGGCCTCATTGGTCAGCGGGTCGGAGCTTGCGGCTAAAAGGGTGGTTATCCAAGAACCAAGCTGGCTGACATTCGCTTCTCCGAGATACGTGCTTGGCAGTTTTGCTTGATTGCCTCGACAAACAGAGCAATGCCCACATTGGGCTGGTGCATGATGATCCGCAAAGTAGTTCGCCAACTTGTGACTTAAGCATTTTGACTCTTCAAAAAAGTTAACCATCGCTTTAATTCGTTTTATCTCATTATGCTCTTTTTGATGAAAAAGCTGATAAAGGTGTTCAGTTAACTCATCGATTGGTGTTTGAGTGTTGGTGATTTGGAATACATCAGTGATCTGCTTGCTTTCAAGCTCAATCCATCCTTGCTCATTGAAGTAATCAATCGCGGCTATCACACGCTGCCTATCTGCCTGATAATTCATCCATAATGCTTCAAAGTCTAAAGTGCACCATGTTTTGGCCTTTGGTGCGCACTGGAAAATTGCATGCACAAAATGTTGCCGCTCGCCCTGAAAGTGGGAGATGATTTGTTGTTGGGTTTGGATAAACTTGAATTTATACTCTGCAAAGTAGCTGTATTTAGGCTCGATAACCCCCGCGAGTTCTAGGTAGACTAATAGCGTTTTGAGTGGTAATTGGCGAATGTTGGAATCTCGAGATAATCGATTGAGCATGATTTCCCAAGGTTTTTGCTGTGCGTAGATCTGCTCCACCACATACCGAATCGACGCTTTATCTGGAGTGTCTCCATAGACAAAATTCTCAAGCACATTCAGGCCATTTGCGTTCGCCAACAAGGTACAAACCGAATCTTGTCCATCTCGGCCAGCTCGTCCAATTTCCTGAGAGTAGTTCTCAATTGATTTAGGTAAATCAAAATGAATGACGCGGCGAATATTGGCTTTATCTACTCCCATCCCAAACGCTATGGTTGCCACAATACAGTTTATTTTACCTTGCATGAATTGCTGCTGAATGAATTCTCGCTGTTCAGTTTTAAGACCAGCATGGTACGCGTGAGCCGAGATGCCTGCATGTTGTAAGGTTTTGGCGACCTGCTCTGCTGAGTGCTGCAACGTGACATATACGATGGTCGGTTCATCTGGTGTAGGAGCGATGATATCAATCAAACTGTCGGTTTTATGCTCTTCAACACACGGTGAAATAGCCAGGTCGAGGTTAGATCGATAAAAACCCGTGATCGTAATGTGCTCTTTTTGAATGGCAAACTTACTCTGCATATCTTCAATAACATTAGGCGTCGCCGTCGCTGTTAAAAGCAAAACTTGCGGGATTTTTAATGCCTGTTGATATTGTGGAAGCTTTAAATAATCGGGTCTGAAGTTGTGGCCCCACTCAGAGATACAGTGTGCTTCATCCACCACTAGCAGAGACATTGGTATTTGAGAGATAAAATGTCTGAATCGTTCGTTTTTCAATCTTTCGACTGAAATCATTAAGATCTTAATTTCGCCATTGCGTACCGCTTGCATCACTTGCTGAGTCTGTTCTCTCTCTTGACTCGAATCAATAGAAGCCGCAGCAATGCCTTTAGAGTGCAGAAATTGTAATTGATCTTTCATTAGGGCCAACAGAGGAGAGATCACCAAAGTTAAGTGCGGGAGCTCGATTGCTGGAAGTTGATAGCAAAGAGACTTCCCTGATCCAGTAGGAAAGATAGCTGCGGCAGAGTGTCCTTCAAGAACATGATGAATAACATCCGATTGTCCCTTTCTTAGGCTATCAAATCCAAAATACTGTTTTAGCGTCTGTTCAACCATCAATCGGTCTCCTTTTTTGCTGGCGCTCTATGGTACTTAATTCTATCCTTGAACGTCTAATGAAAAGAGTTGTAAATAGAATGAATAAATACGATCTACAGCAAATCATTTTGCAACGTTTAGAAATGAACCATCAAGTTGCCGTTGATGCGACTCAACGTGCGATTGATGCTGCGACAGATGAAGAGACAGTACCTGAGCATAAATACGACACTTTAGCATTGGAGGCGTCTTATTTGGCTCATGGGCAAGCTTTACGAGTACAAGAGTGTGAAGATGATATTCGGACTTTTCGGGAGCTTGTATTACGAGAGTTTGATGACAAGAGTGCGATTGGTATGAGTGCTTTAGTTCAGCTAATTGATGAAGACGATCAGACCCGCTGGTTTTTTATTGGGCCAACGTCTGGAGGGTTGATAGTTGAGTGCCAAGGCAATCGGGTGGCGGTATTGACGCCTCATGCCCCATTAGGTGCGTTGCTAAATAAGAAGCAAGTTGGGGATGAAATAGAGCTGACGATAGGCTCAAAAAGTGTCAGTTACGAAATCGCACAGGTTTCTTGACCCAATTTTTACTTACTATTTGTTAATGTCTGATACCGTTAATGAATAGGTTTAATGTTTATGAGGTGCGTATGAAATCAGTAATTGGCGTAATGGCCTTAACTCTCAGTTCAAGTGTTTATGCGGTGCAGTGTAATGTTGATATTGAGAATGAGGTGCACCTCAATGGCTCAGATTTAGAGATATATAAAGATGGTACTCCGAAAGTTCTGATCAATGATGATAATCACCTTTATATCCACGGAGAAAAAATTCAGCTTGATGATAAGCAACAGCAAGCGATTGAAGAGTACCGTGAGAAAATGAATGCTTATCTACCTCGTGCAAAAGATATTGCCAATGATGGACTGAACCTAGCGAATGACATTATTGATGATGTTTCAGTGAGCTTTGATAACTCGGAGTCGTTCAATAAAGTTAAGACGGCTTTAGAGGCATTTTTTGCTGACGTAGAAGCTCGCTATTACCAAGGTGATGAGTTCGTTTTACAGAAAGATGCGTTTGACTCCTTTATTCAAAATTGGCAAAAAGATTTTGATAAAGCTCAAGAGGTATTTAATAGCGAATTCTTTACCAGTGCCTTTGATGCGATGTCTGAGAAAATGAAACAAGATGGTGGTATTAATTTTACTGAACTTGCCAATAAGATGGCCGAATTAAAAGAGAAATTAGCGGCTAAAGTGACAGAGCAGTCGAAAGTTATAGAGAAAGAAGCGCAGATTTATTGTGAGTCTCTTGATGAAGTAGCAGAACAAGAGCAAGAGTTGCATGAGAAGATTCCTGAATTGAAGAACTATCAAGTGTTTACTATTTAACATCAGCTTCTTTATTAATAAAAAGCACCCTATGGTGCTTTTTTTGTATGAGCTAATTGCCTGCCTTGTAAGTCTATTTTAGCTTTCATACTCTTTAAGTACTCCCAACTGTAAAAATACTTTTACATACCGATATAATATTAAATCCCAAACTTGTTTAAATTATGAACGTTCCTATTTGAGCAAAGTGTCTATTTGCAATAATGTACTAGCACGCTAGTTTGTAAGTACTTTTAGGTAGAAAGCATGATAGAAAACAGATCCTCATCACAACCCCGTGAGCACTTTGGCTCTCGCCTTGGATTTATTCTGGCCGCCGCTGGTGCTGCTGTTGGTTTAGGTAATATTTGGGGATTTCCTACTCAAGCGGCAAGTAATGGTGGCGGTGCATTTTTGCTTGTCTATTTAGTCATGATCTTAGTTGTTGCCCTCCCTATGCTAATCGTTGAAATGGCAATTGGTCGTCACGGTCAAGCTAATCCTGTTGATAGTATGCGCTCACTAACTTCTAACCCGATGGGTAAGAATGTAGGTGGGCTAATCGGTTGGATAGGCTTAAGTGTTCCTAGTGCAGTTTTAGCTTTTTACAGTATTGTCGGTGGTTGGTTGATTTGCTTCTTGTTGGGAGCGTTAACTGAATTGGCTGGGCTTGATGCTGCAACGGCATGGTTTAAAGGTTTTAGTGTTGAGCGAAACCTGTTCGGTACGATTGTCTTTTATGTTCTTACTATCTTGATCGTACAGGGTGGCGTTAAACAAGGGATCGAAAAGTGGTCGACACGATTAATGCCCGCTCTGTTTATCTTGTTTGGCGTCCTATTTATTTACATCATGATGCAAGATGGAGCGATGCAGGGTTTAGAGCATTACCTGATTCCCGATTTCGATAAGATTTGGGACAAGAAGCTCATATTGGCAGCCATGGGACAAGGATTCTTCTCGCTGACGATCGGTGGCTGTTCGATGCTGATTTATGGTTCTTACCTGAGTAAGAAAGAGAACCTACCAAAAATGGCGATGAACGTGACTCTAGTCGATACTGCTGTCGCTTTCATTGCGGGTCTGGTTGTTATGCCTGCAATGTTTGTGGCAATGCAAAAAGGCGTTCAAATCTACGCTGAAGATGGCTCTTTGCTTAGTTCAGATACACTAGTCTTCACTGTTTTACCTCTTATGTTTGATAGTTTAGGCATTTTAGGTCAACTGTTCGCGGTTGTCTTTTTCCTTCTGCTGACTATTGCGGCATTAACATCATCTATCTCAATGCTAGAGTGCCCAGTAGCGCTAGTGAGTGAACGTTTCAACACTCGCCGTACACCGACGAGCTGGATCCTTGGCGGGTTGATTGCTCTGTTTAGTGTGGTCATCGTTTATAATTTTGGTGCGCTATTTGGTTTAGTCGCAACTGTGGCGACGCAATACTTACAACCCAGTGCCGCATTACTCTTCTGCCTCTTTGGTGGTTGGGTATGGAGCCGACAATCTAAGATTAAAGAGCTAGAGCAAGGTTGCCCTGATTTTCAGCTAGGCTTATTCGGTAAAATTTGGCCAATGTATGTGAAGTTTGTGTGCCCCATTTTAGTTGCAACCGTTATTTGGGCCTCTTTTTAAGCGACTTTTAGCGATATAAAACAGAGCCAGTGGATGATGTATTCTTTACTGGCTTCTGTTTATACATCTCTTCATCGGCATAGTTGACTAAGTCTTGGCTATTGTTTGCGTGATCAGGGTAGATCGCATAACCCATACTTGCTTCGATAGTACAGCTTCCGGTTTTATACGCTATTGGCTGGGAAATGCTCTCTTTGAGCGCATCAATGAGGTTAATGACGGGGTCAGTATCTTCGATGTCATTGAGTATCACAATAAATTCATCGCCACCTAATCGCGCCACAATATCGGACTTTCGTAAGTTCCTTTGAATCCGAGAAGCCACCGATTGTAATACGATATCCCCGACATAATGGCCGAGTTGATCGTTAACTTGTTTAAATTTATCTAAATCAATGAATATCACAGCGATCTTTTGATGATGCCTCTGAGCTAAAGCAATGGACTGTTTTAGGTAGTCTTCCATTAAATAGCGATTTGGAAGACCTGTGAGCTTATCGTGCCCAGCATGGTACTCCGCTTTAGCGATAGCATTGTAAGCGTCGCCTAATTTATTGCCCATTTCAACGACATGGTTTGCTAGGTTATCAAGCTCAGCAAACTTCATCCTTGGTTTCTGCTGCTGATAATTTCCTTGGCCAATACTCTGAACGAGTTTAAGAATGCTGTTTAGTTCAGATACGGACGATTCGCCGATACGAGCGGAGCGGTAAGTGATATAGAAGAAGAAAATAAGATAGAAGAAAAATAGCCCCGCCACCATTAGCCAACCAATGTTTGCCAAATTTTGTTTGATGTCGAAATAGCGACGTTCAATCTGTTTGGATGGCGCAAGAAACACTAACTTCCAATCCGTTCCTGGTACTTGAGCCCAACTCATTATCATTGGGTTGTTTAAAGTGATTAAGGTGGATCCTTGAGGAGTCGAAAGTAATGTAGAGATATACTCTTGGGTTTTTGGGTGTGTTTTTAAATTAAAGCGACTGGGTTTGAATTGGTCCTGATCGATGTGCTGAGTATATTGGTGAGAAGTGAGTTCTTTCAGTGCAAAATCTTTTTCAGCTCTTTCTGGCATTGCGATTATCGATCCATTTTGATCAATAATCATTGCGTAGCCTAACCAACCAATTTGGATATTTAGCATTTCTTTTATTATCGACTTCAAGGTGATATCGACCCCGACAACCGCTTCTAATTTGTCTGGTTCTGCTGTGGAGTAAACAGGGGCTATGGAGGAAATCATCCACCCAGAGCCTGCGGGATCTAAGTAAGCATCTGTCCAAACCGCTTCTCTTTTGGGGTTATGTTTTAAATCTGCCAGGTAGTAAAAGTTAAAATCAATCAAGTCGATTTCGCTTGAGAATGTCGTCAAGGTGTTTATATATGGATAAAGCCGATTGTATGAGTCATAAGTATTGATATACACCTGCTGGATTAGGTCGTTCGAGCCATGAATGGACTTCATTAGTGGGTCGAGGGTGGCGGTTACAGCGACTTTGTCTTTCTGCTCTTTATCTATGGTATTAATCGCGCTGTAGTAAACGGAAGAACCGCCATTATTGTGCGTCGTGTGGTACACACCATCAGGTGATAACGCTAAATTGTCGGCGTATATCTTTGTTGCATCATCACTATTGAGAACCCAACTTGTTTGAGAGGCAAAGATTTTTGTGGCAGCTTGAATGGACGTTAACTGGTGGTCGATTCTTTTCGCCGCTTTTAACGTATGGATTTGAATACTATCGTAAGCGGCATCGACTGCGAGCTGAATAGATTGATCATTACTAATGGTCACGCTAAGCCAGTAAATACAGAGAAAGGTCACTTCAACAAATAGAAAGGGGATTATCGCCGCACGTATGAAGGAACGCCGGACTGTTTTTGGTATTGTTGTGAACTTTTCTTTTCCAGACATATATGCCTTTAGCTTCGTAATTAGAACTTACATATAAGCGTAGACATATATCCTGTTATTTATATAGATATAGTTAAAAGTTTATGATTATTTTAATGATTTTAATCAAATTATTAACTTTTAGATTATCTGAACTGCCCCGTTTCACTCATAAATTCAAACCCGGCAGAAGCCAGTTTTGATACTAAAGTTAATTTATCAATTTCGAAGTATGCAGTGAGTTTATTTAAGTCTCCAGAGAAGTCATCACGAAGCTTCATGTTGATAATGCTCATGAGCATAATTGGGTCCATTTTTTCAAAATTAGACAGGTTCATATTAATCCTCGAAATCAGAAATTAATAGATTGGCAGCCGCAAAAGCTGCTCGCTCACGAGTTCCTTTCGGCAGTGATTCATCTGCTGCAATGTCGTTTAGTGTTTTCAATACGCAAGTGATTGCTTGCGGAATGTAACCCTGATCGCCACTGCCAATTTGTGCGTATAGTTCTCTTACTAGATCACAACAATCGTATATTTTCATGGTTTAACCTTCACTAAATGATAACTGGTCTCAATATACACAGTGAGCACTCGAAAAACAAAATCAGATTGTTGTGAGAGTTGTTCTATCTCAAATAGCGGTATGAGTTGGTGGTATTTCCATCAAATCAGGTGTCATATTCGATCAAAGCTATTCAACTGATCCACCATTTATTCACTCATTAACCTGCGACTTATCAACATTCTATTTATCAACCAGCTATTACTAACCAGCTATTATTAATTTAGCTATTCACTGATTTGCGCGCTCAGTTGAGCAACAAGGTCGGGAGCCAAGTTAAGTTGCTTAGCCAATTCTTGAAGATAAGCTTTTTCCATGAAGTTTTGTTCATCAGCCACAAGTAATGACGCTAAGTACACCTCTGCGGCTTCTTCTGGGGAAGAGACAAGGGTTGCAATTTCAGCAGGATCAAGAGGCTTACTAAGTTCCTGCTGTACAAACAAGTTCACACTAGGATCGGCTCCTAACGCCTCCACTGCTTGTTGAATTTGGTGCTGTTCTTGTTCATCAACATGTCCATCCGCTTTAGCTGCGGCGATCATCGCTTGCAGAATCAAGGTATTTTGCTTCTCTTCATTCGTTAGTGAGGTGGAGTGATTTGATGCATCTAAAGTGGTTGATGATGTCTCTAAGGCGCTAGGTGCAGCCTCGGATGCAGATGCTGGCTGGTTAGACTGCCAATCTTTATACACTTTAAATGCAAGCGCTCCTAATGCCGCCGCACTCGTCATACCAATGGCTTTTTTTCCCATTTTTCGAGTTTTTTTGGAGCCCATGAGTAGCCCTAAAATCCCACCTCCGACCGCGCCAGCCCCAAGCGTCGCAAGTTGGCTCTTATCTTTAGTTAATGAATTGAGCGTATTATTACTTGAGCTTGATGCTTGGGATAACTGCTCTTTTCCCTGCTTTACGATGTCAGAATTAAGTGCTTGGTTAAGTAAACTGGTTAGATTCATAAAGTACCTCCGAATAGTGATACCGTCAGACTAAATGAATGAAGATGAATGGGGGATTAACAGGTGAGAAAGAAAAGTGGGTATGGGACTCAACGAGAATAACACTCAATAAAAATAACGCTCAATAAAAAGGGCTGCCATTGCGGCAACCCTTTAAAGAAACATAACTCAGATTACTTAAATATGATGGTCTTATTTAAGCTGAGATAATAGATGATCAACCACAGTGTCCATTGCAACTGCGTCTTTATCACCTGTACGACGGTTTTTGTATTCGAAGTTACCTTCGTCCATGCTGCGGTCACCAATAACGATAGTATGAGGAATGCCTACTAGTTCGATATCTTTGAACATAACACCTGGGCGCTCTTTACGGTCATCAAATAATACTTCGATACCTTTGGCCGTTAGATCTGCGTATAGCTTTTCAGCCGCCTGTTTAACGCGCTCAGACTTGTGCATGTTCATTGGAACGATAGCTACTTGGAACGGCGCTAGTGCGTCTGGCCAAGTGATACCGAATTTATCGTGGTTTTGCTCAATAGCAGATGCAACAACACGTGAAACACCGATACCGTAACAACCCATTTCTAGGATTACGCTCTTACCATCAGGACCAAGCACGTTACAGTTCATTGCTTTAGAGTAAGTGTTACCTAGTTGGAAGATGTGACCTACTTCGATACCGCGCTTAAGCTGGATAGTACCTTGACCACATGGGCTTGGATCGCCTTCAACAACGTTACGTAGGTCTTCAACTTGAGCAAGCTCAACGTCACGACCCCAGTTGATGCCGAAGTAGTGCTTACCGTCTATGTTTGCGCCAGCGCCGAAGTCGCTCATTACAGCAACAGAGCGGTCAACGATGAATGGTAGCTCTAGGCCAACAGGGCCAAGTGAACCAGGACCTGCACCAACAAGTGCACGGATTGCAGCTTCATCAGCCATTTCTAGTGGAGAAGCAACCTGTGGAAGGTTTTCTGCTTTCACTTCGTTAAGCTCATGGTCGCCACGGATAATCAGTGCGATGATATCAGCGTCTACTTCATCAGACGCTTTAACGAATAGAGTCTTAACCGTCTTCTCGATTGCTAGACCGTGTTGTTCTACAAGCTCAGCGATTGTTTTCGCGTTTGGCGTATCAACCAGTTCCATCTCTTGAGTTGGCGCTGCAACTTCTTCTGTAGGAGCTGGTGCTTCTGCTTTCTCGATGTTCGCTGCGTAATCAGATTCAGAAGAGAATGCGATTAGATCTTCGCCGCTTTCAGCAAGAACGTGGAACTCTTGAGAGCCGCTGCCGCCGATTGCGCCAGAGTCTGCCAATACTGGACGGTACTCAAGGCCCATGCGGTCGAATGCTTTACAGTAAGCATCGTGCATCGCTTGGTAAGACTTTTCTAAGCCTTCTTTGTCGATATCAAAGCTGTACGCATCCATCATAGAGAATTCACGAGCACGCATTACGCCAAAACGAGGGCGGCGTTCATCACGGAATTTAGTCTGGATTTGGTACAGGTTTAGAGGTAGCTGTTTGTAAGAGCTGATCTCGTTACGTACTAGGCTCGTTACCACTTCTTCTGCTGTTGGGCTAAGAACGAATGGACGAGAGTGACGGTCTGTGAAACGAAGTAGCTCAGGCCCCATCTTTTCAGAACGACCAGTCTCTTCCCAAAGCTCAAACGGTTGAACTACGGGCATCAAGATTTCCACGGCACCCGCATTATCGATCTCTTGGCGAACGATATTTTCGACTTTACGCAGTACACGTAGACCAGTAGGTAGCCAAGTATATAAACCTGAAGCTAGCTTACGGATCATACCTGCACGTAGCATCAGCTGGTGACTGATAACTTCTGCGTCGTTTGGAGTCTCTTTCAGAGTAGAAAGAAGGTAGTTACTGGTACGCATTCTATGGTATCCGTTTCATCATTGATAAAAGAAAATTTATTGTGCCTTTGCAGCAATAAATTGAATTGAGCTGAACATGATATCAGCCTAACAGCGATCTCAAAAGTGCTCAATGTGAGTTACTGTTATGAAAAGAGGGCCAACGGTGAATTTTACGTTCAAATCGAACAAATTTACCGCATATTCCTTTTCATCTAGCTTGTTTTTCTTGTAGGCCGGTCGTGGATCTTGCCCAAGCACCTCTTTGATGACTTGGATGATATGCTTCGCCTCGGGATGCTGGTTAAGCTTAGAGATCGCTTGTTCTGAAAAGTTGACTTCTAATATTTCAGGTTCTTCAGCCGCAAAGCCGCCTTCTGCATCTGGTATAGAATCGGAGTAGGGGATGTAGGGCTTAATATCAACAATCGGGGTGCCATTTACGAGATCAACACTGCCGAGATCTAACCAAGTTTGGTTGCCTTGTTGGGTCACGCCTTTTAATTCTACCGCAGACATTCCAATTCCATTGGGGCGAAATGTAGCTCGTGAGGCAAACACGCCAATTCGCTCATTTCCCCCTAAACGTGGTGGCCGAACGGTTGGTTTCCATCCTGCCGCTAAGTTTTTATCGAATAGAAACAGTAGCCAGATATGGCTAAATTGCTCGATACCACGAACCGATTCGGGTGAATTGGCCTCTCCCATCAGTTTGATTCTTGCGGTCGCACTTGGAGTCAGACGCGGTTGGCGTGGTACGGCAAATTTTTCTTGGTAAGGGCTTTGAATGACGCCTATTGGTTCAATTGGATACATGGCTTTTTACTGTTTTAAGTATTCGAATAGTAATTATGTTATCGCTTGGCAAGGATTCGGTCTAAATGGTTGGCAAACTCGCGGCGATCGGTTTGAGATAAAGTGCTTGGTCCACCGGTTTGAATACCGCTTGAACGCATGGTATCCATAAAATCTCGAATATTAAGTCGGGCTTTAATGGTCTCTTTTGTATATAGCTCACCACGGGAACTGAGTGCTTGGCCACCCTTGGTAATGATTTCATCTGCGAGTGGAATATCAGAGGTGATCACTAAGTCACCAACTTCTGTACGCCTCACAATTTCATTATCAGCTATATCAAAACCACTTGGGACTTGGAGCGAATGAATATTGGCGCGTTTTGGTACAGGGACGACATGGTTGGCAACAAAGGTGCACTCTACGCCAGTTCTTTCCGCTGCTCGAACGATAGTTTCTCTAATTACTTTTGGACACGCGTCGGCATCAACCCAAATCTTCATTGGTCAGTATTCCTATTTATTTTCTTGGTTTTCTAATGCTTCGATACGAGCGGTTAGTGCCTTTACTTGAGCCTCTAACTGCGCGATTTTATCTTGTGTGGAATCTGCTGTTTGAGCTATTTCCACTTTAGGTACTCGATGATTATTTTTCCAACTTTTGATAGTCGCAATTAATGCTGGCATCGGAACCGGAGAACTTAAACGAGCCTTGACGATGGCAACAGTTGGTTCTTTTCCTTGTTCTTTCAATGTTTGCAGCACATTTTCAAGCTCTGCCGATATATCTTTAGTTAACATTTGAACCCTCATCGTTGGTTTGAGTGCATGCTACTATTTTTGCTTGGATTAGGCGAATCCGTTCATTATTGGGTTGTGATTGTAGCGGTACTTTTGATAAATGGGAAAATAAGAGATTGCTTGTAAGAGATCGCTTACAAAGGTGTAAGTAAAAGTGATTTTACCCATGCGATATGGCTAATGGTTTTACCATAACCTGTTGATTAATATGGCCTATGTATTTTTTGAATGATTTGAGATAATTTAATATTGCTCAAGGTCCATTGAGATGGTGCTAAAAAAGCGTAAATTAGACCTTGTCGAAAGGGAAGCGGCACGGAACAGGAAACAACCACGGATTTGGTTATCTTCTAGGATGAAGATTTGATTATTCAGGACGAGTAATCAGCATGGAGCGAAGGACATTGTACGGACGCAACAGTCGATAGGATATTGGCTGCAAAGGAATGACAATGGACACCTTTAGGATAAAGGTTAGGAACAACATCAGGATGATGTAAGGGATACCGCTCAAGGAACAAGTGACGTGAGTTAGCTAGGATTTGTTAACTGTCAGGATGACTAGGACACCGCTAGGATGGCGAAGTAAAGGAAAGAGCTGAAAGAATCAGCCACTATTACGGACGATGCATGGAGCATAAACAAGTAGCCGGATCGCTGCGGGTAAGACTACAGCCCTGATACCTCGGTATCAGGGCTTTCTTATATTCCAACGTTTTTTGTTCCGTGGTCAATGTTTTATCCCGAATGGTATGAGAAAATTTCGGAACTGATACAAGGAATGTAAAATGACGATTGCGACCACCAGAACTCTGCTCACCCCATATACAGAGACCCTAGAAGCTGACTTTGTAATTTTGAATTGCAATGCGATTAATCGCGCTCAAATGAATGGAGCACACTCTGTTTCGTCAGCAAAAAAACTATTTCAAACCGTGCTTAATGACCCATCATTATACGCAATGGCGGTACTGGATAATAAAAACCGAGACTATTTAGGGCATGTGTTTTTACAGCATTCTGATGATGGTCTTGCGGAGTTGGGGTTTATTTTTGATCGTTCTCACTGGGGGAAAGGCATTGGATTTGAAGCCCTTAAAGCTTTTCTATCGAAAGCGTGTTGGGAGCTTTCATTAATGGAAGTGTATGCAACGGTTAATGTTGGACATCAACCGTCGATACGTATACTTGAAAAATTAGGGTTTAAACAAGGCGCAGTGAAATCTGATATTCATGGACCATATTATGAGTACCGATTTACATCCGATGCGGTGGTAAGTGAAACTGCATAGGACGAAAGCCGACCATGGTTAATTGACCTTGGTAGCAATCATCTCCAAGCGCTGAAAACTCAAAATTGTAGACAGTATGCCAGCGCCAATTGCCTTGAGGTGTTTTTAGCTTATGGCCACCAAACGCAACACTAACCATTTGAAGTTCTAACTGCTCACACTTCCTTGTTACGGCTGCTTTTGCGAGTTCTGATTGCCTTCTCTGTTGCCAGAAAAGAAAGCACCCAAAACTGAGCAGTAGTATCGACAGTAGATCTCCGATCATGAAATTCCCTCTATGATTTTGTCGCTTTTTGCAGATTCATTAGCGCAGAGCCTAGTTCTTGAGATGGATTGGAATGAAGAAGCGGTAACATGACCATTCTTAATTCTGGCAACATCACTAGATCTGCAAATAATTGATTAAATAGAGCCTGATTGCCACTTTGAGCTAATCTTAGTAAATATTTTTCTGCGGTTTTGCTTTCTGACAAAGCCTGCCATGTTCTACCTGCTATTGCGATTAACACTTCAGGATGACTCAACCTTGGGCTTGCTAAGATACCGTCAATGATTGGCTGGTATATATTTTTGCTAGTACCCGATAATGCTCGAGCATAAGCCGAGAGTAGAAATAGATCAGGATCTTGAGAATCAATTTGTTGCTGTGCTAACTCTTGGATTTTTAGCGCTAACTTTTCAGGTAGTGTTGAGTGCTCTAAAGCTCCCAGTACACCATATAGTGGTTCATTTGCGATATGTGCTAGTGCTTTTCGCATCATTAAACCGTTCTGATCACGATCTAATCGGGCACAAATATCAGTAATGCCTTGAAGTCCAACGGTTTGCCAATTTGCCCAGCCTAAACCACCAGAGAAGTAATGTTGGGCGTGTTCATAATATTGACTTGTCGCAAGGTTTAAGTGAGCTCTGACTTGGCTGTGAAAAACGGCCATCTTGTCATCAGCGGGTTTAAACGTATAAGGATTATTCGCTAGCTTATCTTGCTGCTCTTCTGTCATATTGCTATTGATACGACTTCCCATCGCTTCGATCACATATTTCAGGAAATTACCCACCTCAGCTTGCTCTAGAAGACCTCGTTCGTCTAAAGAGAACTTCAGAAACCAAATCCATGGCTGATTATTGTCATTCCAGTAAGCGATTCCGATATGTGCATGTCTTTGACTTGGGAATGGATACGGCTGTTTGCCCGCCTCAACATTTTCGAATTGTTGGCTGTCGATGGTTTGAATTCGGCGACCTAAATCAAAAATCTTATACTGACATTGGCTATCTTGTAACAATTGGCTAAGGGTGTGAATGGTTTCCATGGGCAATAAGGTCCTAACTTTCTTTACTCAATAGATGGTACTCTATGGCACAAATTCAAGGTTAGTAAACAAAATAACTTGGTGAACAATGACCACAGCGGCAAAGATAACGAATATTTTAAATGAATTGGAACATCAGATGCGCAAACTGGGTGTCTGGCAGGCGACAAAACCAACCGATGACGCTTTAGCCAGTCGGGAACCTTTTTCCATTGATACATTACAACCCGAGCAGTGGTTACAGTGGATCTTTATTGCCAAAATTCGTCAACTCATTGAGTTAAATCAGCCGTTACCGAAAGGCTTTGAAATGTCGCCTTATTTTTCTGAAGTGTGGAAAGAGCGCCAAGAAATGCAGCCTCTTCTACTATTAATTGAATCGATAGAAAAGGCTTGCCATTAATGCTCGATATTATTTTTCAAGACGAATATTTTGTTGCGGTCAATAAGCCTGCGGGTATGTTAGTGCACCGTTCTTGGCTTGATAAGCATGAAACTCAATTCGTCATGCAAACGCTGCGTGATCAAATCGGGCAACATGTATTTCCTTTACACCGATTGGATAGACCGACATCTGGTGTGTTGGTTTTCGCACTTTCTAGTGAGGTTGCCTCACAAGTGATGCCAATGTTTGCCAATCATGAGATGCAGAAGACCTACCACGCTATTGTTCGGGGCTGGATTGAAGAGGGAGACACTCTCGATTACCCTTTGAAAGTGGAACTGGATAAAATTGCAGATAAGTTTGCGAAAGAGGATAAAGAGCCTCAAGAAGCTGTGACTGCCTATGAGCCGTTAGCCAAAGTTGAAATTCCGTATTCAACGGGACGCTTTCCTACGAGTCGCTACGGGCTAGTTGAAATGGCTCCAAAGACAGGGAGAAAGCATCAACTTCGTAGGCATATGGCCCATTTAAGGCACCCTATTGTCGGTGATACGTCTCATGGTGATGGGAAGCATAATAAACTTTTTCGAGAGAATTTAGAGTCGCACCGTTTATTACTTCACGCTTCAGAGCTGCGTTTTATTCACCCATTCACTCACCAAGAGTTGGTATTAAAGGCGAAGTTCGATGAAACATGGTTGGCGTTGTTTGAACGATTTGAGTGGCAAGATATTCTTGAGAAGCTAGAAGCTAGAAGCTAGAAGCTAGAAGCTAAAGATTAAAGTATAAAAGGGCGAGGCACCGTGGTGTGACTCGCCCTTTTTCAGTTTCAAATAAGGTTATTTTAATTTTTCTAAGTCAGCTTCAATCTCAGCGATTTTACTCGATACGACTTTTTCAAGGTGACGCAAGTCGGTGAGGATCTTCTGTTTTACGTCGAGCTCTGGCACTTTAATTGGTTTGGTGATTTTGTTCAATTCATCAATCACCAAGGTTAGATTTCTATTAATCTCCGTGACTTCTTTGTACTGATGGCTTCCGCTGTCGACCAGTACATTCTTAATTTGACGCGGATATTTGAATTTTACACTTTTAGCAAAAAGCTCACCTTTCTGTTTATGAAAATAGATCTTCAAAACATCTTTGTGAGCTTCTTGACGTAGGGAATAACGCTCAATTTGTTTAGGGTCTTGAATGCCTAAACCAGTGAGGTTTGGATACATAAGTTACCTCTATAATTAACATCAGTGACATAAACCAATGTAGCAGCCTAACTGTGTGGTAGATAGATGATCTTTAGGCTTGAGTGATAAGTTGTGGGCAAGATCGCGATTAATTTTTCATCTTAATCTCGCTCACAACGTACGCATAAAAATATTAGGGACTAACTGGGGGCAAGTTGTGAAACATTGAGAATCAGTTTCTCTCTTAATACCTCTTTTTGCTGGTCACTCAATCGACCACCATCACTGGTTAAGATAAAGAGATCTTCTGCTCGCTCCCCAATCGTGGTGATTTTTGCGCCATGTAAGCTGATATTAAGTTCAGAAAAAGTGGCACCAACCTTGGCGAGTAGCCCAGGAGTATCAAGCGCAACAAATTCCATTAAGGTGCGTTTTTTACTTTTAGTTGGTAGAAAATCAACTCTGGTTTTTACTTTGAAATGTTGAAGGTTTCTTGGGGCGCGGCGTACTTTTATTTTTGTAGGGCGGCCATCTTCAAGTACATGAACTAAGTGTTTCACCACGGCTTTGTGGCGAGATTCATCAATGGCTTGTCCATGTTGATCGAGAACCATGAATGTATCGATGACATAGCCATCTTTACTGGTCATCACTTGTGCGTCATGCACGTTAAAATTACGCCTATCTAATTCCGCTACAACCGTGGCAAACAGTGCTGGTTGATCTTTACAGTAAACGAAAACTTCTGTTCCGCCCCTTGTTGGCTTTTTGCTGATAAGGATCAGAGGTTCATCTGGGTTATCTTGTCTGAGTAAATTCTCACAATGCCATGCGATTTGCTTATGGGTGTGGCGTAGAAAATAATCCGCTTTAAACCGCTGCCATAGAACTTCTATTTGCCTTGGGCTAAAGTTCTCTTTACGTAGAAGGGCAGATGCGAGTTGCTGGTTGTGGCGGATTCTATCTCTAATATCGACAGGGTTCTCTAATCCGCGTCTTAATGCGCGTTGAGTTGAGTGGAACAGCTCAGCAAGAAGCGTGCGTTTCCAACTGTTCCAAAGTTCAGGGTTGGTAGCACAAATATCGGCTACGGTTAAACAGACTAAGAACTCTAAGGACTCTTCATCGCGTACTTTTTTGGCAAACTCAGTGATCACTTCGGGATCGTATATATCACGTCTTTGCGCGGTAACCGACATGAGAAGGTGATTTTGAACTAACCAAGAGACTAACTTCGCTTCGGGCTTCGATAGACCGTGCTCGATGCAAAAATTATAAGCTTCAACCGCGCCAATTTCAGAATGATCCCCTCCGCGGCCTTTACCAATATCATGGAAAATGGCCGCAAGAATTAGCAACTCCTTCTTCTGGATTCGAGGATACACCTCACAGCAGATCGGGTGCTTATCTCTATTTTTCGCGTAACTGAACTGATTAATATGTTTGAGCAATCGCATGCTGTGCTCATCTACCGTGTAGACATGAAAAAGATCAAATTGCATTTGACCGACAATCTGACTCCATTGCGGTAGGTAGGCAGAAAGAACCCCTAAACGGTGCATTAAACGAAAGGCTTTATGTAATGCGTTAGGGTGACGAACAAGATCCATGAACTTTTCGCGTGCTGCGGGAATGGTATGCAAAAATTTATTTAAGCGACGTCGAGCGGTTCGTAACTGACGCAAAGTCGGGGGGCTAACGCCATCAATGGTTGAATCATTCGCAATATGAATGAACATATCTAAGATGGTTTCAGGTCTGGCTTGGAACAGTGCTGGCTTTCTTGCTTCAATGAGTGAGCCTCGGCGCTGGAAGTCATTGTCTAATATTTCAGGCTCAGACGTTTCCCCTCCATTTAAAATAACTTGATCAAACAGTTTGAGCAGCATTTTATTGAGCTCAGAAACCCGTCTTAACGTTCGATAAAACTCTTTCATCATCTTTTCGACGGCTACATTACCTTCACCAATAAAGCCTAAGTTTTCCGCGACGTGAGCCTGATGGGCAAATGTGAGTCGGTTGTCGTAACGTTTTAATTCGCTGTGCAGTGCGAAGCGAACACGCCATAAGAAATCTTGGCACTCAACCAACTCGCGATATTCTGCATCGGTCAGAAATCCAAAACGGCTCATTTCCAGTAGTGATGTTGCGCCAAAGTGCCGGCGAGCAACCCAACTGAGAGTATGGATATCTCTTAAGCCACCTGGTGTCGATTTGATGTCGGGCTCTAAGTTATAAGTGGTATCGTGAAAACGAGCATGACGTTGCCTTTGCTCTTGGATTTTGGCTTTGTAAAAGACTTCGCTCGGCCAGAATGATTCAGAATGTACTCGTAATTTTAATGCTTGAAACGTCTCTTCGCTGCCACACAGAAGTCGAGACTCTTGTAAGTTTGTTGCGACAGTTAAATCTTCACGGCCAATGTCATTACACTCATCAACCGTTCGAACGGCATGGCCAACTTCGAGCTTTAAATCCCATAACAGAGTAATGAACTCACTGATTTGAACGCCAAGCGCATCGGGTAGTTTATGCTTGGAGACAATGAGGATATCAATATCAGAAAGAGGGTGAAGCTCACCTCTACCATAACCACCTACGGCAACTAAACTTAAATTTGGTCGTTCATAGAAGCCAAAATGACGCCATAATCGTGTCAGCAACAGATCCATATATTCTGCACGAGCGAGGACTAAATCGTTTATTGGGTGCTGGTTGAGAAACTCTTGCTTTTGGTAGCAAGTGAAAATATCGAGCTGCTCTTTTAGTTCTGAGACTTGAAGCTGCTCATCGCTAAAAGTGAGTGGTGATTGATAAGGCATTGTCTGCAATCCATGCAAGAAAAGTAGAATAAAACTAATCTACCAGAATATAGGGCTAGATAAAAAAATATCCCCGATTGACGGAGATATTTCAACAAAACAGATTCGATGTCGTTAGCTAATAATTAGTTAACTAGCAGTCGTGGAATGGTGTCTTCGTTACGAAGTGTCAGCACTTCACAACCTGTATCGGTTACGAGAAGAGTATGTTCCCATTGCGCTGAGTTTTTGTTATCAGCGGTGTAAACTGTCCAGCCATCTTCATCATCAAGGCGGCAACCAAATTTACCTGCATTGATCATTGGTTCAATAGTAAAAATCATTCCAGCTTTTAAAACTGTACGATCACTGTTTTTGTAGTGAACCACTTGTGGATCTTCATGGAACTCAGCACCAATACCATGTCCACAATAGTCTTTAACGATCGAAAATTTAGCACGAGGGTTATTCTTATTGTTGGTCTTGATGTATTTCTCAATCGCAGTACCAATTTTACCCAGCTGAACACCCGGTTTAACTTGGCGCATACCTTCATATAACGCTTCTTGAGCAACCATACATAGGCGCTTGTTAACGGCTGATACATCACCCACAAGGAACATCTTAGAAGTATCACCGTGGTAACCTGTAGGACGTACGCTTAGGTCTGCATTTTCGTCATCAGGGATGATTACGGTAATGTCAACGTTGAGAATATCACCATCTTTTAATACTGCAGGTTTGATTTGACCATTAACGACAACATCTTCTTCTGCAGGGATGCCGTGACACACAATGTGGTTGATTGACGTACAGATAGATTTAGGGAAACCGTGATAATTAAGAGGGGCAGAGTAGGCACCTTTCGCAAGCGCGTATTCATGACAGATGGTGTTTAACTCTTCTGTCGTCGTACCCACTTGAATATGAGGTTCAATCATTTCTAAAATTTCTGCTGCAAGTTTGCCCGCAACGCGCATTTTTTCTATTTCTTCAGCTGTTTTGATTTTTACAGACATTGGCTTTCTCTATTATCTATTTTCAGATGCCTTAAGATGGCTATAGCCGCTATTCTATCAGTGAGACACGGAAGCGCAATTGAAATCCGTTTTCATTTAGATTTTGTTCGCCCAATTTGACTAAGGAAATTGGCTTTTTACTGGAAATTTATAATCAAACTATGGTATAAAGCGCGCCGGGAACAAAGACTGTTATCTCCTGTTTGGCGAAGCAGCTTTGACCTATACTTAATTATCTTTAAATCACACACATTTCGACACATGTTCCGGGGTGCTTCAACTTCATTAACTCAGGTTAATAAGTTAGGGGTCGGATGCATGGGGAATGTGGAGGCCTAACCCCATAGAGGATTTTAAAATGGCAACTGTATCAATGCGCGATATGCTTAAAGCTGGTGTTCACTTCGGTCACCAAACTCGTTACTGGAACCCAAAAATGAAGCCATTCATCTTTGGTGCTCGTAACAACGTTCATATCATCAACTTAGAAAAAACTGTACCAATGTTCAACGAAGCTCTTACTGAGCTTGCTAAAGTTGGCGAGAAAAAAGGTAAAGTTCTTTTCGTTGGTACTAAGCGCGCTGCATCTGAAGCTGTTAAAGAAGCTGCTATCAACAGCAACCAGTTTTACGTTAACAACCGCTGGTTAGGCGGTATGCTAACAAACTACAAAACTGTTCGTCAGTCTATCAAACGTCTGAAAGAACTTGAAGCGCAAGCTCAAGACGGTACTTTCGACAAGCTTACTAAGAAAGAAGCTCTAATGCGTACTCGCGAAATGGAGAAGCTAGAGAAATCTCTTGGTGGTATCAAAAACATGGGCGGCCTACCTGACGCTCTATTCGTAATTGATGCAGATCACGAACACATCGCAGTTAAAGAAGCAAACAACCTAGGTATCCCAGTTTACGCTGTTGTTGATACTAACTCTAACCCAGACGGCGTTGACTTCATCATTCCTGGTAATGACGATGCAATCCGTGCGGTACAGCTTTACCTAAACGCTGCTGCTGATTCGGTTAAAGAAGGTCGTAACAAAGATGTTGCTGCTATCACTGCTGAAAAAGATGGTTTTGTAGAAGCTGCTGAATAATAGCGACTCCAACCATTACTTAGTTTTGGAAGACAGAGTTTTAGTGAACCCTCGTTTTAATAGAAACTAAGTTATAGTTAGCATCAGGGGCCCTCTATTTGGCCCCTGATTTTTACCTTATTTTAGAATCAACCGAGGAATCGAGAATGGCAACTGTAACTGCTGCTCTAGTAAAAGAACTTCGTGAACGCACAGCTGCGGGCATGATGGAATGTAAAAAAGCACTTGTTGCTGCTGAAGGCGACATTGAGCTAGCGATTGAAAATATGCGCAAATCTGGCGCAGCTAAAGCAGCTAAAAAAGCGGGTAACGTTGCTGCTGAAGGTACAATCCTAATTAAAGAAGAAGCAGGTGTTGCTGCTATTCTTGAAGTTAACTGCCAAACTGACTTCGTAGCAAAAGATGCAGGTTTCCTTGCATTTGCTAATGAAGTAGCAGAAGTAGCATTAGCTGAGCGCCTAGATATCGCAGCTCTTCAAGCTAAATTTGAAGAAGCACGTATCGCGCTAGTAACTAAAATCGGTGAGAACATCAGCATTCGTCGTGTTGAATTCATCGAAGGCGCTAAAGTTGGTTCTTACCGCCACGGCGACCGTATCGGTGTTGTTGTAGCTGGTGAAGCTGACGAAGAAACTATCAAGCACGTTGCTATGCACGTTGCTGCGTCTAAGCCTGAGTTCCTAACTCCTGCTGACGTACCTGCTGATGTAGTTGCTAAAGAGAAAGCGGTTCAAGTTGAAATCGCAATGAACGAAGGCAAACCACAAGAAATCGCAGAAAAAATGGTTATCGGCCGCATGAAGAAGTTTACTGGTGAAGTATCACTAACTGGTCAAGCTTTCATCATGGAACCTAAGCAAACTGTTGGCGATATTCTTAAAGCTAAAGGTGCTACAGTAACTGACTTCATTCGTTTAGAAGTTGGTGAAGGCATCGAGAAAGCTGCAGAAATGAGCTTTGCTGATGAAGTTGCAGCGGTACAAAAAGGTTAATCCTTAGTGTATTGCTAATGAAAAGACCGTGGCCATTGCTGCGGTCTTTTTATGACTGCTGTACCCATTTTATTAATTGTCATGATTTGGTATTTCGTTTCATTATTAGAGATGATGAAAGTGTTCAGAGTATTAAATCATGACTGTTAATTAACTACTCTCTTTGGAAGGTATACTTCATGACTACGAACCCTAAACCAGCATATCAACGTATTCTGCTTAAACTTAGCGGCGAAGCCCTTCAAGGCGAAGAAGGATTTGGTATCGATGCAACGATACTTGATCGTATGGCTCAAGAGATAAAAGAGCTTGTGGAGCTAGGTGTTCAAGTTGGTGTGGTTATCGGTGGCGGTAACCTTTTCCGTGGTGCTGGTCTGGCTGAAGCGGGTATGAACCGCGTTGTTGGTGATCACATGGGTATGCTTGCAACCGTAATGAACGGCTTAGCAATGCGTGATGCTTTACACCGTGCATATGTGAACGCACGTGTAATGTCTGCAATCCCACTGAAAGGTGTATGTGACGATTACAACTGGGCAGATGCAATTAGCCAACTTCGTCAAGGTCGCGTTGTGATCTTCTCGGCAGGAACGGGTAACCCATTCTTCACTACAGATTCTGCTGCATGTTTACGCGGTATTGAAATTGAAGCGGATATCGTTCTAAAAGCGACAAAAGTTGATGGCGTATTTACAGCTGACCCTGTAGCCAACCCTGAAGCAGAGTTGTATCATACGCTTTCTTACAACAGCATTCTTGAGAAAGAGCTGAAGGTTATGGACTTAGCGGCATTTACACTAGCACGTGACCATAAAATGCCTATTCGTGTATTTAATATGAACAAACCAGGCGCATTACGTCGCGTGGTAATGGGTGAAGCAGAAGGCACGCTAATTAGCGATGCTGAGTAATTATAAAATTACAAATCAAATGGTTTGTATTTTATAGTCATCCTATTCATTCTTTTTAGTACGTATTCATCAAAGCGTATTCTTTAAGAAAAATTATTTAAGGTGAAATTGTGATTAACGAAATCAAAAAAGACGCGCAAGAGCGCATGGAAAAAAGTGTAGAATCACTACGTAACAGCCTACTTAAGATCCGTACAGGCCGTGCGCATCCAAGCCTTCTGTCTGGCATCTCTGTAGAGTACTACGGTGCAATGTCGCCACTAAACCAAGTGGCTAACGTCATCGCTGAAGACGCGCGTACGCTGTCTATTACTGTATTTGATAAAGAGCTTACTCCTCTTATCGAAAAAGCAATCATGAAATCTGATCTAGGTTTAAACCCTATGTCAGCGGGTACCGTTATCCGTGTACCACTTCCACCACTAACAGAAGAACGCCGTAAAGATTTAGTAAAAATCGTTCGTGGCGAAGCTGAAGGTGGTCGTGTTGCTATTCGTAACATCCGTCGTGACGCAAACGGTGATCTTAAAGCGCTTCTTAAAGACAAAGAAATTTCAGAAGATGAAGATCGTCGTGCACAAGACGAAATTCAAAAGCTAACAGATGCTGCTGTTAAGAGTGTTGATGACGTTCTAGCAGTTAAAGAAAAAGAGTTGATGGAAGTATAACCAATACTTACAACTTTATGATTGGTAAGGCGCTGAGCTCGCAGCACAGCGCCTTTTTTTATGCTAGTCTGTCCAATCTTGACGATGGTACGTAAATTAACTTCATATGCAAAATTCTCAGAACTTCACAGACTCCCTTCCAAAACATATCGCTATCATTATGGATGGTAATGGCCGCTGGGCTAAATCTCATGGAAAGCCTCGTGTTTTTGGCCATAAAAAAGGGGTGAGTGCCGTAAGAAAAACGATATCAGCAGCAAGTAAGCTGAAAATTGAAGCGGTGACTTTATTTGCATTTAGTAGTGAGAATTGGCGTCGACCTGAAGAAGAGGTTGGCTTGCTTATGGAATTGTTTATTACTGTATTATCGAGTGAAATAAAGAAACTCCATAAAAACAATTTAAAGCTGCGCATTATTGGTGATAAAAGCCGATTTAGTGCTCGTTTGCAAAAGAAAATCATTGAAGCTGAAGAGTTAACCGCAAACAATACAGGTATGGTGGTTAATGTCGCGGCCAATTATGGCGGTAAGTGGGACATCACAGAAGCCATGAAGTCTATTGCCACTCAAGTCGCTGAAGGGAAATGTAGCGTAAGTGATATTGATGAGGATATGATCTCTCAACATCTCACTATGGCCGATATTCCAGAAGTAGACTTATTGATTAGGACAAGTGGCGAATGTCGCATAAGTAATTTTATGCTTTGGCAACTCGCTTATGCAGAGATGTTTTTTACCGAAGAATTTTGGCCAGACTTTGATGAAGATAGTTTGGTTGAAGCTGTAACTTGGTTTGTCAATCGAGTTCGACGTTTTGGTTGTACTGATGACCAGGTTAAAGCATTGATGGAAGAAAAATAAGGATTATAAAGTTTGAAACAACGAATCATTACCGCGTTGATTTTAGCTCCTCTAGTTATTTTAGGAATTTTTGAATTATCGCTCCCGCTATTTATGTTAGCACTAGCTGTGATCACACTACTAGGATTTTGGGAGTGGACGCAATTTGTAGAACATAAATCTCGTTATATGGCATTAATCCCATCCGTTATTATTGGTGCCGCAAGTTATGCCTTACTGCCTACCGATGCTGATAGCTTGAACTCCCTCTCTAGTTTGCACTTTTCAATTTTAGCTGTTGGCTCTATCTGGTGGATTATCGCGAGTGGTTTAGCGATAACCTACCCTAAATCGGCAGCTGGTTGGCAAGGCTCTAATGTCTTACGTCATGTGTTTGGGTTACTGACATTACTTCCTTTTTTTTGGAGTGTCGTGATTCTACGTGCCGAAGATATCTCTACTGATCCATACCACGGCGCTAAGCTGGTTATGTTTGTTTGCTTTTTAGTATGGGCGGCTGATAGTGGCGCTTACTTCTCAGGCAAAACATTTGGCAAAAGAAAGATGGCTCCCGCAGTAAGCCCTAATAAAACGATTGAAGGTTTATTGGGAGGCATTATTGCAGCGCTACTGGTTGGCTGGGGCTTCTCAGTTTGGTTTGATATCCAATTTGCAACGCCTTTACACATGATTGTGATCACGCTTATTACGGTTGTCATTTCAGTACTAGGTGATTTAGTAGAAAGTATGTTTAAACGTGTATCAGGAGTTAAAGATAGCAGTAATATCATTCCTGGGCATGGTGGCATCCTTGATCGCATTGATAGCTTAACCGCTGCCTTCCCTGTATTTGCTCTTCTGTACTATATATTTTAATAACGTTTTATTTTAGTGATTAAGGCAAGGTCATTCTTGCCTTTTTCTCGCAACTAACGGTCTATACGCAATGCGAAATTTAACTATTCTCGGCGCAACGGGTTCAATTGGCACTAGTACCCTCAAGGTTGTAGAGCAAAACCCTGAACATTTTTCAGTTGTTGCTCTGGCTGCCGGAACCAATGTAGAGAAAATGCGTCAGCTGTGTGAAAAGTGGCGACCAAAATATGCAGTGATGGCGAGTGATGATGCTGCTAAGTTATTAAAAGAACAGCTATTAACATTAAAAATCTCAACTCAAGTACTGTCAGGCTTGGAAGGGATGAATCATATCGCTTCATTTGATGAAGTGGATACGGTGATGGCGGCTATCGTTGGCGCTGCTGGACTTATCCCTACTATGGCGGCGGTACAAGCGGGTAAGCGAGTTTTGTTAGCGAATAAAGAAGCTCTGGTGATGTCAGGCCAACTCTTTATTGATGCGGTAGACAAATTTGGCGCAGAATTATTGCCAGTTGATAGTGAACATAATGCTATCTTCCAATGCTTACCTAGTGAGATCCAAACTAACTTAGGTCGATGTAACCTCGAACAGAGTGGAGTTGATAACATACTACTGACCGGATCCGGTGGCCCATTTCGTTACACTGATGTCAGTGAATTAAGTGAAGTTTCTCCAGCGCAGGCTATTGCTCATCCTAACTGGGCTATGGGGCCGAAAATCTCGGTTGATTCTGCGACAATGATGAACAAAGGTCTTGAGTATATTGAAGCTAAATGGCTGTTTAATGCCTCCAAAGAGCAGCTGAAAGTAATTATTCATCCTCAATCTGTCATTCACTCAATGGTTCAATATAAAGATGGCTCGGTGTTAGCCCAGATGGGCGAGCCGGACATGTCGACACCTATTGCTCTGACAATGTCTTACCCTCAGCGTGTGGATGCTGGTGTCAAAGCGCTCGATTTTACTAAAGTGGGGCAGTTGACCTTCCTTGAACCAGATTTCGACCGCTACCCTTGTTTAAAACTTGCGATTGATGCGTGTTATGAAGGGCAATATGCCACCACCTCATTAAACGCAGCCAATGAAGTCGCCGTTGACGCATTTTTGAATAACACACTTAAATTTACGGACATTGCAGCCGTTAATGAAGCTGTATTGTCTAAGGTCTGCGCGACTAACACATCTCATTCCATAGATAGCTTGGAAAGCCTACTTGAGCTAGATAGAATGGCTCGAATATTTGCTTTAGAAGCCACTCGTGAGCGTAAATTATGATTGATATATTATGGAACTTCGGTTCATTTATCATTGCTTTAGGCATCTTGGTGGCTGTGCACGAGTATGGGCACTTCTGGGTAGCCCGCCGCTGCGGCGTAAAAGTGGAAAAATTTTCAATTGGTTTTGGTAAATCAATCTGGAGAAAAATGGGTAAAGATGGGACCGAATATAGCCTTTCAATGATCCCATTAGGCGGGTACGTAAAAATGCTCGACTCTCGTGTTGATGAAGTGCCTGAAGACCAAAAACAGTACGCGTTCGATCAAAAAGCATTATGGAAGAGGAGCGCGATTGTTGGCGCTGGTCCTGCTTTTAATTTTGTGTTCGCGATTTTTGCTTACTGGTTGGTGTTTTTAATTGGTATTCCAGCGGTTAAGCCCGTAGTCGGTGAAGTTATTCCAAATTCAATTGCGGCGCAGTCAGGCATTGAACGTGGAATGCAATTTCAGTCGATCGACGGCGTTAGAACTCTTGACTGGGAATCAGTGAATATGGGGTTAATTTCTCATATCGGTGATGATGTGATGACAGTCACGCTTACGCCAGTTGATGGTGTTGGTTACGAAGAAGTGAAGACTCTCGACATTAGAGAATGGAACTTTAACCCAGAAACTGAGTCTGCTATGAGGGCACTTGGTTTTTCTCCGTTTACACCTGAGATAACACCAGTACTGGTTAACGTATCAGAAGACGGGGCAGGTGCTCGAGCTGGGCTGATCGCAGGTGATAAGTTTGTGCGAGTCAATGATGTCATCGTTGAGGACTGGCAGCAGATTGTAGAGGTGATACGCCAAAGTCCGAATAAAGTGGTGGCTTTAGAGATCGAACGAAATGGTGTGGTTCTTCCTGTTGTGTTAGAACCAGATAGCAAAAAGATTTCCAAGGATAAAGTGATTGGTTTTGCGGGTATTGCACCGAAAGTCGCAGAATGGCCGCAAAGTTATCGATTTGAGCTGAAATATGGTGTATTTGAATCGATAGAAAAAGCGTTTGATAAAACAGGGCAAATTATAAGCTTGACGATCAGCATGCTTAAGAAGCTGGTTGTTGGTGATGTAGGCCTCGATAATTTAAGTGGGCCGATATCGATAGCAAAAGGAGCAGGAGCAACCGCTGATTATGGCATTGTTTACTTCCTTGGGTTTTTAGCATTAATCAGTGTGAATTTAGGGATCATTAATTTGGTTCCATTGCCTATGTTAGATGGTGGGCATTTGCTGTTTTTCGCAATTGAAGCCGTAACCCGACGCCCGGTGCCAGAAAAGGTACAAGAGATGGGGTATAGAGTCGGAGGAGCTATCATCTTCTCATTGATGGCGTTAGCAATATTTAATGATTTTACTCGTTTATGATTTTTAAATCGTAATCAAAAGCAGTAGCAAGGAATAGTTAGAATAAATATGGCGATTAAGCAGATTCTATTCGCAACGTTGTTGGCAACTAGCGTGTCAGCGAATGGCGCAGAAAATTTTGTCGTTCAAGACATAAAAATCGAAGGATTACAGCGTGTGGCTCTCGGTGCCGCATTATTGAAGATGCCTGTTCGTATTGGCGACTCTGTTGACTCACAAGACGTATCGGAAATTATTCGAGCGCTTTATGCTTCAGGTAACTTTGAAGATGTAAAAGTATTACGTGATAACGATGCTTTAGTCATCCAAGTCAAAGAGCGCCCGACCATTGCCAGCATCTCATTTTCTGGTAATAAAGCGATTAAAGAAGAGCAGCTTCAGCAGAACTTGGATGCATCTGAGGTTCGTGTGGGTGAAGCTTTAGATCGCACTACGCTAAGCAATATTGAGAAAGGTTTAGAAGATTTTTACTACAGTGTTGGTAAATATAATGCGACGGTAAAAGCGGTTGTAACCCCACTTCCTCGCAATCGTTCTGACCTTAAATTTGTTTTCACCGAAGGTGTTTCCGCTAAAATTCAACAGATAAACTTTATTGGTAATGAAGTTTATAATGATGAAGAGTTACTTTCTCGATTTAATCTGAACGTAGATATTGAGTGGTGGAACTTCCTATCTGATGATAAGTACCAGAAGCAGATTCTTGCAGGTGATTTAGAAGCATTGAAGTCTTACTACCTTGACCGAGGGTATTTGAAGTTTAAGCTTGATTCGACACAGGTTGCCATCTCCCCAGATAAGAAAGGTGTCTATATTACGCTTGGCCTAGAAGAGGGCGAAGCCTACACCGTCAAGGACATCAATTTCCGTGGTGACCTTGTAGGTAAAGAGGCTGAGTTTACCGCTTTAAATCCTTTTGAAGCTGGCGAAGTGTATAACGGCTCTCGAGTGACGGAATTAGAGGAAGGGGTTAAACGTATTTTAGGGGAGGCGGGTTACGCTTATCCTCAAGTTCGTACTATTCCTGAATTTGATGATGAAACTAATGAAGTGTCACTTATTATCAATGTTGATGCGGGTAGTCGAATTTATGTTCGTGATATCCGATTCACTGGAAATAACGCCACTAAAGACGAAGTTTTACGTCGTGAAATGCGTCAAATGGAAGGCAGTTGGTTAAATTCAAAATCGATAGATACGGGTAAAGCACGTCTGAACCGTCTTGGTTACTTCGAAACGGTTGATGTTCAAACGGTTCGTGTTCCAGGAAGCGAAGATCAAGTCGATTTAGTGTACAACGTAAAAGAAGCCAACTCGGGTAGTGTAAACTTTGGCGTAGGCTACGGTACGGAATCTGGCGTAAGTTTCCAAGTCGGTCTACAGCAGGATAACTTTGCCGGTAGTGGTAATCGAGTCGGCATCAGTGCCATGATGAATGACTATCAGAAAAATATCAGCTTAGAGTACCGTGACCCATACTGGAACCTTGATGGTGTGAGTCTAGGTGGTAAAGTTTTCTACAATGAATTTGAAGCTTCTGAAGCGGGTATTGTTGACTATACCAATGAAAGTTACGGTACGAGCTTAACGTGGGGTTTCCCGTTTGATGAGCTCAACCGTGTCGAATTTGGTATTGGTTATACGCATAATAAGATTTCAAACTTAGATGCCTATGTACAAATTGAGCAGTTTTTACAAGCGCAAGCCGATAACATGAACTCTGACGGTAGCTTGGTGACCAATGATTTTGATCTCAATATTTCATGGACACGCAACAATTTAAACCGAGGGTATTTCCCGACGGAAGGTAACCATCAACGAGCATTTTTCAAGGCAACGGTACCGGGCTCTGATGTTCAGTATTTTAAAGCTCAGTATGATGTGAAACAGTACATACCTTTAACCAAAAAGCATGAATTTACGCTCTTGATGCGTGGTCGTTTAGGTTACGGTAATGGTTATGGTCAAACGAATGGTAATGATAACTTATTCCCATTCTATGAGAACTACTACGCGGGCGGCTTTACCACTTTACGTGGTTTTGGTTCGAACTCCGCCGGGCCTAAAGCTGTTTATAATGAAGGTGTAGGTAATAACCCTAATTATAAAGCGACAGATGACTCTGTCGGTGGTAACGCGGTGGCATTGGCAAGTATTGAGCTGATCGTACCAACACCATTTGCATCGGATGAAGTACGAAATCAAATCCGTACTAGCGTATTCTTCGATATGGCAAGTGTATGGGATACCGAATTTGATTACCGTAAAGCGAGTGCTGACATGCCTGGTGGCGCTTACTACTACGACTATTCAGACCCAACAAATTATCGTTCGTCATATGGTGCTGCGTTGCAGTGGATGTCTCCTATGGGGCCATTAGTATTCTCAGTCGCGAAGCCGGCTAAATCTTTTGAAGGTGATGATGAAGAGTTCTTCACTTTCACTATTGGTAGAACATTCTAAATTTTAAGGAATATATTTTGAAAAACATGATGAAAGCAGCGGGTCTTGGCCTTATCGTATTAAGCTCTTCTTTATTTGCTCAAGCTGCGGAAGCTGCTCAGAAAGTTGGTTATGTTAATACTGCTCAAGTATTCCAAGAGCTACCTCAACGTGAAATCGTACTGCAAAAATTGCAAGAAGAGTTCAAAGATAAAGCGGCTGAACTACAAGCGATTCAAGCTGAAGCAGCAACAAAAATTGAAAAACTTAAGCGTGATGGTGAGCTACTAGGTCCAGACGAAGTTGAAAAACTACGTATTGAAATTGGCCAACTTCAGAGCAACTACAAAATCAAAGGACAAGCTTTAGAGAAGGCGAGTCAACGTCGCGAAGCTCAAGAGAAGCAAAAACTATTTAAGCAAATTCAAGCAGCAGTAAAAGCGGTTGCTGAAAAAGAAGGTTACGATCTGATCGTTGATATTCAAGCTATGCAATATGGTAAGCCTGAATTTAATGTGTCAGAACTGGTTATTAAGCAATTAAAATAAGAACGTTATGCCACAACTCACTTTAGCCGAATTGGCCGTAATTACCGGGGGAGAGCTCTACGGTGAAGGTGATCAAATCATCTCATCGGTTGCTCCTATGGATAAAGCAAAACAAGGAGAAATCACTTTTCTTTCGAATGCAAAATACAGCAAGCATTTAGCTGATTGCTGTGCATCTGCCATTATGGTTAAGGCGGCGGAAAGAGAACTTTGTCAGACAAATGTTATTGTTGTGGATGACCCCTATGTTGCTTTTGCTAAAGTCGCTCAAGCTTTAGATTTAACACCTGCAGCGGCTGAAGGTATTGCACCTTCTGCCGTTGTTGCTAGCGATGCCATTATTGGTGAAAACGTCTCTATTGGTGCGAATGCAGTGATTGAATCTGGAGCTGAACTCGGCGATGGTGCTGTTATCGGTGCAGGTTGCTTTATTGGTCAAAAAGCCAAAATCGGTGCTAACACTCAGTTATGGTCGAATGTAAGTATCTATCATGATGTTGAGCTTGGAAACGATTGTTTAGTTCAAGCAAACACAGTGATTGGCTCTGATGGTTTTGGTTATGCGAATGAGAAAGGCGAGTGGATAAAAATTCCCCAAGTCGGCTCTGTTCGTATTGGTAACCGTGTTGAAATCGGCTCTTGTACGACGATCGATCGCGGTGCATTAGATGATACCATTGTGGACGATAACGTGATTTTGGATAACCAACTCCAAATTGCTCATAATGTTCACATCGGATATGGTTCTGCGATTGCAGGTGGTACTATTATCGCTGGCAGCACTAATATCGGTAAATACTGTATTATTGGTGGTGGTTGTGTGATTAATGGTCACATTGAAATCGTCGATGGAGTAACGATCACCGGTATGGGTATGGTCATGCGCTCAATCAAAGAGAAAGGCATGTACTCTTCTGGTATCCCATTGCAAACCAATAAAGAGTGGCGTAAAACAGCGACTCGCGTACATCGAATTGACGATATGAATAAGCGATTAAAAGCTGTCGAGAAGTTAATCGATAGAAATGTGGAATCGTAATACCATATTTATTGAAGAAGGCTCGCGATGTGCGGGTCTTTTTCGTCTATAATCGCAAATAATTAATTAAGTATTAGAATAGGAATATGACTTTGACTACTGAAAAGAAAACGATGAATATCACTGAAATTCAGGAGCTTTTGCCTCATCGCTACCCATTTTTGTTGATCGATCGTGTTGTTGACTTTGAAGAAGCGAAGCACCTAACGGCAATTAAAAATGTTTCCGTTAACGAACCACAGTTTACTGGTCATTTTCCTCAGCTTCCGGTTTTTCCTGGTGTTTTGATTCTTGAAGCTATGGCTCAAGCGACAGGTTTACTTGCTTTCAAATCGTTTGGTGCGCCATCTGAGAATGAGCTTTATTACTTTGCAAGTGTAGATAAAGCGAAGTTCCGTAAACCGGTTGTCCCAGGTGATCAAATGATCATTGAAGTAGAATTCATTAAAGAACGTCGTGGTATTGCTCAATTTAATGGTGTCGCTCGTGTAGATGGCGACGTTGTTTGTTCCGCTGAACTTAAGTGTGCACGTAGAGAGTTTTAATATGATTCATGAAACCGCTCAAATCCACCCTTCTGCTGTCGTTGAAGAGGGTGCCAAAATCGGCGCTAATGTTACGGTAGGGCCTTTCACCTATATTACAGGCAACGTAGAAATTGGCGATGGGACAGAAGTTATGTCTCACGTAGTGATCAAGGGACCTACAGTTATTGGTAAAGATAACCGTATTTTCCCATTCGCGGTTGTTGGTGAAGAGTGTCAAGATAAAAAGTATCAAGGCGAAGATACACGTCTAGTTGTAGGCGATAGAAATATCATTCGTGAAAGTGTACAGATGCATCGTGGTACTGTTCAAGATAAAGGTGTGACTACCGTTGGTAGTGATAACTTATTTTGTGTCAATGTCCATATCGCGCATGACTGTGTTGTCGGCGATAACATTATCATGGGTAACAATGCGACTCTTGCGGGACATGTAACCGTTGAAGATTACGCGATTGTTTCTGCCTTATCTCCTGTTCACCAATTCTGTACCGTTGGCGCTCATAGTTTTATTGGTGGTGCATCGGTTGTTGTTCAAGATGTCCCTCCATACGTGATGGCTCAAGGTAACCATGCAAAACCATTTGGTATCAATATCGAAGGGTTAAAGCGTCGTGGATTTGAAAAGAAAGAGATCCATGCGATTCGCCGTGCTTATAAAGCGCTTTACCGCAATGGCAATACTTTAGAAGAAGCGAAAGTCGAGATTAACAGCGAACTTGCAGAGTTTCCTGTTCTACAAGGATTCCTTGATATCTTTGAGAAATCGACACGTGGCATTATTCGCTAAGTACTATTCTATTCTTTCTTCAGTACTATTATTTACCAAGTGCTGTGATTGAGTGTTCAGTTGCTATTGCTGTCAATAAAGATCGCTGTTTTCAGCGGTCTTTTTGTGTTTTTAGATTGGTATGATTTTATGCCACAGTTATTGGGATAAGTGACATGTTAAACGCAAAAAAACCATTACGCATCGGTATCGTTGCTGGAGAACTTTCTGGTGATACGCTAGGTGAAGGTTTTATTCAATCGATTAAACAGCAATATCCTGATGCTGAATTCGTGGGTATTGGTGGTCCTAAGATGATCGCTTCAGGCTGCGAATCTCTGTTTGATATGGAAGAGTTGGCAGTGATGGGGCTTGTTGAAGTCTTAGGTCGGTTACCAAGGTTATTAAAAGTAAAACATCAGCTAGTTGAGTATTTTACGCAAAACCCGCCGGATGTATTCGTAGGTATCGATGCGCCTGATTTTAATCTTCGATTAGAAAAAACGCTCAAAGACATCGGAATAAAGACCGTTCATTATGTCAGTCCTTCTGTGTGGGCATGGCGACCAAAGCGTATATTCAAAATTGATGCAGCAACAGATTTAGTGTTGGCATTTCTGCCTTTCGAGAAAGCTTTCTATGATAAATATAATGTGGCTTGTGAGTTTATCGGCCACACTCTTGCTGATGCGATCCCATTAGTAAGTGATCAACGCGCGGCTCGTGAACTGCTGAATTTAGATCAAGATCGTCAATGGCTTGCAGTGCTACCAGGGAGTCGTGGAGGAGAGGTAGCATTGATTGCTAAACCTTTCATCGAGACTTGCCAGCGTATTCATGCTAAGCACCCTGAGATGGGGTTTGTTGTTGCTGCTGTGAACAAAAAACGCCGAGAGCAATTTGAATCAATCTGGAAAGAGACGGCACCTGAGCTGGATTTCGTTATCATTGAAGATACCGCAAGAAATGTCATGACCGCTTCAGATGCGGTTTTACTTGCATCAGGTACCGTTGCGCTTGAATGTATGTTGGTGAAGAGACCAATGGTTGTTGGTTATCAAGTCAATAAACTCACTGGCTGGATTGCACAAAAGCTATCGATTACTGAATTTGTATCATTGCCAAATGTGCTTGCGGGTAAAGAGTTGGTTAAAGAGTTCATTCAAGAAGAGTGCCACCCTGATTTCCTTTATCCCGCAATGGAAGAAGTATTGGCTAATGATAACGTTGAATTGATTCAATCGTTTACTGAAATGCATCAATGGATCCGTAAAGATGCAGACACGCAAGCCGCAAATGCAGTACTCAATTTGATTGGTTTACAAACAGATTAATATGACAGATAAAAAATTGATGAAAAAAACCGTAAAAGAGAAACAAGAACTGCCTGAATTTGAGTATCCTACGGGGTATTCCCTTGTTGCGGGTGTTGATGAAGTAGGCCGCGGTCCACTGGTTGGCGATGTGGTGACAGCGGCTGTGATTCTCGATCCGAATAATCCAATTGAAGGGCTAACGGACTCAAAGAAACTATCAGAAAAAAAACGCCTTGCACTTTACCCTGAGATTAAAGAAAAAGCTCTAGCATGGGCGGTGGGTCGCTGCTCTCCAGAAGAGATTGATCATTTGAATATTTTACAAGCGACGATGGTTGCGATGCAGCGTGCAATAGAAGGGTTAGCTATTCAGCCAGATCTTGCTCTCATTGATGGAAACCGAGTGCCGACGTTATCAATGGACGCCATTGCTGTAGTGAAAGGCGACCTTCGAGTTCAAGAGATCAGTGCGGCCTCTATCATCGCCAAAGTGGTTCGTGATCAAGAGATGGAAGATCTGGATAAACTTCATCCTGAATTTGGTTTTGCGCAGCACAAAGGGTATCCAACCAAAGCCCATTTTGCTGCTATCGAACAACATGGTGTCATCGACCAGCACCGTAAGAGTTTCAAGCCAGTTAAAAGAGCTCTGGGTATCGAATAAAAGCTGCTATACAATGCTTCTCTACGTAAATAAGTCAATTCAGAGCTTATTTACGGCCATATTCTGGTTAATTCAGGTTCCATATCCACTGAATTAACAATTGATTAGATTATTTAGAACTCAAATTATTTATGTCAGACCCTAAGTTTATACATTTACGTGTTCACAGTGATTTCTCGATGATCGACGGCCTGTCGAAAGTGCCGCCGTTGGTCAAAAAGGTCGCGGAAATGGGCATGCCAGCGCTTGCATTAACCGATTTTACTAACCTATGTGGTTTGGTGAAATTTTATGGGACAGCACACAGTTGTGGTATCAAACCGATCATTGGTGCTGATTTCATGATGCAGTCGCCGGAGTTTGGTGATGAGCTGACAAAGTTGACTATTCTTGCTTCCGATAATGTTGGATATAACAACTTAACATTATTGATTTCAGAAGCTTATCAACGTGGGCATGTTCAGCATATCCCCGTGATTGATAAAGAGTGGCTCGTTAATCACAAGCAAGGTCTGATTATCCTATCTGGCGCGAAAAGTGGTGAGATTGGAAAAGCATTGTTGAAGGGGAATGCCGAAATTGTCGGACAGTGTGTCGAATTCTACAAAACGCACTTTCCGGACCGCTTTTATTTGGAGCTGATTCGAACAGGCAGACCAGATGAAGAAGCCTATCTGCATTTCGCTTTAGAGCTCTCAGAGCAAACCGATTTGCCTGTCGTAGCAACCAATGAAGTTGTCTTCCTGACTGAAGACCTGTTTGACGCCCATGAAATTCGCGTGGCGATCCATGATGGCTTTACAATGGTCGATCCTCGTCGCCCTAAGAACTACAGCGCACAGCAATACTTACGTACTGAAGAAGAGATGTGCGAGTTATTTGCGGACATTCCTGAAGCTCTAGCCAACTCGGTGGAAATTGCTAAACGCTGTAATGTAACAGTGCGTCTTGGGGAGTACTTCTTACCTAACTTCCCAACCGAAGGTCTTAAAATTGAAGACTATTTGATTAAGAAGTCAGAAGAAGGGTTAGAAAGACGATTGGCATTCTTGTTCCCGGACGAAAAAGTTCGTGAAGAGAGAAGACCAGAGTACGATGAGCGTTTGAAGATCGAACTTGAAGTTGTCAATGACATGGGGTTCCCAGGTTACTTCTTGATCGTAATGGAATTTATCCAGTGGTCGAAAGATAATGATGTTCCAGTCGGTCCTGGTCGTGGTTCTGGTGCAGGGTCACTTGTCGCTTATGCTCTTGATATTACTGACTTAGACCCACTAGAGTACGATCTTCTATTTGAACGTTTCCTGAACCCTGAACGTGTCTCCATGCCCGATTTCGATATCGACTTTTGTATGGATAAACGTGACCAAGTGATTGATCACGTAGCGGAAATGTATGGTCGAGATGCGGTATCTCAGATTATCACCTTTGGTACCATGGCAGCAAAAGCGGTTATACGTGATGTTGGACGTGTTCTCGGTCACCCGTTTGGCTTTGTCGATCGTATCTCAAAAATGATCCCGCCAGATCCGGGAATGACGTTAGAAAAAGCGTTCAAAGCGGAACCTTCGCTGCCTGAATTGTATGATGCCGATGAAGAAGTTCGAGAACTTATTGATAAGTGCCGAATTCTAGAAGGTTGTACCCGAAATGCGGGTAAACACGCGGGTGGGGTTGTAATCTCGCCAACGACGATCACCGATTTTGCTCCTATTTATTGTGATGCCGACGGTAACTTCCCTGTTACACAGTTTGATAAAAATGACGTTGAAACCGCCGGTCTGGTTAAGTTCGACTTCTTAGGTTTAAGAACATTAACCATCATCGATTGGGCGTTGGGGTTAGTGAACCCTCGCTTAGAAAAAGAGGGTAAAGCCCCGGTTCGTATCGATTCTATTCCGTTGGATGATCCTGCTTCATTCAGGTTGCTGCAAAACTCAGAAACCACGGCGGTATTCCAATTAGAATCTCGCGGAATGAAAGATCTGATCAAGCGTCTGCAACCCGACTGTTTTGAAGATATTATCGCATTGGTTGCACTATTCCGTCCGGGTCCGTTGCAATCGGGCATGGTAGATAACTTTATCGACCGTAAACATGGTCGTGAAGCGGTATCTTATCCTGATGAAAAATGGCAACACGACTCACTGAAAGAGACGCTTGAGCCTACTTATGGCATTATCTTGTATCAAGAACAAGTTATGCAAATCGCCCAGATTCTTGCTGGTTATACCTTAGGCGGAGCAGATATGCTGCGTCGTGCGATGGGTAAGAAAAAACCAGAAGAGATGGCGAAACAACGTGGTACTTTTGAAGAAGGTGCGATAGCCAACGGTGTCGACGGCGAGCTGTCGATGAAAATCTTCGACTTGGTTGAAAAGTTCGCAGGTTATGGCTTCAACAAATCTCACTCAGCCGCATACGCGCTGGTTTCGTACCAAACTTTATGGCTGAAAACTCATTACCCTGCTGAATTTATGGCGGCGGTGATGACAGCGGATATGGATAACACAGAAAAAGTCATTGGCTTAGTCGATGAATGTCTGCGTATGAAATTGACGTTACTGCCACCGGATATCAACTCCGGTCTTTATCGGTTTAATGTCGATGAAAATGGTGCCATCGTTTATGGTATTGGCGCGATAAAAGGGGTGGGTGAAGGCCCTATTGAAGTGATTATCGCGGCACGAGAAAAGGGCGGTCACTTTAAAGATCTCTTTGATTTTTGTGCGCGAATTGATTTGAAAAAAGTCAATAAACGAGTGATCGAGAAGCTGATTTATTCTGGCGCTCTCGATCGCCTTGGGCCGCACCGAGCTGCTATGATGGCGTCATTAAATGATGCAGTAAAAGCGGCGAGCCAACACCATCAAGCAGAAGCGTTTGGTCAGGCAGATATGTTCGGCGTATTAACGGATGCCCCTGAAGAAGTTGAGCAAAAATATACTCAAGTTCCGAAATGGCCTGAAAAAGTATGGCTGGAAGGTGAGCGCGAAACTTTAGGGCTTTATTTGACCGGGCACCCAATTAATGCGTATATAAAGGAACTTGCTAAGTACACCAGTTGTCGACTAACTGATGCGACCCCGACAAGGCGGGATCAATCGGTGACCATTGCGGGTTTGGTGATCGCCGCACGAGTGATGACGACCAAGCGAGGTACGCGAATAGGATTGATGACCATTGATGACCGATCGGGTCGAATGGAAGTGATGTTATTCTCAGATGCCTTAGAAAGGTATGCTGAATTGCTAGAAAAAGACAAAATATTAGTCATTTCTGGACAGGTCAGCTTTGATGACTTCAATGGTGGGCTTAAAATGTCCGCGCGCGAAGTTATGGATCTTGGAGAAGCACGAGAAAAATACGCTCGTGGTTTGTCTATTTCTATTGAACAATCACAAGTCGATGAGAAATTTTTTGAGCGCTTTAGTCAAATCTTAGAGCCTCACCGAGCGGGAACTGTTCCCGTCAATGTATACTACCAACGTTCCGACGCAAGAGCGCGGTTGTCTCTTGGTACAGAGTGGAGAGTGACTCCTTCTGATACATTACTAGATGAATTAAAACTGCTACTTGGAAATGGCCAAGTGGAACTCGAATTTAACTAAAATTTAGCTCCAACTTTCGGAGAGCTGAGTAAAAAAGGATTCATAGATGAGCCTAAACTTTCTAGAATTTGAAAAGCCTATCGCTGAACTAGAAGCAAAAATTGAAGCTTTACGTGATGTATCTCGCCATGGTGGCGACGCAGCGGTCGATCTAGACAAAGAAATTGAACAACTAGAGAAAAAAAGCTTAGAGCTTAAAAAGAAAATCTTTAGTGATCTTGGTGCGTGGCAAGTGGCGCAACTTGCACGCCACCCGCAACGTCCGTATACCAAAGATTACCTAGAGCATGCCTTCACCGAGTTTGAAGAACTGGCTGGTGATCGTGCGTTTGCTGATGATAAAGCAATTGTTGGCGGTATGGCTCGTTTAGATGGTCGTCCAGTGATGGTTATTGGTCATCAAAAAGGTCGTGAAACAAAAGAAAAAGTGATTCGCAACTTTGGCATGCCAAAACCTGAAGGCTACCGTAAAGCATTACGCTTAATGGAAATGGCTGAGCGTTTTAACATGCCAATTATCACTTTCATTGATACCGCTGGAGCTTACCCAGGTGTTGGCGCTGAAGAGCGTGGTCAATCAGAAGCTATTGCTAAAAACTTAAAAGTAATGGCAGGTTTAACTGTGCCTGTTATTTGTAACGTTGTTGGCGAAGGTGGTTCTGGTGGTGCATTGGCGATCGGTGTCGGCGATTACGTTAATATGCTGCAATACTCGACGTATTCCGTGATCTCTCCTGAAGGTTGTGCTTCAATTCTATGGCGCGATTCAGATAAAGCACCACAAGCTGCTGAAGCGATGGGGCTTGTTGCTCCTCGCCTTAAAGAGCTTGAGTTGATTGATGATATTATCGATGAACCACTAGGTGGCGCACATCGTGACCCAATCCAAATGGCTGCGAATATGAAAGCAACATTGGTTAAACAACTGGCTGAATTAGAGCAATTTGATCAAGATACGCTGCTTGAACGTCGCTACCAACGATTAATGAGCTACGGTTACTGTTAATCGCTCGTAAGACATATTGATATTGGAAAGGCTAGATGGTTATCTAGCCTTTTTTTGTGGATGCAGTTTCACCATCTATCTTATATTGATTATCCACTTGTCGCAGGCTAGGATACTTTCGTCTATTTGATACGGATTGTTGTTAGTCATCCAGATTCTGTTCAATAGCACGGATTATCCATACTCTTGGCACTCTACTTAGGCTCTCTATGTGTTCATCTATGTTCGACACTTTTACTCAATCAATTAATCAATATCGTCAACCGGAATCCAAAATTATTCTAGGGTTAAGCGGCGGAATGGACTCTAGGGTTATGCTGGATTTATTGGCTCAATTTCAACGAGACAATCGAGATGTTGAGTGCTTGGCAGTCCATGTTCATCATGGTTTGAGTGAACATGCTGATGAGTGGGCAAAAAAGTGTGTAACGTGGTGTGGTGATAACAATATTCCAGTTGTGGTCGAAAGAGTGCAGCTTGATCTGAATGATGGCAATAGCATCGAAAAGCAAGCGAGGGATGCTCGTTATGCGGTATTGAGTAAGCATATGTCAAAGCATGACCTTCTGCTCACCGGTCAGCATGCCGATGATCAACTTGAAACCTTTCTGCTAGCTTTAAAGCGAGGAAGTGGGCCGAGAGGACTGTCCTGTATGGCTGAGTCGATGCCATTTAGCCAAGGACAATTATTACGCCCTCTGTTACAAGTACCACGTTCGGTGATTGAATCGTACATTCGAACCAAGGAGCTTGATTGGGTAGAAGATGAAAGCAATCAAGACACTCGTTATGATCGCAATTTCATTCGCCATCAAATTGCTCCGAGTTTACTCCTGCGTTGGCCTGAATTAAGGGCGACGGTTCATCGTAGTGCTCAACTGTGTGCGGAGCAAGAGTCATTATTGGATGAATTACTGGCAGACCGATACTCAAGTCTTGTCGATGAGTTCATGGGTTTAGATATCAAGCAGCTTGGTAAACAGAGTGATCGTGTTCGTTCCCGATTGATTCGCATGTGGTTTGAAAATATGCAGCAGGTGATGCCTAGTCGTCACCACCTTGAACTGATTTGGAAACAAGTCGCCAATGCCCAGCAAGATGCTAACCCTATACTAAACTTACCTCACGGGCAGGTTCGTCGTTATCAGAATAAGCTTTTCTTTGTTGAGCATGTTCAAGATGTGAGTGATTGGCAGCATGCTCTTGAACTTGATAAGTCGTTGTTTTTGCCTGATAGGTTAGGTGAAGTGTCCTTAATTGCATCTCGTTCGACTCAGTTGAATGATCGTGAAAGTTTAACTGAGCCACCGAATTTATCGTTTGAGAAAACGGTAGGCATTACAATGCAATTCACCCTACCAAAAGGGCAGGAATCTAGCTGTTATGTGCACTTCGCTCCGGAAGGATTGGTTGCTCACCCTGAGGCAAGAGGGCATAGCCGGAAATTGAAAAAATTGTTTCAAGAATATGGTGTGCCGAGTTGGCAGCGTAGGCGGATCCCTATTTTGATGTTGGATGATCAGGTTGTCGCCGTACTCGGCCTATTTGTGGATAAACACTTTTCTGGTCAAGATTGTGAACTCGTCTGGGACAAGTAGGTTAATTTCATGCCACAATTGTATATATATTCATATAAATAATAACAAAGATAGGTAAAGCAATGAAAAAAGTCGTGATTGGATTGATGTTAGGTCTTGGCCTTTTAAGTAGCAATGTTATGGCTGGTGATATCGCCGCAGGTAAGACAAAAGCCGCTATTTGCGCAGCTTGTCACGGCCCAGATGGCGTTGCTATGATCCCTGGTTACCCGAATCTTAAAGGTCAGAATGAGCAGTATATTGTATCGTCACTAAATGCATATAAAGCAAAACAGCGTAATGGTGGCCTTGCGGTTGTCATGCAGGCTCAAGCAGCAATGCTGAATGATGCTGATATTGCTAACTTAGCGGCGTACTACGCAAGTCTTAAGTAATTCAATTACCAAGGTTTTCATGAATAAGAATCTAAGCCAGAGCTTGTTAGCTCTGGCTTTTTTTAGATTGAATGTTTTGTATAGCTATCCGATAATAGCGAAATTAATAAAGTTAAGGGATGAACATGAAAAAGATTGAAGCCATCATTAAGCCGTTTAAATTGGACGATGTACGTGAAGCTCTAGCGGATGTAGGGATCACGGGAATGACAGTATCTGAAGTGAAGGGTTTTGGCCGTCAGAAAGGGCATACAGAACTTTATCGTGGTGCTGAATACATGGTTGATTTTTTACCTAAGGTAAAACTGGAAATTGTGGTCACTGACGATGTCGCAGATCAATGTGTTGATACCATTATTGAAACGGCACAAACGGGTAAAATAGGTGATGGTAAAATATTCATCACTGAAGTTGAACGCGTGGTTCGAATTCGAACTGGCGAAGAAGACGAAGAAGCCGTATAAGAATATCAAAAGGAGCCGTAAGGCTCCTTTTTTGATTGCACAGATTTCCCCTATAACGGTGTTAGCGCCTCTGCTTTAAAGTGGTATAAGCACGCTCTCAGCTTTATTTGATGAGACTTCGGAGCGAGCTGTACTGAGTCGATATTATTTTAAATAGGATAGGTAATGAAAAAAGTACTGGTGAGTGTTTTGTTTCTCGTAACCTTGGTTTTTCTTGGGTTTTCTATGCTTTTTTCTGTACCGCCGACACCAGAAGTGATCTCCTCTGCTGCTGGTTCAAATCAAAAGTCATTACAGTGTTTTGATAATCCATCACCAGAAGCTATTGACCAAAATGGCGAGCTAAATGTATTAGTTTGGAATATCTACAAACAGCAACGTTCCAATTGGCGTGAAGAGTTGGAATCGCTAAGTGAATATCGCCAACTGATGTTGTTGCAAGAAGCGAGCATGACAGATGAGTTAAAAGGTTGGATTGCGGAACAGTCTTGGGGAAGTAATCAAGCCAATGCATTTGAAGTTTTTAATGTGGGTGCCGGGGTATTAAACCTAGCGACAAACCTACCAATTCAGGCGTGTGCTTATATGGACCTTGAGCCTTGGTTGCGATTACCTAAATCGGCATTGAGAGCTTATTATCAACTCTCTGATGGTAGTACTTTAGGTGTGATTAACGTACATGCAGTGAATTTTACTTTTGGAACACAAGAGTACCAGCAGCAGTTGAACAAACTCGAAAAATCCATTCGAGATCATAAAGGACCATTGATTGTCGCTGGAGATTTCAATAGTTGGAGTGATGCTCGCGTTCAAGCCATGAAGAATTCATTGAGAGAGCTCGGGGTACAGGAAGTGCATTTTAATCCGGATAATCGAACTCAGTTTGTAACGGGGCTCACTTTGGATCATATCTTTTATCGAGGGTTAGAGCTAAAAAACGCAAAAGCGCCCATGACGGACGCTTCGGATCATAACCCTTTGCAGGTTAGCTTTAAGTTAATGGAAACAGACTAACCAAGCAGAGACATGACGAGAATGTAGAATGCCCAGATCACGTAGTAACCAACCCAAGGAAGGGCTGAAATAACGAGAGCTTGCCCACGCTCAAATTCAGTCCAAGTCAATACAGCGGCGTAACCAAGGACAATATACCAAGGCATAAGCAGTGGCAGTGAGCTCGCAAATTGTGACCACTCATGAGTCAATGGCAGTTTAAGTAAACCATTCAGGCTATTTAAATCCGCTGCATAGATCATAACTTGGCCATGCTTCAGTAACAAACTCACGTAGCTCGCAAAATCACCAATAACCGCCGGGAACATGATCACAGATGCTGCTGCAAACCAACGCCAAAAGCTGTGCTTATGCTGGCTAGGCTTAGTGGCTAAATTAAACCAGAAAGCGAGCATGAGAATAGACATCGTACGTCCTGCGACATCACTGATGATCTCACTTGCGAGTAGTGTATTACTGTCTAATAGTTTTAACTGTTCAGGGTTAACAATCGCCAGTTGAGTTGAAAGTGCCGCACTTAGCCATTCAAAATTGACGTTCGCAAAGTAAGCGCCCCAAAATAAAAACGGGCTCAGAATCAGGATAATATAAGGTTGCCAGCCCCAAGCGCCTCGTTGATACAAAGCGAGGAAGCAAGACGTTGGCGATCGAAAAATATCGACCAACATAATTAAAGGGTTACTTGAAGGGGTCATACACTTACCTTGGTTACATCAACATATAATTTGAGTTTTTGGCCTGGTTGTAGATATTTTTTGCCAACCAGTCCATTCCATTTCGCAATATCGTTACTTTTTACTTTGAATTTACTCGCGATGCCACTCAACGTATCGCCAGAACGCACGCTATAAAAAACGGTGCGAATAATGGCTCCCTCGCTGCCGTTTTTCCAGATGACAAGCTCTTGGCCAATACGAAGCGTATCTCTAGGGCCCATGCCATTCCACTTTGCTAGCGATTGGTGTGACACTTTATTTGCACGTGCAATTGTCCATAAACTGTCACCCGATTTAACTTTGTGGGTAAGCTTGTACTTACCGCGAGACGTTGCCTGAGTTTTCGCTAAGCGGTTAGAAGCACTAAGCGCATAGGCTTTATCGTCTTTGGTTGAGGTTGGGATCATCAGAAACTTACCAACACGAATGCTATTGTTGCTCATGCCGTTGGCTGAACGAATAACCTTGGTGGTGGTATTGTATTTTTTTGCTAGAACACTGAGGCTATCGCCTGATTTGATTTTATACCTAACTAATTTCATTCCCTTGCCGCGATTCGCAGCAACGTGTTGATTGAAATTGGCAACATTCTCTATGGGTAGCAAAAACTGATATGGTCCATCTGGCGCAGTTGCCCACTGGTTATAGGCTGGGTTATAGCTTTGTAACTCTTTTACACTCATGCCTGCGTATTTAGCAGCAATGGCCAGATCAAGCTGTTCATTTGGATCTACAAGCTGTAACACTGGCGTGTTAGATATTGCAGGAAGTTTCAAACCGTATTTATCTTTGTTTGCGATAACATCTGCCAGCGCAAGCAATTTAGGTACATATCCACTGGTCTCTTTAGGAAGATCTAAAGAGAAGAAATCAATCGGTTTTCCCGCTTTTCTATTTTTTCGAATGGCACTTGATACTCGACCACCGCCACTGTTATAGGCGGCAATCGCATGGTTCCAATTACCATCAAAGCGCTTATTTAAATAGGTTAGATAATCAAGAGCGGCATCGGTAGCGGCATCGACATCGCGGCGGCCATCATACCAAAAGTTCTGTTTTAAGCCGTACATCTTCCCAGTGCCGGGAACAAATTGCCACAATCCGGCAGCACTGCCGTGAGAATACGCAAAAGCATCAAATGAACTCTCAACAACAGGAAGCAGGGCTAACTCAAGGGGGAGTCCTCTTGCTTCGATTTTTTCAGTGATGAGATATAGAAAAGGAGCCGCACGTTGAGAAACGGTTTTCAAATGATTTGGGTGCTTTAAGTACCAAGTTCGGTAGTAGTCGACACTTTTATGATTTGGAACATCAAGCTCAAGCTGCATTGCGATTCGTTGCCAAACATCGTCTTGGCTTTGTGGTGTCGCTTTTACAGGAGTGGAGGTTAATTCTGTAGTTAGCGTTGGCTGTTGCGTCGCTGAGCTATCAGTATCCATGGTAGATGCATTTTGTTGTGTTTGAGTTGCCTCATCAACGACATTTGATTCATCTTGAGATGTATTGTTATTCGACTGAGTTAATTGGCAACCCGATAGTAGTAATGCCAAAACCCAGCTGTACTTAGCTCGCATTGATACAGCCTTTTTAATTTACGGCTGCTGATAATACTTGTCACTTCATACCAGTGACAAGTATCAAATCGTTAAAATTCGTTTTTCCACTCACGTAATGCAGTAAAAATTGACAGAGGATCGGTTTGTTGAGTTCTGGTTGATACTGATTTCATAATGCTTGGCTGTGTGTAGCGCAAGAATGGATTGATCCACTTTTCTTGGCGTAACGTCGTAGGAATGGTGGAGAGGTTTTGTGCTCTTAAGCGGTTGACCTGCTCTCTATATTGATGAAGTAGATCGTTGTCTGGTTCTACCGCTAATGCAAATGCGAGGTTGCTGGCGGTATATTCATGCGCACAGTAAATTTCAGTCTCTTGCGGAAGTGAGAGAATTTTATTGAGTGAATCAAACATCTGTTGTGGTGTGCCTTCAAATATACGACCACAACCTGCCGAGAACAGAACATCCCCACAGAAGAGTTTTCCATCACCCACATAGCCAATGTGACCTTTAGTATGCCCTGGTAGGCCAAGCACTAAGAATACTTCGCCAAATAGCTCTAACTGATCGCCATCTTCCATTGGGTGGGTAAGGGTAGGTATGGGTTCATGTTTAGGCCCAACAACATCAATGGTTGGGTACTGTCTAACGAGCTCAGGCACTCCTCCAATATGATCATTGTGATGGTGAGTGATAATAATGGCATCGAGAGTGAGATCGTGCTCTTTTATGTAGGCTAAAACCGGTTTTGAGTCACCAGGATCGACAACAGCGCAACGTCGATCGCTATTTTGAATTAGCCAGATGTAATTGTCATTAAATGCGGGTATGCTTTTGATATGTAACATTGTCGATTCTCCAGCCTCTAAATGTGAGACAGGTTATTAATGAAGCCAGCACGTAGCCCGAAAAAGCTTGAAAAGCCCTATTCATGGTCGGAAATAAAAAACGGCCAGTGGGTATGTGAATCTATCCAAACTCGGCTTGATGAGTGGTGCCCTAAACTATTTGGCTATCATATGCTAAAACTTGGCGGGCTGAGTTGTGAGCTTGCCAGTTGCACCTGTAATATTCAACATCAAGTTAACTTAGATTTGAAAAATCCGCTGCACAATGTGATAGCGGATGCGAATCACCTTCCTTTTTTGGAAAAAAGCTTTGATACGGTCGTGCTCGCGCATCAGTTAGATTACGCCAACGATCCACATCGAATATTACGCGAAGTTGATCGGGTAATGATGGATGACGGGTATTTGATCATCACTGGCTATAACCCTTTTAGTTTTACCGGGCTGGCAAGCTTGTTTCCATGGCGGAAGAATAATTTTCCGTGGAGTGGTCGAATGTACACGCCGAATCGAATCAAAGATTGGTTGGGTGTGCTTAATTATCAAGTGGTGCATTGTGATACCTATGCGCTGTTTCCGATGCAAAGATATCAAACGATGTGGACTTGGCTTGAGAATAGCTTAGGTGATTGGGCATCCCCGATGGGCAGCATGTACTTTATCGTCGCCAGAAAAAGAACCTACCCACTCAAACCGCTTAAACCTCATTGGAAGCTTAAGCGTCGTTTATCGCCATTAGGGGTAAATTATAGCGTGGGTAAAGATAAGCCATAGACTAACTGGTCGGTTGGTAGCCGATATCCTCTTCCGTTGGCGCTTCAGCCGCGGCTCTGGCGATATCATCACAAATTTCGTTTTCACGATGGCCTGCATGGCCTTTTACCCATTTCCATTCAACTTGGTGTCTTGCTGTTTCTGTATCAAGTGCTTTCCAGAGATCTGAATTTTTTACAGGTTTTTTGTCTGATGTCATCCAGTTGCGTTTTTTCCAATTATGGATCCATTGAGTGATCCCCTGTCTTACATATTGGCTATCCGTAGTAAGTACAACTTGGCAGGGCTCTTTTAACGTTTGCAACGCCACCACTGCGGCAAGCATTTCCATGCGATTGTTGGTGGTTAAGGTATACCCTTTGGAGAGCGTTTTTTCGGTCTGTTTATAACGTAATACGATCCCATATCCGCCGGGTCCAGGATTACCTAAACAGGAACCATCTGTGAAAATTTCAACTTGTTTAGCCATGATTTGATACTATTAGCAGAAGCACATAATTCACATAGTCTGACATACATATCATTATGAATACCAGTAACAATTCTGAACAGAAACGTATCATTGTATTAGATACGGAAACCACAGGTATGAATACCGAAGGTGGTCCACATTACCTTGGTCATCGCATTATCGAGATTGGCGCGGTGGAGATCATTAACCGTAAATTGACCGGTCGTCATTTTCATGTGTATGTGAAAGCCGATCGAGAGATCCAAGCGGAAGCGGTTGAAGTTCACGGCATCACCGATGAATTCTTGATCGATAAACCCTTCTATCAAGATGTGCATGAAGAGTTCCTTGAGTTTATTAAAGGTGCTGAGCTGGTGGCCCATAACGCTCCCTTCGATACGGGCTTTATGGATTACGAGTTTGAAAAACTTGATCCTGCAATTGGTAAGACGGCAGACTACTGCAAAGTGACAGATACGTTAGCCATGGCGAAGAAGATCTTCCCGGGCAAGCGTAATAACCTTGATATTCTTTGTGATCGATACGGCATAGATAACTCTCACCGAACCCTCCACGGCGCATTGCTCGATGCGGAGATATTGGCTGATGTTTACCTGTTGATGACGGGTGGTCAAACGACGTTACAGTTTAACGCAGGCCAGCAAGGTGGTGTCGACGTCATAAAACGAGCGGATTCTGGACGGAAAGCATTAAAGGTTTTACATGCAACGGCCGATGAACTAGATGCACATCAGTCCCGTTTAGATATCGTTGAAGAGAACGGAAGTTGCCTCTGGCGCATTTAGGAGAATATATGTTGAGGATTTTTGCTACTTTCAGTTTGTTATTGGTCACTTTGAGCGCATGGGCGACACCTGAATCCTCAATGTCGCTACTCGATAATCGATTTCGAGTGGATCCAACGATCGAGCAGATAACATTTGTCATTTATAGAGCTAAAGATTCTCAACCTGTTGTGTTAGTGCGCCCTGATGGTAAAAAATATTACTCATGGCGATCGCCTGATAGCGTCCGTTGGTATCAAGAATCATCGATGGATATTATCTCTATTGATAAACCTATGGCGGGCCCGTGGCAGGCGGTAGGGCAAGTGTCACCCAAGAATAATATTAAATTATTGTCACACCTCACTTTGGGGACAGACCGATTTCCAAATCGTCTGTATAAAACTGAATTCTTAAAGTTTACCGCTCAGCTCAAAACAGGTGATAAACCATTGGTGCTACGTGACTTCTTAGATCGCGTGAAACTAAAGGTGACGTTTACTAAGTTTGTTGAGAATGAAGATGAGTTGGTGAAAGAGGCTCGTCCAATCCCCATTGTGGTTGGTGAATTTCTTGATGACGGTAAACAGTTAGACGAAAAAGCGGGCGATGGTGTGTTTACGGTAGGCTTACCGATAGAAGTTGAGCCAGGTAAATACCGGGTTCGAGTCACGTCAGGTAACGGTGTATTTTTAAGAGCTCAAGAGAGTACGGTATTAGTGTACCCTTCACCGATTTCCACCACGTTTATTCAGTCTAGAAAAGAGGGTGTGGACCATAATATTGTGATCTCAGGAGAGCAAGGGATGATTGCTCCGGGAACGATCGCGGCTCATATTGAACAGCTGACACCGACTGATCTTATCAACTATGTTGAAGGCCAAGCGGAGAAAGAGGCGTTTAAAGTCTCATTGATGCTAGAGAACCACCTTGAATTAGGAAAGTACTCTTGGAATGGGCGCATATTCGCGACAGACGCCGCCACACAGCGCGGCTTGGTTTTTCCAATAAGTGAGCAGACTTATAGTGTCGTAAAAGATGTTGATATAGAGGAGTCGAGGCGTCTTCAAGAAGAGGCGCTTGCCGCGCAGAAAAAGATAGAAATGGAGCAGCAGATGCTTGCAGCCCGTGAAGCGGCAAGGCAGAAAAGTATGATGGTTATTGCGATAGGAAATGTCGTGGTGATCATTTTAGGGCTATTAGTGTGGTTCGTGATTGGCAAGATCCGAGCGAAAAAGGCGGCATTACCAGAGATGCAACTTGCTGCTCCAAAGAAATAAGTAAATCGCGGAATTTAAGAAGGGACCTCTATTTAATAGAAGTCCCTTTTTGTTACTCACATCTTATATTTAAAGCGTTGTCCCAATTCCACGCATCAATATTCTACGCATCAATTAAGCGACATTATCCATGCTTGGGATTTGGGGCTTTGCCGCGAGCTCTTCCGGCTCAAACTCATCAACATTGATTGTGTACAAACGATGGATTTCAGCCTGTCTCAGAAGTGAGGCTTCCTGTTCGTTGATCAAACCTCGCTCTAAACCTATGTCGGCAATCAGATCAAGGCGTAAGAATGGTCGACGTTCGTTTATCGCTTTACATACTTTCGTAAACACCGGCTCTGCTTCTAAAATAATCTCAAGTGCCAGTTCAATTCTTCCTACAGGGTTATTCTCCGTTGGTTCCAAGTATTGTCCACGACCGATACGTGAGCGTGACGCTGACGGTGTTTGTAGGATCTGTGCAACTTGGCTATCTAACTTATCATTTGGTGCTGAACGAACGCGTCCATATGGAAGTAGAATAAAGCGTAAACAACCACCAATCACTCGGTTCGGGAAGTTAGCTAAGAAGTCATCAATGGCTTTTTCTGTTTGTTTTAAGCTGTCTTGTAGGCCCCAATGTACAAGTGGCAAATCTTCGACCTGACGTCCATCATCTTCAAAGCGCTTTAACGTTGCTGAGCTTAAATATAGCTGACTTAGAATATCGCCTAAACGAGCAGATAAACGCTCTTTACGCTTGAGCGAACCCCCAAGTACAACCATTGACACATCTGAAAGTAAAGCAAGATTTGCACTGTAACGATTCAGTTGTTGGTAGTATCGCTTAGTTGCATCAGAGGTTGGTGAGTGTGAGCCGATGCCGTCAGTCAAACCGAACCAGAAGCTACGGATCAAATTACTGATTGTGAAACAAGTGTGACCTGCAAGAGCAGCATCAAATTTTTCAACAGCATCAGAACTCTCTGAGTAAGCCGCATTCATTTCAGTGAGCACGTATGGATGGCAACGAATCGCCCCTTGACCGTAAATAATCATCGAACGGGTAAGAATGTTAGCACCTTCCACAGTGACAGCGATAGGAGCGCCTTGGTAGCTACGAGCAAGGAAGTTCGATGGGCCTAAACATATCCCTTTACCACCAGCGATATCCATTGCATCAATAACACTTCGTTGGCCACGGTGAGTACAGTGATATTTTACTATCGCTGAAATAACCGATGGTTTTTCACCGAGGTCGATCCCGGCGACGGTTAAATTACTTGCCGCATCCATTACATAGGCGTTGCCTGCAATACGCGCTAGTGGCTCTTCGATGCCTTCCATTTTGCCTATAGGCTGTTTGAATTGACGACGAATTCTCGCGTAAGCTCCAGTGGCTAGTGCTGCTGTTTTTAAACCACCTGTTGCATTTGACGGTAGCGTAATGCCTCGACCGACAGATAAGCATTCCACCAGCATTTTCCAGCCTTGGCCTGCCATCTTAGAACCGCCAATAATGAAGCTCAAAGGTACAAAAATATCATTAGCGCGAGTTGGCCCGTTGTGGAATGGCACATTAAGTGGGAAGTGTCGTGTACCAATCTCAATCCCTTTAAGATGAGTCGGTATCAGTGCACAAGTGATGCCTAGATCTTCTTTATCGCCGAGTAACGCATCTGGGTCGCGAAGCTTAAATGCAAGCCCAAGAACAGTCGCTACAGGTGCTAAAGTGATGTAGCGTTTATTCCACGTCAGGCGCATACCAAGAACTTCTTCGCCTTCCCATTCCCCTTTACATACCACACCAAAATCAGGGATAGAACCAGCATCAGAACCCGCTTCTGGACTCGTCAATGCAAAACATGGGATCTCTTTACCTTCTGCAAGTCGAGGTAGGTAGTAATCACATTGATCTTTAGTTCCATAGTGTTGCAGTAATTCACCAGGGCCAAGAGAGTTTGGAACACCTACGGTAGAAGATAAAACACCAGAAACCCCGGTAAGTTTTTGTAGAACTAAGGACTGCGCATAGGCTGAAAATTCTAATCCGCCATACTTCTTCTTGATGATCATGGCGAAAAATTTGTGGTCTTTTAGATATTGCCAAACTTCTGGAGAGAGGTCTGCCGATTCATGAGTGACTTGGTAATCATTGACCATTGCACATACTTCATTAACAGGACCATCTAAAAACGCCTGCTCCTCTTTTGAAAGCGTAGGTGGCGTTATATTGTGAAGTTTGTCCCACTGAGGTTTACCTTTAAATAGCTCTGCTTCCCACCAAACGGTACCTGCATCTAAGGCTTCTTTCTCCGTTTGTGACATGGCTGGAAGGACTGTTTTGAAGATTTTCAGAGCTTTTCGACTGATAAGGCTTTGGCGAATACTAGGGACGGAGAAAACGGCGACAGATAAAGCATAAGTACACCAACCTATAAGCCCCGCATAACCAAAGGCGGTAAGTGCAAGCATGGTGGCGGTAAGTAATAACAGTGACCGAGTGAGTGATGTGCGGTGGTAGAAGCACAGTCCTAACACGACCGTAAATCCTAATATAGAGAGCAAGATATCCATAAATATGTCCTTATCAAACGCGTTTCTCGTGTGCACGTTTGTCTGTTTTAAAATCCCTGACCTAACAGGAGAGGTCTAACCAGTTACAAGTGTAAATGAAATATTAATAAAATGTAAAACATCTAACTGTATAAAAAGTGATCTAAGTAGAGTAAACGTTCTAAAATTGCGATCTTGGTGCTGATTAACTGAACAAATAGAGTGATGGAGTGGAATAAAACTTGGTTTCTTGAAGCTTAACTATCGACACTCTGAAATGTTTGTGGGTAAACTCAAAGTAATAAACGGCTCTCATTCCTAATTGAGTTAATTTGTTTGCAGTTGGTTTTTGTAAGGCGTTTTTACGCGACAAGAATGCTGCATAACAATAATGTTGCAAAATCATAAAGAGACACGCTATGTATCAAGATCTAATTAAAAATGAGCTAACAGAAGCGGCTGACGTATTAAATGCATTTTTATCGGATGACCATAATATTGCCCAAATTGAAGCGGCAGCTAAAATGATTGCTGACTCGTTTAAACAGGGTGGCAAAGTGCTATCTTGTGGTAACGGTGGCTCACACTGTGATGCGATGCATTTTGCTGAAGAACTAACCGGGCGTTATCGTGAGGATCGTCCTGGCTATCCTGGTATTGCGATTTCAGACCCAAGCCACCTTTCATGTGTAAGTAATGACTTTGGTTATAACTTTGTGTTCTCGCGTTACTTAGAAGCCGTGGGCAGTAAAGGTGATGTATTGTTTGGGCTGTCCACTTCTGGAAACTCAGCAAACATTCTTAATGCGATTGATGCCGCTAAAGCGAAAGGTATGAAGAGCATTGCTTTGACGGGCAAAGATGGAGGCAAAATGGCGGGTTGTGCTGATATTGAAATTCGCGTGCCGCATTTTGGATATGCTGATCGTATCCAAGAGATCCATATCAAAATTATTCATATCATTATCCAACTCATTGAAAAAGAGATGGAATAAGCAACATACCATTGATTCAACATTGGCGCGAAAGTGAGCGCCAATGATGGTTTATATATTAGGGAGTAAGTTAAGCCATGTGTGAATTGCTCGGAATGAGCGCTAATGTTCCAACCGATATCTGTTTTAGTTTTACCGGTTTGATGCAACGTGGTGGAAATACTGGACCTCATCGTGATGGCTGGGGGATTACTTTTTATGAAGGTAAAGGTTTTCGTACCTTTAAGGATCCTAATCCGAGCTGTGAGTCTAAAATTGCTGAATTGGTTCAGAATTATCCGATCAAAAGTCGAGCTGTCATTAGTCATATCAGGCAAGCGAACCGTGGTGGCGTTAATTTAGAGAATACTCATCCTTTCACTCGTGAGCTATGGGGACGTTACTGGACTTTTGCTCATAATGGGCAGTTGACTGAGTACCAAGAGCTCAATTCAGGGCGCTTTCGTCCCGTGGGCGAAACCGATAGTGAAATGGCTTTTTGCTGGCTCGTTAAACAGCTAGAAGAGCGATACCCAGAGCCTCCACAAGATATGGAAGGCATGTTTCGCTATGTTGCTCAGTGCAGTGAGAAGCTAAAAGAGAAAGGTGTATTTAATATGTTGCTCAGTGATGGTGAATACGTCATGACATATTGTACCAATCATCTTTACTGGATCACTCGCCGAGCGCCTTTTGGTAAAGCGAGCTTGATTGATGAAGACGTTGAAATTAACTTTCAAGAAGAGACGACACCCAATGATGTTGTATCCGTCATTGCGACTCAACCTTTAACGGATAATGAGCAGTGGCATCGAATGAAGCCGAATGAATTCGCGTTATTCCACTTTGGTGAACTGATCGATGGGAATGCGGAAGCGTTAGTGGATGTGGCTTATGCGCCTGCTAAAGTTGCCAGCCAAGCTCCGACTCAGCCGTTAGAGTAATTTATTGTTCGTCACACAAACATTTGTCTAAGTTCGGCTTTTCGGTCATCAACTGTGATGGCGTCAATACCGAACTTAGAACATGTTTACGGGTTTATTTCTTAAATGGGTTACTCTTCTGCGTAGCCATGCTCACCAAGTATCTTACCATCTAAATGCGCTTTTCCATCTATCATGGCTAATCGGCCTTCAATAAACCATTTAGTCACCAGAGGGTAAATTTGGTGCTCTTGAGTTAATACTCGCTCGGCAAGATCTTCAGCACTATCGTCAGGAAATACGGGGACTTTGGCTTGTAAAACAACAGGCCCACCATCTAATTCTTCTGTCACAAAGTGAACACTCGTTCCGTGTTCTTTATCTTGTGCGTCAATGGCGCGTTGATGAGTATGTAAGCCTGGGTATTTAGGAAGCAGAGAAGGGTGAATATTCAGCATTTTTCCTACATAGTGCTGAACAAACTCGCGGCTCAGAATTCGCATATACCCCGCGAGAATGATCAAATCCGGTTGGTAAGCGTCAATTTGGCACATTAACTCATGATCAAACTCTTTTCTTGAATCATGGTTGAGAGGGTCAACGAAATGAGCACTTACGGCTGAATGTTTTGCTCGCTGTAAACCATAAGCATCTTGCTTGTTGGAAAATACCGCACACACTTTTGCATCGGTGATTGAAGATTCGCAAGCATCTAATATTGCTTGTAGATTACTACCACTACCAGAAATTAAAACGACAATATTTTTCATGCTGTTGGCTCAACGTTAGAATGTCAGATAGACAATGTACTTAGAAATTATAGGGTTTTCTATAGGCTAGATAGCAGAATGAGGACTCAAGAGCCCTCATTCATTAAACTAAGTTATGATTTGAAATGAATCAGTTGATCTCAACTTGTTCTTCATTTTCAGCGGCAATGGCAATCTCACCGATAACCCAAGCATTCTCACCTTCCGCTTTGAGAAGTTCCACAGCTGCATCGGCTTGATCTTTAGGTAGAGCAACCACAAGACCTACGCCACAGTTGAACGTGCGGTACATCTCAAATGTGTCCACATTGCCTTTCTCTTGTAGCCAGCTAAAAATTGCAGGCCATTCCCAGCTTTTACCATCGATGACAGCTTTCGTGCCTTCAGGTAGTACGCGAGGGATATTTTCCCAAAAACCGCCGCCAGTAATGTGTGAGATAGCGTGAATATCATGTTCAGCAATCATTTTTAGTGCTGACTTAATGTAAATCTTTGTTGGCTCAAGAAGGTGTTCGCCAATTGTACGACCTTCTAGCTCTTCATTCTTATCAGCACCAGAGACTTCAAGCACTTTACGAATTAAAGAGTACCCATTGGAGTGAGGGCCGCTAGAGCCGACAGCGATAAGCGCATCACCAGCGGCAACCTTAGTGCCATCGATAATGTCTTCTTTTTCTACTACGCCAACGCAGAAGCCTGCAACGTCGTAGTCTTCGCCTTCATACATGCCTGGCATTTCAGCGGTTTCACCACCAATTAGAGCACAGCCAGCTTGGACACAACCTTCCGCGATACCAGACACAACATCAGCTGCCGTATCAACGTCCAGTTTTCCAGTTGCGTAGTAATCTAGGAAGAAAAGAGGCTCACCACCTTGAACGATAAGATCGTTCACACACATCGCCACTAGATCAATACCAATGGTGTCATGTTTTTTCATATCCAAAGCAAGGCGGAGTTTAGTTCCAACGCCATCGGTACCAGAAACTAGTACGGGTTCTTTGTATTTAGTTGGAAGTTGACAAAGGGCACCAAAGCCACCAATGCCACCCATCACTTCTGGGCGACGAGTGCGTTTTACGGCACCTTTAATACGGTCAACTAGTGCATTACCTGCATCGATATCTACGCCTGCGTCTTTGTAGCTTAAAGAAGAGTTATTACCGCTCACGGGACAGTCCTCGGTCTTAAGTTAGATGTGAAAACGGCGCTATTCTACCAGTGCTTAAACTCAAAGAGCAAACGTTTGCGCAAGTTTTTTTATTTGTCATTTCCGTTGAAACTGTTCACCTATTGATCTATCAAGGTATGAGCTCAAATGACCGAAGTATTTTCACTCTTTTATGAAACACAGAATAAGTTATTAGCCTTTTGTAAATTCATAATTGACACAGTTTTGCTGGGGATTTTCTCTGAAACTTTGCATGGAAAGATGTATAATCTGAAGGTTTATTTAAATATTGCCTAAAAACCGGAGATGGAAATGAAAGTTGTTGAAGTAAAACACCCGCTAGTTAAGCATAAAATTGGCCTAATGCGCGAAGGTGACATTAGTACTAAGCGTTTCCGCGAGCTAGCAACTGAAGTGGGTAGCCTACTGACTTACGAAGCAACCTCAGATTTTGAGACAGAGCGTGTGACAATTGAAGGTTGGAATGGTCCTGTTGAAGTGGATCAAATTAAAGGTAAAAAAGTGACGGTTGTTCCTATTCTTCGTGCTGGTCTTGGCATGATGGATGGTGTGTTAGAGCATATGCCAAGTGCTCGTATTAGTGTTGTTGGTATCTATCGTGATGAAGAAACACTAGAACCAGTACCGTACTTCAACAAGCTAGCATCAAACATTGATGAGCGCATTGCATTAGTTGTTGATCCAATGTTAGCGACTGGCGGTTCTATGATTGCAACCTTAGATCTACTGAAAGAACAAGGCTGTAAGGTATTTAAAGTGCTAGTACTTGTCGCGGCTCCTGAAGGCATTGAAGCGCTTAAAAAAGCACACCCAGATGTAGAGCTTTATACTGCTGCAATCGATGAAAAATTGAATGATAAAGGTTACATCGTTCCTGGTTTAGGTGATGCAGGCGATAAGATCTTCGGTACTAAATAATCTCTACCTTGGTAGGGTTTAAAATCGATTAGAAAATAAAAAGCCATACCGATTAAGGTATGGCTTTTTTTGTGTGCTCGATTTTTTACTTGATTGTCAGCGAAAACTAACGCTCACTCTCTTCCATTTGAGCATTATCGACAATATGGTTTTCACCCATCTCATGAGGCAAAATTAAGTTAAGTAGGATTGCGACAATGCCACATAAACTTACGCCTTGTAGGCTAAAGTCACCGACACCCAGAGCCATACCACCAATACCAAATACTAGCGTTACAGCAACGATGACTAAGTTGCGAGACTTGTGAAGATCCACATTGTTCTTGATTAGAGTATTAAGGCCAACCGTTGCAATTGAACCGAATAGCAAAATCATAATACCGCCCATAACTGGTACAGGGATGGTCTGTAATAGCGCGCCAAGTTTGCCAACAAGTGCAAGAACAATCGCGGTAATCGCCGCCCAAGTCATAATGACAGGGTTAAATGCTTTGGTCAGCATTACTGCACCAGTGACTTCACTGTAAGTTGTATTCGGTGGCGCTCCAACCATAGAGGCTGCAATTGTCGCAATTCCGTCGCCAGCAATAGTTCTGTGTAGACCTGGTTTTTTAAGGTAATTCTTACCTGTTACGTTAGAGATTGCGAGCATGTCACCTACGTGTTCAACTGCTGGTGCAATGGCGACAGGGATCATGAATAAAATCGCATTGATATTGAACTCAGGGAACGTAAAGTTTGGCATTGAAAGCCAAGATGCTTGTGCAACAGGAGTGAAATCAACCACGCCATAGAATAGGCTTAAAACATAACCCGCTAAGATACCGCCAGCAATAGGCAGTAATCGAAGAAAGCCTTTACCAATAGTGCTGATTGCAATAGTTGTAAATAGTGACACACTCGAAATCCATAATGCCGCGCTACCATCGATAAGTTGAATCGCGCCATCACCACTCTTACCTAGCGCCATGTTTACCGCTGTTGGTGCAAGACCTAAACCAATCACCATAATCACTGGGCCAACCACAACTGGTGGAAGAATCTTATGAATGATCTCTACGCCTTTCACCTTGATTAAAGCACCCATCAATACATACACAACCCCAGCGGCCATTAAGCCACCCATGGTTGCGCCAATTCCCCAAGTTTGAATGCCGAACATGATTGGTGCAATAAACGCAAAAGAAGAAGCTAAGAAAATTGGGACTGTACGTTTGGTGATAAATTGAAATAAAAGTGTACCAACGCCTGCGCCAAATAGAGCAACGCTTGGATCTAACCCTGTTAATAATGGAACAAGAACTAATGCGCCGAAGGCGACAAATAGCATTTGTGCACCTTGAATTGCATTTTTCATATTTGGTATCCCTGTAAGTCTGAAAATAAAATTTGCAGGATTCTACCACTCTGCAAACGATTGCTTTAGTGTTTTGATCAAAAAAAACTGGCAAATAGCAAAAAAAGTTAATGTTTGTTGAGATAATCGACAATAAAGGTGCAAATTTTCACCTAGCGCTGAAGTTGTTGTCTTGCTCCTGCATTCATAGTTGCTTATCATCAACGCTTAAGTACTAATTTTTAGGATTACTATGCGCAACTTCGCTCTACTGTTTATGGGATTACTATCCTTGCCAACTTATGCATTGACTCAAGTGGATCTGTATCGTTCTGAAATCGTTATTAATAATGAAGAGAAGGATGCGGAAACAGTGGCTCGTGTTCAAGGCTTGCAACAAGTTATTGTAAGAGCGACAGGTTCGACGGTGGCACTTGAAAATGAAGTGGTTCGTAAAGCCCTAAGGCAGAGTGCGCAATATTTAACTCAAATGGGGTATGGCGAACTTGATCAGCAACAAACGCTAAAAATGTCATTTAATGGTCCACAATTACGCGCATTATTAACTCAGGCTCAGTTGCCTTATTGGCCAGAGAGTCGTGCCAATATTTTGGTGTGGTTGGTAGAAGAGCAAAATTATGACCGAATCATTAGCTGGGAGCATTCACCTTCTGCATTGATTACGTCTATACGAGAACAAGCGGATGCTCGTGGCCTACCTATTACCGTTCCTGTCGGGGATTTTGATGATATTACTGGTATCGCGGTTTCTGACCTGTGGGGCGGTTTTGTTTCACCAATCAGTTTAGCCAGCCAACGTTATCCTGTTGATGCGGTCTTAGTATTGCGCGCTCAAGGTAATTCATTGCGCTGGACTCTGTATGACCAGCAACCTGCAGCGATCTCTGCTTCTCCTCGTTCACCTGTCTTTGGTCAGGAAAACGGTTCAGTATCTGAAATTAGTGCTCAGTTGATTGATCAGGTGAGTCAGTACTACGCGACAAAAAGTGCTGTGAATGTTGCAAGTGAATCTTCTGAATCTGTTTTAGCGCAATTCATCAATATTAAGAGTGCGGTCAGTTTCTTTCATCTAGAGAACCAATTGAAGTCTTTAAATTCAGTAGCTTCTATCGATATCCTTAAGATTCAAGGCGATGAAGTGACATTTCGTGTTCACTTATTAACATCGAAAAGTGAATTTGAGCAAGAGATGACTAACATTAAGCAAGTTGCGGCATTTACATCAGAGTCTGACGTGGTGGAGACTGCGCCTGTTCTAACTCAGGAAACGACGGATCAAAGCACTAGCCTTGCGCAAGAAACGCTTCCTCAAACCGCGGTTGTTGAATCAGCAGTAGTAGCCACTAATGACAACGAAGCCTTTATAGCTGATCAAGTTAGCTTAACCGAAGATGTTCAGCCAAGTGAGCCTGTTATCGTATTCGAGTGGATAGATAGATAGTGTTATCCCACTCTCTTCTGCTATGAATAAGAGATGGTCATGAAAAGAGCCCGCTAGCGATGTTAGCGGGCTCTTTTTCTATCGATGTCTCTATATTTGAGTCAATCTGCGAGTTTTTACTAGTCAGTGGGCTTTAACTTATGAGAGTTAGTCCTGGTTAAATTTCGCTTTTTCTTGCTTTTCTACTTCAGAAAGACGGTTTAGCTTTAAGCCCATCTCCTTGCCTCTTGCGCGAGCAAATAGAATATTCCCAGCAAAACATAGCATGGTGAGTACTAATTCGATCAGCGCTAGCCATCGCTCACCGCCATCAACATATAAGATGGTTAAAGCATGCAGGAAATACAGCATGAGAATGAAATTTGCCCATGCGTGGGTGTAAGCTTTGCCAGCCAGAATGCCTGGAAGAGGAAGTAGCAGCGGAATACTCCACGCAATGGCTAGAGTTGTGTTCGACAGACCTGGGTGCGGGGAAATGAAGAGCTGCCACAATGCGACCCAAGCAAGTAGAAAGAGGTTACTAAATAGAGCTAAATACCGATATTGTCGTGTTCTGGATGACATCTCCGACATTATACAATCTCCTTTTGTTTGCGAGCGACGTTAGCTAGGCGTTTTCCAAGGTATTGCGCGAGTTCTATCTCTTCTTTCGTTAATGACGAGTTACTGGAAACAGAACTAGCACCATAAGGGGTACCACCGCTTTGAGTCGTGTGTAGAGATGGCTCAGAGTAGGGGATCCCCAAAATCAGCATTCCATGATGCAGCAAAGGTAATATCATGCTTTGCTGAGTCGTTTCTTGCCCACCATGCATCGAGGATGAAGACGTAAAAACACATGCTGGTTTATCGATGAGATCGCCGCTGATCCATAGTGGTGTTGTGCTGTCCCAAAAGTGTTTCATTGAGCCCGCCATGTTTCCGAACCAAACTGGGCTGCCCAATGCTAAGCCATCGCATTGACGAAGTTCGTCAAGGGAGGCTATCGGGTCATTGGCTTGTTGCACATCATCGCTAAGATCGGCCACTGTGCGTAGAACGGCTTCGCAATTGGGAACCGATTCAACGCCTCGTGCGATTTGTCTCGCGAGCGATAACGTGCTGCCGTGGCGGCTATAGTATAAAACGAGAATTTTAATATTCATTTTTAATAAATCTTAAATGATCTCAAGGACTTGTTCTGGTGGGCGTCCGATTTTTGCTTGGTTATTCGCAACCACGACTGGACGTTCAAATAGCTTTGGATTTTTCACCATGGATTCAAACAGCTCGTCATCGGATAGAGATTCATCACCTAGGTTTAATTCCTTATATAGCGCCTCTTTTGTACGCATCATTTCACGAACCGATGCAAAGCCGAGTTGTGAATAGAGTGTTTTTAAATCATCAATGGTAAATGACGTTTCTAAATATTTTACCACTTCAGGTTGAATGCCTTGCTCTTCTAATAGAGCGAGTGTTTGACGGCTTTTTGAGCATTTTGGGTTGTGGTAAATGACGACTGGCATGTTTTTCTCCTAGTTTAATTATTATTATCGTACTTATTCATCATGACTTATTCATAGCAGCTGAGTCATTGAATAAGTGCATGTTATTTGTATAAATTATTTACTTTACAATGCAATGAAGCGATCTCGCTGAATCATCAACTGATCAATTCGTGCATCGTATCTTGCTTGTTTTAAACTGCCTAATTCTGCCAGTTGACTCGCTTGGCTATAGTATTGAATCGCCTTATTCCAATTAGCTTTGAGTGCCAGTATTTCCGCGCGTGCCGCAAGATCTTCATCGCTACTGCCAATTCGAATATTCGCTTCTGAAAGTAAGCTCCATCCGTTGACGTCATCTGGGTTGTCATGGGTGTAGCGTTGTAAAATTCGGATGGCCTCTTGGTATTGCTCTTTCTTTAAAAGTGCATTCGCAAGATTAATTGTGAGCACTGAATTACTTGGTTTTGCTTTCAGTGACTTTTCTAATAAGGTGATTGCTTTTTCTGGTTGTTTTTGTGCGATGTAAAGATCGGACACGGCATCAAGATAGAAATTATTTTCTGGATCACTTTTGAGTAGCTTAAGTAAAATAGGCTCGGCTAAATCTAGCTTTTTGGTATCTAGGTAGACCAGCGCTTTGCCATATTCAAATGATGGGTTCAGTTCACTTGGTGCCTTTTTGGCTGTTCGTTCAAACCAGTCTAGAGCTGAGTCATTTTCAATACCCGCATATCTCGCCACAATACGAGCACGAGTTAAATGATAATCAAGAGAAGGGATCACGCGCATTGAAGGGTAGCTTTGTGCGCGCGCTCTGCTGTCTGTGATTCTATCTTCTGGTAATGGGTGAGTAAGCAACATTGGCGGCGGTTTACTTGCGTATCGGTATTCATCAGCCAATCGACCAAAGAATCGTGGCATTGCTTTGGCCTCGAAGCCTGCCTTTGCTAGGGTATTAATCCCAAAGCGATCGGCTTCTTTCTCATTGCTACGAGTATAATTAATGGTGCCTTGCATCGAACCTGCCGTTGTTGCCGTCAATGCGGCGATTCCAGCTTCTGGTGCTGCGATAGCTAATAAAAGCGAGCCTGCGAGCGCTGCAATAGTGGCTGGTGAACGTCGGGCTTGGTCTTCCATACTTCTGGCTAAATGACGTTGAGTTACGTGAGCAATTTCGTGTGCTACGACAGAAGCTAGCTCGCTTTCACTGCGAGCATGTAGAAATAGCCCAGAGTGCAATGCGACGTGGCCACCAAAAAATGCGAAAGCGTTAATATTACGATCTCGAATCATGAAAAATTTAAATGGTGTTTTGACATCATTTGCGTTTGCGACAAGACGATGCCCTAAGCTATCTATGTACTCATTTAAAACGGGATCATTGATGATGGGTTGGCTGCTTCTTAGCATTCGCATGTAAGCATCCCCATAAATGATCTCTTGATCTATCGTTAACGTACCACTAGCTGCTGTCCCAATATCGGGCAAGTTAGCATTACTCGCTAAATTTGAATTAGCATAGCTAGGCAGTGGCGAACCTAAAGCGGTGGCCACACAGAGGCAAACAAGTGAGCGAGTGCGTGTAAACATATTAGTCAGTGGTACTCCGTAGTCATCTGACATTGAGACAATAAAGTCTTAATTTGGTTTCTTCAGTTTATTGCTGTTATTGAATTTACTTGTTATTGATAGATTGTCTAGAGCAAATAACGTAAAGAATAGAAAAGCTGGTATGGGGCTAAAAAGCGATTACAATACGTACCTTATAATATGCATAGAGTCTGAGAATGGAACCTAATATTCTTGATTTACGTGAAGAACGTTGCCCAATGGCACTATTACTTGCTAAACGGCGTGCAATTTTGCTTCAAGAGGGCGAGTCGTTGTCCATTCAGATTTCAGATACTAGCTCTATGCAGGATATCGTGAGCTTTTTGCGCCTCAAAAAATTTGATATTGAGAGTGTTGCTCATCGTAGTTTCTACACTATTACCGTTTTAAAACAGGGATAATTGTCACATGCTTGAAATGATCAGTCGTTGGTATAAACGACGTTTTTCAGATCCACATGCAGTAAGTTTGGTCGCCATTTTATTCTTTGGTTTCATTACCATTTATTTCTTCGGCCATTTGATTGCACCGCTGCTTGTGGCAATAGTATTGGCATATCTTCTTGAATGGCCCATTGCTCAATTGTGCCGTGTGGGGATACCAAGAACCCTGTCCGTTGTGCTTGTTATTATGGTTTTCTTCAGTTTAACCTTGTTGGCTCTGTTTGGTTTGGTTCCAACGATTTGGCATCAAGTGGGGAACCTCATCAATGATATCCCTAACATGTACAATGAACTGCAAAAATTCATTATTGCCATTCCAGAACGTTTCCCTGAGCTCGCCAACTTGCAGATTGTCGAGTCGATAGCCTCTAATGCAAAAAACAAAGTATTAGGCATGGGGGAGAGCGTTGTAAAAGGATCTCTGGCATCTCTTATCAGTATCGCAACGCTAGGGGTTTATCTCATCCTTGTGCCTCTGCTTATCTTCTTCTTATTAAAAGACAAAGAAGAGATGGTTAGAATGGCGAGTGGAGTACTGCCTAAGAATCGTCGTTTAGCGACGAAAGTATGGCGTGAAATGAATCAACAGATTTCTAACTATATCCGAGGTAAGGTGTTGGAAATTTTGATCGTTGGTGGTGTGAGCTATATTACTTTTGCCATTTTAGATTTGCGCTATTCAGTGCTACTGGCGGTTGCCGTTGGTTTGTCGGTTTTGATTCCATATATTGGTGCGGCTGCGGTCACGGTTCCTGTGGCCATTGTTGGTCTGTTTCAGTGGGGGTTAGACACTCCATTTTACTGGTTGATGATCGCGTACGGCATTATTCAAGCCTTGGACGGCAATGTGATTGTCCCGATTCTATTCTCTGAAGCTGTGAATTTGCATCCAGTGGCAATCATCGTTGCTGTACTGGTGTTTGGTGGGTTATGGGGGTTCTGGGGCGTATTCTTTGCGATTCCTTTAGCCACATTAGTCAAAGCGGTATGGAACGCCCTGCCAAGTACTGAGATTGAATCTGACGTTGCGGAATCGTGATTATTGTTTGCCTAAGCATGATGGTGTAGTCATAAACCTTTTTGCTCAATAACGAAAAAGCCCTAAGTTCATACTCAGGGCTTTTTTGTAGAAGGTGTTGCCTAGATGATGTGATCCAGTCTTATTTTTCGTTTAAGTAATCAAGAACCACTTCATGATGAGTCTTCGTTTTGAATTTGTTGAAAACGTGCTCAATGATCCCCTCTTCATTAATTAAAAAGCTGATACGGTGCAAACCATCATAGGTACGGCCCATAAATTTCTTTTCTCCCCACACACCAAATTGCTCTGCGCATTGGTGATCTTCATCGGAAAGAAGTGAAAAATTTAAGTTGTCACGCTCAATAAATTTACCTAAGCGTTTAACAGGGTCAATACTGACACCAAGCACCACAACATTATGCTCATCCAGCTCTTTTTTCGTGTCTCTTAAGCCTTGAGCTTGAACTGTGCAACCTGGAGTCATTGCTTTCGGGTAAAAATAAAAAAGTACTTTCTTACCTGCAAAATCAGCAAGCGTTATTGTTTTTCCATCTTGATCGAGTAGAGAAAAGGCTGGAGCAGGAGTGCCAGCAGTCAGCGTATTCATCGATTTTCCTTTCTATTGACTGTTTTTTATAAAGTTGAGCGAGCCTTGAACCGAAAGCTCAGCACATAGCGCATCAAAATCTTCTTGTAGTTGCATCAGGTTGAAATCTGAACTGATAGAAGCGGTGATCGCAATATGGAACTGGTCACTATCAAGTTGCACTTTGGATTTATTGATGGTTTTTGCGCTGAGTGAGTCTAAACCAATGTTTTGATCGGCAAAGAATTGAGTAAATTTCTCTGTCAGTCCTAGTTTGTCATCTGACTCGACAAAGACTTCGACAGTATAGCTATTATCTAAATATTCGTGAGGAGAGGTGCGCTTCATTATGGTGATGAGATCATGATCTTGCCCTAGTAGAGGGAGCGTCGTTTCAACTCGTGTAATCGTATTGGTTGTGCCAGATAGCAGCATGATTAATGTGAATTCGTTCCCAAAGAGAGCGATTCGGCTATCAATAATATTACAGCCAGATTGAGTTACTAAATGTACGACTTGATTACACACCCCTGGGCGATCAGCGCCAACAGCTGTGATTACTAGATGTTGAGTCATAATATCACTTATTTTTTATTCCATTATTGGTTGCATGTTAGCACAGTTCTCGGGGCGGGATGAGAGATGAGGAGGCTTTTTAAAGGCACTAAATGAAATATCACCATTACATGACACCGAGTAAGTGTGTCACTTTATACTAAGTTTAAATTCATTGAATATACGAATCGGTTGTGTGGATTTGGATAAAACTCTAACAACTGATAATTATTCACTAACTTGTACTAAGTAAGCGGGTTATTCCCTTGTGTTTATCAATCGCATTACAGTACCATGCAAAAAGAATCAAATAAGGGAGATAGATATGTTTTCAGGAAGTATCGTTGCGTTAGTTACACCTTTTAACTCAGATGGCGAAGTCGATTTTGATAGCTTGAAGAAACTAGTAGAGCATCACATTGCTGCTGGTACCGATGGCATCGTCGCGGTAGGAACTACAGGTGAGTCTGCGACCTTAACAATAGAAGAGCATGTTAAGGTGGTAACTAAGGTGGTCGAGTTTGCTGAGGGACGTATCCCTGTGATTGCAGGCACGGGAGCAAACGCTACACATGAATCGGTGACTTTTAGTCGTCTATTAAATGGATCTGGAATTGTGGGATGCTTGAGTGTGACTCCGTACTACAATAAGCCGACTCAAGAAGGGTTATATCAACACTACAAAGCGATTGCTGAAGTAAGTGACGTGCCTCAAATTTTGTATAATGTACCAGGAAGAACTGCAGTCGATCTGTTACCTGAAACCGTTGCTCGTCTATCAAAAATTGATAATATTGTGGCGCTAAAAGATGCAACGGGTGATTTAGAAAGAATTTCAATTCACCGTGAACTTTGTGGCGAAGATTTTATCTTACTAAGTGGTGATGATTTAACGGGGCTAGAATTCGTTAAGCGTGGTGGGCAAGGTGTTATTTCGGTGTCCAATAATGTCGCGGCTGCGGATATGGCGAAGATGTTCCGTCTTGCAAAAGAGGGGAACTTTGAAGAAGCAGAAGCCATCAACGAACGTTTGATTCCTTTGCATAAAAACTTGTTTGTTGAATCTAATCCTATCCCAGTAAAATGGGCTGTACATAAATTGGGATTAATTGCCGAAGGTGGATTACGTCTACCTTTAACTGAATTATCAGAATCAGCTCGTCCACTTGTTGCTCAAGCAATGACAGAAGCTTGTATTTATTAAATTGAACACACAATGCCGAATGTAGTTTCTCGGCATTTTAGGAGCCTAAATGAAATTTTCTCATCAGCTAGTGGTTGGTTCACTGGCTGTTCTTGTTCTTAGCGCCTGCTCTGGAGGTGCTGATCGACGTCGTCAAGCGAAAGATGATTTTGAATATCTAAATACACCTGAACTGACCCAGCTGAATTTACCAGAAGATGCAACGCCTCAGTTCTACCCAAACTTTGATATCCCGATGGGTGATTTCGAAGGTGGAGTTGGACAAAACGTTGATATTCGTCCGCCACAGCAAGTTCTCGAGTTGATTCCAGGAGCAAGAGCAGAGCGCCAAAATGGTGAAGTCACCTTATGGCTGTTAACTGAAGGCGAAATGGATAAAGTTTGGCAAACTGCAATCGATATGCTGAATACTCGAAACATTGCGTTGCTTGAAAATAGCTCGGATCGTGTTGAAACCGATTGGGTTAGCTGGATTTCAGAAGATGAAGAGACTGAAATTGGCAGTCGTTACGAAATCACTCGTTTTAAAGCGAACAATCGTTTTGCGTTTAAAGTTAACTTGATTGATTGGCGAGAGGGTTCGACGGTAAAACCAGTGACCCAGACCAATAAAGAGCGTTATAACGCATTTATGACCAATCTAGTCACCGTTAAGTACGATCAAAACTTGCGTGATGAAGCCGCAATTCGAGCACAAGAGTTAGTAAAACAAATTCCTATCAGTATGGGGGTTGACCGTAGTGGCTTCCCAGTGATTATTGCTCGTACGCCATATAATATTTTGTGGCAGCGCCTTCCAAGCTTACTGCCTGAGTTAGGGTTTAGCCTTGAAGGACGCAATCAATCTCAAGGTACAATGAAAGCGAAATATGCGGCTCCTGATGATGAATTCTGGGAGTCCATTGGAACTAAGCCGATTGAACTTAATGGCGGTACTTACACCTTCTTGTTTGGTGATTTAGGCAACCGTACTTCAATCAACGTGACTGATGCTGGTGGTAAACCGGTAGAAGAGGCGTTACTTAAGTCGCTCGCTCCAGTATTGTCTGCGATGTTTGAACAAGAGTAATCTGGTTCATATTGTTAGTAAGATATAAAAAGGGATCATTTGATCCCTTTTTCACTTTATTCGTTTTACTTATCTATTTCTGTCTTTTGAGCTTGTTTGATTTGATCAAGTTCATTGAGCTTATCTAAATCACTCTTCTCTCTTTTGGATGGATCTAACGGCCCAAACTTCATGTTTGCGGTGTATTTTAACGCAGCAATATTTCCAACCACCACGCTCACCACAATGATGCTAATCACCCACGGGTTAGTTAAAAACTCCATGAATTTATCCTCTCGCTCTAGGAACCAAACTTGTCCCCATTGGCTTTGTTGGGCTCAGTAACGTTAAGAACGGATGTTAGTAACATATTGAGTATAGATGGTAGGAAGGTTCTGTAGCACCTGTTCCTGCCCCAAAATCGGCAATGTTTTGATTTGGCTGGCTAATTGATCTTGCGTCAATTGCTCTAAGCAAGATGCTGCGGTTAAACGGTGGCTAATATGCCAAGGCTCAACCGCGACGCCGCCTAGATCTTGAGAATAAGGGATGAAAAAACCAAACGTTCCAAGGTTCGTTTTTAGCCAAATAGAGAACTCCGCTTGATGACCAGTATCATATTCCCAAGTTTCTAATTGAAGCTTTGTATTTTCAGGTAGTCGGTCTGCAGCAAAGAGATCAAAATCAGTCCCCCAATGATGACGACTGGCTCCGGGCAGTGCCGACCAGCGCAAAATCGCAAATATTCTCTGCTCTTCGGTCATAGAGTCAAAAGGAATAGCTTGGTTGTGCGTATCGTTAATGGTGCTATGCCCTGAGAATTTATTATCCCAAATGGCTTTTTGCCGAGCGTAGTCTCGAAACCCGCTGGCAATGTGCATTTGAAATCCAGCTTGCTGAGCAGCAGCAGATAATGCCAATAAATCGTTCTGTACATTAGGATGAATTAAAAACTCTTTTTGCCCAATGGTGACCGGAACTAAATGATCGTTTGTTTGACCTGTTAGCTGCTCAGGAGTCATGGTTCGCCCTTATTTATTAGCGAAAAGATATTGCAATGTATGTTGGTACATGTCGGCAAGAAGCTCTAGGTCTTCCACTTTGACACACTCATTGACCTTATGAATTGTGGCATTCACCGGGCCTAGTTCAACAACTTGACCGCCCATACGAGCGATAAATCGGCCATCAGATGTTCCACCTGTCGTAAGAAGTTCAGGCTTGTGTTGGTTAACGGTATTTACACCAAAAACAACCGCATCGAGTAGATCGCCAGTGTCCGTCAAGAATGGGTCGCCATTGAATGTCCACTTGAGCTCATAGTCGAGATCGTGTTTATCTAAAATGGCGCGGATACGCTCTACGATGACATCGTTACAAAGCTCGGTGCTAAAACGCAGATTAAACTGAACATTTAACTCACCAGGAACAACGTTTGATGCTCCTGTTCCGGCGTGAATGTTGGGGATTTGGAAGCTGGTGGGAGGGAAGTACGCGTTACCATCATCCCACGTTGTTGTTGATAGCTCATTAAGGGCTAGCAGTGATTGATGAACAGGGTTACGTGCTAGGTGGGGGTAGGCGACATGCCCTTGGATCCCTTTGACACATAAATCGCCAGTGATCGAACCACGACGGCCATTTTTAACTACATCGCCAACGGAATTGGTGCTTGATGGTTCCCCAACGATACACATATCAATATTTTCACCGCGTGCCATTAGTGCTTCAACAACACGAACCGTACCATTAATGAATGGTCCTTCTTCATCAGATGTGATGAGAAAGCCAATTGAACCTTTATGATCAGGGTGCTCAGCGATAAAACGCTCAACGGCTACGATCATGCTGGCAAGTGAGCCTTTCATATCCGCAGCACCACGACCGTGAAGGTAGCCATCAATAATCGTCGGTTCAAATGGTGGAGTGTCCCACTTTTCTAATGGTCCAGCGGGCACGACATCAGTATGCCCTGCGAAGGCAAACAGTGGCGCTTCGGTTCCTCGGCGAGCCCAAAAATTGGTGGTATCTTCAAAGATCATCTCTTCAATAGTAAAACCGAGTGCTTTTAAGCGATCAATCATGAGTTTTTGACATCCCGCATCTTCGGGAGTCACTGACTGGCGACCAATTAAATCTTTTGCTAAGGCCAGTACTGGGCTATCTGTCATCCTTGAAAATCCTTTTATTTGAAAATTGAAACGTATGAATCCGCTTTGAAGCCAACATGATACTGCTCGCCAATATAAATGATAGGGCGCTTGATCATTGCAGGTTGCTCCACAAGTAGAGATATTACGTTGTCGCTATCTAAGTTATCTTTCTGTTCTTGAGGTAGCTGACGGTAAGTCGTTCCACGCTTATTTAATACGTTTTCCCAACCAAGTTGCTGGCAAAATTCGTTCACTAACGCTTCCGTTATTCCCTGCTTTCGATAGTCGTGGAACGTAAATTCAATCTCTTCGGCTTGAAGCCACTTTTTTGCTTTTTTGATGGTATCGCAATTTGGGATGCCGTACATGATGGCTGTCATTTCTCTTCCTTTCTAAACGCAGTTGGTGATTTTTAGCGTAGTTAACGAATTGAGTTGCTCAATGAGTCAATTATTACGCGGTTCACCAAGTAAGTTTGCAACTTTATTATTGTGTTTAAATCCTAACAGGAAGCGTCGAGACACACAAAATAGAGCGATAAATAATTTGTTGACCAAAAAAAAGCGCACAAACCATGCCAATTGGAGAGTTATTGATCAATCTCAACACACACAAACCGAAAAAAGAAATAATACTGTTGCACAGTAATGGAGGTGTCAATGGAACTGAGTCCTGTTTTTGCAAGGCGACTGTATTTAGCTTTGTTAGTGGAAAGCCTTGAAAGGCCAAATGTACCGAAACTCATTGAGAAGACGGGCTGGCCTCGCCGTACTATCCAAGATGTATTGAAAGCATTGCCGGGTATTGGTATTGAGTTGATGTTTGTTCAAGATGGACGACGTCACAATGACGGCTATTATCAATTATCGGATTGGGGACCATTTGATAGTCAGTGGGTAACCGAGCGAGAAGATGATATCGCAACGAGTTTAGGCTTTACCGCTTAAACTTGGAAAACGAAGCCAGCATCATGCTGGCTTTTTTAGATCTATGCATCGCTCATTCGTATTCCTTTCGAGTCAATAATCGTTATTTCAAATTACTGAGCTGAAGTTGAGACTATGGACGGCTTCCTGCTGTTGTGTGATGTTTCCTATTGTTGCGTAATATAGAGCGCAAAACCGATCCAGCTTATGACGAGTAATAGCCAAGGCAGTAATGAGGTTTTGGACTGCTGAACCTCTGACGATGAAGAGTCTGATATCTCGTCTTGTGATTTGATTTGTTGTTGCTTTGATTTTTGCTCTTTTTTCTTCGCTTTATCCGCTTGACGACTTTTCTCTTTCTGCTGTTTTTTATACAGAGTTATCCCTTTCTCAATACCTGCTGCAACGAGCTTTGTTTGCTCTTTGGTCTGGTTAGGCTTTTGAATAGATTTTGCGACTTTCATGGCTTCTTGTTGCGTTTCCAGTGAGGTGTTGTTTTTCGTTTTCATGTTCTTAGTCAACTTAGGTCAAAGAGCAATGCTGAAGTGAGCACGACACTTAAATAATATCTTCTTTATTCACTATAACTTTTACGAAGAATTAAGTTAAAGTGATTTTTTCATTTTTGTAATTTGAGACCGTGAAGTGCGCTACGCTTTTGAACAGTATGACCAGCATGGGTTCTTAAAAGCCCCATTGCTGGTATGGTTAAGTTGGCTTTTTCTCGCTAAGGCATGGGTTGTCTTTGTTGTGGCAGGCGCGAGCAGGGACAGTGGTGCCAAAATATTAGAGATCGTCTATCCAGATCATGCCATGCTCTACCTTGGGTTGGTGGTTGGAGTACCTAGCATTATTTATATGTGGTTGATTAACCTACGTAGCCCCGATAGAAAATGGATTAATTCAATAAGTAGTCAGGGACGTTGGGTGACGCTGTGTGTGGTGTTATTACAAGTTGTTCAAACGGCTTATCATGTCTATTTGAGTAACGGGCTTTTTAGCTGGCCGAATGGTATTACACTATTGCTACTTCTTTGGGCTGCGATCTATTTATATAAAAGTCGAACCGTAAAAGATTGTTTTAAAATTCCTGATTTTAGTTCAGAGGCTTAGTGATCAGAATCAAGATATACCGCAAGAAAAATATTACACTGAGCAAAAAATAAGAGAGGATTTCTCATGGTACAACCGCAATCTGCAATATTGCCTGAAGCTGGCCCATTTGCACTTTATGCTCAACTAAAAGTGACAAGCAATGCCGCTGATGTATTAACTCAACTTCAAGGCTTACCTGCATTAGTAGAAGAACTCAATCAAGCGCAACCTGGATCTGATCTCACGGTCTCCGTTGCGTTTTCTCATGCCTTTTGGAAGAACTTTAGCCAAGCTGCGCCTTCAGAATTAATTGAATTCCCAGAGCTTGGTGAAGGCGATATTACTGCACCTAGTACAAATGTCGATGTGTTGATTCACTGCCACTCTAATCGCCACGACCTGCATTTCTATGTGGTACGCAAATTATTGGCTGAGATCGCAGATGATGTCGATGTCGTCGATGAAACTTATGGTTACCGTTATCTTGATTCAAGAGATATGACGGATTTCGTCGATGGCACAGAGAATCCTAAAGCTGAACAGCGTAAAGAGGTGGCACTGGTCTCAGAAGGGGATTTTGCTGGTGGCAGTTATGTCATGGTTCAACGTTTTTTGCATGACCTGCCAGCTTGGAACCGCTTAGGTGTTTCAGCTCAAGAGAAGGTCATTGGAAGAACGAAACCAGACTCTATTGAATTAGATGATGTTCCTGCTGCATCTCATGTAGGTCGTGTTGATATTAAAGAGGAAGGTAAGGGATTGAAAATAGTTCGTCATAGCCTTCCATACGGTAGCGCAAGTGGCGATCATGGCCTGCTGTTTATCGCTTACTGTAATAACGTGCATAACTTTACGGCAATGCTTGAAAGTATGTATGGCGTAACAGATGGTAAAACCGATCAGCTATTACGATTTACACATGCGGTCACTGGCGCGTATTTCTTCGCGCCTTCTCAAGAGGTGTTACTAACACTATCTATGGCCTAGTCATTAGTTCAATTAGTTACATACCTGTAAAGGGAAGCGAATGGTTTCCCTTTTATTTTACTAAAGTTGCCTCAATTTTCGCCGATAAGAGAACAGACCCTTATTTTTGGTGAATTGCAGAGCGAATGTCTATTACCGTTAATACCAATGTATCAGCACTAGTTGCCCAGAGAAATCTGACGAACGCAACAGATATGCTGAACCAATCTCTGGAGCGTTTAGCTTCGGGGAGGCGTATTAATAGTGCAAAAGATGATGCTGCCGGTTTACAAATTTCCAATCGTATCGAATCTCAAATGCGAGGTTTAGACGTTGCGGTTCGTAACGCTAATGATGGTATTTCAATCATGCAAACCGCTGAGGGGGCCATGAATGAGACGACAAACATTATGCAGCGCATGCGAGATCTCTCGTTACAATCTTCGAATGGCTCTAACAGTAAGGCTGAAAGAGTTGCCTTACAGGAGGAGATGACGGCTCTTAATGACGAGTTGAATCGAATCGCAGAGACAACATCATTTGGTGGAAAGAAGCTACTGAATGGTCAGTTTGGGAAGGCTTCATTTCAAATTGGTGCCAGTTCGGGTGAAGCGGTTCAAGTTGGCCTGAATAATATGAGAACCGATGGCATTGATATGGGCGGCTTTAGTTATACATCAATGAATGCGATGGACTCCAGTTGGCAAGTGTCACCGGGTAGTCGTCAGTTCTCAATGACATTTACGGACGCTCAGGGTCAGCCACAAACCATCGATATTAAGGCGAAAGCTGGTGATGATATCGAGGAGTTAGCGACTTACATCAATGGTAAAACGGATCAGGTGTCAGCATCGGTTAATGATGAGGGGCAACTGCAGGTTTTTATGGCGGGTGAAAAGACGGCAGGTACCATTCAGTTTAGTGGGAGCTTGGCGGATGAGTTGTCGATGAGCTCTGGCGCTTATGAAACCGTGAATGATATTGATATCACCAATGTAGGCGGCGCGCAAAGGGCCGTATCCGTTTTAGATACGGCGATGAAATATGTAGATAGCCACCGTGCGGAACTCGGCGCATTGCAAAATCGCTTCGATCACGCGATCAATAATCTCGATAACGTTCATGAGAATTTAGCCGCATCCAATAGTCGAATTGTGGATACTGATTACGCAAAAGAGACGACACAAATGATCAAACAACAAATCCTGCAACAAGTAAGTACCTCAATTCTTGCTCAAGCCAAACAGACGCCCAATTTAGCGTTAACTTTATTGAATTAGTACAATAAACCTATCTACAAGTTGGCGTTCTAGTCTCCTATATTATAAATCTTACATTCAACCAAAAATCATAACCTGCCAACTCTACAGGCATACATTGTTTTCCTTTTTCTAAAATCAAAGCACCCTAAGTATCTAAGTATCTAAGTATCTAAGCATACGTAGTAAGAGTGAGTAACAGTGGAATAGCTCGTGCGCTCATCGACCGTATCGATTGATACTTGAGTATTTTTTTCAGTTATTTGTTCTTTTTTCTTACTTCATCACCTTTTTAGGTATAACTGCCTTTTTTATAAGAAAACCTTTAAAAAAAGTTAAAGAATTTCCAATTAGCGCCGTTATTAAAAGTAACTTTGAGAGAACTACTTGGTTTTTCGAGACGTCGAAAACCGCTACAACGAAAAATCAATTGGAGAAATYACCATGGCAGTGAATGTAAATACTAACGTATCAGCGATGACAGCACAGCGTCACCTTAATAAYTCGACAAGTGCTCAGCAAACCTCAATGGAACGCCTATCATCAGGCTTCAAAATTAACAGTGCGAAAGACGACGCAGCGGGTCTACAAATTTCGAACCGTTTAAACGTACAAAGCCGTGGTCTTGATGTTGCAGTRCGCAACGCAAATGACGGTATTTCAATTGCACAAACAGCAGAAGGTGCAATGAATGAAACAACCAACATCCTTCAACGTATGCGTGACTTGTCACTACAATCTTCAAACGGCTCAAACTCAAAAGCTGAGCGTGTCGCGATTCAAGAAGAAGTAACGGCGCTTAACGATGAACTWAACCGTATTGCAGAAACCACATCATTTGGTGGYAACAAGCTACTWAAYGGCACTCACGGCACGAAATCATTCCAAATTGGTGCTGATAACGGTGAAGCRGTCATGCTTTCTCTACGCGATATGCGTTCAGATAACTCAAAAATGGGTGGTACAGGTTACCAAGCTGGCGAAGCAAAAGATAAAGATTGGGCGGTTAAATCAGACGCTAACGACCTTACGATTAAGCTGACTGATACAGCAGGCCAAGAACAAGAAATCAACATCAGCGCGAAAGCGGGTGACGATATCGAAGAACTTGCTACTTACATTAATGGTCAAACAGATTTAGTAAAAGCATCAGTTACAGAAGATGGCGCACTTCAAATGTTTGCGGGTAGCAACAAAGTATCGGGCGACGTTGAATTCTCTGGCGGTCTTGCTGGTGAGCTAGACATGCAAGCGGGTCGTAAAGAAACGGTTGATACTATTGATGTAAGAACGGTTGGCGGTTCACAAGAATCAGTAGCGGTTATTGATGCAGCACTTAAATATGTCGATAGCCACCGTGCAGAACTGGGTGCTTTCCAAAACCGTTTCGAACATGCAATCAACAACTTAGATAACATTAACGAAAATGTTAATGCTTCTAAGAGCCGTATCAAAGATACCGATTTCGCGAAAGAAACGACGCAAATGACGAAGACACAAATTCTTGGTCAGGCATCAAGCTCAATTCTTGCTCAAGCGAAACAAGCGCCTAACTCAGCGTTAAGCCTACTAGGCTAATGATTTTAAGCACCTTTAATCAGGTGAATTAAAATAGAGATAGTTAAAAAGTTTAAAACCCAGCGTTGGCTGGGTTTTTTATTGGAAATAATAAAATAGGGTGCTGATAGCGCCCCAAGTTAGGCCTGAAGACGCTTCTTTCACTTTTTGATGTCCTGCATAGGGTGATTTTTGTGTTGTTTATTTATACGTGTAGCGCGTTTTATGAACGATTTGTTCATTGGCTTTTGGTTTGAAACGAGATGATATTTTTAAGAGGAAATCACCCAATAGTTTAGAAGTTGATCACATTTTTCTTTTTAGTTGAAAAAAAACACAAAAAAACTAATTTTTTTCCTAAAGCTTCTAATATAGGGGCCGTTAAAGGGATTGAGAGAAATGAGATGTGCCAAGGTGTGGTGAGAGACACCAAGGCCATCAAACAATGCCTTAAGGAGATCAACTATGGCTATAAATGTAAATACAAACGTATCAGCAATGACCGCACAGCGTCACCTAAACGGTGCTGCTGAAGGTACTCAAAAATCAATGGAGCGTTTGTCTTCAGGTTATAAAATCAACAGCGCAAAAGACGACGCTGCTGGTCTACAAATTTCTAACCGTTTAAACGCGCAAAGCCGTGGTTTAGATATGGCGGTTCGAAATGCAAATGATGGTATTTCTATTGCGCAGACTGCTGAAGGTGCAATGGATGAAACAACCAACATCCTACAACGTATGCGTGATCTATCGCTACAATCATCAAATGGTTCAAACTCAAAATCAGAGCGTGTTGCTATCCAAGAGGAAGTAACAGCACTTAATGACGAGCTAAACCGTATCGCAGAAACGACATCATTTGGTGGTAGCAAGCTTCTCAATGGTACTTTCGGTACTAAATCATTCCAAATCGGTGCAGATTCAGGTGAAGGCGTGATGCTTTCTATGAATAGCTTACGTTCTGACACTATGGAGATGGGTGGTAAAAGTTACGCTGCTGAAGAAGGTAAAGATCCTAGTTGGAGAGTATCTGAAGATACCGATCTAACAATGACCTATACTAATAAGCAAGGTGAAGAGAAAGAAGTCGAAATCAACGCTAAACAAGGCGATGATTTAGAGCAGCTTGCGACTTACATCAATGGTCAAAACGATGAAGTCAAAGCGTCGGTTGGTGAAAATGGCAAACTGCAACTTTTTGCTTCAACTCAAAAAGTGGATGGTGAAGTTGAATTCTCAGGTGGTTTGGCTGGTGAGATTGGCATCGGTAGCGCTAAAAATGTTACGGTTAAAGATATTGATGTAACATCTGTTGCGGGTTCACAAGAAGCGGTGTCTATTATTGATGGCGCCCTAAAAAGTGTTGATAGCCAACGTGCGTCACTGGGTGCATTCCAAAACCGTTTTGACCATGCAATCAGCAACCTTGATAACATCAACGAAAACGTAAACGCATCTCAAAGCCGAATTAAAGATACGGATTACGCAAAAGAAACAACCGCTATGACTAAGTCTCAAATCCTACAACAGGCGAGTACTTCAATCTTAGCTCAAGCGAAGCAGACACCATCTGCAGCTCTTAGCTTATTGGGCTAATACACCTAAAGTTAAACATATAGCTTAAAGGTGGTAGCAGATAAGGGTATGACTGTTACTAGCCCATGAGGCGGAAGGGAGATTGTTATGGACATTTCATCCTACACATCGAACATCCAGCCTTACGGTTCGCCAAGTGGCATACAAATTGCTTCTGAAAACAATAGTGGCGCACCTAATGTTTCTCGTTCTAAAGAGGTCAAACAACCAGAAAAGGTTGTGGAAGAGCACGATGTTACCGTTGGAGCTGTAATCGAACTTGCAAAAGAACGACAAGAGCTAAACAAAGAACAGCGTGTGAAGATGGTTGAAAAAATGAATGAATTTATTTCTTCCATCAACAAAGGGGTCTCTTTTAAAGTGGACGAAGAGTCTGGTCGAGATGTTGTGACAATTTATGAAGCAACAACGGGTGATATCATTCGTCAGATACCAGATGAAGAAATGTTAGAGATACTGCGGCGCTTAGCAGCCCACACCTCTAGTAGCGGATTACTAGTGGAGAAGGTATAAGTCGTTTTTGAGGTGATTTAATGAGTTTAGGCCCTATGGGGATGTCTTCTGGCATGGATATAAATGCCATGGTCAGCAAAATTGTCGATGCGGAGCGTGTGCCAAAGCAGCAACGTATCGATAATGAGCGAATGAAGAATGACTCAAGCATTAGTGCTTATGGGCGACTCAGAGAATCGCTAGATACGATGAAAAATCTGATGACAAATTTTCGTCAGGAGAAGGCTTTTGCAGTTCGAAAAGTCGATACCACCAATGATGAAGTTGTCTCAGCAACTGCAACAACAGATGCGATAGCTGGTAAATATGCCATCGATGTGTTGCAGCTTGCTCAGAGTCACAAAGTGGCTTCCGATGTCATTCCGGAAGATACTAAATTTGGCCCTGGCAAGCTGCAGGTTTCGCTTGGTGATAAAAACTTCGACGTTGATATCAGTGCTAATTCAAAATTGATTGATGTTGTTAGAGGTATTAACGGCGCCGGTAAAAATCCTGGCGTTCGTGCTTCTTTAATTAACGACGTTGAAGGCCCACGTCTTATACTGGCTTCTAATTTGTCAGGTAAAGACCATGCGATAAAAATTAACGTAGATGCCGAGCCCGGTGATGCGTTAAAAACATTTGAATATAAAACTCTTGAAGAGCGTGTTTCCGATTTAGAGAAAGCAAGAAACGCGGCTCAAGAGCTGATAGTGGCTGACGATCCTAATGCGATTAATGGCCTAGGGGCTAACTCAGAAGGTTCAGATAAAGCCAACGGCAACGACCCACTTTCTTCACAAGATCAAATCCCACAAGATCAAACAACGGGTCCAAACGCCACTACCGATCCCAATAGTCCACAAGCTCAAACGATTGACCCCGTGACAGGCTTACCTGTGGACGCGGCAACGGATGCTCTGCAAGCTGCCGCTAAAACCGCTTCTTTATTACCACAAGATAATATTCCAGGTTGGACAGAGACTGCTTCAGGAACGCTGCTTGATTCATATTACACGCCTGAAGCTGAACTGGATTCGAAAGCGATCGAAAAAGCGCCCGATGTACCAGGCTGGACAAATACGGCTTCAGGTACGCTTACTGACTCTTTTGTGACGCCGAAAGAAGCGCAAATCCAGCTTGATAAAAAGCTCGCAGATGAAAAAGCAGCGATTGAAAATGCCGTTTTAACTGGAGAGTTAACACCAGAACAAGCAAAGCAGATTGAACGAGCAAAGTTATCACCAGAAGAAAGGGCGCATCTTGAGAAAGTGGAAAAAGCTCAAGTCGATCTAGAAAAAGCTCAGCGCTCATTTGACAGTTATAATGGGATGACGGAAGTTCAAGCGGGTCAAGATTCCGTTGTTGTCTTAGATGGTATTGCTCAGTTGTCGAGTAATAACAACATTATTGAAGATGCAATTGAAGGTGTCGATTTAACTCTCAAAGGAAAAACAGAGAAGAATAAAGCTCCGGCAGAAATTGGTATCGAATACGATAGACGAAGCGTGCGAGATGATATTGAGCAGTTCGTTGCCGCTTATAACCAGTTTTATCAGATGTCTAAGCAGCTCTCTTCGGTTGACCCAACGACAGGGCAGAAAGGCCCATTAGCGGGAGACAGCATTGTTAGAGGTGCCGATTCTCGCTTAAAGAGTGTCTTCTCCAGCAGCATTTCTAAAGCACCAAAAGATATTCAAAGTTTAACCGAGTTTGGTGTCACCACCACGCGTCAAGGTACACTTGAAATCAACTACGATATGCTTGATCGCCAATTAAATAATAACTTCAATAAGTTGGAAGATTTTTTTGGTGGCAATAATGGTTTTGCAAAAAAAGTCGAAGATGCGATTCAAAGCATGACTGGTGTAACCGGTGCGATTCGTACTCGCGAAAAAAGTATGGTTGAACAGAATTACCGTTTAAGTGATGATCAAGTCACTTTAGATCGACGGATGGAAGGCTTAGAAAAGAGAACTCACTCGAAATTTACCGCCATGCAAGAAGCGACAGGAAATATGCAGTCACAGCTTTCTGGCATGATGAATGCATTAGGCTAATATGATGCAAGCAGAATTGACACTCCTTTGTGAGTTAGATCACCAATTACTGAAAGCATTAGAAGAAAAAGAAATTAATGCTGAAGAAATCGTATCCTTGGTCGATAAAAGAGAACAGTTGCTGCAGAGTACTCTGCATTTTCTAGGTGAAAACCCAGAATTTAAACAAAGTAAGCAATGGCATGAGGCTATTGCTCGAACTAAACAATTAGTTGAATTGATGCAATCAGAAACCAATCGAGTCGGGCAAATACTTCAAAAGTATCGACACGGAAGCAAATCACTTCAGCAATATAAAAAGTTTTTATAAAAGAGGAATACTATGCGTGGTTCTTTACAAGCTTACAAAAAGGTATCAGTGGATAGCCAGCTAAGCGCTGCGTCCCCGCATAAAGTGATCCAAATGTTGATGGGTGGTGCTATCGAACGCCTTATTCAAGGTAAAGCAGCGATGCAAGCAGGTAACATTCCTGTGAAAGGCGAACGTTTAGGTAAAGCTCTAGATATCATCATTAGCTTGCGTAGTTGTCTCTCTATCTCTGATGGTGGAGAGATAGCAAAAAACCTAGATCAGCTTTATGAATTTATGATTACACAAATTTCAACGGCAAATCACAAAAATGATCCTCAACCCATTGATGATGTAATTGACATTATTCGCGAAATTAAATCAGCATGGGATCAAATTCCGAACGAATATCACAATTTAACGGCTGCTGAAGTAGGAATATAAATAACTAAAGTTTAAACCAAGCTCACATCGCCTAATTGCTTGGTTGCCTTATTTTTTTAATCAAATAAAATAGAAGCCATTAGACAGCCTAATGGCTTTTTTGTTGCTGATTTCCGTAATGTGTCTATCGTTATCTTATAGAACTGTTAAAAATAGCGCTATTTCAGGTGACGTATCTCAAAGTTTGACCGCAACGTTTCAAAAATTAAGGCAATAATTCTTACTTATGCAAGGCTTAGCAAAACTGCTTGTAATTGAAGACGACGCTCAAAGTCGTTTAAATCTAAGCAACATATTAGAATTCGTTGGAGAACTCTGCGAAGTAATCAGCACCGATCAGATCAATACTATTGATTGGTCTCGTGTCTGGTCGGGCTGCATTATCGGTTCGATCAAAGGCGGTGGCTTTTCCCCGCTGCTGATAGATAAACTTGCGCAATCTAACCATATCCCGCTGTTAATCATGGGTGAACACCTATATCCAGTCGATGATCTTCCTAATTATGTAGGAGATCTTGCTCTACCTTTAAACTACCCGCAATTAAGTGATGCTTTAAGACACTGCAAAGAGTTTCTCGGTCGTAAAGGCGTACAAGTCTTAGCTTCAGCACGAAAAAACACACTCTTTAGAAGCTTAGTTGGGCAGAGCCATGGTATTCAGCATGTACGTCACTTAATTGAGCAAGTTTCGAATACCGAAGCCAATGTGCTTATTCTCGGCGAATCAGGAACAGGCAAAGAGGTAGTGGCTCGCAATGTTCATTACCATTCTGCTCGAAGAAAAGGCCCATTTGTTCCTATTAACTGTGGAGCCATTCCGCCAGATTTACTTGAAAGTGAACTGTTTGGACATGAGAAAGGCGCATTCACAGGGGCGATCACATCGCGTAAAGGCCGTTTTGAGTTAGCGGAAGGTGGCACTCTGTTTCTTGATGAGATTGGTGATATGCCAATGTCGATGCAAGTTAAACTGCTTCGAGTGCTTCAAGAGCGCAGCTTTGAACGTGTTGGTGGAAACACCACGATCAAAGTTAACGTCAGAGTGATCGCTGCGACTCATCGAAACTTAGAAACGATGATTGACGATGAATCATTTCGTGAAGACTTATATTACCGTTTGAATGTCTTCCCAATTGAAATGCCAGCGCTTCAGGACAGAAAAGAGGATATCCCACTGCTTTTGCAAGAGTTAATGACTCGCATGGAAGCAGAAGGTAGCTTGCCAATTTGCTTTACCCCACGTTCTATTAACTCTTTGATGGAGCATAGTTGGCCTGGTAACGTTCGTGAACTAGCAAATCTTGTCGAGCGAATGGTGATTCTATATCCAAATAGCCTTGTTGATGTTAATCACTTACCAACAAAGTATCGCTATAGTGACATTCCTGAATTTCAGCCTGAAAATCAGCTTTATGGCACAGTTGAAGAGCAAGAAAGAGATGCCCTTGCCGATATTTTCGCTGAAGATTTTAGCTTTGATCAACCCGATGAACTTGCTGAGCATATGAACGCGCCACAATCTCTTCCTCCAGAAGGGGTGAATTTGAAAGAGCTGTTAGCCGACTTGGAGGTCAATATGATCAGCCAAGCCCTAGAGGCTCAAGGTGGCGTTGTGGCAAGAGCGGCAGATATGCTAGGAATGCGAAGAACAACTTTAGTCGAAAAAATGCGTAAGTATAATTTACAACGATAAAGAGTTCGGCTCATAGAGGATAGCGGTCAATTTTTTGACTGGTGTTAACTTATTGTTTATTAAATAATAATAGCCTGGTGTGTTTTTGCATATCAGGCTATTCTAGTTTTTAGCCGCGCCTGTTAGGAATAAAGACGACATGTCATCATCGAATAATATAGAGAATCAGTCACATTTAGATTCTGTTGAGCATCAAGTTGAACGTTATAAGCAAGTGCTTGATGTTATGCCTGCTGGGGTCATCTTGCTCGATACTCAAGGGGAAGTTCGAGAAGCAAACCCTGAAGCTCATCGTATTCTGGGTGTGACTCTAGTCGGTGAGAAATGGTTTTCCATTATTCAAAGTGCCTTTGATCCACGTGAAGATGATGGGCATGAAATATCACTAAAGAATGGACGAAAAGTTCGTCTAGCCATTTCCGCTTCTGCGACAGGCCAACTGATTCTTGTGACCGATTTGACCGAAACCCGGTTACTTCAAGCGCGTGTTGGTGACCTTCAGCGATTATCCTCATTAGGGCGTATGGTGGCATCTCTTGCGCACCAAGTCAGAACCCCGCTTTCAAGTGCAATGTTATACGCTTCAAATTTAGCCGCTCCCAATTTACCCACGGCAACCAAAGACCGCTTTCAATCCAAATTGATGGATCGACTTCATGATTTAGAAAAACAAGTCAATGATATGCTGCTCTTTGCGAAGGGGGGTGATAATAAAGTTGTGAGCGGATTTACAATTCAGGATTTGGTCGCTGAATACCAACCAATGGTTGAAACTGCATTGAAAAATAATCAGATCGACTATTGCCAAGAGATAGAACATGAAGAGACGCAAATGCTTGGCAATTCCAATGCAATTGCGTCGGCATTAAGTAACCTGGTGCTTAACGCCATCCAGATTGCTGGTAAAGCGTCACAGATTGATGTTTTTTTCCGACCGGTTAATGGTGAATTACGTATTTCTGTGCAAGATAGTGGACCGGGTGTTCCCAAAGAGATTCAAAGTAAAATCATGGAACCATTTTTTACGACTCGTTCACAGGGAACAGGCTTAGGGCTTGCTGTCGTACAAATGGTCTGTCGTGCTCATGAGGGACGACTAGAATTAATATCAGAAGAAGGGGATGGCGCGTGTTTTACCATGTGCTTACCGCTAGATAAAAATCACACTGGAGAATCATAATGGCTCAAAGCAAAGTGTTAATCGTAGAAGATGACGAAGGTCTACGTGAGGCTCTCGTTGATACCTTGGCACTCGCAGGGTATGAATGGCTAGAGGCCGATTGTGCAGAAGATGCTTTAGTTAAACTTAAAGCGAACCAAGTTGATATTGTGGTCTCCGATGTCCAAATGGCGGGAATGGGAGGGTTAGCACTGCTGCGCAATATTAAGCAGCATTGGCCAAATCTGCCTGTTTTACTTATGACGGCTTATGCCAATATTGAAGATGCCGTTGCCGCAATGAAAGAAGGCGCGATTGACTATATGGCAAAACCTTTTGCCCCTGAAGTATTGCTCAATATGGTGAGCCGTTATGCGCCTGTAAAATCTGATGATAATGGCGATGCGATTGTTGCCGATGAAAAAAGTTTAAAATTATTAGTACTTGCTGAAAAAGTCGCAAAAACTGATGCGAACGTGATGGTTTTGGGGCCTAGTGGTTCAGGCAAAGAGGTCATGTCACGCTATATTCATAACGCCTCAAATCGTAAAGATGGCCCATTTATAGCGATTAACTGTGCCGCGATCCCCGATAACATGCTAGAAGCAACCTTGTTTGGTTATGAAAAAGGGGCATTTACTGGCGCAATTCAGGCGTGCCCTGGAAAATTCGAACAAGCTCAAGGTGGCACCATTTTACTTGATGAAATCAGTGAAATGGACATGAACTTACAAGCTAAGCTGTTACGTGTACTTCAAGAGAGAGAAGTAGAACGTTTGGGCAGTCGCAAAAGCATTAAGTTAGATGTTCGAGTACTAGCGACCAGTAACCGAGATTTGAAGACATACGTGTCAGAAGGTAACTTTCGTGAAGACTTGTACTACCGCTTGAATGTTTTCCCAATTACGTGGCCTGCGCTTTGTGAGCGTAAAGGTGACATCGAACCATTGGCTAAACACCTTGTTGAGCGCCACTGTACCAAGTTAGGTTTGGCGGTTCCGACGGTTTCACCTGATGCGATCAATAAACTACTCCAGTACCCATGGCCAGGGAATGTCAGAGAGCTTGATAATGTTGTTCAGCGAGCATTGATTTTAAGCGAGCAATCAAACATTACCTGTGATCATATTTTATTAGAAGGCGTTGATTGGGCAGACGCTACTAGCCTGCAAAATATTGTATCTGAAGGTAATATAGCCACACCTGAAATTAAACCTATCGCAGAAGCGGATGCATCGGTTGCAAAAATACCGAGTGAAGGGTTAGGTGGTGAATTGCGAGATCAAGAGTACGCTATCATCCTTGAAACCTTAATTGAGTGTAATGGTAAGCGCAAAGAGATGGCGGATAAGTTAGGTATTAGCCCGAGAACCTTACGCTATAAACTCGCTAAGATGCGTGATGCTGGGATAGATATTCCAAATTAGTATCAGTAAACAATCACTATAAATGGAATTTGCTGTACCATATTAGGAATGGCATATAATTTGCTCTGTCAATATTAGGGCATAACGAATAGTCAAAACTTTGGCTTCTGAGGTAAGAATGAGAATTGATGGTTTACAAGGTGAAATGCAAACCATGATGCTAGAAGCAACAAACAGCAGACCTGCGGTGACGGGAAAGCAAGCCGGAGTTGACTTCGGTGATATGTTGAATCAAGCCATTAATAATGTGAATTCATTACAAAAGACATCAGGTAACTTACAAATGCGGTTTGATCGCGGTGATGAAGATGTCTCACTTTCAGATGTCATGATCGCTAGAAATAAATCAGGTGTTGCCTTTGATGCGACCATTCAGATTAGAAATAAGCTGGTGGACTCTTACAAAGAATTGATGAATATGCCGGTATAAATTTTGGGTAGTAAATAGTGGCTGACGATAATAATTCTACAGACTTAACCGTGACAGATGGAGCTGACAGTGCATTGATGGCATCGTCTGATAACCATTTAGATGGACAGAATCCAGATTTAGATGAGCGCAGTTCGTCTAAATTTGATATGGCTGTTGGTGATCTCGATCTTCTAAGACAAGTGGTACTGGTTCTCTCAATCTCAATCTGTGTCGCGTTGATTGTGATGCTTTTTTTCTGGGTCAAAGAGCCAGAGATGCGACCGCTTGGTGCTTATGAAACCGAAGAGATGATCCCAGTACTTGATTATCTTGATCAGCAAAAAATCGAATACCGATTGGATGGGAATACCATTCAGGTTCCAGCTAGTGAATACAGTTCATTAAAACTCAATATGGTTCGAGCAGGAGTGAATCAAGCCAGAAATGAAGGCGATGATATCCTGTTACAAGATATGGGTTTTGGTGTATCTCAACGCTTGGAAAAAGAGCGTCTCAAGTTAAGCCGTGAGCGTCAACTTGCCAAAGCAATAGAACAGATGAAGCAAGTGAGAAAAGCTAAAGTTCTATTGGCACTACCTAAACAGAGTGTTTTTGTTCGACATAGCCAAGACGCGTCAGCATCGGTTGTTTTAACTCTTAGTATGGGCGCAAATTTACGTCAGCAAGAAATAGACTCTGTGGTTGATATGGTGGCGAGTGCCGTACCTGGTATGAAAACATCTCGTATCACGGTGACAGATCAACACGGACGCTTATTAAGTTCAGGCTCACAAGATCCACTATCAAGTGCTCGTCGTAAAGAGCAAGAGTTAGAACGTAATCAAGAGCAAGAGCTAAGAGAAAAAATAGACTCCGTACTTATCCCAATTTTAGGGCTCGGTAACTATACTTCTCAAGTGGATATTGAACTTGATTTCAGCGCGGTAGAACAAACGCGTAAACGCTTTGATCCTGGTACACCGGCGACTCGAAGTGAATATACGCTTGAAGATTATAACAATGGCAATGTGGTTGCGGGTGTTCCTGGTGCGTTGAGTAACCAGCCACCTGCTGATGCTTCAATTCCACAAGACGTTGCTCAGATGAAAGATGGTTCAATATTAGGTCAAGGCTCTGTCCATAAAGAAGCGACTCGAAATTTTGAGCTTGATACTACTATCAGCCACGAACGAAAACAGACGGGCGTTGTTAATCGTCAAACGGTATCAGTGGCAATTAAAGAGCACAGCTCAATTAATACTGAAACAGGTGAAGTCACTTATACACCATTAACTTCTAGCGAAATTGATACCATCAGACAAATACTTATTGGTACGGTTGGTTTCAGTGAAGCGCGAGGCGATTTAATTAACGTATTAAGCGTGAAGTTTGCCGTTCAAGAGGCAGACATAATCGCTGATGTTCCAATTTGGGAACACCCGAACTTTAATGACTGGATCCGTTGGTTTGCAAGCGCGTTGGTTATCATCGTTGTGATTCTTGTACTGGTTCGCCCAGCAATGAAGAAATTGCTTAACCCTGCGGAAGAAGAGGAAGACCCAATGTACGGCCCAGATGGTTTGCCTATCGGTAGCGATGGCGAAACCAGCCTGATTGGTGGTGATATTGAAGGCGGTGAGCTGTTCGAATTTGGCTCAGGTATCGATTTACCAAATCTACATAAAGATGAAGATGTACTTAAAGCTGTTCGTGCTCTTGTCGCGAATGAACCAGAGCTTGCTGCTCAAGTTGTGAAAAATTGGATGATGGATGCCTAACGAACTCGTAAACCAAGAAGAAGGCGCTGATGGCGCTGGAACTGAAGTTGATATTTCAGGGATCAGTGGCGATGAAAAAGCCGCTATTCTTTTATTGAGCCTTAATGAAGAAGATGCAGCGGGTATTATCCGCCATCTTGAGCCAAAGCAAGTCCAACGAGTTGGTAGTGCGATGGCAAAAGCCAATGATTTGAGCCAAGAGAAGGTTGGGGCTGTGCACCGCGCATTCCTCGAAGATATCCAGAAATACACCAATATCGGTATGGGTAGTGAAGACTTCATGCGTAATGCTCTGGTTGCCGCACTTGGTGAAGATAAAGCGAACAACTTAGTTGACCAAATTTTACTGGGTACAGGCTCAAAAGGTCTGGATTCACTCAAATGGATGGATCCAAGACAAGTGGCTAGCATCATTATCAATGAGCACCCGCAGATCCAAACTATTGTGCTCTCTTACTTGGAGTCGGATCAGTCAGCCGAAATACTGTCTCAATTCCCTGAGCGTGTACGCCTAGACTTAATGATGCGTATTGCTAACCTTGAAGAAGTACAACCTTCAGCGTTGGCAGAGCTAAATGAGATCATGGAGAAACAGTTCGCTGGTCAAGCAGGTGCTCAAGCCGCGAAAATTGGTGGCCTGAAAGCCGCTGCTGAAATCATGAACTACATGGATAACAGCGTTGAAGGCATCTTGATGGATCAAATCCGAGATCAAGATGAAGACATGGCCACTCAAATTCAAGACCTCATGTTTGTATTTGAAAACCTTATCGAAGTGGATGATCAAGGCGTTCAGAAACTTCTACGTGATGTGCCACAAGACGTACTACAACGTGCTCTTAAAGGTGCTGACGAAGGCTTGCGTGAGAAGATCTTCAAGAACATGTCTAAACGTGCAGCTGATATGATGCGTGATGATATCGAAGCGATGCCTCCTGTTCGTGTTGCCGATGTTGAATCTGCTCAGAAAGAGATTCTTACTGTTGCGAGGCGTTTGGCTGATAGTGGTGAGATTATGCTATCTGGCGGCGCAGACGAGTTCTTATAAAGACGACCCTGAAGCCTCCTCGTGAGGCTTCATTATTATTGTTTGTACGTTAATCCAAATTCCCCAATTCCATTTTATACAGGTATCAATATGTCAGGTGAAAGAAAAAGAGGCTTCTTACGCCCCGATGAAGATGAAAACATTGAGCAACCTAAAAAGTGGGGTCTGCCCGATTATGGGGCTGAAATAAATAAACAAGCGAAAGATACCGCGTTTAATTACGATCCCGGTTGGATGCCTGATTTTGATGAACCCGAACCAGAGGCTCCTTTAGAACTCACCGAAGAACAGATTGAATTGATCAAGCAAGGCGCCTACCAAGATGGATTGCATCAAGGGCAAGAAGCTGGCTTTAAGCAAGGTTATGAAAAGGGTAAAGAAGAGGGTTTCGAAGCGGGCCATTCCGAAGGCAATGAAGCTGGAAAGCTTGAAGGCGTGACTGCTGGACAAGAGTACATCCAGCAACAAGTGAGTATCTTTATGGGATTAGCCAATCAATTTGCTCAGCCACTTGAATTAATGAATGCTCAGGTAGAAAAACAGCTTGTTGATATGGTATTGACCTTGGTAAAAGAGGTCGTCCACGTTGAAGTTCAAACTAATCCACAGATCATTCTCGATACCCTTAAAGAGTCAGTTGAAGCCTTGCCGATATCTGGACATGCGATCACCATTAAGTTAAACCCTGAAGATGTCGCGATAGTGCATGCCGCTTATGGTGATAACGAACTTGATTGCCGTAATTGGTCGTTAGCGTCAGAGCCTGCGTTAAACCGCGGAGACGTGGAGATCGAAGCTGGAGAATCGAGCGTTAATTATCGAATGGAAGATCGTATTCATACTGTGATCCAAGGTTTTTGTGGCGCTAACCGACATCAAGGACACTCGTGATGTTGGCGCTGGCAGAAAGACTTGAACAATATAAAGTCGAAGGGCTAACCAGTCGTCCAATCGCTTCTGGTAAGCTAGTACGTGTTGTTGGGTTAACTCTTGAAGCGACAGGTTGCCGAGCACCAGTCGGCAGTTTGTGTCATGTGGAAACCATGTCTGGCGTGATGGAGGCAGAAGTTGTAGGTTTTGCTAATGACAACTTATTCCTTATGCCAAGTGAACAAATATCCGGTATCTTGCCCGGTGCAAAAGTGACGCCTTTAACCCGAGAAAGTGGTTTGCCTGTTGGGATGGAACTATTAGGTCGTGTCATCGATGGTGTTGGTAACCCACTTGATGGTTTAGGTGCTATTTATACTGAAAATCGAGCTCCACTAAACGCAGTTCCGATCAACCCTTTGGCACGTAAACCAATTTCTGAACCTTTGGATGTTGGTTTAAAAGCGATTAATGGGCTTCTTACTGTCGGTAAAGGACAACGTATTGGCCTATTTGCTGGTTCAGGTGTGGGTAAATCCGTAACCCTAGGGATGATGACGCGAGGCACGACCGCGCAGGTTGTTGTGGTAGGGTTAATTGGTGAACGTGGACGGGAAGTTAAAGAGTTCATTGAAGAGATTCTTGGAGAAGATGGGCGTAAACGATCAGTGGTAGTTGCTGCCCCTGCTGACTCCTCGGCACTGATGCGATTAAAAGGTTGCCAAACCGCTTTGACGATTGCGGAGTATTTTCGTGACCAAGGGCTAGATGTCTTGCTTTTAATGGATTCATTGACACGTTTTGCCCAAGCACAGCGTGAAATAGCACTGTCTGTAGGTGAACCTCCGGCAACGAAAGGTTATCCACCTTCTGTTTTTGCAAAACTACCAGCCTTAGTAGAACGAGCGGGTAACGGAAGCCAAGAACAGGGATCTATTACCGCCTTTTTCACCGTTTTAACCGAAGGTGATGACCTACAAGATCCAATTGCAGATGCTTCACGAGCAATCCTTGATGGACACATTGTACTGTCTCGTGAAATGGCGGATGCAGGTCACTACCCTGCGATTGATGTTGAACGATCTGTGAGTCGTGTGATGCCGCAAATCACCACTGATGAACATATGTTGATGTCAAAAGCGGTGAGACAAGTACTCTCAATTTGCCGTAAAAACCAAGATTTAGTGTCGATTGGTGCCTATAAACCAGGGACCGATCCCGCCATTGATGGTGCCTTTACATTGAAACCTAAACTTGATGAGTATTTGCAGCAGAAAATGAAAGAGAGCGTACCTTACGATATGTGTGTCAACATGTTGAAGCATGTTCTCGGAGGGTAGTAAGTTATGGATAATGCACTAGATTTCTTACTTGAGCAGGCGAAAGAGAAGCAAAATCAAGCTCAAATGGCACTGAATCAAGCCAATATCGAGCTGGAAGATTACTACAAGCAAGTGGCCCAGATAGAACAGTATCGATTGGATTATTGTCAGCAGTTGATTGAGCGTGGCAAAAACGGCCTTACCGCAAGCCAATATGGGCACTTGAATCGCTTCTTAACTCAGCTTGATGAAACCTTATCAAAACAGAGAGACGCAGAATCTCACTTCAAAAACCAAGTGGATAATTGCCAAGAGTACTGGCTAGAAATGCGAAAGCAATGCAAATCCTACGAGTGGTTGATGGAGAAGAAAGAGACAGAGAAGCGACAACTCGAAGAGAAAAGAGACCAAAAACAGATGGATGAGTTCTCTACACTGCTGTATAGCCGAAAGAAATCGCATTTCTGATATTTTTCTTTCATGTCACCACACCGATACCCTATTTGATGAACCATTTTGATAATGGTTCTCCCTCCTTATCAATTTAATAGCGAAGCTTTCCGTTAACTGGCTCATTTTTTGCAAAGTTTTCAGTTGCAATTGTATTTTGTCAATGTTTTAGCTGCTTCTGCTCTTGGCTCAGTACGTGTGGTCCTTCACTTGGTGTGAAATAGAACGATTTCAATCAGAAAACTTTTTTGTGAGAGCCTTTGACATGAACCTTAATATTCAATCAACTTCCGATAGCTCAAAGTCTTCCCTTCTGCAAAAGGGCAGCGGCAGTTCCGCATCTTCTTCCAGTGAGGCGGCAGAGTCGAAAGGTTTCTTTGCTACGCTAAAAGAAGCGTTTGGCCAAGGTGAAGAGGCAAAAGTATCGGATGTAGAAAAAACAAAAGTGAAGTCAGAGAAATCGTCTAATGACTCAGATTCAGACACTGAAATTGATGGCGAGAAAAAAGTCGATAGCAGTAAAGCGAGCGGTGACAACGCGAGCAAAGAGGTCTCCTCTGAAGAGGGCGAGATCACTGCTGATAGTGAAGCGCCTCTTACTTCAAATGAAAAGTCAGTTACTGGTGAAGAGCCAGGAGTAAAACAGACATCTAATACGAGCGGTGACTCGGTTCAGGCTGAGCAGTCTGATAGCTCAAAACATCAGGTAATGAGCGCGCAGCAAGGAAAAAACAGCGAACAAAACCCAGCACAGAAAGCAGGTGAGAGCGCGGATCCATCGAAAGTGTCGGCGGTGATGGATGAAGGAAACGAATTGCTTGGTCGACTGGATGAGGCAAATAAAACGCTTCAACCAGAAGACGGCAAAACATTGCCTCAGTCAAAAGGTGCTTCTGAAACGGTGAGTGCGCAAACGAGCACCCAGAATCCACGTCCTAATCATTCAGATTTAATGAAGAGTGGCACATCTGAAATATCGAAAGAGCTAGATCCTACGCTTACGGTATCGGATGTCAGTAAAGTGCCCGCTTCGGGTGGGCAAGAGAGTGTCGCTGAAGAGTTGGCACCACAACATGTACAGTTAACAGAGCAAGAACGAGCTTTTATCACAGACGCTAAATTCGCGGATCAAAAACAACTCGACGCCTTGATTGCGAAAAGTGAGACGGTTCCTTTATCTGAACAAGAGCTAGAAGCGGTCGCTGTATTAAAAAGTAAGATCGCGGCTGAAGAGCAGATTTTATTATCGAACGAGCTTCCGGCTACTGATCTTTTGGCAAAACAGCCGCTGTCTAACCAATCTGCGGCTAACAGTTCTGCTGTGTCACCAAATAAAGTCGACACGAACTCGTTATCAAATAAAACGTCTGCCAGTAGTGAACTTTCGAACAATAACGAATTCTCTAGCAACAACGTTGCTGCTAATCCTCAAGAAATTCAGTGGGGAAGCGTGGCAGCAATGGAGCCGAAAATAGACGGGCAGATCGCAGCAAAAGGGGCTCAAGGTGCATTAGCCACATCCGTTCATAATGCATTGAATCAGCAGCAAGCTGCTCAAGCGATGTTAACTGAGAATGACATTACAGAAAAAGTGTTGACTGAAAAGGCGGCCCTAGACAAAAGTGCAGCAGATAAAGCGATAATGGGACAATTTTCAGCACAGCAAGCGATGAACACTGATGCTAACGCTTTAAACATCGCGGCACAGGCTTCTGGAATGAGCAGTAAAAATGCGGCAAGCCAAGCGGCATTAGCAAGTGCGTTAGGGGCTGGAGCAATAGGGGCAACGCGCAAGTCATCGGGCAATGAAGCTTCAGATACATTAGCTCAGCAAATAGCGTCTGCATCTGGTCAGCCTGGAACGCCGACTCCAGCACAAGCTCGTGCTGAAATTCAAGCAGCACAACAAGCCCCGCTGCAGCTAACAAAAGAGTTAGCGAATGAGCAGGTTCAAGAAAAAATACAGATGATGATGTCTAAAAACCTTAAAAACTTAGACATTCGACTCGACCCGCCAGAGCTTGGTCGAATGCAAATTCGTATGACGATGAATAATGATTTAGCGAATGTGCATTTTACGGTATCAAACCCACAAGCTAGGGAAATAATTGAGCAAACATTACCTCGTCTGCGTGAAATGTTAGCTCAACAAGGGTTGCAACTTGCAGACTCATCAGTACAGCAACAAAGCTCGGGTCAACAACAGGGGCAATTTGGATCGTCTGCAAGTGAAGGGGCATCATCAGGTTTTGGTTCAAATAATGATCAAAATGGTGAAAATTTTGATGCAGATGTCAAACTTGATTTGAATGTCGCTACAAAGCGTGATGGAATCAGTTATTACGCTTAAACTAACAATAAAATAATAACCTAGAGACAATTATGGCTGACGAAGTAGAAACAGGCGAAGCGCCAAAAGGAAAGAGTAAGCTCTTAATCATAATTATTGCCGTGGTCGTACTATTAGCTGGTGGCGGTGGTGCTGCCTTTTTCTTTATGGGGTCAGATAGCTCACCTGAACAAAGCGGAACGCAAGAAGCGGCGCCAATTGCAGTAGAAAATCTCGCCGCTTACGTAAATATTCCTCAGCCTTTCTTATTTAATGTTACTGGGGACAAAAGAGATCGTTTAGTACAAATTAAAGTTCAGTTGATGGTTCGAGGCAGCGAAAATGAAAATGCAGCACGCTACCACTCTCCTTTAATCGAAAGTGCACTGCTTGCTACTTTTGCTTCCGCCACAGTGAATCAATTACGTTCGGCAACAGGTCGTGTGGAATTGCGAAACAAAGCGACAGAAGACGTAAAAGCAAGTTTGACCAAAGCGGTAGGGAAACCTGTTATTGAGAAGGTACTTTTCACTGATTTCGTAATTCAATAGGTGTTACGTGACTGATCTATTAAGCCAAGACGAAATTGATGCGCTGTTACACGGCGTTGATGATGTTGATGATATTGATGATGACGATATTGGTGCCGAGGTTGAAGGTGCCACGAGTTTTGATTTTTCATCTCAAGACAGAATTGTTCGTGGTCGAATGCCGACCTTGGAACTTATCAATGAGCGTTTTGCTCGGCATATGCGAGTCAGCTTATTCAACATGCTGAGAAAAACAGCTGAAGTGTCGATAAACGGCGTTCAGATGATGAAGTTTGGTGAGTATCAAAATACACTATACGTGCCAACCAGTTTGAATATGGTACGTTTCCGGCCTCTAAAAGGCACGGCTCTGGTTACCATGGAAGCGCGATTAGTGTTTATTTTGGTAGAAAACTTTTTTGGTGGCGATGGACGTTTTCATGCGAAAATTGAAGGCCGAGAGTTTACTCCCACAGAGCGCCGTATTATACAACTACTTCTGAAAATCGTATTTGAAGATTACAAGGAAGCATGGTCGCCAGTAATGGGCGTTGAGTTTGAGTATCTTGATTCAGAAGTAAACCCAAGTATGGCAAACATTGTGAGCCCGACGGAAGTGATCGTCGTTAGTTCATTCCATATTGAAGTGGATGGTGGTGGTGGTGATTTCCACGTCGTTATGCCGTATTCGATGGTAGAGCCAATCCGAGAATTGCTTGATGCTGGTGTCCAATCCGACAAAATGGAAACTGACGTTCGTTGGAGCACCGCACTTCGTGACGAAATTATGGATGTTCCGGTCAACTTCAGAGTTAATCTATTGGAACAAGACATTTCATTAAGAGATTTGATGGAACTGCAACCGGGTGATGTGATCCCGATGGAAATGCCTAAACATGCCACCATGTTTGTTGAAGAGCTACCCACTTACCGAGTTAAGATGGGGCGTTCAGGTGAAAAACTTGCAGTTCAAGTGTCTGAGAAAATTAGCAGACCACATGTAGTGAAAACGGATCTAGCATTCTTGGGTAAAGACATCATGTCTGATCTTGATGCTGAAGAGCAAAGTGAAGAATAAAATAATAGGTATTGAGAATGGAACCAAGTGACGACCAAAAGCTAGCGGATGAGTGGGCTGCCGCATTGGGTGAAGATCCAAGTGCACCAAGTATAGATGTTGATGAGATCATGGCTGCGCCTCTTGAAGAGTTACAAGATTCGTCAGCACCAATATCCGAAGATGAGCGACGTAAGCTCGATACGATAATGGATATTCCAGTGACCATCTCTATGGAGGTTGGACGCTCTCAAATTAGCATTCGAAATCTTTTGCAATTAAACCAAGGTTCAGTGGTTGAGTTAGACCGTGTTGCCGGTGAATCTTTGGATGTGATGGTTAATGGCACCTTGATTGCTCACGGCGAAGTGGTTGTCGTGAATGATAAGTTTGGTATTCGCCTGACGGATGTTATCAGCCAGACCGAACGTATTAAGAAGCTTAGGTAGATCATTAATGCCACGTAAGTTAGGTGTTCAATATTTGTTGGTGGGCTGTGGGCTGTTTTCTAGCCAAGCGATGGCGGCGCCACCAACTCAACTGGATTTAGCGACCACATTTGGGTCGCTTTTGTTGGTTCTTGCTTTTATCTTTTTTCTCGCCTTTATGCTGAAACGCATGAAAGTGCCTTCACTGATTAACCAAAAAGATTTAAGTATTGTTCGCCAAATTGCAGTGGGGACGAAAGAAAGAATCGCAGTGGTGCAGGCCGGAGAAGAGCAGTTTTTAGTGGGGATTACGTCTCAATCGATCCAGCTAATTTCGAAACTAGATACCCCTATAAAACAGGAGGAGCTGGAGAAAAGCCAGTTTTCAAATCAGCTAAGCCAGCTATTAACAAAAAATGAAAAGAAATAGCGCGTTGAATACCCTATTGGTATACGTGGCGATCCTCGGTGCATTGCTACTCTCTCCATTCTCACTTGCCCAAGAAGAGCTTGAAACGGTTCTTCCTAATTCAGCTGCGACCTCAGAAAGTGTGACTGTCTCTGCGATGGAGAAAGAGCAAGGAGCATCACGCAGCTCAATGAGTAGCGTAAATGGCGCAGGTATTCCAGCCTTTACCATGACCAGTAATCCCGATGGAAGTGAGGATTATTCGGTAAACTTACAAATTTTAGCCTTAATGACCATGCTAGGCTTCTTGCCTGCGATGGTGATTTTGATGACCTCATTTACGCGTATTGTGGTGGTCATGTCTATTCTGCGGCAGGCGATGGGCCTACAGCAAACACCTTCAAATCAAGTTATTATTGGGATTTCGATCTTTTTAACATTCTTTATTATGTCCCCAGTACTTGATCAAGTGAACGAACAGGCGATTCAACCCTACTTAAATGAGCAGATAACCGCTCGTGCAGCCTTTGATGCAGCACAAGAACCGATGAAAACTTTCATGCTGAAACAAACCAGAGTAAAAGATCTGGAGACGTTTGTTGAGATATCTGGGGCAGAAGTGAGAAACCCTGAAGATGTCTCGTTAGCAGTGTTGATTCCGGCGTTCATTACTTCCGAGTTAAAAACGGCTTTCCAAATAGGGTTTATGCTGTTCTTACCATTCTTGATTATCGATTTGGTAGTGGCCTCCATTTTGATGGCAATGGGTATGATGATGCTATCTCCGATGATTGTCTCTTTGCCCTTTAAACTCATGTTGTTTGTATTGGTTGATGGTTGGAACCTTATTTTATCCACCTTAGCCAGCAGCTTTGCATTGTGACGAGGAGCAACCTATGACTCCTGAAATGTTTGTCGAACTCTTTAGAGACGCACTGTGGATGGTTCTGATCATGGTGTGTGCGATTATCATACCGAGTTTGATGATCGGTTTAGTGGTGGCGATTTTCCAAGCCGCCACGTCAATTAACGAACAAACACTGAGTTTCTTACCCCGTTTGATTGTGACCTTATTATCGTTGATGCTATTCGCACACTGGATGACACAGATGATGATGGAGTTCTTTTTTAGTATCGTCGAACGATTACCACAAGTTCTTTACTAGGAACGACGATGGAATACCCCACAACGGTTGTATTAGATTGGTTAGCCAACTACTTTTGGCCCTATACCCGAATATCTGCCATGTTAATGGTAATGACGGTGACAGGGGCAAGGTTTGTTTCGCCTAGAATACGCCTCTATTTGGGGTTAGCGATCACCTTAGCTGTGATGCCTGCAATACCTGCTGTACCAACCAATATCGAACTGCTCTCATTTAAAGGGTTTATCACGGTTCTCGAACAGTTGATTATCGGTGTTGCCATGGGGATGGTGACTCAATTTATGATTCAGACATTTGTTATGCTTGGTCAAATATTGGGTATGCAATCGAGCTTGGGTTTCGCCTCTATGGTTGACCCAGCGAACGGGCAAAATACGCCAGTACTTGGTCAGTTATTTATGTTTTTAGCGACCATGTTTTTCCTCTCGACTAATGGGCATTTAAAGATGCTTCAATTAGTTATTTTCAGTTTTACAACATTGCCGATTGGTTCCGGTTCGTTGACGACGGTTGATTTTAGAGAGTTAGCGTTGTGGCTCGGCATCATGTTCAAAACGGCACTGAGCATGTCTCTGTCAGGCATTATCGCACTGCTGACCATCAACCTCTCATTTGGTGTAATGACGCGTGCCGCTCCTCAGTTAAACATTTTCTCTTTGGGTTTTGCCTTCGCATTGTTGGTTGGTTTAATGCTCTGTTGGTACATTCTTGGCGGCTTGTTTAGCCACTATGAACTATTCTGGATGGAAGGTGAGCAACAAATTTGCCGCCTGATCCGGTTGAATTGTTAGGGGGCCGATTTGTCAGAATCCGATGGTCAAGAACGCACAGAAGACGCCACGCCCAAACGCTTGCAACAGGCAAAAGAGAAAGGGCAGGTTGCAAGGTCAAAAGAATTAGCGTCAGCATCAGTCCTTATCGTTGGGGCGATATCTCTCATGTGGTTCGGAGATGGGCTAGCGAAAGCTCTCTTCGAAGCGATGGGTAGAATGTTCACACTTAGCCGTGAAGAGATTTTCAATGCCTCTAAGCTCCTCGAAATAGCAGCAGGAGCGGTCGGAGGGTTGATATTTCCACTGCTGCTCATCATATTTATCTTGTTTGTCGCTGCAATAATTGGAGCTGCGGGTGTTGGCGGTGTCAGTTTTTCTGTTGAAGCTGCCATGCCTAAAGCATCAAAAATGAACCCGATGAGCGGTCTTAAGCGCATGGTCGGAATGCAAAGTTGGGTAGAGCTGGTTAAATCGATACTCAAAGTTGGATTAGTGTCAGGTGTAGCCGTTTATCTGATCCAAAAATCACAAGCTGATCTAATGCAATTGAGCATGGACGTCTATCCACAAAATATATTCCACGCCCTTGATATTCTATTGAACTTTGTTCTGCTTATTAGTTGTTCATTGTTGATTGTCGTCGCCATCGATATTCCTTTTCAAATATGGCAACACGCTGATCAACTGAAAATGACCAAGCAAGAAGTCAAAGATGAGTATAAGGACACCGAAGGTAAGCCTGAAGTAAAAGGGCGGATCCGGATGTTGCAGAGAGAGGCGGCGCAGCGTCGTATGATGGCAGATATTCCCGATGCGGATGTCATCGTAACCAACCCAGAGCACTTCTCAGTAGCATTACGCTATAAACAAGACAAAGATAGAACGCCCGTCGTGGTCGCGAAAGGGGTTGACCATATGGCAATGAAGATACGAGAAGTAGCTCGTGAGCATGATATTTATATTATTCCAGCTCCGCCCCTTGCCCGTGCGCTTTATCACACCACAGAGCTAGAACAAGAAATCCCAGATGGCCTCTTTACCGCAGTTGCGCAGATCCTTGCTTATGTCTTTCAACTAAAGCAGTACCGTAAACGTGGTGGACAGCGACCGAAGCTCGACCCTAAAAATATTACGATCCCTCCAGAACTTCGACATTAACGGTGAATGCGGATTAAGTTCTATCGCTGACTTAATATTGAAGCAAATAGCGACCAACTAAACGAAAGGACTATTAACGGGCTATAGTTAAACAGAGACTGACTAATTTAGAGCTAGTGTTCTTTGAGAAGTGAGTAACTGACAAGCTGATTTTCAAGCGAGCAAATTCAAGTCAATGGTGAGGATTTAGAGATAGTTGCCATAATTTTGACAAATACCTTGGACTGATAATTGCTTAGTCAGTGAAATTAGTGCCAAAAACTGTTTAAATGACGTGTTCTTACGCCGAGATAGATAACCAATTTTTATATGAAATTTACCCTACCATTTGCGGATAAATTGCCTTCAATACCAAACCGTGCGATGCCTGCGATAGGCGCACCGGTTATGGTGCTAGCGACGCTAGCGATGGTTGTTTTGCCTATTCCAGCTTTTCTACTGGATATGTTTTTTACCTTTAATATCGCCCTTGCAATGGTCGTATTATTGGTGACTATCTATACTCGCCGTCCGCTAGATTTTGCGGCCTTCCCAACGGTTCTACTGATTGCCACTTTATTAAGGTTGGCACTGAATGTTGCTTCAACACGTGTCGTATTACTTTATGGTCATGAAGGCTCTGGTGCCGCCGGTAACGTAATCGAAGCGTTTGGTAATGTCGTTATCGGCGGTAACTATGCCGTTGGTCTTGTGGTATTCCTTATCTTGATGATCATTAACTTTATGGTTGTGACAAAAGGTGCAGGGCGTATCTCTGAAGTAAGTGCCCGCTTTACTCTTGATGCCTTACCAGGTAAGCAAATGGCTATCGACGCGGATTTGAATGCCGGATTAATCGATCAGGATCAAGCTCGTTTACGTCGCTTTGAAGTAACCAAGGAAGCTGACTTTTACGGTTCAATGGATGGTGCGTCAAAATTTGTAAAAGGTGATGCGATCGCCGGTATTTTAATCCTGTTCATTAACATTATTGGCGGATTAAGTATTGGTATGGTGCAGTACGATTTAGGTTTCGTAGAAGCGATTGAAATCTATACGCTGTTAACTATTGGTGATGGCTTGGTTGCACAGATACCGTCTCTTTTACTGTCTATTGGCGCTGCCATGATGGTTACTCGTCAAAATACAGATGAAGACATGGGGCAACAGCTCGTCTTTCAACTGTTTGATAACCCTAAGGCCTTGATGATCACCGCGGGTATTTTAGGCGTCATGGGTATCGTACCTGGAATGCCACATTTCTCGTTCTTATCTCTTGCCATCCTTGCGGGAGGAGGGGCTTATTTGATTGATAAGAAAGCGAAGAAGGCCAAACAAGAGCCTAAGCTACCAGTTACACCAAGTGGGGAGGCTCCTGCTCAGAAAGAACTCTCATGGGATGATGTACAACCCGTTGATATTATCGGCCTAGAGGTGGGCTATCGCTTAATCCCCTTGGTCGATAGAGATCAGGGTGGGGAACTATTAGAGCGAGTGAAAGGGGTTCGTAAGAAGCTTTCGCAAGACTTTGGTTTTCTTATCCCTGCTGTTCATATTCGAGATAATTTGGAACTCACTCCCAATAGCTACCGCATAACATTAATGGGGGTGGCTGTCGGTGAGGCTGAAATTCGTCCTGACTTAGAACTTGCGATCAACCCGGGGCAAGTGTATGGAATGATCGATGGTGAACCAACCATTGACCCCGCATTTGGACTTGAAGCGACTTGGATTCGAGTTGAACAGCGAGAACATGCTCAGGCACTAGGCTACACAGTGGTCGACTCTTCCACCGTTTTGGCGACGCATTTAAGTCAATTGCTCACGAATAACGCATCTCAGTTGCTCGGCCATGAAGAAGTTCAGAATTTGTTAGAGATGCTCAGTCGATCTGCGCCTAAACTAGTTGAAGGGTTTGTGCCTGATCTCATTCCGCTAGGAACCGTGGTCAAAGTGCTGCAAAACTTGCTCAATGAGGCGATACCAATTCGAGATATTCGTACTATTGTACAAACCTTGTCCGAGTATGCGGGTAAGAGTCAAGAACCTGACATTCTTACTGCGGCGGTTCGTATATCACTGAAACGACTAATTGTTCAAGAAATCAATGGCATAGAGCCTGAATTGCCAGTAATTACACTGATACCGGAACTGGAACAATTATTGCATCAAACTATGCAGTCGTCAGGTGGAGAATCAGCAGGTATTGAACCTGGTTTAGCTGAACGATTACAGATGTCTTTAAGCCAGGCGACACAAGAACAAGAATTAAAAGGTGAGCCTTCAGTTCTACTCACATCTGGAGTATTACGCTCTACTCTGGCTAAGTTTGTCAAAAATACCATACCGAATTTAAGGGTGCTGTCTTATCAAGAAATTCCAGATGAGAAACAGATCCGCATTGTACAAGCGGTTGGAAACTAGCTCGTGGTATACCCTAAATATGGACAATTGCTTTGAAAATTAAACGATTTTTTGCCAAAGATATGCGATCAGCTCTGCTCCAAGTCAAAGAAGAACTTGGTGCTGAAGCTGTGATCATGTCTAACAAAAAAGTCGCTGGTGGGGTAGAAATTGTTGCGGCAATTGATGGCGAGCCAAATGGCACGGCACAGCGCAACGTGAGTCCTAAACCATCACGAAATGAATACACACAAGTTTCTCCTCAAGTACAACCAAAAACGAAGCGTCAGTTAGATGATGATAGGGTGAGCTTACAATCGAACCCTGCGGCTGGTAATGGCTCGTCTATGACTAAGCGTTTTGCGAATATGCTGAAACAGTATAGTGCCGGAGCGGATGACGAGAGTGAACATCGCGCTGAAAACGAAGATTCATTGTCAGCACTGCTCAATCGTCAGAATAATGGGCGAGGGGAGCCAAATTCCGGTAGTCGATACCAACAAGAATCGGGCTTGGCAAAATTAATTGCCGAAGATCGCCGTGTCGAAAGGCCAAAACCAAAACTCGATCCTACCCGCTACGATCGTCATCGCGAGCCTCAATCACCGCCCACATCAGAAAAAGATATGGAGTCGATGCGCGAGGAGATGACCTCAATACGTCGCCTGCTTGAACATCAAGTTTCTGGCCTTATGTGGCAAGAAGTTGAGCGTCGGGAACCACTCAGAGCTATGCTGATAAAAAGACTAGAGCGGATGGGTGTTTCTTCAGAGTTCGCCGATCAAATGGCATGCTACATCCCTGAAGACACGCCACCTGCCCGAGCTTGGAAAGCCTTGCTAGCATTAGTGTCAGACCAAATTTCCGTCACTAAGCAAGATATCTTGAAGCGTGGTGGCATCGTGGCTCTACTCGGCCCTACAGGAGTGGGGAAAACCACAACTGTAGCAAAACTTGCCGCAAGAGCTGCAATGGAGTACGGCGCAGACAACGTTGCATTGGTTACAACGGATACTTACCGTATCGGTGCTCATGAACAACTGTCGATTTATGGCAGAATTATGGGTTGTCCAGTAAGAGTTGCTAAAGATTCCAGTGAGTTAGCCGATGTAATATATCAGTTACGGAATCGACGTCTGATTTTGGTCGATACTGCGGGTATGGGTCAGCGTGATGTACGTCTATCAGAACAGTTAGACACACTGATGCAAGAGAGTGGCGAAGTCATACACAGTTACTTGGTGTTACCCGCGACCGCTCAGCGAAAAGTACTACAAGAAACAATCGAACACTTTAGACGTATCCCACTTTCGGGATGCATTTTGACCAAGCTTGATGAGTCATTAAGTTTGGGGGAATTTATTAGCGTAGTTGTTCAAAATGCGTTACCCATTGCGTATATTGCAAATGGACAACGCGTACCCGAAGACATCGTCATCGCTCAGCCTAAATACATGATAGCTAAAGCGAATGAGTTACTAGAGAAGTCGACAGAGAATGAACCACACTACTGGAACAGTGATTCGGAAGAATTCTAGGGCGGCGGATAAATATGACTGATAATATGATATATGATCAAGCAAGCGGCCTCCGTCGCTTAACCCAACCTTCATTGACTAAAGTGATTTCGGTTACTGGTGGCAAAGGCGGTGTAGGGAAATCAAACGTAACTCTTGGTTTGGCTATTTGTATGGCTAGACAGGGTAAGAAAGTGACCGTTTTAGATGCCGATTTAGGGCTCGCCAATGTCGATGTTATGCTAGGAATTAGAACTAAGCGTAACTTAGGGCATGTCCTAGCCGGAGAATGTGAGCTCAAAGATGCCATTGTTGAAGGGCCTCACGGGGTGAAAATTATCCCTGCGACTTCAGGCACTCAAAGCATGACAGAGCTTTCTCATGCGCAGCATGTCGGTTTAATCCGAGCGTTTGGTAGCTTAGAAGATGACATGGATGTGCTATTAATCGACACCGCAGCTGGCATCTCTGACATGGTCGTGAGCTTTTCTCGCGCAGCTCAGGATGTCGTGGTTGTGGTTTGTGATGAACCAACATCGATAACAGATGCATATGCTCTGATCAAATTACTTAGCCGTGAACACCAAGTGCAACGCTTTAAAGTTGTTGCAAATATGGTCAGAAGTTATCGAGAAGGGCGAGAATTATTTGCAAAATTGACATTGGTCACAGAGAGATTTCTAAATGTAAGCCTTGAACTTGTCGCATGTATTCCTTTAGATGATAAAGTACGACAAGCAGTTAAGAGACAAAAAATTGTTGTAGACGCATTTCCACGCTCTCCAGCAGCTCTTGCTATTAGTTCGCTAGCGAATAAAGCCTTAACATGGCCTATTCCTAAGACCCCGAGTGGTCATTTAGAGTTTTTTGTCGAACGGCTACTAAATCGCCCAGAAATTTCAGAGGAACCATTTGGTGAATAAGGCGCTTACTTACGACCAACATGCAAATCTAAGTAGCCCCCAGGCTTTTATAGAGAAATACTCGGTGTTGGTTAAACGTATCGCTCATCATCTGCTCGGTCGTTTGCCACCGAATGTATTGGTCGAAGACCTCATTCAAGCAGGCATGATTGGTCTGCTTGAAGCTCAGAAGAACTACGATGGGTCCAAAGGCGCAAGTTTTGAAACTTATGCTGGCATCAGGATCCGCGGTGCTATGCTTGATGATATTCGCAAAGGGGATTGGGTTCCTCGTTCTGTTCATCGAAACAATCGAGAAATTACTCAAGCGATATCAGAATTAGAGGGGATACTAAATAGAGACCCATCTGATGCAGAAGTGGCAAAACATATGGGGTTATCCCTAGAGCAGTATCATAGTGCGCTAACTGATATAAACAGCTCAAGAATTGTAGGCATTGAAGATCTCGGTGTATCTGATGATGCTTTATCACCTAATGAAGATGATAAAGATAATGCACCATTTCAGGGGGTTGTAGATGAGAATTTTAGAGTCGCTCTAGTTGATTCGATCAAACAACTTCCTGAGCGTGAGGCATTAGTACTTTCGCTCTACTATGATGAAGAGTTAAACTTAAAAGAAATTGGTGAAGTTTTAGGTGTCAGCGAATCTCGTGTCAGCCAAATATTAAGCCAATCAATGCAGCGTTTACGTACTAAATTAAGTGCGTGGACACAAAACGACTAACAACACTGATTTCGAGTTCAGTGGAGGCAATTTTGAACAAAAACATGAAAATCCTCATTGTTGATGACTTTTCAACGATGCGCCGTATTGTAAAAAACCTACTAAGAGACCTAGGTTTTAATAACACACAAGAAGCTGATGATGGATTAACAGCATTGCCGATGCTCAAGAAAGGTGATTTTGACTTTGTTGTAACCGACTGGAATATGCCGGGAATGCAAGGTATTGATTTGCTGAAAAACATCCGTGCTGATGCTGAGCTTAAGCATTTGCCTGTATTGATGATTACGGCTGAAGCGAAACGTGAACAAATTATTGAAGCGGCTCAAGCTGGTGTAAACGGTTATATTGTTAAGCCATTTACCGCAGCAACGCTGAAAGAAAAACTCGACAAAATATTCGAACGCTTATAAGCCAGAATACGTAATGTCTGCACTTGGTTTTTGTCTATTTAGTGATCGCCAAATATAAAAAGAGCGACATTAGACTAAGTGACTTATTAATACGAACGTTGAGTTTATAAAGGCTAGGCCCGGATGATTTCATTAGAACAAGCGAAGCAACTCGTTCAGTTGCTTGAAAATGACGAGCAGCAAGAAGCGAACCTTCTTGTCAAAAATATCTATGAAGGCAGTGATAACTTAATGCTGCAACAAATAGGTTCACTGACTCGTGATCTTCATAGCTCATTAACTCAATTCAACCTTGATGAGAGAATGAGTGAAATTGCCAATGACGAAATTCCTGATGCAAGGGATCGCCTTCAATATGTCATTGATAAAACTGAAGTAGCTGCGAATAAAACAATGGACGCCGTTGATCGTTGCTTACCTATTGCAGATAATCTTCATGAATGTCTTGTTCAGGTAAGGCCGCAATGGAACGAATTGATGCATGGGCGAATAGAGTTAAGCGAGTTTAAAGCTCTATGTCACCGCATTGATTCTTTGCTCGTTCAAGTTGAAGGTGACAGTACTGAATTACGCGGGCAACTCACCGAGATCTTGATGGCACAAGACTTCCAAGATCTTACTGGGCAGATCATTCGCAGAGTGATTACGCTTGTTGCTGAAGTCGAAGGAAGACTTGTTGAAATATTGACGGTATTTGGTACGAGTCCAACAACAGAAGAACCTAATAAAGAGAAGAAATCATCAACAGAAGCTGAAGGGCCAATATTGAACCCTGAAGAGCGTGAAGATGCAGTCGCATCACAAGATGATGTTGATGATTTATTATCCAGTCTTGGATTTTAAGGGAAACGTATGAGCTACGAGTTAGACGAAGATATTCTTCAGGACTTTTTAGTAGAAGCCGGGGAAATAATTGAGCTCCTATCTGAGCAGTTAGTAGAGCTTGAAAATAACCCTGACGATAGAGATTTACTTAATGCAATCTTCCGCGGGTTCCACACTGTAAAAGGTGGAGCAGGCTTTTTGGCACTTTCAGAACTGGTTGACACATGTCATGGTGCTGAGAATGTGTTTGATATTTTGCGTAACGGCCAAAGAAGCGTAACTGCTGGATTAATGGATACGATGCTTCGAGCATTGGATACCATCAACATTCAATTTAGTGCTGTTCAGGATCGCGAAAAACCTGAACCTGCGGATCAAGCTCTACTCGATGAGTTACACCGTTTATGCCGACCTGAATCTGAAGATGCTGCTCCTGCTGAAGCAGAAGTTGTTGAACCAGTAAAAGAGCCTGAAGTTATTAAAGCTCCTGCTGAAAGTTCTACGATTTCTAGCTCCCTGGATGAAATCTCTCAAGATGAATTTGAAAAGTTACTTGATGAATTACATGGGAAAGGTACAGCACCAAGTGCGGCTACACCTTCTGCACCAGTCACTTCTTCGTCAATAGCTTCAGCTCCAGTTGCCTCGGCCCCAAGTTCGACCGCTTCAGTGTTAGCATCTGATGGTGATATTACTGACGATGAATTTGAAAAGTTACTAGATGAATTACATGGTGCTGGACAAAGTCCTTCTGCCGCGTCGGAAAGTGCAGCTCCTGTTACACCTCCGCCAGCGCCAACACCAGCTCCGGTGGCTACATCAAGCTTCAGTAATGCAGATGACTTAATGTCAGATGAAGAGTTTGAAAACCTTCTTGACCAACTGCACGGTTCAGGTAATGGCCCGACAGCTGAAGAATTGGAAGCGGCAACGAAGCCTGCGATTGAGAATGTTGCACCACCAGCGCCTGCAGCGGCTCCAGCTCCTAAGCCAGCAGAACCAAAAGTAGCAGCACCAGCAAAATCGGCTCCTACGCCAGTAGCGAAAGAACAAGCAGCAAAAACTCCTGCCAAGGGAGGACAAAAGAAACCACAGGCTGAAGCGACCGTTCGTGTTGATACGTCAACATTAGACACCATTATGAATATGGTCGGTGAGTTAGTATTAGTCCGTAACCGTTTAGTGAGCTTAGGCTTAAATAGTAACGATGAAGAGATGGCTAAAGCTGTCTCGAATCTAGATGTTGTTACTGCTGACTTGCAAGGCGCAGTGATGAAAACGCGCATGCAGCCAATCAAGAAAGTATTTGGCCGTTTCCCTCGCGTGGTCCGTGACTTAGCAAGAAGCTTGAAGAAAGATATCGTGCTAGAAATGCGCGGTGAAGAGACGGATTTAGATAAAAACCTTGTGGAAGCACTTGCCGATCCGCTTATTCACTTAGTGAGAAACTCTGTCGATCACGGTGTTGAAATGCCGGAAGACCGTGTGAAAGCCGGTAAGCCTCGTACAGGTAAGGTAATTTTATCAGCATCACAAGAAGGTGATCATATTGAACTTGCTATCGTTGATGATGGCGGTGGTATGGACCCAGATGTATTACGTGGTATCGCCGTTAAGCGTGGTATTATGGACGAAGATGCAGCGTCTCGTTTATCTGATAAAGAGTGTTTCAATCTGATTTTTGCTCCTGGTTTCTCAAGCAAAGAGAAAATTTCAGATATCTCTGGTCGTGGTGTTGGTATGGACGTTGTAAAAACAGCCATCAATACATTAAACGGTTCGATTGACATTGATTCAGAGAAAAACAAAGGGACTAAGATAACCATCAAAGTTCCCCTGACCTTAGCCATTCTTCCTACGTTGATGGTTGGTGTTGCGGGTCATCCATTTGCGTTGCCATTGGCTTCTGTAAATGAGATTTTCCACCTAGATTTAAGCAGAACTAACGTTGTTGATGGTCAGCTAACCATTATCGTTCGTGAAAAATCAATACCACTTTTCTATCTGCAAAACTGGCTTGCGCCTAAAGATGGAATGGCAGAGCTACGTAAAGGACATGGGCACGTTGTTATTGTCCAAATCGGTAGTCAGCGAGTTGGCTTTGTTGTTGATGCATTAATTGGCCAAGAAGAGGTTGTTATTAAACCCCTTGATAACCTTCTACAAGGTACGCCAGGTATGGCAGGTGCGACAATCACAAGTGATGGTCACATTGCACTGATTCTTGATGTGCCAGATTTGTTAAAGCAGTACGCAGCAGCATCACGAATTTAAGATAAGGAAAGGTATGGCGATTAAAGTACTAGTCGTTGATGATTCGAGTTTTTTTCGTCGTCGTGTAAGCGAGATCATCAATTCAGACGCACGCCTAGAAGTTATAGATGTAGCTGTAAATGGTAAGGAAGCGGTCGAGAAGGCGAAGCGACTCAAGCCTGATGTGATCACGATGGATATCGAGATGCCGGTGATGGATGGCATTACAGCCGTCCGTCAAATCATGGCAGCTTGCCCAACACCGATTCTAATGTTCTCTTCGCTTACCCATGACGGGGCAAAAGCGACGTTAGATGCGTTAGATGCTGGTGCATTGGATTTCTTACCGAAAAAGTTTGAAGATATTGCGCGTAATCGAGACGACGCCGTTTCGCTATTACAGCAGCGTGTTATTGAGATTGCCGCGAAGCGCGTGTTTATGCGTCGTCAAGCGGTGAGATCAACACCAGCTCCGGCTCCAACATCACCTGCAGCGGGACAAAGAACCACTCTTCAAGAGCGTTCTGCGCGTCCTGTTGCGTCTAGCGTAGCGAGCAAGTTTAGAGCGTCGGGTAAAAAATATCAGTTAACCGCAATCGGAACGTCTACTGGTGGACCGGTTGCGCTACAGAAAATATTAACGAAACTACCAGCACATTACCCACATCCAATCGTGCTAATTCAGCATATGCCAGCGACATTTACCGCGGCCTTTGCGAGCCGTCTTAACTCACTTTGCAAGATACAAGTAAAGGAAGCTGAAGATGGAGATATTTTGAAACCTGGCGTTGCTTATCTCGCTCCAGGTGGAAAGCAAATGATGATTGATGGACGTCCAGGTACGGCGAAACTGCGCATTATTGATGGCGGTGAACGCATGAACTACAAACCTTGTGTTGATGTAACATTTGGCTCTGCGGCGAAAATATATGGCGATAAAGTATTATCTATGGTCCTCACTGGAATGGGTGCTGATGGTCGTGAAGGCGCGCGGATGTTGAAATCTGCGGGTGCAACGATTTGGGCTCAAAATGAAGAGAGCTGTGTGGTATATGGAATGCCTCAGGCCGTCGCTAAAGCTGGTATATCAACAGAAGATCTACCTTTAGAACGAATTTCAGAACGTATGCTAGTGGAAGTTGGCCTAGCCTAGGAATTATATTAATGATTGTTTGGAGTGTAGCAAACCAAAAAGGTGGTGTTGGGAAAACAACCACAACCGTAACATTAGCGGGTCTGCTGAGTAAGCAAGGCCATCGAGTGTTACTTGTTGATACCGATCCTCACGCGTCTTTAACTACCTATCTTGGGTTTGACTCTGATGCGGTGCCTGCAAGTTTGTTTGAACTGTTTCAACTTAAAGAGTTTACCAAGCAATCTGTTGAGCCTTTAATTTTAAAAACAGAAGTTGAAGGTATCGATATTATTCCCGCACATATGTCACTGGCAACGTTAGATCGTGTCATGGGCAACAGAGGTGGTATGGGACTCATTTTAAAACGAGCATTAGCTTCGATTGAAAATGAGTATGACTACGTACTGATAGATTGTCCTCCGATTTTGGGGGTAATGATGGTTAATGCGCTTGCTGCCAGCGATAGGATATTGATTCCTGTTCAAACTGAATTTTTAGCGATGAAAGGGCTAGAGCGCATGGTTCGAACCCTCGCAATTATGCAGAAGTCGCGTAATACACCATTTAAAGTTACCGTTGTGCCGACAATGTATGACAAACGGACTCGGGCATCTTTGCAGACACTGACACAGCTTAAGCAGGACTACCCTGATCAAGTTTGGAACTCGGCGGTACCCATTGATACTAAATTTAGAGATGCAAGTTTGAAGCGATTGCCAGCTTCGCATTTTGCTTCTGGTAGTCGTGGCGTTTTTGCTTATAAGCAGTTGTTGATTTTCCTTGAGAGGTTAACAATTGATGAGCAGTGATTACGTACTGTCGAGTGAACAAGCTCTAGATGATTACTTTAGTGCGTTGTTGGGGGAAGATACAGAGGCTGAAGTCTCTCCCTCTTTGCCGATAACGGAACTCGATATTAAACCTGAACTGAAGACCCAGCCGTTGAAGGATGAGGCTGAAAGTAGCCAGTCTCTTTCATACGCTGAGATTCAAACAGAAGATTTTGACGTACCAAACCTTGAAGATGTTCAGAAACTACTGAGTCAATTAGAGTCCACTGATATTGTTGGTGAGCTTGATATCGACAGTATTCTTGAACAAAACACAGTCGAGATCGCAACGCTTCAGGATGATATTCTGATTCAAAATAACAATATCAAACTAGACCTTGAGCCAAGTGTTGAAGTTGTTGATGAGATCCAAAGCTGGGATATTCCAGAAGAGCCTAGCGTTGATGTTTCAGTTCAAGATGAGACAGTTGAAAATGTTGGAAAATCAGATGAAAGCTTAGATACAGGCTTAGATACAAGCCCCATTGTTGAGGCTGAACAACCTGAAGTTGGTACATCGGACAATGCCAATGTTGTGACCGAAAATGAGTTAGAGACTCAGGCTGGTGGGCATCAATTTGATAACTGGCAAACTACAAGCAGAACAGAAGACTTTCAAGTACTATACTTTGACGTTAATGGTGTGACGTTTGCTGTGCCTCTCGATGAGCTAGGCGGTATTCACCAGGTAACTGAACTTAGTCATATCATTGGTAAACCAAGCTGGTATTTAGGTTTGCAAATGAATAAAGAGCACCAGTTAGATGTCGTAGACAGTGCTAAATGGGTGATGGCTGAAAAATTAGCCAATGACGATTATAAAGATAATTATCAATATATCGTGATGTTGGGTGAGAGTTCGTGGGGGCTGGCAAGTACAGAACTCATGGGAACCGAATTGTTAAATACTGACAAAGTTCGTTGGCGTGAACAGGCAGGAAAACGCCCTTGGCTTGCCGGTATGGTAAAAGAAAAAATGTGTGCCTTGATCCATGTTGAGGCAATGGTAGCTATGCTAAATGCAGGGCTAGATGTAAAAGCATTAGATTGATAAAAATTTTAGTCGGGAACGACATTAAGAGGATTGACTATGTCTCAAGCTAACGAAGTTGAAGTAAGAAAAGAACAAGGTAATGACGAAGTTCTTCAGTGGGTGACGTTCCAATTAGAACAAGAAACATATGGTATTAATGTAATGCAAGTTCGTGAAGTATTGCGTTATACCGAAATTGCTCCAGTACCGGGTGCTCCAGATTACGTTTTAGGTATCATTAATCTTCGTGGTAATGTGGTTACTGTTATTGATACGCGCTCTCGCTTTGGTCTGATGCAAGGTGAAACGACGGACAATACCCGTATTATTGTTATTGAATCTGAGCGTCAAGTGATTGGTATCTTAGTTGATAGCGTTGCTGAAGTGGTTTACCTACGTTCTTCAGAAATTGATACCACACCAAGTGTTGGTACGGATGAAAGTGCTAAGTTCATTCAAGGTGTAAGCAACCGTGACGGTAAACTTCTTATCTTGGTTGATCTAGATAAGCTGCTTACCGATGAAGAATGGGATGACATGGCTCACCTATAATGACTGATGTTTTGTCACAAAATATCCCCTTCCTGATTGGTGGGGGTGTTTTAATTGCTCTTCTGTTTGTGCTTGCCTTGTTTCGAACAAAACAAGCATCACAAAAGCTTTTTGACGCATCTCGCTTGCAAACACGGCACCTTGAGAAAGAGCTTCAAAAAGCCAATAAGCAGTTGCTAGAAGTGAGATCTGTAGTGGTTGGTCTTGGTCAGCGAGTGACTGAGCAGCAGGATATTATCAAGCATCTAAATGAGCGAGTAGTGGAGCTTGAACACGTAGATACTGATGGTCGTTTGTATACGAGAGCCAGTAAAATGGTTCAGTTAGGCGCGAGTGTCAATGAATTGATTGAAGAGTGCGAAATCCCTAAAGCGGAAGCTGAGCTTATGATGTCTCTACAAAATAAGCTTACAGGAAAAGAGAAATTGCCGCCATTGAGAGGGACCCCTCGCTCTACTGGTGAACATCGAGCATCGCCTCAATCGCCTAAAAATGTTCGACGGTAAACGGTGTACAAAACAGAAGAAGAAAAAAGAAGCCTCGGCTTCTTTTTTTGTTTTTAGGAATAAAATGCAAAATAGAGGGATGGAAATTTAGCCATATCCAATATTAATTGTGAAATTGTGATAGAACATTAACAGTTTCTTACGTAGTTTCGTGATTCGTAAAGGTCTACTCCTGTTTTGTATTCGGCTTGCTGTGTTAAGATAACTGTTATGTTTTTGTGCCGAAAAAATTTATGCTCGAAGTATCTAATTTAACTGCAATTCGCGATGAGAGAGTTTTGTTTGAATCTCTTTCCTTTAATATTCAACCGGGTGAACTTGTTCAAGTTGAAGGTAGAAATGGCACGGGTAAAACAACACTTTTACGCATTATTTCTGGCTTAGGCGAGAGAGACGAAGGTACGATTTCGTGGAAAGGTGAACAAATTGAATCTAGCCGCGATACCTACCATCAAGACTTGCTCTTTTTAGGCCATCAAACAGGAGTGAAGCGCGAGCTCACCGCATTTGAGAACCTGAATTTTTACCAATCTATTCATGGTAATAACACCTCTAGAGAAGACATTTTCCAAGCGCTCACTCAAGTTGGGCTTGCTGGTAGAGAGGATGTACCCGTCGGACAGCTTTCCGCTGGTCAACAGCGACGAGTCGCGCTGGCTCGTCTATGGTTGAGTGAACAGATTTTATGGATCCTTGATGAGCCTTTAACGGCAATTGATAAGCAAGGGGTGAAAGTGTTAGAAGCGCTTTTTCTAAAGCATGCGCAAAGTGGGGGCATAGTATTGCTCACGACCCACCAAGACATGTTTGCTGATAATCCGATACTTCGAAAAATTAAGTTGGGTGGTTAACATGATCTCAGCGATGAGCACGATTGTACGCCGCGAATTGCTAATTGCATTTCGCAGGCAAGCTGACATTTTTAACCCTCTGTGGTTTTTTATTATTGTTATTACTTTATTCCCGCTGAGTATTGGGCCGGAGCCTAATTTATTAGCGCGAATTGCGGCAGGTATTGTCTGGGTAGCGGCGCTGCTATCTGCTTTATTATCATTAGAACGACTATTCCGTGATGATTTTCAAGACGGCTCTTTAGAGCAGATGATGCTAATGCCCATCCCATTACAATTAGTTGTGATGTCAAAAGTCATCGCGCATTGGTTGTTAACGGGGTTGCCTCTTATCTTAATCAGTCCGTTACTGGCGGTGTTGCTATCGCTTGATTTCGATACTTGGTTAGCGGTCGTTCTAACCCTCTTTGTCGGAACACCTACGTTAAGTTTTATCGGTGCAATTGGTGTCGCTTTGACTGTCGGGCTGCAAAAAGGTGGCGTGCTGCTGAGCCTATTGATTTTACCTCTGTATATTCCAATCCTAATTTTTGCTACCTCAGCAATTGATGCGGCATCTTTAGGGGTGGCTTATAATGGACAACTTGCCGTTTTAGGTGCCATGTTTATGGGAGCAATGACGCTGACACCATTTGCGATTAGTGCGGCATTAAGAGTCAGTGTGAACTAATTGATTTTCGACAGCTCTAATTGAGTTAATTATAAATATAATAATCAACAACGCGTAAAAGCATTGTTAGCAATTTGAAGTAAAAGTGAGAGTGAACATGTGGAAATGGCTCCATCCCTATGCCAAACCGGAAACCGCTTATCGCCTAAGCGGCACACTTCTTCCGTGGTTTTCTGTATTAGCTTTATTGTGTTTGTTTAGCGGTAGTGTTTGGGGGTTAGCATTCGCTCCTTCAGACTATCAACAAGGCGATAGCTTCAGAATTATCTATATTCATGTGCCATCGGCTATTTGGTCTATGGGCGCTTATATGTCAATGGCAATCGCAGCATTTATTGGTCTTGTTTGGCAAGTTAGATTGTCGAATATGGCAGCAGCGGCAATGGCTCCAATCGGTGCTGTTTTTACCTTCATCGCTTTGTTGACTGGAGCGGTATGGGGTAAGCCTATGTGGGGCGCTTGGTGGGTTTGGGATGCTCGTTTAACATCTGAGCTTATTCTTTTATTCTTATATTTAGGAGTAATTGCGCTTTATCACGCATTTGACGATCAGAAAACGGCGGCTAAAGCGGCAGGTATTTTGGCTATTGTTGGTGTGATTAATCTACCTATTATTCACTTCTCAGTTGAGTGGTGGAATACCCTTCATCAAGGTGCCTCAATTACTAAATTCGATAAACCATCTATCTCTTCAGATATGCTATGGCCACTATTATTGAATATATTTGGTTTTGCATTTTTCTTTGGAGCGGTGACAATGCTGCGCTTTAGAAATGAAATCATCAGTAAAGAAAGCCATCGTCCTTGGGTACAACAATTAGCATTAGATAACGCTAAGAGAGGTAATTAACATGCATTTTGAATCATTCAGCGCGATGTTGAACATGGGCGGCTATGCGGCTTACGTATGGAGTGCTTTCGGGATTACCTTCTTATCAATGTTTATTTTGCTTATCTCAAGCATTAAGCGTGGTAAAACCTTACTTCGCGATGTACAAGCTAAAATCGATCGTCAAGCTCGAATCGATGCTGCAAAAAATATGGAGAACACACTATGACCCCAAGACGCAAAAAGAGACTTGGTATTATTCTCGCTCTTTTCATTGGTATTGGTGCCACAGTAGGTTTAATGCTATATGCACTGAATCAAAACATGGATCTGTTCTACACGCCAACGGAATTGGTCAATGGCAAAGATGATGGGACGAAACCAGAAGTCGGCCAAAGACTTCGTATCGGTGGTATGGTCGTGGTTGGGTCAGTGAAGCGTGATGTTGAATCTTTACAAGTAAGCTTCGATCTTGCGGATGTTGGTCCAAAAGTGACGATTGTTTACGATGGTATTCTTCCAGACCTTTTCCGTGAAGGCCAAGGTATTGTTGCTCAAGGGGTTCTACTTGACGCAACAACAATTGAAGCATTTGAAGTGCTTGCTAAGCATGATGAAGAGTACATGCCGCCTGAAGTGGCTGAAGCAATGAAGAAAACCCATGAGCCATTAACGTACACAGACGAACAAACTCAAGGAAGTAATCAATGATTGCTGAAATTGGTCACTTTGCTTTAATCCTATCGTTAGGGTTGGCAGTGTTACTCAGTCTGCTTCCACTGGTGGGAGCATCGAGAAATAACACCACATTGATGAATACTGCGAGACCTTTGTCTTGGGGTATGTTCATCATGCTTTGCCTATCATTTTTTATTCTATGTTGGGCTTTTTACAAAAACGATTTTACGCTGCAATATGTGGCGAGTAACTCGAATAGCTTACTTCCTTGGTACTACCGCATTACCGCTGTTTGGGGTGCTCATGAAGGCTCTTTGCTTTTATGGGTTCTCATTCAAGCAGGATGGACGGTTGCAGTAGCGACATTTAGCCGAGGCATGCCGCAAGAGTCCGTTGCGCGGGTACTCGCGGTTATGGGGATGATTTCCGTTGGTTTCTTACTGTTTATCATCGTCACTTCGAACCCATTCCTGAGAACACTGCCATTCTTCCCAATTGATGGCCGAGATCTAAACCCTCTATTACAAGACCCTGGTTTGATCATCCACCCACCAATGCTATATATGGGTTATGTTGGTTTTTCAGTGGCGTTCTCATTTGCTATCGCTTCTTTGATGACTGGTCGTTTAGATACGGCTTGGGCACGTTGGTCTCGTCCTTGGACTATCGCTGCGTGGTCATTTTTAACGGTTGGTATCGCGCTAGGTTCATGGTGGGCTTATTACGAACTTGGTTGGGGCGGCTGGTGGTTCTGGGATCCAGTAGAAAATGCTTCGTTTATGCCGTGGTTAGCGGGTACAGCATTAATGCACTCTCTTGCTGTAACAGAAAAGCGTGGCACATTTAAAGCTTGGACAGTGCTACTCGCTATTTCAGCGTTCTCTTTAAGCTTACTAGGTACCTTCCTTGTTCGTTCGGGGATTTTAGTCTCTGTTCATGCGTTTGCCTCAGATCCGGCTCGTGGCATGTTCATTCTCGGCTTCTTAGTCTTTGTGATTGGCGGTTCATTACTGCTGTTTGCAGTGAAAGGTGCATCGGTACGAGTTCGCGGCAACTTCAGTCTTATTTCACGCGAAAACGCATTGCTTTCAAATAACATTTTATTGATTGCAGCTTTGGTTGTGGTACTGGTTGGGACACTGCTTCCGCTAGTGCACAAACAGATTGGCTTAGGCTCAGTTTCAATCGGTGCTCCATTCTTTAACATGTTGTTTAGCTGGTTAATGATTCCTTTCTCGTTCCTCTTAGGTATTGGTCCTTTGGTTCGTTGGAAGCGTGACAATATGTCAGCACTGATCAAACCAATGTTGATCTCTGGTGTTGGGTCATTCACTTTAGCCGCAGCTATGGTTTGGCTATTGGCAGACCGATTCACTGGAATGGCCTACATGGGCTGGGTTATGGCGTTATGGATTGTGTTCATGCACAGCTTTGAGCTGTATGAACGTGCAACTCACCGTCACGATTTTTTCACAGGGTTAAGAAAACTTCAGCGCAGTCACTGGGCGATGATGTTCGCACATATTGGTTTGGCTGTTACTGTGATTGGTATCGCAATGGTGCAGAACTACAGCATTGAACGTGATGTTCGTCTTGCGCCAGGTGAGCACTTCCAAATAGAAGATTACAATTTCTACTTCTCCGGCGTACGAGATGAAGATGGACCAAACTATGATGGTTACATCGCTGATTTTGAAATCACGCAACAAGGTAAGTACGTTAATACGCTACACGCTGAAAAACGTTTCTACACAACAACTCGTTCAATGATGACAGAAGCTGCTATCGACAGCGGTTTCACTCGTGATTTATACATTGCAATGGGTGAGAGACTGGATGATAACCGCTCATGGGCTGTTCGAATTTACTATAAACCCTTTATTCGTTGGATCTGGGCTGGTTCAATATTGATGGCACTAGGTGGTTTAATCGCAATTAGTGATAGACGCTACCGCTTCCGTAAATCGTCATCATCAAAAACAACCAGCAGTGAACAAGAGAAGGTCGCGTAGATGAACAAGAAAATATTATTTGTCCCACTGGTTATGTTTATGGTTCTAGCGGCGGTTTTTGCATCGCAGCTTGTTCGAAACTCTTCAGGTGATGACCCGACCAAATTGGAATCGGTATTGATTGGTAAACAAGTTCCAGAGTTTCGTTTAGAAGACTTAGCTCAACCAGGAAAGTTGCATGATCAAGCTATTTTCAAGGGCGAACCATTGCTGTTGAATGTTTGGGCTACCTGGTGTCCGACATGTTATGCCGAGCATCAATACCTTAATGAATTGTCGTCAGATGGTGTGAAAATCATTGGTCTTAACTATAAAGATCAGCGTGATAAAGCGGTGCAGTGGTTAACTGAATTAGGCAACCCATACCTGATTAGCCTGTTTGATGGTGATGGTATGTTAGGGCTAGATCTTGGCGTGTATGGCGCACCTGAAACTTTTTTAATTGATGCAAATGGCGTAGTCCGCTATCGCCATGTTGGTGATGTTAATCCAGCTAACTGGAAAGAGACATTGCAACCAATGTATCAAGCTCTTCTGGAGGAGGCGAAATGATGAAACGTATCTTCGTTGCTTTTATGACGAGCATGCTTCTGTCAATTTCAGCTTATGCCACAATTGAAGTTCATGAGTTTGATAACTTTGAACAAGAGCAGCAATTCAAAGAGCTAAGTAACACGTTGCGTTGCCCTAAGTGTCAAAATAATACGATTGGTGACTCTAACGCAGAATTAGCACAAGATCTTCGCCAAAAAGTATATGAAATGACGAAAGCAGGAAAGTCGGAGCAGGAGATCATTGACTATATGATCGCTCGCTATGGCAATTTCGTTACTTATAACCCGCCGTTGACTCTAGCAACATCGGTGTTATGGGGTGGACCACTGTTTGTCATCGTTCTAGGTTTTGCTCTGATTGTGGTACGCAGCCGCAAATCTAAAGTGGTAAAAACGGCAGAATCTAAAGAGTGGGATGAAGAGAAAGAAGCACGTTTGAAATCGTTGCTTAATGAAGAAAAAGACGGAGATAAACAGTAATGACGTTATTTTGGATATCGAGTCTAGTTCTTACTCTTATTAGTTGCCTCTTTATTGCGATGCCTTTCATTAAAAAAAAGGCAAATAATGATGAAGCACTACGCGATGAATTAAACAAAGCTCTCTACAAAGATCGTTTATCTGAACTTGAAGAAGAAGCCGATGAAGGGCTTGTGGATGATCAACAAGATCTGATTTCAGACCTGAAGCAGTCGCTTTTGGATGACATCCCTACGGAGCAAAAAAACAGTCGTGGTAGCGAAATACCGGCGGCCGTTATTTTACTACCATCGTTTTTATTGGTGATTGCACTCTCTTATGCCATGTATATGAAGTTTGGTGCGATAGATAAAGTGCAGCAATGGCAAGACGTTTCAGCCAATTTACCGGCATTAACGAAGAAATTGATGTCTCCAGAAGGCGATGCATTAACTGATGATGAGATGCAAGACCTGACGTTAGCACTTCGTACTCGCTTACATTATCAACCTGAAGATTCTACAGGGTGGTTGCTACTTGGGCGAATTGGGTTAGCGAACCGTGATGTTGAAACTGCCATTAACTCTATGCGCAAGGCGTATAGATTCGAACCAGAGAATGAAGATGTTAAATTGGGTTATGCTCAAGCTCTGATGTTGTCTCAAGATGAAGCTGATCAAGACAAAGCGCGTCGATTGCTCGGTAGCCTCGTTCAGGAAGACTATGTCGATTTGCGAGTCTTTTCTCTACTTGGTTTTGATGCTTTTGAGCGTCAGGATTATCCGGCTGCGGTTAAATACTGGAGTATTATGCAGCAAATGATTGGCCCTGATGATAGCCGTTATACTATGTTGGCTCGTAGTATTGAGAATGCTAAGAAGAAAATGGGCGTTGAAGCGACTCCAAGTGGTAAAAATGTCGCGGTTACTATCTCATTAGGTGCTCAAGTTAATCCATCAAGTAACGCCGTTTTGGTCGTTTCAGTGCATAGTGCTGATGGCGCGCCAATGCCAATTGCTGCTGCTCGATATCCTTTAGGTTCATTCCCAAGAACGATCGTATTGGATGACGGCAATAGTATGATGCAAGGTCGTAAACTATCGGATCTAGAGAGCTTAATTGTTCGAGCTAGACTGGATAGTGACGGAAATGTTTCAACGCGAGATGGTGATTGGTATGGTGAAAGCTCAGTCGTTTCTCTTGGTGAACCTGCATCGTTGAAGATTGAGCAGCAATACTGATGTAGTTAAACGGTTGATTACATATTAAATATACTTATTTCTATGGTATTGAATATCAGTATAATAAGTATATTGCTACTTAGGCCAGCATCGCTGGCCTTATTTATGGAAGATAAAATGCTAACACGCGGATTACAATTACATTTAAGTCTGTTTTTAGCTTTGATGACGGTGGGTTGTTCTAGCGCACCGGAAAAGCAAGTCATTGATGAAAGTAATGCTGTGAATGGAACTGACTCTACAGCTAATATCGATGAAACACACCCTAACGATCCCTTTGAAAGCTTTAACCGAGCAATGTGGGATATCAACTACGACTACCTTGACCCCTATTTAGTGCGTCCTGTATCTGTCGCCTATGTTGAATATGTTCCGCACCCAATACGCTTAGGTATTATTAACGTGCTTGCCAATTTAGATGAACCTTCTAGCATGGTGAATAACCTCGTAATGGGTAATGGAGAGCAAGCGGTCAATCACTTTAACCGCTTTTGGATTAACACTACGTTTGGTTTGGTGGGCTTAATTGATATTGCATCAGAAGCAGGAATACCTAAAAACGATGATAAAGCGTTCAGTGATGCGCTTGGTCATTATGGTGTCGGCAACGGCCCGTATTTGATGCTCCCTGGTTACGGACCTTATACGGTTCGAGAAGTCACCGATACCGTTGATGGAATGTATGTGCCGCTTAGTTATTTGAATGTTTGGGCTGGGCTAGGTAAGTGGGCGTTAGAGGGGATGGAAAAACGAGTGCAGTTGATTCCTCAAGAGGGACAGCTAAAAACGTCGCCAGATCCATATGCATTGTCTCGTGAGGTATTCTTGCAGCGCCAAGATTTTAAGGCTGAAATTAACACCACGGCTGAATTTGATGAAGATGAAGAAGCTTATCTTGATGAATATCTAGATGAAGAGTTTTAATAGTTTTTGTCATTATTGATAAAAAAGGCTTGGTATGAAACCAAGCCTTTTTTGTACTAAGAAGCTTTTTGCTAAGAAACTCTTTATTCAGAAGCTCTTTATTAAGAAACCTTTTATTAAGAAATTCTTTATTCAAAAACTTTTGATTCAGAAACGGAATTAGAAAACGTAGTTAGCTTGAACACCGATCAACCAAACATTACCCGTTACTTCGCCTTCGAATGAGCCACCAAAAAGGTTCGCTGCCCCATCATCTTCATGCATATCCGCATCTTTTGCTAAAATATAGGTGTAGCCAGCGTCTAGAGAAAGTTGGTTAGACCATTGGTAGCTTGCACCAACACTTAACCATGTACGGTCGGTTTCTGGGATGGTTGCCGTACGGTCGGCTTCGTCTACTGCTGAAGTGTCGTAAGCAACACCTGTGCGTAATGCTAATTTTGGCGTAGCTTGATAAGTTGAACCAATGGCGAAACGATAGTTGTCTTTCCAGTTCTCTTTTTTAATCTCAACGCTGTTCTCACCAGGGAAATCAGCGACTAATTTTTCGAAGCTGCTCCAATCAGTCCAGTTTAAACTTGCGTGAACGGCTACTTTTTCTGTTAATTGATGGAAGCTTGCAAGTTCTGCAGTTGCCGGAAGGGCTAGCTCCATAGAACCATTTTTCTTAGCAGCAGGGTTCGCCGGATTAAAACCGAAACCTTCCGCATGTCCTTCAAGTGTCAGTGCAACTTCAGATTTATAAGCAAAACCAATACGATGTTCATCATTAATCTGCCAAGCGGTACCTATTTGCCAAGCCCATGCTTTATCATCCCCTTCCATGTATTTTAGAGTGGTGCCTGCTGGTACTGGGATTAATGAGTTTTCGGTAGAAACAGCGCCAAAGCTGCCTTCTGCGATTACATAGCGAACACCGCCACCGACACTTACTTGTTCATTTAATTGGTAAGCAACGTTGAGGTTTAGTTCTTTACTGATCACGCTTGCTTCGTTGCCGTGGTTAGCACCAGCAAAGTCAGTACCAAGATCCGTTTCCATGCCGTAGTTAGTGCTTAGTGCAACACCAACGGCAAATTGGTCATTATATTTGTGGGAAATATAAAGGTTCGGGATGATCGCATCGTGAGCAAAGTCGTGTGATTCAGCTTTAATGCTGCCAGCACTTGTGCCGTCAACGTCAATATTTGGGTTTACATAAATAGCACCAGTTGAGATCTGTGTCCCTTCTAAATAAGTCAACATTGCAGGGTTGCGCCACTGTGCACTTGCATTGTCGGCCATTGCCGCTTCACCAGCATAAGCACGGCCAAGACCGGTTGCTGAATATTCAGCAAGCTGAAAACCTGCCGCGTTAGTGGCGCTTGATACAGATGCGAGGCTAAAAGCGACCGCTAAAGATAGAAGAGTTTTATTTGATTTCATTATAATGTTCGCTGAACTGATAAAATTTAGTAGCGTGATTCTAATGTTAGAGTGATTACTTTAAAAATGTAATTCGATGAAAAGCATGTTTTGAGGATAAATGGCTAGATTTAATTTTTATATAGATGTTTATGCTAATTGTTGCGAGAAGGTTTTGATTTTTGAGCGAACACATGTGGTATGGAATAGGCAGTTTCGCTAACAACTGTACACTGAAAATATGATATTGAAGTATAGCAGCCACAAAAAAAGGCTGGAAAACCAGCCTTTTACATAGAGTGCTAAATAGCTTGTGCTTAGAAAGTACGGCTGTACTGTAAGCCGACTAAGATTGCATCTGCATGAGTTGTGGCACTGATCGATGAGATGTTATCCCCACCAATGATGCCTGCTGCTGGGTTTTCTGTGGATTCATTAACTTTCACATCTTTGCCTAGTAGGTAAGTGAAACCGAAATCGATATTGGACTTTTCAGTGATGTGGTAAGTGAAACCTGTAGAGAACCATTGGCGATCTGAATCAGGTACTGAAATTGAAGTTACCTGATCTTGAGCACTTGTGTCGTACATGTAACCAGCACGCAGAGTCCACTTATTATTGAGGTAGTATGTACCGCCAATTGAGTAGTGCCATCCATCTTGCCATTGATATTCATTAAGAGTACCAATGCCATCAGCTTCTAATACATCAAACTCACCCCAAGTGATTAGCTGTACGCTGTAATGTAATGCAAATTTAGTATTTTCGATTTTGTGGAAACCAGAAAACTCTGCAATATCAGGCAATGGAATGTATAGCGTATCGCTTGTCTGACCTAGGTAATTGATATCACCTTCAGCTTCTAATCTTGGAGCGTAATGATAAGCTAAGCCAAAACGGTTATTTTCATCTAATTCGTAAACAGAACCTAAGTTGAAACCAACCGCCCAACCGTCCGCTTCTGCATCTAAAGCTGTAGAACCTGGTTGTGGAAATGGAGCAAAACCAGGAGTTGCAACTGCTGAACTCATAGTTCGCTCAAGAGTACCTTTACCATAAATGAAATCTAATCCAGCACCAAAACTCCACTGTTCATTCACTCGGTATGAACCTGCAACACCAACGTTGACACTTTTTACATCTGTTAAACCTGCATACTCCCCACCGACATAGCTGTCGCTAAATTCAGTTTTGGTACCAAAGTTAGAGTAAGCATTCACACCAACTGCAAACTTGTCGTTAATTGGGACAATTAAGTGAATATTTGGTGCTATAGATGTATCACCAGCGTCATCATAATTTGCATTATGAGTCGCGCCATCGAAACCAGTGTATTGTGCATCTTTTACTTCAATCATTGAAGTGATGCTTTCGAAACCGATGGAGAAAGCGGTTTCATCGAATAGTGCCATTGCTGCTGGGTTACGCGCCATGACAGAAGCGTTATCAGCAATTACCGCATCACCAGCAAATGCACGGCCAATACCGGTTGCTGATTGTGCGTTAATTTGGAAACCTGCCGCCATTGCTTGGCTAGAGGCTAAAGTAATTGTCACTGCTAAAAGAGACTTTTTAAACAGACGCGTTTTATTAGTCATTAGTGTTTTCCTTGAGATGTCCCGCCTCTAATAGGGCGATTTAATTTGAGTTAATACTCAGTTGGGAACGGATAATAGCGGTTAGTATAAGGTATAGAAATCCGACCATTGAATTAAATGTCGACAAAATTACAGAAATGATGGCTATCTGGCACGATATTGGTTGTAAATGCATGGTTTTAGAGTTTTAACTCTAAGTTGAATTGCCGATGCAGGAGGAAATTGAATGATAGATTAAAATAAAGCAGCCCAGCACGAATGCTGGGCTGAAAATTGAATTAACTTGCAGGTTGTATCATTGGTGTTAGGTTTTCGGCGATCTTAGCGACATCTTCTCCATTTCCCCCGACGATGATCATACTGGCGTTGCCAATTGGAGTAACAACGCCTGACATACCTTTTTCATTAAAGTCGATAGGCTGCTCGCTTTTAATGCTTGTTAGGAACAGCGTGACTTTGCCTTTTTCACCCTGAAAAACCATATGCATCGCATTAGATTTACCAAAGCCACAATGATTTAAGTAGTAAACATGGTAAGGAAAGTTCTGATCGAACTGGTAAGCAAAAGGTGACATCTTGGCATTGATTTGCTGAGAAGTGACTTTTTCATCCAGTACGTTTACAAAGCTGCTTTCATCGACGACATGCTTCATCGCGGTATCGGCTAAACTTGCTTGTGCTGGGGAAACCACAATATTACCCCAATTGACTTGCCCAACTAATAAACCAAATGCAAAAGCCACAGATGCCGCCATCGCCATGGCACGCTTAGCAAAAGTCGGTCTGATGATATTCTGTTCATTCGATGTTTGCTTAAATAGAATTCGATCGGCTAAATCATCCGGAACATCAACGTTCATTGCGTTAGATATTTGTGTATCTAAATTTAAAACGTCATCAAGAAACTTCCCGTTAGCTTCATTATTTGTTAATGCGTCTAATAGCTGTTGATCTCGCCGTTTTGGGTCAGACAAAACGCGGCGGCGAAATTCTAAATCATCCATTTTGCTGCCCTCTCTGTTTCTCATCCGAATCCAACATCTCTTTTAATTGATTGCGGGCTCGGAATAAGCGAGTCATTACCGTATTTTTGTTGAGATCTAAAATATCTCCAATCTCTTCACCACTGAATCCACCTACAACTTGTAGGAAGAGGGGTTCTCGGTAATCGACCTCTAGTTTCATTATTTGTGCTTGAAGCCACTCTTGTTGATGATGTGGGTCATCATTGATCTTGGCTTCATGGCCGTGATCATCAATATCGACGAGATCAAGCTGTTTTCGTTCAAAGCGTCGTGCATTTTCTCGTCTCAAGATAGTAATGAGCCAAGATTTTGCCGCTTTTTCGTCTTGTAGGCTATCGAGAGATTTCCATGCCCTTAAGCAGGTCTCTTGCACAAGATCTTCAGCAACGCTCTTATCTTTACATAGCCAATAAGCGTAGCGGAATAGATCTCGATGGTAGGCCCTTACAAGCGCTTCGTATTTTCTTTGTTTGTCCATATCAGAGTTGACCGGACGATCTGGCTTTTTATTTCCAAACATTTTTAATATCGACACATGAGCCTCCATTTTTGCTCTGCGGATAGCATTTTTTTTATTTATGTCCAGTTTCGAAAGTTGCAAATCACACTAAAATTGATCTACTTCAAAATATCGCGCTCTCAAGCCGTTATAGTACACATTGTTGTCTAGTTAGTCATTTATGACTAGCGTGTTGAGCAAGACAACAACTTCCTTTTGAAGGCTGACTTTACTTTCTCCTAATCAGGAAACTGATTATTTCAATTGGCGCAAGTTAATTGCTTTATATACATTCCAACCACACAGCTTTGTGTGGTTTTTTTTTGCTTTAAATTCAAGTGGTTCGAACCTACTCCTTCCCAATAGTTCCCTAGATTAAGTAGTAAATTGTTAATCCAGAACACGATTGTAGTTCACGTTTAGTTAAACGAGCGTTTGATTCTTTTAACAACTTCGTTACAATACAATCAGGTCAGACCTCTTATTCTAAGGAGAAACAATGGGCAAACAGGAAGTCACCACGCGTTCAGGTGAACGTGTAGCAATCGTTGCGGGGCTGCGAACACCATTTGCACGTCAAAGCACTGAATTTAGCCAAGTACCAGCCGTCGATCTTGGAAAAATGGTGGTGAGTGAAATGCTTGCTCGTACCGATATCGATCCTGCTTTAATTGAACAAGTCGTGTTTGGTCAGGTGGTTCAAATGCCTGAAGCGCCGAATATTGCCCGTGAGATTGTCCTTGGAACAGGAATGAATATCCATACTGACGCTTATAGTGTTACTCGCGCTTGTGCGACGAGCTTCCAAGCTTCTGTTAATGTTGCAGAGAGCATTATGGCTGGCTCTATTGATATCGGTATCGCTGGCGGTGCAGACTCCTCTTCTGTTTTGCCTATTGGTGTGACGAAAAAACTGGCGGCAAATTTACTTGCTTTAAGTAAAACCAAAACTGTCGGGCAGAAACTTAAAATCCTCAAAAGCCTATCACTGAAAGATTTGATGCCAGTACCTCCTGCGGTGGCTGAATATTCCACAGGGCTATCGATGGGGCAGACGGCTGAGCAGATGGCAAAAACTCACGGTATCACTCGAGCCGAACAAGATGCCTTGGCTCATCGCTCGCACTCCTTAGCATCAATTGCTTGGAACGAGGGTAAGATCCAAGATGAAGTCATGACTGCATTTCCTGCGCCATATAAGAAGTGGATCTCTCAAGATAACAATATTCGACATGACTCGACTCTAGAGGGTTACGCTAAGCTTAGACCTGCTTTTGACCGCCAATACGGAAGTGTCACTGCTGCAAATAGTACGCCTTTAACCGATGGTGGCGCTGCGGTAATGCTTATGCGTGAAGGAAAAGCGAAGGAGCTCGGTTTAGAAATCATGGGTTACATTCGGTCGTATGCCTTTTCTGCGATTGGCGTTGAGACAGATATGTTAATGGGGCCATCTTATGCGACGTCAATGGCGTTACAAAAGGCGGGTCTAGAACTGTCAGATTTAACCTTAATTGATATGCATGAAGCCTTTGCCGCACAAGCTCTCGCGAATGTGAAGATGTTTGCAAGTGACAAATTTGCACAAGAAAATCTCGGTCGTTCAAAAGCGATGGGGGAGATCGATATGGACAAATTTAATGTACTTGGTGGTTCTATTGCTTATGGGCACCCATTTGCAGCAACAGGCGCAAGAATGATGACGCAAACTCTACGTGAATTAAAACGCAGAGGTGGCGGAATTGGTTTAAATACAGCATGTGCAGCTGGTGGTTTGGGCGCGGCAATGATTTTGGAGGTTGAGTAATGAGTGAGCAAGCATTTAATTTAACGATTGATGAGCAAAACCTAGCTTGGCTCGCCATCGATGTACCCAATGAAAAAATGAACACCCTTCAAGCGGCGTTTGCAGATGACATGAAAGCCATCTTTGTTCAGTTAGAAGAGAAAAAATCGACAATTAAAGGGTTGATTGTTCACTCACTGAAACCGGACAACTTCATCGCAGGTGCTGATATTCGCATGCTAGATGATTGCACGACAGCAGAACAAGCCGAAGCCTTAGCGACACAAGGCCAAGAGATGTTCCAGACGCTGTCTGACTTGCCATACCCTGTTGTGGCTGCGATTCACGGCCCATGTTTAGGTGGTGGACTTGAGTTAGCGCTCGCTTGTGACTATCGAGTGTGTAGTGATTCTGATAAAACGCGCTTAGGTTTACCGGAAGTTCAATTAGGACTGCTTCCGGGTTCCGGTGGTACTCAGCGTCTGCCTCGCTTGATTGGCTTGCTTCCGTCTCTTGATCTTATTATGACGGGTAAGCAACTTAGAGCTAAAAAAGCGAAGAAACTCGGAGTGGTGGATGCTTGTGTGCCTAATTCGGTGTTACTCGACGTCGCCAAAGATTTTGTAGAAAAGTATTCAGGTAAGAAAAAAGCAAAACGTAAAGTATCAACCAAAGAGAAGTTGATTGCTCATAGTGGACTTGGACGCAAAGTCATCTTCGAACAAGCGGCAAAGAAATCATATGAGAAGACTCGCGGAAATTACCCTGCGATTGATGCCATCCTTGAGGTTATTCGCAACGGATTAGAAAATGGGTTTGAGAAAGGCCAGCAATTAGAAGCGAAAAAATTTAGTGAACTGGTGATGACGCCAGAATCTAAATCGCTGCGTTCGATTTTCTTTGCAACGACGGAAATGAAAAAAGACAACGGCTCAGATTCTACGCCATTGCCCGTTAACCGTGTTGGTGTGCTTGGTGGCGGTTTGATGGGAGCGGGAATCAGTCACGTTAGTGTCGCTAAAGCGAAAGTCCCAGTTCGGATTAAAGATGTGTCTAATGACGGTGTATTAAATGCGTTGAACTATAACTACAAGTTGTTCAACAAGCAGTTTAAGCGCCGGATCATTACTAAATCTGGTCTGGAAAGTAAGATGTTACAGCTTTCTGGGGGCATTGATTTCACGAGCTTTAATACTCTTGATGTCGTCGTTGAAGCGGTATTTGAGGATCTTGACCTTAAACAGAGCATGGTTGCGGATATCGAAGCAAACGCAAAACGAGATACTGTTTTTGCTACCAATACGTCATCGTTGCCAATCCATAAAATTGCAGAAAAAGCACAGCGCCCTGAAAATATTGTGGGTCTGCACTACTTCAGTCCGGTTGAAAAAATGCCGCTAGTGGAAGTGATTCCGCACGCAACAACCTCTGACGAGACTATTGCGACAGTGGTTGCTTTTGCTCGTAAACAAGGGAAAACGCCAATTGTTGTAAAAGATTGTGCGGGTTTCTACGTAAACCGAATCTTAGCGCCATACATGAATGAGTCAGCTCAGGTGTTGATAGGTGGTGAGCCTATTGATGCACTAGATAAAGCGCTGCTTAATTTTGGTTTCCCAGTTGGGCCGATTACGTTATTAGACGAAGTTGGTGTGGATATTGGGGCGAAAATTATGCCGATTCTTGTGGATGAATTAGGCCCTCGTTTTAAAGGCCCGGATGTTTTCGATATTTTGCTTAATGATGATCGTAAAGGTCGTAAGAGTGGTAAAGGCTTCTACAGTTACAAAGGCAAGAAAAAGGAAGTCGATAAATCCGTTTATAAACTACTGAAATTACAGCCAGAAGCTAAGCTAACAGAAAAAGATATTTCACTTCGCTGCGTGCTTCCTATGTTGAATGAAGCGGTTCGCTGCTTGGATGAAGGTATTATCCGTAGCCCAAGAGATGGTGATATTGGTGCGATCTTCGGTATCGGTTTCCCTCCTTTTCTCGGTGGCCCATTCCGATATATGGATCAGATTGGAATCAAAGCCCTCGTTGAAATGATGAATGAATACGCGGAAAAATATGGTGACCGATATGCTCCGTGTGATGGTTTGCTCACTCGCGCGGGTTTAGATGAAAGCTTCTACTGATATTTAGTCGCAGGGGATAAATGGTAGCCATTGCTTTATGGTTATCGTTTATTCACTAGATACAAAAACGCCCGCTAACTATTTGCGGGCGTTTTTATTACTTGCTTTTACATTTCGCCAATCACTGACCCTAAATTAGAAACTTAGTCCAATTTATCGATTAGCCTAAATCACAATCTTTAGCTCTGAGCTGAAATTGATCAATTGAATCAATATCGTGCCCTAGATCCAGCCTTTCCTCTTCTAGGTGAGCGTTACCTAAACTGTGCATGATCAGTCGATTTGATGTCCGAGGTTTTAATTCATTAATAACAAAACGAATCATGTCTGAACGGCTAAGGGCTTTTAGTTCCTCTAACACTTTCTCTCGCTGATTGAACTCTACATCTTTATTCCCAATGGCAACCCATAAGCGCTGAGAGCGTCCGCGTAAAGTCACGTCTGGTGTCGCCATTTGATTCCATAATCCTTTTTTACTGCTGTGCCATTGGTACTCATTCAGCTCAAGTAGCACTAAGTAGAAAGCATTTAAGAACTCGTCAATCGACGCAACTAACTCTGTTGGAGCCGCATTAGGCGATTGAACATAGAGGACGATCCCCGGGTGGCGGTTTAGAGGCATGTTACCCGTTCCCACCATATAGCCTAATTGCTGTTTGGTGCGGATCTCATGAAAGAATGTTGCCGACATAAGATGATTAGCTAGCGAATATAGCGCGATGCTGCGTGGCAAAATGTCATCGCATTGGTAATAAACGACCACCGCAGAATCTTGCTGATCGCACACAACCTCATGCTGGAAAGTACCACTGTTGCCCAACATGATTAATGGTCTTAGTGACTCTTCGTATGCTTGGTTTTTTACTCGTAATGCGTTTTTTAATGTCGTGGCAATATCGTGAGCTTGTTGCTGAGTCCAATCACCATAAACAAAGGTCTCTACATGAAGTTCTGCGAGAATAGCGTCAACAAAAGTAGATAATTCATCTATTTTAATCTGTTCTAATGCTTCGATTAATACCGTGTATGGAGGGTTGTTTGGTTGAAGAACTCCAGACATAGCATTAAAAAGCTGTGAAATTGGGCGATCTTGAGCTGAATTTCGCCAACTACGCAAAAGTTGATTCTTAATCGAATCAAATCTTTCCTGGCTAAAATCTCGTTGTGAGAAACGCGATAGGATCATATCGAGCAGTTGAGGTTGTTTCTGACTAAAGCCCGATAATGTCAGTGTGACTCCACCTTGATGAGCGTACATGTTATAGCCCATACCAGCAATTTCAGCCTGATATGTCTCTTCGGCCAGTGAGTCTAGGAACATCTCAACACACAGCCGAGTTTTAACGATGTTAATGGGCGTTTCAACGGCATGAGGGCTGTCTATTGCCACATAGACGACCCCTTTTGGTACTCGGAATTGAGCATCTTGCAAATGCCACAATCGGAAACCCTCAAGATCTTCAATCAGCTCAGGAGTCTCTGCTTCTTTTTCCAGTGGCGTTGGGTCTAAGTCGTAGCAGATAAAGGGGTTTTTATCTGGAAGTTGAAAATCCCAACTAGGATCGATCTGCTGGAAATGGGCAAGTTGTTGTTGGCTAAACGGTGTGACGGAGTAGGGGGTAAAATACCACTTAGCGGTCTTATCATAGCTTAGCCCTTTACCTATCACTGTTGCTTTTAGATTGAGTGGGCAAAAATAGGAGAAGAGGGAGCGCAGGAACGTCTCATCGTAATGAGACATTTTATAATCCCCATAGATCACATCTTCTGGTGAATAGTGCTGCATGTTGATGACGAGATGGCTGACTAAATCCATAGAGCGTGTTGGTTCTTGGAAAAGGAACGCTGATTCAAGAACGGCTTGTTTCTCAATGTAACGCCACTCATCCATCCCTTGAAACTCTATAAGCTTGAAGTATTGGAAAACGGCTTGAGTGATTTGATCGGTATGCGCTAACCCTTCATCGGTTAGTGAGCAACTGAGGGTAAACTCTCGATAGTTACTGCCGCTTGCGCCTCCTCCAGCGGAAAGCGAGGTGATCCAACCTTTATTTTTCAGCTGCATCATTAGGCTCCCTTTCCCTTCGTAACCTAATAGGTGAGCAAAGTAGGATAAAGGCTTGCTGCCATAATATTCATCCATTGAGGGAAGAGGGAACGCGAGAATTAGTTTGCGGATCTCTTTTACAGGTTCGATACAGATAGTGATACCAGCGCTATTGTCGTCTGTCATCGGTTCTGAAATGGACTTTTGATTGAGATTTTTATTTTGGATAGCGGAAAATTTGTCTTCGACCCACTGTTGCAACTCATCTAATGATTGAGGGCCTGTTACTGCGAGCGTCATTAGATCAGACGAGTAGCACTGCTGGTGGAAATTTAAAATCTCTTGGCGAATGGATTGCCCGCCACGATCATTGAGGGTTTCAAGATTGCCCACCGAAAATTTAGCAAAAGGGTGTTTGGGGTTGGCTACTTCTTTCTGAACTTGATACAAACGCCTAGAGTCATCGGCGAGTTTCAGTTTGTATTCCGACTCGACGGCTTGGCGTTCTTTATCTAATGCTTCTTCATTAAAGAGAGGTGCTTCAAAAAATTGGGCGAAGCGATCGAGTGCTTTTTCGAAGACGTTCGGCGATATATCAAAGAAAAAGCAAGTATGTTCAGTTCCAGTCCAAGCATTATTTCTACCACCATGTTGGCTAATATAGCTTTGAAACTCACCCACTTTAGGGTATTTTTCCGTACCCAAAAAAAGCATGTGTTCAAGATAGTGAGCGAGCCCTTCACGATCGAGAGGATCGTCAAAGTGGCCAACATTCACGGCAAGAGCGGCGGCAGATTTTTGTGCGTCGATTTCTTGAATCAACAAAACACGTAATCCGTTCGATAACGTTAAATAACGATATTGATTGGTATCATTTGGACTTAGGTGCACAGAGCATCTCCAAAAAAAGCGATGTATTAATTATGACTCTGATATGAGCAGGTGCAAATCTTGATTTTAGATTTTGGGATATATCCCCAAGCTAGCCCAAGTGGGTTGTATTTACTAGAATTTAATAGACTGTTAAGAGTATCGAAGTCTTTCATTCGTGAATTGATATAATTAAGTGTCGGAAAATAATAGTCAGTTAGCATGAGCGGCATTCGCTTGAATACAAAACTGACGTATAAGAGATAAACAGCAATAAGACTGTTTTATCAATTAGCGCAAATGCCAAGAAGTGTCTAATGCTTGGTAAAATAGGATAGAACATGAAAATTTTTATTATGCGCCACGGGGAAGCGGAGCACTATGCTGCGAGTGATGCAGAAAGAGCGCTTACTGAGCGAGGTCAACGTAGCTCAGCGGCTGTCGCTAAAGCATGTAAAGAGCAAGGTTTCAGCCAATTTGATAAAGTGCTAGTTAGTCCTTACTTACGTGCGCAGCAAACATGGCAAACGATTAGCGAATATTATAACGCGAAAAGTGTTGAAACATGTGACGACATCACGCCTTATGGCCAATCTGACTATGTGCGTGATTACGCAACGGCTCTCATCGAAACAGAGCAATTAGAGTCACTACTTTTTGTATCTCACCTTCCATTAGTGGGTTACTTAACGGCTGATTTTGTCACAGACATGATGCCGCCAATGTTCCCCACATCAGGTTTAGTGTGTATTGAATTTGATCCAGAAACCCAAACCGGAGATTTGTTATGGAATATTAATCCGTAACCACGCCTACTTTTCTGGAATCGATAGCAGAATCAATAAGGCACCATTTCCGCCAAATTCGAGTGGTGCTTGGTGAAACGCCATGACATCAGGGTGTTGGGCGAGCCAGAGCGGCACTTTCTTTTTCAGAATGTGTTTGCCAATACCATGTTGCACACAAGCACAATGTACACTCTCTTTTACACAGTGAGCGATCATGGCACCAAGTTCGCGTTTGGCTTCTTGTTGAGTCATGCCGTGCATATCTAGATAGACATCAGGGACATAGACGCCTCGACGAAGGCGTTTGACCTCATATTTTGAGACATCATCACGGGCGTAGCGTGTTGGTCCGTCTTCATTTAATAGCGGTACAAACTCATCAGAGAAATAAAATTCTGTATCACTCGCTTGGCGGGCCGTACGTTTTATTTCTTTTTGTGTTGTATCTCTTTTTGGCTGCTGGATTATGGTATCCTGTTGCAACTTTTTAACGCCCTGTACTGCATCCTTGAATAAGGCGAAATCATCATCGATATCGGTGTTTTTTTTGCTCATCAGGTTATCAATTCTAAACAGAAACTAAATTAGCAGTATTGTAGCGCTTTTCGGAGGCAATTTTGGATAAGATTTTTGTAGAAGAGGCCGTGTCTGAACTTCACACTCTTCAAGATATGATTCGTTGGACGGTTAGCCGCTTTAATGCAGCAGGTTTATTCTATGGTCATGGAACCGATAACGCATGGGATGAAGCAGTTCAATTAATCCTACCAACTCTTTATTTACCGATTGATGTGCCTCCTCATGTTTTGAATTCTCGCTTAACTAATAGTGAGCGTTTACGTATTGTGGAACGAGTAATTCATCGTATTAATGACCGAACGCCAACCGCTTACTTGACCAATAAAGCTTGGTTCTGTGGTTTAGAGTTCTTTGTTGATGAGCGCGTTCTTGTGCCTCGTTCTCCAATTGGTGAACTTATTGAAGCGCAATTCCAACCGTGGTTAGTTGAAGAGCCAGTACGCATTATGGACTTATGTACCGGCAGTGGTTGTATTGCGATCGCTTGTGCACATGCATTCCCTGATGCGGAAGTGGATGCTATCGATATCTCAACCGATGCACTACAAGTTGCTGAGCAGAATGTACAAGATCACGGAATGGAGCAGCAAGTGTTCCCAATTCGTTCTGATCTATTCCGCGATTTACCAAAAGAAAAGTACAACCTAATTGTATCGAACCCACCTTATGTGGATGAAGAAGACATGGGTAGCTTGCCTGAAGAGTTTACCCATGAGCCTGAACTTGGTTTAGCTGCGGGTACTGATGGCCTTAAACTGGTTCGTCGTATTTTGTCTAATGCCCCTGACTATTTAACCGATGACGGTATCTTGATCTGTGAAGTAGGCAATTCAATGGTGCATATGATGGAACAGTACCCAGACATTCCATTCACTTGGATTGAGTTCTCTAATGGTGGTCATGGTGTATTCATGATCACTCGCGCTCAGTTGGTTGAGTGTGCAGAAGAGTTTGCACTCTACAAAGATTAAACCATTCGTATAGATAGATTTTGTTCTATTTGTATCTGAAAACGTCAGCTTTTAACGCTGGCGTTTTTTTATGTTTTTCGATAAGCAAGGAAAGCATGTCATTAATTGTTAGAATTTAGTGTATTTTTTGGTTTACAAGAATTGCTATTAAAGCCACTATGAAATCACGAAGAATTGATGATTGAACGCGGTGATGAGTAAAATTGGTTGGCAAGATGCCCCAAATCTTATCCCCACTTCTACACAGAGGATGTAATGGCAGGAAATAGTATCGGGCAACACTTTCGAGTAACAACATTCGGGGAGAGTCACGGTATCGCACTAGGATGTATCGTCGATGGATGCCCTCCGGGATTAGAGCTTACCGAATCAGATTTACAAAAGGACTTGGACCGCCGCCGTCCGGGTACCTCTCGCTATACAACGGCTCGTCGTGAAGCCGATGAAGTGAAAATTCTATCTGGTGTCTTTGAAGGGCAAACAACAGGAACGTCAATTGGCCTGTTGATTGAAAACACCGATCAGCGTTCTAAAGATTATTCTGAAATCAAAGATAAATTCCGTCCAGGCCATGCTGACTATACTTACCATCAAAAATATGGGGTTCGTGATTATCGTGGCGGTGGTCGCTCTTCTGCGCGTGAAACGGCAATGCGTGTGGCTGCCGGAGCCATTGCAAAAAAATACCTTAGACAAGAATTTGGTGTAGAAATCCAAGCTTATTTATCGCAAATGGGCGATATTTCAATTGATAAAGTCGATTGGAATGAGATAGAGAATAACGCTTTCTTTTGCCCTGATGCTGATAAAGTGCCTGAATTTGATCAATTGATTCGTGATTTACTCAAAGAAGGCAACTCCATTGGTGCAAAGATTCAAGTGGTGGCAACGAAAATTCCAGTAGGGTTGGGTGAGCCAATATTTGACCGATTGGATGCTGACATTGCTCATGCGCTGATGAGTATCAACGCAGTCAAAGGCGTTGAAATTGGCGATGGCTTTGGTGTAGTGAACCAAAAGGGAAGTGAGCATCGTGATCCATTAACTCCTGAAGGTTTCTCAAGTAATCATGCTGGTGGTATTTTGGGCGGCATTTCGACTGGACAAGATATTGTTGCGAGTATTGCGCTTAAACCGACATCGAGCATTACCGTTCCCGGTGAAACGATCACGAAAGATGGTGAACCGACTCAGTTAATTACTAAAGGGCGGCACGATCCATGTGTGGGTATTCGTGCGGTACCAATTGCTGAAGCTATGCTGGCGATTGTGTTGCTCGATCATCTGCTGCGCCACCGTGGTCAGAACTTTGGCGTGCAGACGACGACTCCACAGATATAGAGTTCAAGTCGAGTGTTTAAAATAAAACCGCGTCCAAGGTAAAATAGCTTCAACGAAAAACGCCCTCATATATTATGAGGGCGTTTTTATTAGGTCGGTTATCGCTTTGTGTAAAGCATAGCTAATGATCAAGAGTCGTCTTATTTCAATAGCTTAATGTCAATAGCTTAATTTCAGAACATAGTCTTATCGAAGAACTAGCTTAATCGCAGAACATAGTTTACTCACAGAAATAGCTTAATAGTAGATATGGATGGATTAATGAATGGAGCCTTCAGTTTCCAAGTGGAAAGAGGGCAATCGCCATTTAAATCGAACGGCTGCCATTCGCAGTAAATAGCCGACACTGAGTGTCACAACTGTGCTGGTTACATCACTGATGCCATATTCAAGCAAAGCTAAATAGAGCCCAGATGCGACGAGCGCGACAGAGGCATAAAGCTCTTCATGCAGTACGAGTGGTGTTTGTCGACAAATCATATCGCGAAGTAGCCCACCAAATACACCCGTGACTAAGCCTGAAACCATACAGATAGCAGGATGAAGCCCCATTGTCATGGCGACTTTTGTTCCGATGATACTGAATACAATGAGCCCCAGTGCATCCAGACGAATAAATAGCCCTTTAAATTTAATGACCCACTTTGCCAAACCAGTCGTCACCACGCCAGCAACGCAGGTGATCATCAAGTATTCAGGGTTTTTAACCCAGCCGAGAGGGTAGTGCCCTAGGAGAATATCGCGAACCGTCCCACCCCCAATTGCTGTCGCACTTGCTACCAGCATGACACCAAACCAATCCATTTTTTTTCGACCAGCACTGAGCGCACCTGTCATTGCTTCTGCTGTGATCCCTACGATATATAAAACACTTAATAGCATCGTCTTAAACTCTATAAATTACCTAGCAGGAAGTGCTTGGTTATAAAAAATGAAAGCGCGATTCTAGTGCTTAAGCGGCAATCTGACGAATGAGATTTTGTACTGTGAACAGAGCTTATTGATTAGATTAACTAATTCTAGGGTGATGATATAACTCAGCTAAATCCTTTACCTAGGAAGATAAAAAATGGAGAATGTATCGTGTTGTTCCTAATAGACCTAAATAAACTATGAGCCATCACTATCCAGACATCATCGCCATTTTTAATACCACATTTTCCAACAGCTTTAATACCCAATTAGAGCTTGGCGGAGATGAACCTATTTACTTACCCGCTGATGATAATAATGAACACCATCGGATTATTTTTGCTCGTGGTTTCTATGCGTCGGCCATGCATGAAATTGCTCACTGGTGTGTGGCTGGTCCAAAGCGCCGATTACTGGAAGATTTTGGTTACTGGTACGAGCCTGATGGGCGTACTGCCGAAGTTCAAGCTGAATTCGAGAAAGTCGAAATCAGACCACAAGCTTATGAGTGGATTTTGTCACAAAGCGCAGGCTTTCCTTTTAGTGTTAGCTGTGACAATCTACACGGCGATTTTGAACCGGATAGATTAGCGTTTATGAGTAAAGTTCATCAGGAAGTGATGAGCATTTTAGACGCTGGGTTACCAGAAAGAGTCAAAATGCTTGCAGACGCTTTGAGTGACTTTTATAAGACACCAGCATTAACCCCTTGCCAATTTGTCGTGAAATAAAAAAGAGAACGAAATGATTATTGAATTTGAAGAGAAGTTACTTGAGTTGATTGATAGCCGAATTGAAACTGCGTCTGATGATGAATTGTTTGCCGGTGGTTACTTGCGTGGTCATATTTCTCTTTCTATTGCATCATGCGAAGAAGAGGGAATCAACGACGTCGCTGTAGTAAAAGAGCGTATTGAAAAAAGCCTCGATGATGCGCGTTCAGAACTCAGTCCAGCCGATCGTACTATTGTTAGCGATTTATGGCAGGAGCTACAAAGTCAAGCGTAGCTCATTCACAGTGCTGCGCACCTATATATAAGCTATAGATAAGATATAGATAAGACTCGTTCGAATAATTTGAATGAGTCCGTACAATTTTTGTAGTTGTTGAAATATTGCCCTGCTGTAATCTTATTAGCACTTAACGAGATGACAGAAACGAAAGGGTATCATCATGAAAATTATCGCATTTGGCGCAAGCACCAGCTCAACTTCTATTAATAAAGCTCTCGCAACTTATACAGCTAATTTGATTGAAGATGCTGAAGTTATCGTTTTAGATATCAATGACTATCAAGTTCCGATGTTTAGCGAAGATAAAGAAAAAGAGATCGGTCAAGCGGAAGGGGCGCAAGCATTCTTACGTGATCTTTCTCAAGCGGATGCCTTTGTTATTTCATTTGCTGAGCATAACGGTTACTTCCCTGCGGCTTACAAAAACCTATTTGATTGGACGACACGTATTGAGCGCTCTGTTTTTCAGGATAAGCCAGCGGTCTTTTTAGCTACATCGCCAGGTCCGGGTGGTGCACAATCTGCACTAGCGGCAGCAACGGGCTCTGCTCCATTCTTTGGCGGCAACGTTAAAGCTTCGGTTTCTGTGCCTAGTTTCTATGATAACTTCGATTTTGCGACTGGCTCAATCAGTAACGATGAGATCACTGCTCAACTAAAAGAGGCGGTTGCCCAGTTAGCGCAGTCATAACATTCAGCATAATGATCACGTTCGCACTGAGCGATTAATTTTAAAAAAGCCAGAACAGCCATGCCGTTCTGGCTTTTTTGTTTGAGGATAACTCAACTTTATTTAGCTCAACAGCTCACCGGCTCTTAACTCAACTCAACCGGGCCGTATTACGTATTATTGAGGCTGTTGGTTTTTGTCTGCCACGTAACCGTTAGTCAATGCTTTGCCTTTGCGCAGTCGTCTTACCCACATTCTGCTTGGGTGAATGGCTTCTAAGACATCCGCAGGAAGTGGGAGCGGGTCGCCGCAAATTTGAGAGGCCAACACTTCTGCCAATAAAGAGGCAGAGCTTAATCCGCGTGAGCCTAAACCAATAAAGCAGTAAAGATTCGGGTAGCTTGACACCGGCTTAATGTCATCCAGTGAATCGCGCTTAGGATTAAAGTTATGCAGATTTTGGTACTGGGTGGTAATTGCTTCGAAATCCCCTACATTTCCGACAAAAGGCAGGTGATCTCGACTGACACTGCGAATACCCTGGCGAGATAAGTTACCGCTCGTATCGGTCTCTTTTGCCCAATCTTGAGCAGGTAGTGAGCCTGCGAGCCTTACCCCATTGTGCTGTTGCACTTCAGGATCAAACTCTTGGTCAATATTACTTTTATCGTAGTTCGCACCAATGCAGTGGTGACCATTATTGAGATTTTGAGGAGTTAAATAGCCATCAAAGCACAATACCGTTTTCAACTTACTTAAGTTTTCAGTGGTTGGGATATGGCTCACTTGCCCTTTGACCGGAGTCAGCGGGATCCGCTGAGTTTGTTCAAATTGAGTAAATTTATGCCCATTTGCCACCACGACTTGATCATGATGAGTGATGACTTCACCGTTAGGTGTCTCTATCGTTAATTGCCACTGGTTTGTGTCGACTAACCACTTCAAATCGGTGACTTGATGCTGGTAGTGAGTGGTTACGGCGGATGCCTCTTCTAGCTTTTTGAACAAACCTTGGGTGAGTTGTAACGGGCTTAACCAGCCACCAAGTGGGAAGTAGACACTCTCTTTATCAACATTGAGGCCGATTTTCTTATTTGCTTCTTCTTGGGATAATCGTTGAATAAGATCGTGATGAAAGTTCCCTTCGAGCATTCGGTTCAGTTTTTTCTTCGAGGCTTCATCCCACATCAGAATGTTAACGCCACACCAATCATGGTCAAACGGAATGCTCTCTGCTGCTTGCTCGATAAATTGACGTGCGAACAGCATTCCTGGGCTAAATACTCGTGAAACATTCGATTTTTCATCACTCAAAAGAGGGTAAATTGCTCCTTGGTTGTTGCCAGAAGCGTTGCCTGCGGCCTGTTCGTGTTCGCAATAGACTGTAATGTTTTTACCGCGACGAGATAGCGTTTTGGCTAAAGCTGCACTCGCGATACCACCACCGATAATTGCGATATCGTTAGAATCCGAATGGGGAGACAGACCATACCAAGGTTTTGTATTGGTGTAAGGGACTTTGTTTTTGAGTGTTCCCGCGATCATTTCGCGTTTAATGCCAAAGCCTTTGACCTTTTTCATCTCAAAGCCAGCGTCTATCAAGCCACGTCGAACAAAGCCGGCTGCGGTGAAGGTCGCGCAAGTGCAATCTTGTTTTGCTAATTTTGCCATGCCATCAAACAGGTCTTGATTCCACATCTCAGGATTTTTACTTGGTGCAAAACCATCAAGGAACCAAGCGTCAATAATGCCTTCTGAGTAAGTCGGAACTAAAGGCATGCAATCTTTTATGTCCCCAAACCACAAATCAAGAGTGATAGCGCCGTCAGCTAAAACGATCCGGTGGCACTCAGGAACGGCAATCGGGTAGTGCTGCTGTAACTGTTCTGCGTATTGAGCAAGTTCAGGCCAAGCTTGATGCGCTTTAATTAGGTCATCTTTGTTCAGTGGGAATTTTTCGAAACTGACAAAATGCAGCTCTTTCAGCTCAGCGTCTGGGTTTTCTTTAAGAAACTGATCAAACCATTGCCATACCGCTAGAAAATTGAGACCAGTGCCAAACCCTGTTTCGCCAATGGTAAAGCGCCTTTGTTGATGCCCTTGCCACCGTTGAGGAAGGTGATTTTGTTGCAAGAACACATAGCGTGTTTCCTCTAAGCCGTTTACATTAGAGAAATAAACATCATCAAATTGATCAGATACGGGTGTTCCAGCCTCGTTCCAGCCGAGTTCAGCATTGGTTATTGAAGTCATATTGCCTTTGTTTTTGTGATATGGGACGGTCTGTAAGAGTTGATTGTACGAATTTCTGGGAAAGCTGACCACTTTTGTTATGCTTCTTAGTTATCATCTAGCTGTATTTTGAATTATAGGAATGTCACATGAAACGAGTCGTAATCACCGGTATGGGTATTGTTTCAAGTATCGGTAACAACGTCGAAGAAGTTTTAGCTTCACTAAAAGCGGGTAAATCAGGTATCACAGCTTCAGAACAGTTCAAGGAAAACGGACTTCGTTCTCAAGTTTGGGGTAACCTGAAAATGAACCCTGCTGACCATATTGATCGCAAAAAAGTGCGCTTTATGGGTGATGCGGCAGCCTTTGCTTACCTTTCAATGGAACAAGCAATCGCAGACTCTGGTCTAGCTGAAGACCAAGTTTCAAATGACCGTACTGGTATCGTTGCGGGTTCTGGTGGTGCATCATCACTGAACCAAGTAAATGCGGTTGATATTCTACGTAACAAAGGCGTTAAGCGTGTTGGTCCATACATGGTTCCACGTACTATGGCGTCAACGGTTTCTGCATGTCTTGCAACACCGTTTAAAATCCGTGGCGTGAACTACTCAATGAGTTCAGCTTGTGCAACGTCTGCACACTGTATCGGCCACGCAATGGAGCTGATCCAACTAGGCAAGCAAGATGTCGTATTTGCTGGTGGCGGTGAAGAACTTGATTGGTCTTTGACTATGATGTTCGATGCAATGGGCGCACTGTCGACTAAGTACAATGATTCTCCAGATCAAGCTTCTCGTACATACGATGCAGACCGTGATGGTTTCGTTATCTCTGGTGGCGGCGGTATGTTGGTTATCGAAGAGCTAGAGCACGCAAAAGCTCGTGGCGCAAAAATTTACGGTGAAATCGTAGGTTACGGTGCGACATCAGATGGCTACGACATGGTTGCTCCTTCAGGCGAAGGCGCAGTACGTTGCATGAAGATGGCAATGCAAAATGTTGATAGTGTTGATTACGTGAACACTCACGGTACTTCAACTCCTGTTGGTGACGTAAAAGAGCTTGGCGCAATCCAAGAGATCTTTGGCGGCGACAGCCCTGCTATTTCAGCAACAAAAGCGATGACAGGTCACGCTCTCGGTGCTGCTGGTGTTCATGAAGCGATTTACTCTACTTTGATGCTTGATAATGGTTTCGTAGCGCCAAGCATTAACATTGCGAATTTAGATGAAGCGGCTGAAGGCCTAGATATCGTGACAGAAATGCGCGAACAAGAGTTGATGACAGTAATGTCTAACAGCTTTGGCTTTGGCGGTACAAACGCTACGCTAGTGATTAAGAAATACCAAGACTAGGAGCGTTCCTAGCCATCTCGATACCTTTCAGCGTTAAATCAGTAAACGTTTAACGCTGATATCAAGGAATAGATTTTAAGGTTTCCAGAGCTTGATCAGGCTAACTGATCGAACAGACGCAGACCCTGTCCCCTGGAGAGCGGGACCGGATCCTTTTGTTCTGGATTTTGCCCAGTGGTTTACGCCACTGGGCATTTTTATTTGCTCGACAGATAGCCCCTGTTTACTGCAAAATCTATTTTCTCTTTTCATACCATTGATATGACTCCCTATGAAAATCCTAATTGATGAAAACATGCCTTATGCTGAACAACTCTTTAGCCAGCTAGGGGATGTTGTACTAAAGCCAGGTCGCACTCTAACCGCAGATGATTTAATTGACGTTGATGCCTTGATGATTCGCTCAGTGACGAAAGTAAACTCGGCACTGTTAGAAAAAGCGAATAAGCTAAAGTTCGTTGGTACGGCAACCGCAGGAATGGATCACGTCGATCAGCCGTTATTAGCGCAGAAAGGTATTTTTTTTACCGCAGCCCCAGGTTGTAACAAAGTCGGTGTGGCTGAATACGTCTTTAGCGTGATGATGGTACTTGCGCAGCAACATGGTTTCTCCGTTTTTGATAAAACCGTCGGAATTGTTGGTGCAGGCCAGGTGGGGAGTTACTTAGCTAAGTGCTTATCCGGTATTGGAATCAAAGTTTTGCTGAATGATCCGCCGAAAGAGCAAGCAGGCGATGCTCGTTCTTTTACACCATTAGATAAATTATTAGAGCAGGCCGACATTATCAGTTTGCATACACCGATCACCAAAGAGGGTGAACACCCAAGTCATCATTTGCTTGACGGTACTCGGTTGAGTGCTTTACGTGCTGATCAGATATTAATAAATGCCGCGCGCGGTCCAGTCGTGGATAACCAAGCCCTGAAGCAACGGCTTGAAAAACAAGATGGTTTTATTGCCGCGCTGGATGTATTTGAATTTGAACCACAAGTGGATATGGAACTGCTACCTTATCTTGCTTTTGCGACGCCACACGTCGCGGGCTATGGTTTAGAAGGCAAAGCTCGTGGGACAACCATGATTTTCAACTCTTATTGTGAGTTCATCAATAGTGAACAGCGAGCCGATCCAAACCGCTTATTACCTATCGCGCCTATCCCTAAAGTGCATTTAGATAGAGAATGGGATGAAGCAACACTGCACAATTTGACTCAGTTGATTTATGATGTGCGCCAAGATGATGCATTGTTCCGTCGCGAAATTGCCAAACCTGACTCTTTTGATCAGATGCGTAAGCAATATTGGGATAGAAGGGAGTACAGTGCAATCCAATTAGTTGGGGATGATTCATGCAATCTAGAGCCCCTAGCTAAGTTAGGCTTTAAGACAAAGCCCAATTTTCAGAATGAATGAGAGAGACAATGAGCCAAGAATTTAATATTGCTATTTTAGGTGCGACAGGTGCGGTTGGCGAGACCATCATTGAAGTACTAAAAGATCGTAAATTCCCTGTAGGTGAAATCTTCTTGCTTGCAAGTGAGCGTAGTGAAGGTAAAAGCTACCGATTCAATGGCAAAACGATCAGTGTTCAAAATGTAGAAGAGTTTGATTGGTCTCAAGCGCATATTGCATTCTTCTCTGCGGGTGCTGAGCAGTCTGCTAAGTGGGCTCCTGTTGCGGCAGATGAAGGTGTGGTTGTGATTGATAACACATCACAATACCGTTATGAATACGATGTGCCTCTAGTTGTTCCTGAAGTGAACCCAGAAGCGATTGCAGAGTTTCGTAACCGTAACATCATCGCAAACCCAAATTGCTCAACCATTCAAATGTTAGTGGCGCTTAAGCCAATTCATGATGCTGTTGGTTTAGAGCGTATTAACGTGTCGACTTACCAATCGGTTTCTGGTGCGGGTAAAGCCGGTATTGATGAGTTAGCAGGACAAACTGCAAAACTTTTAAATGGTCACCCAGCAGATAGCGAAGTGTTCAGCCAACAGATCGCATTTAACTGTGTGCCTCAAATTGACGAATTTACGGAAAATGGTTACACACGAGAAGAGATGAAGATGGTTTGGGAAACTCAAAAAATCTTTAATGATTCTTCAATCACCGTAAACCCGACTTGTGTACGAGTGCCTGTTTTCTACGGCCACGCAGAATCATTACATGTTGAAACATGCTCTCCAATCGGGGCTGAACAAGTAACAGAATTACTTAACGCGACGGATGGGGTTGAAGTGTATCCAGATTTGGATTTCCCAACTCAAGTTCGTGATGCTGGTGGTAAAGACCATGTAATGGTTGGCCGAATTCGTAATGATATTAGCCACCATAGTGGTATCAACCTTTGGGTTGTCGCAGACAACGTTCGCAAAGGTGCAGCAACCAATGCCGTGCAAATCGCAGAAGTTTTGATTCGTGATTACTTCTAACTAGCGATTCAATAAAGCCTCACCCAGTGTGAGGCTTTTTTCATCATATCGTTTATACCATCGACTATTTATGTGAGATTGCTGCGATTATCATGCCTGCCACACATTTTTTGCCTTCATCTCTATAGTTTTACGGCATTTATCCGATATATTTAATAGATCATAATTTTTCATACCTAAGCACATAGCTGAGCCTTATATGCGTCAAATTTATAAGCGATTATTAACGTCACTCACATTGATAGCCGCGACTCAGGTTTCAAACGTCCATGCAGATTCAATTCGTCTTTTAGGGCCGAATGGTGAAGTTCAGACATCTCCACAATACTCTGAACAAGTGCAAAGAGCTCAAGCTCCTGTTGCAAGTAGAGTTGTGCCTGATGAACCTTCGCGTTTTTATGGCCCAACAGGTGCCCGAGAGACCCTTTGGTCTATCGCTTCAAACCTGCGTCCATCGAATCGAGTTTCTGTCCAACAGACGCTTCTTGCTATTTATCGCCTGAATCCTCAAGCATTCGAAAATCAAAATATTCACAGCTTGCTCCCTAATCAAAATTTGAGAGTCCCTTCTTTAGAGCAAGTCAGTGCGAGTACCACTCAGCAAGCCATTGCCATCATGGATGCGCATACCGCCAAATTAGCCAATACTCCAACGGTTCGGCCTGTTACGAAAGCGGTGCAACCGATCCCTCGAACCGCATCTTCGAACGTAAGTGCACCGAGTGCATCTTTAGCCGCTGAAAAACCAGTTATGGAAAAAGCGGTGACGCCAAAGTCAGCTGCCAAACCTACGCCTTCGAAAACCGTTTCACCAGTATCTAGTAACCCGCTACCTAGCAATCAAGACATCGTTAAATTAGAGCAGGATCTAAGTAGCTCTGAAACCGAATTAACGTCACTTGAAGAGAAAAACCACCAATTAAGATTGATGCTGGCAGATGTGCAATCTGAAGTCGATGGACTAAAAGGTGAGCTTGGGGATGAAAGCCGTATTCGGTCAGAAGTGGAAAAACTTCTTGCTGAAGAACGTGCAAAAGAACTCGAAGAGCAAAAACTAGCGCCAACATCATTAGATACATTGCTTTCTAATGGATGGTTAGTGGCGTTATTAGCCATTATTCCAGGTTTACTGCTTGGTCTGATCGTCGTATTGCTGCTTGGCCGTCGTTCGAAGAGTGAAGAAACTGAAGCGAAACCAGTAGAAGAGTCGGTTGCTGAAGATGCACCGATTATCTTAGGTGAAGATGCGGATGAGCTGTCTGATGATCTCTCATTGGATGATGACCTATTCGGTGATGGCAGCGATCCTGATGCTCTATTTGGTGATGATACGACATCTGATGACGACGATATTTTTGCCAGTCTAGATGACGATGATCTTGATTTTAACCTTGAAGGTGAAGATGAAGAGGATCCATTTGCAGGTATTGGTGATGATGGTGATCTCGATGAGAGTTTCAGCGAATTTGACTCAAGCAGCAATGGCATCAGCGTTAACGGTGATGAAAAAGCGCTTGGCTTAGAAGAGATGGAACGAGCACTCGATGAAGTTGAGCCTGAGTTATCAGAGGAAGAAGAAGCCGCTTTCGACTTATCAGATGAAGGCGGAATGTCTCAAGATGAGATTGAAAAACTTCTCGCAAGCGATGAGCCAACAGAAGAGCTAGAAGACGATGCGGTTGATCAGTCGTTCTTAGATGACCTACTTGCCGGAAATGGAGACGACGATGACGACGATTTTGACATTGATAGTCTCATTGCTGAACAGGCTCCAAGCCCAAGTAGTACACCTGATCCCGATGATATTGATGATATCTTTGCACAAGTCGCCGCTGAAGAAGCGTCATCAGATGAATTTAACCTAGATGATGATACCGATAGCACTCCAGCCCCTACAAGCAATGCTGATGCATCTATTGATGATATCGATGACATCTTTGCTCAAGTTGCAGCGGAAAAAAGTGCGGAACCAGAAAGTTTAGCGTCTGATGATATTGACGACATTTTTGCTCAGTTCAGCACAGAAGCCTCCGACGATTTAAACTTAGACGATTCGGATAGTGATGATGTCACTCTACTTGACGAAATGCTTGACGACGAGGCTCCGCTTGAAGCTGAAAGTACAGACTTACTTGATGAACTTCTGAGTGACGACGATGAGCAAGATCTCGATCTGCAAGACAGTAGCGACTTATTGGATGACTTACTTAGTGAAGATGAGCCAAGTAATGGAACTACGGAAGCTGAGTTAGAAAACGAAGAGTTTGACCCTATCGCTGAGTTAGAGTCTCTTTCAGGTCTTTCCGATGATGAGCTTCTTGACCTTGATGAGAACAGTACAGAAACTCTGGATGAGTTACTGGGTACGGATTCGAACGATGAAACACCAGAGCTTGAACTTGATGAAGATAGCACTGATCTATTCGACGAACTCCTTGCTGGTGATATCGACGTAGATCAAGACGATAGCGATACTTTAGATGAACTTCTTAGTTCTGAATTGACGGACTTGAGCGAGGATTCTGTTAGTGCGAATGCAGAACCAAGCGTCGGTGAGAAAGCATCAGATGTCACTGAACCTTCGTTTGATGAGATTTTCAATAGCGCCATTGAAACAAACGAACAGCCAGAACATGAGGCTCCAGTTGTTTCTAATGAAGTGTCGTCTGATTCTGAGCTAGATGAAAATAGTACTGAGCTGAGCCAGAGCCAGAGCCAGAGCCAGAGCCAGAGCCAGAGCCAGAGCCAGAGCCAGAGCCAGAGCCAGAGCCAGAGCCAGAAAATGAAACCGGAATATCATCGGATGACGATCATCAGAGTGAAGTTTCTCGTTTCGAAGATATTGCAGCGCAAGATATTGATGATATTTTCACGTCAGAGAGCAGCGATGCTGAAGAAGATTGGTTATCTGCTGCTATTGATGATGTCGAATCGACTCAAGATGAGACAGAATCAGACTTTGACTTTGCGCCTACCATTGAAGGCGTTTCAGACAGTATCGACTCGGAAGATGAAGGTGTTGAGAGTGAATCATCCATTGATTTAGAAGATGACCAACTGTCGGCTCCCCCTTCAACCACTGATGAAAGCTTGGCTGATAAACCGGAAGAAATGAAACAGCCGAACATGCCAGAGTCGATTCCAAATGAGTTTGGAATGCCTCAAGATGATGATTGGCTCACTGATGACGACGAACTTGTTACCGAAGCTGAGCCGGAAAGTGCACCTGTTGTTTCAGAGCAAGAAATTGTAGCCTCTGAACCAGAAGCTCCAGCACCAGAAGCACCCGTACAACCAACAGCACAAGAGTTCGATGAGYTAGARCTTCCTGAATAYGGYGAAGAAGATGCYCTTGCGGATGCATTTGCAGAACCAAATTCAGATRCGGATATMGCTCAAGAGCCGCTTCTAGACGAACAGCTTGTCGATGAGCCAATAAGCAATGAACCTGCTGCTGAAGTCTCTGAGCCAGAAGCTCCAGCACAACCATCAGAGCAAGAGTTCGATGAGCTAGAGCTTCCTGAATACGGCGAAGAAGATGCCCTTGCGGATGCATTTGCAGAACCAARTTCRGATRCGGATATMGCTCAAGAGCCGCTTCTAGATGAGCCGTTTATAGACGAACAGCTTGTCGATGAGSCAATRAGCAATGAACCTGTTACTGAAGATTCTGAGCCAGAAGTACCCGTACAACCATCAGTGCAAGAGTTCGATGAGTTAGAACTTCCTGAATATGGTGAAGAAGATGCCCTTGCGGATGCATTTGCAGAACCAAGTTCAGATGCGGATATCGCTCAAGAGCCGCTTCTAGATGAACCGCTTATAGACGAACAGCTTGTCGATGAGGCAATGAGCAATGAACCTGTTACTGAAGATTCTGAGTCAGAAGTACCAGCACAACCATCAGTGCAAGAGTTCGATGAGTTAGAGCTTCCTGAATACGGTGAAGAAGATGCCCTTGCGGATGCTTTTTCAGAGCCAAGTTCAGATGCGGATATCGCTCAAGAACCTGAACCTGCGACTTTAGCACAAGAACTCGATGAGTTAGAACTTCCTGAATACAGTGAGCAAGATGCTCTTGCGGATGCATTCTCTAGTGTGGGAGCGGATACTGGCTTCGACCTAGACTCAGATTCAGATCTAGATCTAGGTAGTGAGGAGGGCGAGGCAGAAGCGGTTCAAAATACGGCCTCTTTCGAAGACAATTCCGATAAAGATGCTCTACAAGATCTGTTTTCAGCAAGTGCCGATGAAATCTTAGAAGAAGATATTGTTGGTGACTTTGATGAGTCAGCACTAGCGGAATTGCTATCAGAAGATGTTCAGCACTCTGTGGACGATATGTTCCGTCAGCCGATGGATAGCCGTGCTTCAGATAGTGCCGGGTTAGATATTGAAGCGATGCTTGATGTTGGCGGAGAAGATTGGGATGGATTCAATTTATCTCCAGATCAGAACGCAAGTAACTTAACCGGTGTTCCAGAAGATCAGCGTGAGGTTTGGCAAGATGATGCGCAATTAGAGCAGCCAAAAATCCAAGCTGAGGATTGGGGCAATCAAAATGAATTTTCTGATTTTGATGCAAAAAAATCGGAGTTCATGACCATTGACCAATTAATGGCTGAAGTCGATCAGAATGAACCACAACCGAACCCAGATGAAGAAGAGTTAAAGCTTGATGTAGGCTTAAATGAATTCCCAGATGTGATCGGCGACAATGGTGATGTGGATGTCGACAGCCATGGTGAAGCGGCCGGCAAGCTAGATTTGGCTAAAATTTATATTGAGATGAATGATAGCAACGGTGCGATTAAGTTATTGGAAGAGGCGATTGTTTACGGTGATGATACGATTCGCCGAGAAGCAAAAAATTTAATCGATACCTTAAATCGTCAATAACGGGTTAATCGTCCGCAATAAGTAAATTCAAAGAGCAGCAATTTTGTTGCTCTTTTTCTTTTTTAACGATAGAAGAAATCACCAACGAGATTAGAAATCTCAATGGATTGATATTATACTCTTCGCCCCATTTTCAAAGAGAGCACAACATGAAAATTGCTTTAGGTATTGAGTATGACGGTACTCACTACTATGGTTGGCAACGCCAGAAAGATGTAATAGGTGTCCAAGAGAAATTAGAGAAGGCACTGGCTATTGTCGCTAACCATCCTGTTGAAGTGTTTTGTGCCGGTCGTACTGATGCTGGTGTACATGGTACTGGGCAGGTTGTTCATTTTGAAACGACCTCCACACGCAAAATGGTGGCATGGACAATGGGCGTAAATGCAAACATGCCTAAAGATATCGCGGTACGATGGGCTAAAGAAGTCCCTGATGAATTCCATGCTCGCTTTACTGCCACAGCAAGGCGTTATCGCTATATTATCTATAACAGCCCGTATCGTCCGGGAATCATGTCTTCAGGTGTTAGCCATTACCATGGTGAGCTTGATGAGGCGAAAATGCAGGAAGCGGGGCAGTATCTATTAGGCGAGAATGATTTTACTTCATTTCGCGCTTTGCATTGCCAATCAAGAAGTCCATGCCGAAATATGATGCATTTAAATGTCACACGACATGGTAAATACGTCATTATTGATATCAAAGCAAACGCCTTTGTTCACCACATGGTGCGCAATATTACGGGCAGTTTGATTGCAGTCGGGCGTGGAGAGAAAGATCCTGAATGGATTAAATGGCTATTAGAAGCAAAAGAGCGAAAGCTGGCAGGAGCGACCGCAAAAGCAGCAGGTTTATATCTGGTTGATGTGGACTATCCGGCTGAATATGAGCTGCCAAGAGAGCCGATCGGACCGTTGTTTCTCGCGGATAATTTGAACTAATTGTGAGACTTAGGTTCAAAAACTAATATTAATGGGCAGGTAAGATAGAATTTGAAAATAGGTACAACCAGTTTTTTATCTACACTTGCCATTTATTGTGGTTTAATCCTCACGCATATATTCCAAATTTACATCTTTCGCAATCAAGTGAAAGAGCTGACAGAAAAGGTCTTCCATGAGTTGGCTTGAAAAAATTTTAGAAAAAAGCAACATCGTTACTTCACGTAAAGCGTCTATCCCTGAAGGGGTTTGGACTAAATGTACTTCATGTGAACAGGTTCTTTATCATGCAGAACTAGAACGTAACTTAGAAGTTTGTCCTAAATGTGATCATCACATGCGCATGAAGGCTCGTCGTCGTTTAGAAACGTTTTTAGATGAGAATAATCGTGTTGAGCTCGCGACGGAGTTCGAACCACAAGATAAACTGAAATTTAAAGACTCTAAGCGTTACAAAGAGCGAATCTCAATTGCACAGAAGAATAGCGGTGAAAAAGACGCGCTTGTTGTTATGCAAGGTGAGTTGCTAGGCATGCCATTGGTAGCTTGTGCTTTTGAATTCTCATTCATGGGCGGTTCAATGGGCTCTGTAGTCGGTGCTCGTTTTGTCGCGGCTGTTGATGCGGCTATCGCAAGTAATTGTGGTCTCGTTTGTTTCTCTGCAAGTGGCGGTGCTCGTATGCAAGAAGCACTGATGTCATTAATGCAAATGGCAAAAACCAGCGCGGCTCTTGAGCGATTGTCTTCAAAAGGATTACCGTTTGTATCTGTGATGACAGACCCAACAATGGGTGGTGTTTCAGCGAGTTTAGCTATGCTAGGCGATATCAATATCGGTGAGCCTAAAGCGTTAATTGGTTTTGCTGGTCGTCGTGTTATTGAACAAACCGTACGCGAAGACTTACCTGAAGGTTTCCAGCGTAGTGAGTTTTTGCTTGATCATGGTGCTATCGATATGATCGTTGACCGCCGTGAAATGCGTCAGCGTGTCGGCAGTTTAGTTGCGAAAATGACGAATCATAGCTCTCCATTAGTAGTTTCTGTGAACGATTCACCAAATGAAACGACTTATGAAGTACCAGAAGCTTCTGAAAAAGGGTAAAGTAGTCGCTAACAAACCAATATTAATTGATGGTTATTAGTTAGATGAGTCAAAACCCAATCCCACAAGCCACATCACCTCTATCGATGTGGCTTGATTATTTATCAAACATCCACACGAGTGCTATCGACTTAGGCTTAGATCGCGTACAAGCCGTTGCTGCTCAAACCAAGCTTACTAAACCCGCACCTAAAATCATCACCGTTGCTGGAACAAATGGCAAGGGCTCTACCTGTGCCTTAATGGAAGCCATCTTGCTTGATGCAGGCTATTCTGTTGGCGTTTATAGCTCTCCCCATCTGATTCGTTATAACGAACGCGTACGTGTTAATGGTCAAGATCTACCTGATGAAAAACATGCACAGGCTTTTTCTTATATTGAGCAACAGCGTGGTGAAATCAGTTTAAGCTTTTTCGAATATGGCACCTTGGCAGCTCTGAGACTGTTTCAAACGGAACAGGTCGATATTGTGTTGCTGGAAGTTGGTTTAGGTGGTCGTTTAGACGCGACAAACGTTGTTGACCATGATGTTTCTGTTATTACCAGTTTAGCGGTTGATCATGTTGACTGGCTTGGTGATGACATTAACGTGATAGGTTTTGAAAAAGCGGGAATTTTCCGTTCTAACAAACCTGCTATTTGTGGGCAACCTAAGCCTCCAGCAACTGTTGCCGCTCATGCCGATGATATTAATGCAGAGTTTCATCAAGTCGGTATTCAATTTGATTACTCGCTGACAGGTGATACTTGGGTATGGAAAAGTGGGTCGTTTACATTAGAGGCTTTACCTATTCCGCAGTTGCCTTTACCTAACGCCGCCACAGCGATAATGGCATTGGGTTGCGCTGAACTTGATGTTAGCGACGTGAATATTGTTAATGGGCTTAAAACTGCATCACTGCCTGGTCGAATGCAGACGCTCTCCGAGGCTCCGAAGATCATTCTTGATGTCGCTCATAACCCCCATTCCGCTGAATATTTAGTTAAGCAGATGCAGGCGCATTATTCAGATCATTCGATCCATGTTGTCGTTGCGATGCTGCATGATAAAGATGTCGCGGCGACACTTGAGGCACTAAAACCCATAGCCAACTATTGGTATCCTGCGTCTCTTTCTGGGCCTAGAGCGGCTCTGGCCTCGGAATTGTGTCAGTCCCTTGAAAGTGATGTAGAGCAGTACCTTACGGCTGTTGATGCTTTTAACGCTGCGTTGGCTACCGCGAAAGATAAAGAACTTATCCTTGTAGTCGGTTCATTTCATACCGTAGGTGAAGTACTCGATTACTGGCAAAAAAAAGGAATCTAGATGGCAAGTAAATTTCAAAGCCGCTTAGTTGGAACGATCATACTGGTTGCGATGGGTGTGATTGTTTTACCCGATGTTTTAGATGGTCAAAAACTGCATTACAAAGAAGAATTTGCCAGCATCCCAATTAAACCAGAGCTTGATAGTGACGTAGAAACTTTCGAGTTGCTGGATCCCATTGAAGATGAATCGGTTCTGCCAGATTCACCTGTAGAAGTTGTACTTGATTCGAATGTGGATCGCTCGGATGTAAATAGCTCGAAGCCTTCGACGACATCTGCATCTAAGGATCAGGTAAAAACGGTTGCGAAAGTCGTACCTGAAAAGAACGATTATCAAGACAGTGCGTGGATCATTCAACTGATGGCATTAAAGAGTGCAGATAATGCTAAAAACTTAGTGAAGGATCTAAAGAAACGAGGTTACCAAGCTCATACGAAGAAAGAAAATTCATTTACTCGTATTATTATTGGCCCTGATGTATCAAAAACGAAACTTGAGCGACAAGTTAAAGAATTGGAAAAAATAACTGGTTCTAAAGGTCAATTGCTCAAATTTAAACCACTAAACCCATAAGAAAACGTTTGCGTCGCGTTTTTTTCTGTTAAAATGCGCGCCAACTGAGATGTAGAATTCATGAATTGGTTAGATTTTGTCATTTTAGGTGTGGTCGGATTTTCAGCTCTGATCAGTTTAGTTCGCGGCTTTGCAAAGGAAGCATTGTCATTGGTGATTTGGTGTGGTGCATTTTTTATTGCCAGCCAATACTACGCAAAACTTGCGGTGTATTTTACCAATATTGCAGATGATATGTTCCGCAACGGAGCCGCAATCGCAGCACTATTTGTTGCAACGCTCGTAGTTGGGGCTCTAGTTAACTATGTTATCGGTCAGCTAGTGCAAAAAACAGGGTTATCGGGTACAGATAGAGTTCTTGGTGTCGTTTTCGGCGGCTTACGTGGAATTCTAATTGTGTCAGCACTGCTGTTTTTTATGGATACATTCACCGCCTTCCCAAGTTCTGAGTGGTGGAAGAACTCGCAATTGGTTCCTGAATTTAGTCGAATCATTGCACCGTTCTTCGAACATTTACAAGCAACATCAAGTTTCTTATCTGGCGCAGTTTAGCGCCAGTAACTGTCGCCAAATTGAGGATTAGGACATGTGTGGGATTGTTGGAATCGTGGGTACATCACCTGTAAACCAGTCTATCTATGACGCGCTAACGGTTTTACAGCACCGTGGCCAAGATGCCGCTGGTATTGTTACCATAGAAAGCAATCGTTTCCGTCTGCGTAAAGCAAATGGTTTAGTGAAAGATGTCTTTGAAGCAAAACACATGCAACGTCTACAGGGCAACGTTGGTATCGGCCATGTTCGTTACCCAACAGCAGGTAGTTCAAGTGCTTCTGAAGCGCAGCCATTTTATGTTAACTCCCCATTTGGTATCACCTTAGCTCATAACGGTAATTTGACTAACGTGAATGACGTGCGTGAAAAACTCTTTGAAAAAGACCGCCGCCACGTTAACACCACTTCAGACTCAGAAGTGTTACTCAACGTTCTTGCTCATGAGATTGATACTGTTAAAGGGAACGTGACATCTGAAGATGTATTTCGTGCTGTCGCGAATGTCCATCGAACTATCCGTGGCGCTTACGCGGTTACGGCAATGATCATCGGACATGGCATGGTGGCGTTTCGTGACCCTCATGGTATCCGTCCTTTGTGCTTAGGTAAGCGCGAAGTGAATGGACAATTTGAATACATGGTGGCTTCAGAGTCAGTTGCACTGGATGCGGTTGGTTTTGATTTTGTTCGTGATGTTGCGCCGGGCGAAGCGATTTACGTTGCGTTTGATGGTCAACTCTTTACTAAGCAATGTGCCGACAACCCTCAGTTGAATCCTTGCATTTTTGAATTCGTTTACTTCGCACGCCCAGATTCGTTTATTGATAAAATATCAGTATATAGCGCACGCGTAGAGATGGGAAAAAAGCTAGGTGAGCGCATTAAAGATGAATTTTCACATCTAGACATTGATGTTGTTATTCCTATCCCAGAAACATCTTGCGATATTGCCTTGCAAATTGCTCAAGCAATCGACACTCCATATCGTCAAGGGTTTGTTAAAAACCGTTATGTTGGGCGTACTTTTATCATGCCGGGGCAGCAGCAACGTAAGAAATCCGTTCGCCGTAAACTGAATGCGATTCGCTCTGAATTTAAAGATAAAAATGTGCTTCTAGTCGATGATTCGATTGTTCGTGGTACAACGTCTGAGCAAATTATTGAGATGGCTCGAGATTCAGGGGCGAAGAAAGTATTTATGGTGTCGGCAGCGCCAGAAGTTCGATTCCCGAATGTGTATGGTATTGATATGCCAAGTGCAAGTGAGTTAATTGCTCATGGCCGTGATAACCAAACTATTTGCAATCATATCGGTGCAGATGCGTTAATCTATCAAAAACTTGAAGACTTAGTGGATGCCGTCGGTCTTAGTAATCAAGATATTGCGCGTTTTGACGCGTCGGTATTTAATGGTGAATATGTGACGGGTGATATCGATCAAAACTACCTCGATTTTCTAGAATCGTTGCGCAATGATGACTCGAAAACTGCACGAGAAATGCAGCAAGATTTAGCCAATTTAGAACTGCATAATGAAGGTGCTTAAATTTTTGATGTTTAATATTCTTTCTTCTTGAATGACAGTTACCTAGTTGAAAAAGAAAACCCAGAGTCAACAAGCTCTGGGTTTTTTATTGTCGCGGAAACCAACGTTTAATGAAGGCTGTAGGCAATCATAAAGTCGATAAACAGACGCACTTTTTCTGGTAGATGATCTTTGTGATTGTAAAGCATGTAGATATCACGCGAGTTTGCACTCCATTCTTCAAGGATCTGAACAAGGCTGCCGTCTTCAATGTACTCTCTGATCATGACATCTGGCATCAGCGTAATCCCAAGTCCATCAGAACAAGCATGACGAATCACATTCAGTGCATTGGCTTGGAATCGACCTTTCTCACAGTTAACAATGGTTTCACCGTTCGAGTTTGTCAGTTGCCATTTGATTAATGGGCGACCTTTCAACAATGAATGTTGTGTTAGCTCTTCAGCATGCGTAGGAGCCGGGTGGGCTGCCAAATAGTCAGGACTCGCCACTAAAATATCTTTTACTTCACTCAGTTTTCTTGCGATCAGGCTCGAATCTCTTTGTGGACCGACGCGGAAAATAACATCCCACTCTGTTGGGTCGAGCTGATCGGCTTGATTGCTCATGGTTAGCTCCAGATTAATATCAGGATACTTTTTCATGAACTCACAAAACATTGGCATCATCATGCGCTTTGTTAAGTTTGATGGTGCCGATATTTTAATTTTACCAGAGGCACCACGACATTCGTCCGTTAGCTCTTCTGTGGTTGAGGCTAAACTCTGCAATAGAGGAGAGCATTCATTGAAAAAACGTTCGCCAGCCTCGGTTAATGAGAGTTTGCGAGCGTGACGATTTAAAAGCCTTAAGTTTAAAGAATCCTCTAGAGCTTGGATACGTCGGGTAATTGTTGCAACAGGAATCATGGTTTTACGCGATGTTGCAGTATAGCTTCCATTTTCGACAACGAGTCGAAATAGGTTTAAATCGTCTAATTTCATACTTTCAGACACACTTTGTTACGAATCCAGTTAATTTAAACGCAAATCCGTGATCAATGTTTGCGTCACATCAACATGTTGCGTCATTTACAATAATCCATATATATAGTATGCATCACTAATAACGAGTGGCGCATTTGTATAAATGGCATTTCAAGGCTACTTTTTATATTAGTGTGTATTTGAACAACAATAATAAAAAATACAATGATTAATTGACTAAGCATTGTGAGGCGCAAGCTTATGTATAAAACTCACAGTCGATCCATAATGACCTCGGCACAAGAAGCGATCAACCCAAAACTGATCATGTTGGTCGATGATGACCCTATCTTTCGACGCATCACAACAGCGTATTTAGAAGTTCAGGGCTACAAAATTATTGAAGCGGAGAATGGTTTAGATGGCTTACAGAAGTTAAGACATTCAGAACCTGATCTGATTCTGTGTGATCTCTCAATGCCAATATTAGACGGCATCGAATTTGTAGAAGAGGTCAGTTTAGAGTACCCATCGCTGCCATTGATTGTTGTTTCTGCAACAGAAGAGATGTCAGATGTTGCCAAAGCATTGCGTTTCGGGATTAAAGATTTTTTACCCAAACCCATCGATAACCATGAGCATCTAACCTCTGCAATTGAAAATACCTTAGAGGATACGTTTAACCACCTCGCCGATCAGCGCGATTTTGCCAGCCAATGGTTTCGCGTGGATGATGGTGGTGACATACCAGCGGATCAAGAATTGCATTGGCATTTAGAGTATTTAGAGAATAATCCATCCTCGGCTCGTAGCTTGCTTCATGCGTTGTTACCCGACAAAGATACATCTCAAGGCAGCTGGAAGTGCAGTTATCGATTATTACAGTCAATCGATAACATGCCGTTGGTTTTTGATTATGCTTGGTTGATCAACGGACAGTTTGCTTTTTATCTCGTCGATTCCTCTTCAATAGAGGAGGGTGGGGTTGCCACGACTTTGCTAGTTCGTGCACTTTTTGATGATTACTTACGTAATTTGAAGTGCTTCAATGCCGATCTCAAAGATATGGCGGAGATTCTGGAGAAAGGGCTCGCTTGCTCAGAGTGTGCCGCACCGGTTGAAGCGTTATTTGGTGTCGCTGATTTATCGCAAGGTACGTTGTCTATCTTACCTGCGGGTTTAGATGGGCAGTGGTCAAATGGATATGTAAGTCAGCACCTTCCCGCGGGAGTTCGGTTAGGGGAAAATTGCGTTAAAAATTTCATCACAATGGATTTACCGATTCAGTCTGGCTGCCAGCTCTCATTGAGTAAGTTGGGGGCAAGCAGCTTTAGTTTGGATATTCATCAAGGCTCTAGCCAATAGTCTTTCACAGCAAGATACATAAATAACAAGATTACATAGTAATAACCTTACATAGCATCGGTTTTTCTGTTAATTGCTTTCAGGTATAGTCTGCCACCTAAAACAATTAACACTCAACCCATTAACTTTTGGTTAACGGTATTGAGTTGGAAAAGTGAAACATCTACATCTGGAAGAGCTCATGGCAGACAACGAAACATTTAACGAACCGTATAATATTTTTTATTTTTTGGGGTTAGTGGCAGCATTGCTAATTCCGACACTACCTGCAACACTGACGTGGATTCGTATATTCAATGGTTACGCTGTTTTTTAAGCGATACTACGTCAATTTAAGCTCATGTTGAGCAGATAGGAGGTCATCATCAGTATTCGGCATTTAGGATTGAATGTGATTGGTGGCCTTAGTCTTCTACTGGGTATCGTGGGGATCGTGCTGCCACTCTTACCTACCACACCCTTTTTATTGCTTTCTAGTGCTTGCTTTGTCCGTAGTAGTCCTCGGTTCCATCACTGGTTGCATACTCAAAAAACACTTGGTCCCATTCTAGAAAACTGGCAAAGAAACGGCGCTGTTACGAACAAAGTTAAAATGCGCGGTTTGGTTCTCATTCTGTTGAGTTTCTCTTTTTCTATCTTCATTGCCCCGATTCTTTGGGTGAAATTTACCCTGATTGCTATGCTTGTGGTGCTGATCACTTGGTTTGTTCGTATCCCAGTGCACGAGCCAGTTGCTAACCGGCAAGAAAATCACTAGCATTACGTAGAAATGTGCCTGCTTTTCGAAGTGGGCGTTTGTTTTTTCAGCATTATGAATATTCAGCCTTATTGATAACTGTTGAGAACTAACCGTTCTTTACCCCTTGCGATAAAAAAATAATATTTAGGATGTAATGAGCCAATCTAAGTAAATTTATTATTATGACTACAGAAACAATTTCTCTGATCAAATCAAGCATCAAAAGCATCCAAGATTACCCAAAAGCGGGCATTTTATTCCGTGATGTAACAAGCTTGATGGAAGACCCAGCGGCATACCGCGCAACAATTCAATTGCTGGTAGAAAAATACCAAGGCATGGGCTTTACCAAAGTGGTAGGAACGGAAGCTCGTGGGTTCCTATTTGGTGCTCCTCTTGCTTTAGAATTAGGGGTTGGTTTTGTCCCAGTTCGTAAACCTGGAAAACTGCCTCGCAACACTATCGCGCAAACTTATGAGCTAGAGTATGGTGTTGATACACTAGAAATTCACACAGATGCGATTGTGGAAGGTGATAAAGTTCTTGTTGTTGATGACCTGCTGGCGACTGGTGGCACTATTGAAGCGACAACTAAGCTTATCCGCCAATTAGGTGGTGTAGTGGAGCATGCTGCTTTTGTTATCAACTTGCCAGAAATTGGTGGTGAGAAGCGCCTTCAAGGTTTAGACCTGAACGTATACAGCATTTGCGAATTTGAAGGGCATTAATCTGCCAATCGTAAGAATGAAAACGTTGTTATATACAAATTCGTTGGAAATTAGTTAATGAGTTATCTTGCCTTAGCGCGAAAATGGCGTCCAACCAAATTTAATGAAGTGGTTGGTCAAGCCCATGTTCTTACAGCATTGGAGAACGCACTTAGCCAGAATAGGTTGCACCATGCTTACCTGTTCAGTGGCACTCGAGGTGTGGGAAAAACCTCCATCGGTCGCCTCTTTGCTAAGGGGCTAAACTGTGAAACGGGAATTACTTCCGAACCTTGTGGTGAATGTTCTACATGCCGTGAAATTGATGAAGGGCGATTTGTTGATTTATTAGAGATTGATGCAGCGTCTCGTACTAAGGTTGAAGATACTCGAGAACTACTCGACAACGTTCAGTATAAACCGGCTCGTGGTCGATTTAAGGTTTACCTGATCGATGAAGTTCACATGCTCTCAAGGCACAGTTTTAACGCGCTTTTAAAGACGTTAGAAGAGCCGCCTGAATATGTGAAATTCCTTCTTGCGACCACAGATCCGCAAAAACTGCCGGTGACGATTTTATCTCGTTGTCTTCAATTCCATTTGAAGCCAATCAGCGTTGATAATATTCACCAGCAGTTAGACCGAATTTTAGAACAAGAGCAAGTCACAGCAGATGCTCGTGCTCTAGGCATGATCTCGCACGCTGCTGACGGCAGTATGCGTGATGCGTTGAGCTTGACTGATCAAGCGATTGCTTTGGGTAATGGCAGTATTATCACTGATACGGTTGCTCATATGTTAGGTACGCTTGATACCGATCAAGCGATCCATTTGTTAGAGGCGATTAGCAGCAAGCAAGCTCAAGTGGCAATGGATAGTATCCAAACGCTTGCGGAAAATGGTGTTGAGTGGGATGGCTTACTGCGCCAGTTGTCTACTCAGTTGCACCGTGTTGCTATGTACCAAGCTTTACCATCAACACTGGATCAAAGCCAACCTGATGCGGCTAAAATTGAGTTGTTGGCTAAAAGCTTAACGCCGCAAGACGTACAGCTCTATTATCAGATTGCACTTAAAGGTCGTGAGGATTTACCTCTCTCTCCAACTGAACGTGTTGGGTTAGAGATGATTGTCTTACGTATGATGGCATTTCGCCCTGCACAAAGCGTCGGAGCAAGTGCTATTACGAGCAGCGACAATACCGCAGCTTCTGCACCGGAAACTGCGTCAAGTCAGCAAGAGCTACGCAGTAATCCGGTGCCTCAGCCGAGTACTTCTCAAAGAGTACCGTCTCAGTCTGTTGGTCAAGATCAGCCAGCTCCTGTTACTCCTGCACCATCTAGTCCACGACAGGCTGTGCCAACGCCGCAATCGCAAGCTCAGTACAATCAAGCTTCGCAAGCCCCTGTCTCTGATCCGCATTATGATCAGATGGTTCCGCAGTATGATGATGTTCCTCCGAGCGACTACCATCATGGGAACGTACCACCAGAATATGGAAATAGTCCGTACCCTGATAGCTCGTATTCTGATGGCAAGCATGCGAATGAATCCTATGCGAACTCAGGTACAGCACAAGAGTCGCCTGTAACGAGACCGGCTGAACGACCTGTTCAAGCGCCCGCGAGCAATACGCCTGCGTCCCCTGTGAGTAGCCTTCGTCATCAGTTACGCTCTCAGCGTCGCAATCAAAGCGGCGACAAGCCAACGTCTGGTTCTCCAGTAAAAAAGGCTAAAGCGGCATCAGCAAAAACATCAGTATTAGACCGTGTAGCGCAAAAGCACGGTAATTCTGAGTTGGTGTCGCCACTTTCTCACACTCATGCGCCGCAAACAGATAAAAAACCAGATGATGAAGCATATCGCTGGCGTCCATCTAAACCTGTTGTGGCTGAAGAGAAAAAAGAGCTTACACCGACTCAGATAAAAAATGCGTTAGAGCATATTAAAACCCCAGAAATGGTGGAAAAATTACTGCAAGAATCTGTAGGAAAAGATGCTTGGTCTGCAACCATTCAAGGATTAAACATTCCTAAACTGGTTGAACAGCTCGCATTGAATTCGTCATTTAAGAAAACAGATTCATCGATTGAACTTCACTTAAGGGCGACACAAGCCCACTTGAATACCGATCGTGCACAGAGTGAATTACTACAAGCGCTGAACACTGCGTACGCGGAAGAGTGCCATCTAACAGTGACGATCAGTGACGAAGGTGAAACGCCTCTAGAACTGCGCGAAAAACTCTATCAAGCGAAGCTTCAACAAGCATTTGTTAGCTTAGAAAGTGATTCAGTCGTACAATTTATTGAAAAACGCTTTGCGGCAGAGCTTGACCGCGATAGTGTTCGACCAATTTAACGCAGAATGCGGGTTGAATAGTCGATGACTCAACCCCATCTATTTGAACATAACTCAATAAACCAGAGAGATTAACATGTTTGGTAAAGGCGGTATGGGCAACCTAATGAAGCAAGCCCAGCAAATGCAAGATCGCATGCAAAAGCTTCAAGAAGAAATTGCAAATATGGAAATAACAGGCGAGTCAGGTGCTGGTCTAGTTAAAGTTACTATCACTGGTAGCCACAGCGTTCGCCGTGTTGAAATCGACGAAAGCTTGATGGAAGACGACAAAGAGATGCTTGAAGATCTTATTGCTGCTGCATTTAACGATGCTGCTCGTCGCGTTGAAGAGACTCAAAAAGAAAAAATGGGCTCAGTAACTGGCGGTATGCAATTACCACCAGGCATGAAGATGCCATTCTAAGAGTAACGATATAAATAATGCGTACTAGCCATATGCTGGAGCATTTGATGGAGGCCTTACGCTGTCTACCTGGGGTTGGTCCCAAGTCGGCACAACGTATGGCCTTTCATTTGTTACAGCGAGACAGAAAAGGTGGTCTGCAACTCGCGGATGCACTTTCTCAAGCAATGACTGAAATAGGGCATTGCAATGAGTGTCGAACTTTTACAGAAGAAGAAACATGCCATATCTGTACGAATCCAAAGCGTCAAGAAAATGGACAGTTATGTGTGGTGGAAAGCCCTGCTGATATCGCAGCCATTGAAGCGACAGGCCAGTTCTCAGGCCGATTTTTTGTTTTAATGGGGCACCTATCTCCATTAGATGGGATTGGTCCGAGCGATATTGGTTTAGATACGCTGGATTATCGCTTACGTCGTGGAGATATCTCAGAAGTTATCTTAGCAACCAACCCAACGGTTGAAGGGGAAGCGACGGCTCACTACATTGCTGAGCTTTGCCATGCCCATGAAGTTGGCGCAAGTCGAATCGCTCACGGTGTTCCTGTTGGTGGTGAGTTAGAATTGGTGGATGGCACAACATTGTCTCATTCGCTACTGGGTCGACAACGAATCTAAAAATGCCGCTCAACGAGAGCGGCATTTTTTTAGGTGATTCGTTCGAGTTCCGTGATGTTGTCTAGCGCTTGTTGATTGGTTTTCCCGCAAACATCCGGACAAGCTTTAAAAGCGTGACACACCTTTGGTCGTTCCGGCTTACCAAAGAGTTTGCACAAGTTGTCATCGTTGAGTTGAATGCAACGAACCCCTGCCGGCTTTCCGTTTTCCATCCCTGGTATAGAAGAAGATATGCTAGGGGCGATACAACAAGCGCCACATCCGAGTCTGCAATCCATAATAAGTACCAGTTGAAGTGATTAAGGGGCGCGATAGTAGCAGAAATTATCCATGCGCACAGCAAGGTGGAAAACTTTTTATCCTTGCACTTTGTGTGTCATGGCGGTATAAATCGCCTCCCACGTAATAAGTAAAGAAGTAGACTGATGAGCACTCCATTCTGGCAAGAGAAAACCCTAGGACAAATGACTGAACAAGAGTGGGAATCTCTTTGTGACGGTTGTGGGAAGTGTTGCTTGCATAAATTAATGGATGAAGATAGCGATGATGTTTACTACACCAACGTTGCGTGCAGCTTACTCAATAGCAAAACCTGTTCATGTAAAGATTACCCAAACCGATTTGAATCTGGTGAAGAGTGCTTGAAGCTAACTCGCGATAAAGTTGACGAGTTTAACTGGTTGCCTGAAACCTGTTCTTACCGAGTGCTAGCGGAAGGAAAACCTTTACCTGCATGGCATCCACTGATCACAGGTTCAAAATCTGCAATGCACGCAGAGGGTGAAAGTGTACGAAATAAAGTAGTATACGAAATTGATGTGGTTGATTGGGAGGACCACATTTTGAATCACCCAAATCGTAACTAAAGACATGCACTAAGATATATCGTAGCCCAATAGATAGCCAAATTTCTAAAATAAAGCCAGCGGATAATTCCAGTGGCTTTATTTTTTCGATTCATGCCAGTTCTCGTCCACCCAAATACTATTCACTAAACTCTAACGAATATTCACCACTTATTTAGAACTCGTGGTGTACACTTAGACTATCTATATGAAACAAAGACTTGTCATAGGTGAGGTTGTCATGGAACCGTTTTTCCGTCGCTATTCAATTTTCTCTTTTTTTAGTTTGTTGGTGTTACTTGCCACTTTTGTTATGCCTAGAGCCTTAGCCGAGGAAGAGGTTGAGGCTCCGGTTTTATCGAAAGTGGAGCAAAATATTGCGCAAGTTAATCAGGATATTCAAGAGTTATCGAATGCATTAACTACCGCAACAGGTAATGAGAAAGACGCGATTCAACTTCAACTGTTCCAAAAAAATGATGATCTACGCTCTTTTTTGGCTGGAGCGGTTAGCCGAGGAACCATCCCTAAAGATAAACTGATTTCTCAAGTTAAAATGCAGCAAAAATACTCCCAAGGCGCTGCGATTTATTTAGAAGAGAAAATCCGAGCGCTTAATGAAAAAATAAATGCCGCCACGGATGAACAACGGCTTGCAATGCTAAACGAGTCTCAAGAGTTGCAAACCTATCTTGATACGGTTGTGGAGGCTAATTGGCAAAATATCGAATGGCTTAAAACCCTCGGGGTGGACGAAAGCAAACCGGAGAAAATGTATCGGGAGTTGGTAGTAAAGCGGCTAAGGTTGACTTATGCATCTGTTGAATATTTTAACCAGCAGGTCAAAAGTGTCGGTAAACAGTTAGCGGTGAGCCCTGAATCAGAAAAAGCTTCGCTTCAATTGAGCCAGTTAGTCATCAATCAACGACTTGATATTGCGGTTGATAGTTTACGCTCCATGCTCTCTATTGCCGATAAACTTGATATTGATACCTCAGAATATAAGCGTTTGATGTTTGAAGTGACGGGAAGTATCACTCAGGATTTACTCGACAGTAAAGTGCTCTGGTCTTTGGTGACAAATTGGTCTTCGGACCTTTGGAGTTGGGTGGCGAACAATGCGCCTCAGCACGTCTTCCAGTTATTTGTGTTTGTATTCATTCTGTTTGCAAGCAGTGTTGCGGCAAAGTTAGTACGTAAGATCACTAGCAAAGCGGTTGTATCAAAAAACCTGAAATTATCGCAATTGATGCAGAACTTTTTTATCACCATATCGGGCAATGTGGTGTGGGTTCTCGGTATTTTAGTCGGGCTATCTCAATTAGGGCTTAATTTAACACCAGTTCTGACCGGTTTCGGTATCGCGGGTGTCATCATCGGTTTTGCATTGCAAGATACGTTATCGAACTTTGCAGCAGGTATGATGCTGCTGATTTATAAACCATTTGATGTTGGCGATTTTGTTTTTGCTGGTGGAGTCGATGGTAAGGTGAGCCATATGAGCTTGGTTAACACCACAATCAAAACCTTTGATAACCAAATTATTATTGTGCCCAATAGTAAGATATGGGGTGATGTGATTAAGAATGTGACGCATGAAAGAGTTCGCCGAGTCGATATGATTTTTGGTATTGGCTATGGCGATGACTTGCTAAAAGCGGAGTCTGTTTTGACTGACATTGTTACCACCCATCCTGCTGTGTTACGAACGCCTGAGCCCGCAATTAAAGTACATACGTTGAACACTTCTTCTGTGGATTTCATAGTCCGCCCTTGGGTGAAAACTGAGGATTATTGGGATGTGTATTGGGACGTAACGAAAGAGGTTAAACTGAGGTTTGATCGTGAGGGGATCTCGATTCCATTCCCACAGCAAGATGTTCATCTGCATATGGTGAAAGGTCAGCAAGAATCCTGAATAGGTGTGTAACAGACACTTTCTTCCATATGATCTGTATGACTACTTTATCGGTATGGCTACTCTAAAGTAAAAAGCGCTCCGTTCAGAGCGCTTTGACCTGATTATTTTACTTGGTCTTTAATATATTGCCCCAGTTCAGAGTGGTGCATAATTTTTGACACTGGGATAATGTTTTCTGCTGGTCCCCACGCAAAAACGTTCACTGGCGTGTGCGTATGAGTACCAGTACCCCAAACGGTGTTTTGGCCAGTTGCTTGTTCTCTTGCGAGTAAATTACCACGGTCGTTGTAAGGGAAAAATGCATCAAAGTCGTTTATCGCTGGTACATTCTCGGCATCTAAATATTTATGGCCAGCAAGTCTATATGGGTTGGGCTTACTCTTCATTACTTTTGCCGCTTGAGCTTCTGTAATTGGGAATTCACTATTTTGGTTCACTATCTCTGCCAGTTTTGCTGGTGTTTGTTGGGCTTCATCGAGTTTTTCAAATGCGCTGATCATGCCGTAATAACTCTGTTTTTGATTGTACAGGCCATCTAAAATTTCAAACTTTCCGAAATTGAAGTTAGGGGCATAACTGCGCTTCTCAAAAGCTTCGCCAGTGCGTTTTTCTGGTTTTGGTAACTTATCTGAAGAGTAACTAAAGCCGAATGAACCTGTCTCATGGTCGGCAGTGACGATAATTATTGTATCTTCACGACCTTGAGCCCACTGGTAGACCGAGTTTACCGCCTCATCAAATTTAATCATTTCGTGTAGCATTGTTCCTGCATCATTGCTATGACCTGCCCAGTCGATCTGTCCTCCTTCAACCATCAAGAAAAACCCATCCTCATCTTTTGATAAGACATTGAGTGCTTTTTCTGTCATCTCTTTAAGCGAAGGTTGAGTGCGGTTCGGATCGCGTTTCGAGTTGGTATAAGCGATGCCGTCATTCATTCCTGAATAGGCGAAAAGACCTAATAATTTATCGCCTTGAGCACTGTCTAACATGGTTTTGTTAAACGCTAAGCTGTAGCCATCAGTTTGGGCTTCAGCGAGTAGATTTCGCTCATCTTTGCGTTTTGATTTAAGGTATACATCACCGCCTGTCAGAGCTTGTAGATCTTTATAAGTTTGTTTTTTGTCATTCGTCGACTTCGGGATCCAGTGACGTAATCCGCCAGATAACATGACATCAACACCAGTATGTAGCATATCTGATGCAATATCATTCTCTAAAGAACGATGAGGTTGATGAGCCGCAAAAGAGGCTGGAGTGGCATGAGTTAGACGTGTATCTGACACCAACCCAGTCGCTTTCCCCATGCGTTTTGCCTGTTCTAATACGGTTTCAACATGATCGCCATTTGAGTTGATACCGATAACCTCTGAACCCGTATAGATACCCGTTGCTAGCATTGTAGCTGAACACGCGGAATCAACCACAATCGCATCTTCTGGATGAGTTAATGATGATCCAATTACGCCTTGTTGAGCGAGCTTATAGATAGCCGTTGTTTCTCCTTTATATACGGAGTGCGGCGCTCGATTAGCGTATGTTTCAAGTAAACCAACTTGTTGCGGTCCCATGCCATCACCAATCATTAGGATGACATTTTTTATCTCAGCAGATAGAGCAGAGAAGGAGAGCGTATAGGTTGCTGCGGCTAAGATAAGTGGTTTGATTAACGGCTTCATTTTCTATTCCTTATTGATAAAAGCGGGCTTAGTTAATCATTGATATGTGACAGTTTTAATAAACTAATAGAAAACTATTATGACAGAAAAGAAAATTCAAGGAGTGGGTTATCGGTTTGTGCTATTTACAAGTAAGGTGATGGCTGCCGTGTGAGATTGTTGTTTTTGAGGGAGGAAGCTAAGAAAAGGAAGAGTTTACGTTCACGGCAAATTCTGGGTGAGATACCCATTAACGAAATTAGCGTATAAGGTTGTGTAATAGATCGTTCGAATCAGTTAACCCGACTTAGCTGAGTTACGCTAAAGCTAAAATTATGCCGCCAACGGTTACCGCTGCGGAAAGATATTGCCCTGCCGAATATGAGCTGTCTTTCTCCTCTTCTATTTTTTCAGGACTATCCATACCAAGTGCGCCATGTGTGAATGCCTCCACTTTTTCTCCAACCGTTTTATCTTCTGCTGGTTTAGTGCTCTCTTTATCAATTTCTTGTAAGGCAGCAAGGAGAGCCTTACCTTCATTGGATAGCGTGACAGTATTTTTCTCTACTTTCAACGAGGTAGCAACGGCACTGGCTTTATCGCTGTCTATTTGAGGCTTGATCTGTTGCTGAGTGTTAACTGTTGCTGAACTCATACCTACAGGTGTCATGGTGATCTCCCTTCCTAACCTTCAGATAATATATCGACAGGTTCGTGAAAAACTTGTGTAAATTAGATTCAATTTGGATAAAAAACGCTCGAAAGGTAATAAGCAAAAAATGAGCCATCTTGAACGTATGGGCATTAGTAAGAGGAGGGGATTTGAGTTTTAGAAAGGAAATAGATGTATCTCTTGGCCCTGTTACTTATTAAGTGAATAGGCACCAAGAGAAATATCATTAAGGGCTAGTCACACTTCAGATCTTTGTTGCGTTGGCTGAGAGCTTTATAAGCTTTCATTCTATTTTCAGGTTTAACAAAACGGGTTGGGGGATCAAGAACAAGCAGTTGATAATCTGAACTGTTGGGTTGAAGCTGAGTAACTGGCGTGATCACCACAATGTTCAATGCTGAGTTACGATTGAGGATTGAAGTTGCGGTGCCCAATCCACCCTCAGTATGAAACTTTCCTGCAATGTGCATCACTTGTTTGTCAGGGTTTTGAGCTAAGTAATGGGTGATACTTTCTGCCATCGTTTCATCCCAGCTAATCTGTGCGGAGTACTGCTTTTCTGTCTGCTCTGGTGTTCCGTGGTGCAGTGATGCCATGAATTTTTCTTTATATTCAGACGCAGAATTATCGACCGTTTCGGCAATGTCGCGACGTTGTTGAACGGGAAGCGTTTCTAAATACTCTAGCCCAACTCTCCCTATACACTGAACGATGGCTTTTGGCGCGTTTGCTGCGATCACATCGACCTGATTCGACTTAGCATATTCGATGAGAGGACGGTAATCACTTTCATAATTGGGCCATGCATTCGCTTGCTTCGTGAATGGTTGTTCGCCAATCTCTCCTGCAAGATACTGATTAAGTACAGGTTGTGAATCTCGTGAGAATTGCTCCATCGACAGAGTGATATTGGCCTTTTGAGTATTTAGCTGTTTGAGCAAATCGGTTTGAAAACGGTGTATCGCTGAGTGCGTATGCCACTCGCCAATTAAAATGACATCGGCGTCAGTAATGTGCTCAGGAAGCGCACTTATTGACAGTATTTGGCCAGTCGGAGTGGTAAGTTGATAGTCGTAGAATGTGTGGACTTGCTGATTTTGAACCGCAGAGACGGAAGCCGAGTGGAGCACGTTTTCAGATTGTGGGCTAAAAATAGACGCTGCTGAGCAACCTGTGAGTAGAGTGGTGAGAAAAACAAAAATAATACGCATATGCGCCGCCTCCAAAAAATAAGATGGTGATAATAATGGAGGCGATTATATTTATCAATAATAATGAGTATCATTCTCGACAAATAATGGCAAAAGCCTTTTTGACTTTTTGATAAAAGCCTTACTGTTTGCGGTAGACTCTAAGCATAAAATCAGCTTCGCATTGAAATAGTGATGCTGATTTAAGTTCTTGTCGAAGTTCATCGCTGGCTTTCCAAGCAAAAGGGGTCATTTGTAATAAGTCGAACGCCTCTTGGCCTGGCAAATCCATCATGTAGTTCAATTTTTGCTGATGCTCCAGCGCAAAGCCTTCAATCTCTTCTGCTTCTTCACTGTGTAGCTTTACTCCATCATAAATACGCTCTCTAAGCTGATATAAATGACGGCCAGCAGGTGTTACGGTGATAACAACACCATGATCAGACACGCAGCGTACAAGCTCATCTGCTTTACATGGGGCATAGATACGTAAAATGGCATCCAGAGAATGATCTGCGAAAGGTAAGCGATGGCTTGAGGCTACTGAGAAGTGACAATTAGTGTAGCGTTTAGCTGCATAACGAATGGCAACTTTAGAGATGTCGAGTCCAAATACGCGAGCATTTGGGGATTGAGCCGTGATGCTTCGTTCGATCTGATCGGTGTAGTAACCTTCGCCACAACCTATATCAAGAAGTTGATAGTTGGTATCTGCTAAATATGATTGGCATAGGCGAGCGACTTCTTGACGCATAGGATCGTAGTGATTTCCTTCCAGAAAACGTCGACGAGCTTGCATCATCTCCTTATTATCACCTGGATTTTTACTGTGCTTATGATGTGCCGGCATCAGGTTTACATACCCCTCTTTTGCCAAATCAAATTGATGGTTCTTGACGCATTTAAAGGTTTTGTCTACTTGCGAAAGAGCCTGTTGGCATAGTGGGCATTGATAAGCCATAACGATCCTTGGGAGTTATATTGCTACTAAAAAATAAGGCGCAAGTTTACCAAAACCGCGCCTCATGTCACCAATAAATACGGCGACGCTCTCTCGCTGAATTCATTTTATTCAATTGGATTATTTAACTAAAATTTCAGTAACGAGTTGGTGGCTTTCACCTGGTTGCAATGTCTTACCCATTTCGATGCTTGGGGCATGTAAAGCCGATTCTACACATAACATGGTCAAGTAGCCGTCATCAGTCATATCAGCCATACCTTGAGCGCCTTGAGCCCACGGGTTCCATAATACGGCTGAATTATCGCCTTGGTTTTTAACCACAAGAGTGCGTTGTAGTTGGTCATCTTGAACTTCAATCTGATCCGTTGGAGAGGTGTAAACGCGATCAATGGTATCGGTGAGTGTTAGCACATCTCCACCTTGGCATACTTTCGCATCAAGTAGGCTATCAATATATTCAGAACCCATACCGGTAGTTTGAGTTTGGTGAATATCACCAACATTGAGGTAGGTATGGAGGGCTCCTGAGAAAACCCATGGCTTGGTATCGGTGTTGCTGACATCCAGAGTGACTTTCAGTGTTTCTGTTATTTCGATGTTTACGCGGGCTTGGAATTGATGCGGCCATATGGCAAGAGTGCGCTCATTTTGTTCGAGCCCTAGGCTAACGATGACGCCATGATGGTTTTCTCGGTGATCGATCAGTGTCCATTGGCTCGTACGTGCAAAACCATGAGCAGGTGCGGCGATGCGACCAAACCAAGGCCAGCAGATAGGAATGCCTCCACGAAATGCTTTTGCAGTATCGAATTCTGCATTGTCACTTAGCCAAATGACATCATCTTGTCCTTGAGGTTTGAACCATAAGACGTGCCCACCGTGCAAAGAAATACCTGCTTCTGCTTTTTCGTGGATCACTCGAACAATTTTAATACCGTTTTTTTCAATGATGGTGACGTTGTCAGATAGAACTGACACTGTTGGAAAGTGGCGTAAAGTCATTAGATACTCCTTGAGTAAGATTGCATTCGATTGCCGACGTGCACATGGCAATCGAATGCATTTTAGTAAATGTGTGTTTGCAGTATTGAACCGAGATATTGCAAGACGATCCTAAGCTTTAAAATGTGCAGTTAGCAGTTAGCAGTTAGCAGTTAGTTCTGATTTCTGAGGTTAATGCTAAATAGCAGGTACAAAAAAGGCGACAATTAAGTCGCCCTTTATACTTAAAAGATTCGAAAACCTTTCAAGTTAGCTTTCAAAGAAAGTCTAAACTAATGCTTACTTAGAGATGTGAGCGATTAGGTCTAGAACTTTGTTTGAGTAACCGATTTCGTTGTCGTACCAAGATACAACTTTAACGAATTTGTCAGTTAGTGCAACACCAGCTTTAGCATCGAATACTGAAGTTTGAACTTCACCGATGAAATCTTGTGATACAACTGCGTCTTCAGTGTAACCAAGAACGCCTTTAAGTTCGCCTTCAGATGCTTCTTTCATAGCAGCACAGATTGCTTCGTAAGATGCAGCAGTTTTTAGGTTAACTGTTAGGTCAACTACAGAAACGTTAGCAGTTGGTACACGGAAAGCCATACCAGTTAGAAGGCCGTTTAGTTCTGGAAGAACAACGCCTACAGCTTTAGCAGCACCAGTTGAAGATGGGATGATGTTTTGAGAAGCACCACGGCCACCGCGCCAGTCTTTAGCAGAAGGGCCATCTACAGTTTTTTGAGTTGCTGTAGTAGCGTGAACTGTAGTCATAAGACCAGATTCGATACCGAACTTGTCGTTAAGAACTTTAGCTACAGGAGCTAGACAGTTAGTAGTACAAGAAGCGTTAGAAACGATGTCTTGACCAGCGTAAGTGTCTTGGTTAACGCCCATAACGATCATAGGAGTTGCGTCTTTTGAAGGACCAGTAAGAACAACTTTCTTAGCACCAGCAGTGATGTGCTTACGTGCAGTCTCGTCTGTTAGGAAAAGACCAGTAGCTTCAGCAACAACGTCTACGTTGATTGCATCCCACTTAAGTTCTTCTGGGTTACGCTCAGCTGTTACACGAACAGTTTTACCGTTAACGATTAGGTTACCGCCTTCAACTTCAACAGTACCGTTGAAACGGCCGTGAGTTGAATCGTATTTTAGCATGTAAGCCATGTAGTCAAGATCGATAAGGTCGTTAATACCTACAACTTCGATGTCATTACGTTCTTGTGCTGCACGGAATACGAAACGGCCGATACGACCAAAACCATTAATACCAACTTTGATAGTCATTATGTTGCTCCACAACTTAATTTCTGATTTAAGATAACTGGTAGTAAAATTACAGAACCCAGTTACCATCTGCAATAGATAATCCGTCTTAACTTGTTTAAAGTCAAAAAAAAGCACCGCTTTTCTTAACATTCTTATGCAAATGATTACTTTTTGAACGTAAACGCCTGTTCGGGGCTCTTCCAGTTGGGGTAAAATGCCCTAAAATGATAAAGCAATTTAAATGTTTTGTGTCCAATGTGTCACGGAAAGAAAGTATGTGCTACAAAAGGCCGTTGGTGCAAGTTTTTATGCAAAATAATGAATGAACTAATTGCAGATATGGAGAGATGTTAACATGAATAATGATGTTAATAAGATGCGAAAGCCTGATGAACACTGGCGTGAGGCCTTGTCTGATACCGAATATAAGGTTTGTCGGGAACAAGGAACAGAAGCGCCTTTTTCTGGAAAATTATTGCACAATAGAGAGACGGGTATCTATTGCTGTACCTGCTGTCAGTCGCCACTGTTTATCTCAGATAATAAGTACGATTCTGGTTGTGGTTGGCCAAGTTTCGATGCACCGATCAATGATGAAGCGATCCGATATTTAGAGGATACAAGTCACGGAATGAAGCGAGTCGAGATCCGCTGTGCTGCATGTGATAGCCACCTAGGTCACGTTTTTCCTGATGGGCCTCCAACAACAAATGAAAGATTTTGTGTCAACTCGGTGTCGTTAGTTTTCAACAAAAAAGAAAAAAGCGGTGAATAATTCACCGCTTATTGTCTCATTCTTTCAATGCTTTATTAAACGATAGGTTCAACTGATCGCATAGTATTTATTGCAGCTTGTCTATTTTAGGCAGCATGTTTCGAGAATAGTTACCGTCTTTTATCTCGTCTGCGATATTTTCAGCGATGGTGTTGAGTCGGTCGACTTTTTCTTGATCAAAACCATACATTCGCTGTAAGTCGCGTTCAGAAGCAATGGGAACTTCAAATTCTTTACCGACAATGGCCCAAATGTAAGAGTGCTCAGAATACCCAAGAGACTGGTTAATGCTCGCAAGCGATTTTACGATTTCGCTATTTAACTTACCTGGCTTGGTTAAGACGAGGGCATTGTGCAGCAAAGAAATGGTTTTCGGTTTATCACGAGTCGTGTAGAAGGTCGCAAGTGCGTACTGTAGCTCAGCGGTTTCGAGTTGTTTTGTCCCTTCTAAGCGCAAAAATTTTCTACGGGCATTGTCACTGCCAATTTGGCTCCATAAAAAATAGAGCGTGTTGGGCGCGGTAGAGTTTGTTAACTCTCCGGCAATACGTTCTTTTTCCGCGATGCTGTGTATCAGAGCGTTAAAACGTTTTTGTTTCAAAAGAGTTTGATCGATAGGGGCGATTTGAGATGCGAGTTCTAGACACTTACTGTAAGCAGCGACAAATTCATACTCTTTGATTTTATTGTCATCCGTTGGGTTTTTCTTCACTTCAAATCGGTGCCAGATAAGATCCGTTCTCGGTAAACGGCATTGACCATCATTCATATTGAGTTGGTCACAACGTAGATCTGGGTTGTTATTACACAGTTTTTCTGTGGTGTTATTATTTTCAAAGCAGCCACTAACGATGAGTGGTACAGAAAGAGCGACTAGCCATTTTAGAGTTTTCATTGTTACTCTCTTGTGATCGAATAGACTTATTTTTTTAACAATCCTTGACTCAGTTTATCAACGGGTTATGTTCTGTCTGCAAGTGGTCAATATAAGGTGCATTATGAACCCAGAACAATTACTCGACGCGATGACTCCTGAAGTTTACGAACGTTTAAATTTTGCTGTAGAAACAGGCAAGTGGCCTGAGGGTACATCACTTTCTAAAGAGCAGCGAGATTCATGTATGCAAGCTGTGATGTTGTATCAATCTAAGCATAATGTAGATGCGCAACATATGACAGTTGCGGCAGGTGGCGATATTAGCTTTAAGTCGAAAGCTGAATTAAAAAAACAGTTTCAAGCTGATCAAAGCGATATCGTGAGAATGAACGTGAGTCGTGGTTAATGCGTCATCTCTAATACAATATAAAGCTTAATAAAAAAGGGTTGATGAATACGTTCACCAACCCTTTTTTGTATACCATGACGGTAGTGTGGATACTATTTTATAGGCTCATTTCACCACGCAGAACTTGCTGCATTTTGGTTTTAATTTCGTCATAGCTTAAGTTTTGGCTAAGTAAAAAGTGTAGCTTAGCTAACGCCGCTTCTGGGGTCATGTCGAAGCCGCTAATCACACCTGATTCCGCAAGAGCACAGCCTGTTGCATAACCCCCCATATTGACTTTTCCAGCCAGACATTGCGTTAGGTTGACCACTATCACGCCACGCTCAGACGCATCTTTTAAGTGGCTTAGCAACTCAGGGTTTTGTGGTGCATTACCTACTCCAAAAGTAAGTAAGATCATCGCTTTTACAGGCTGTAGCAATGTATTGCGAATGACTTCGTGTGAAATGCCTGGGTACATTGTAATTACACCAATAGGTTGAGGTGTAATATCGTGAACCTTAAAAGCGCCTTCAGGTTGCTGGTTGACCGTAATGCTGCTGTTTATCTGGATGTTAATCCCTGCATCTAGTAGTGCTGGCATGTTTGGTGAAGTAAATGCGCTGAAACCATCTGCGTGAGATTTAGTACTACGATTACCTCTCATCAATTGATTATTGAAAAAGAGCGACACTTCATTGATAGGGTAGTTGGCTGCAATATGAAGCGCATTAAGCAAGTTAGCTTGACCGTCAGAACGTAACTGAGCCAGAGGGATTTGTGAACCCGTTACGATGACTGGTTTGCCTAAGTTCTCAAGCATGAACGATAAGGCCGAAGCGGTATATGCCATGGTATCAGTACCATGAAGAATAACGAACCCATCATACTTATCGTAGTTTTCTCTAATGTCATCAGCAATTTGTTGCCAATCCATTGGTGTCATATCTGAAGAATCGATCAGAGGTTCGTATTCGTGGATTGTGTAATCTGGCATTTCTGGTCGATGAAACTCAGGCATGCTTTGTAATTGTTTTTCCATGAAACCAGCAACAGGAACAAAGCCATGATCTGATTTTTGCATGCCGATGGTTCCGCCTGTGTAGGCGATATAGATATGTTTTCTAGCCATAGCTTGAAATCACTTAATGTTATGTAGGGAACAGGGCTGCGATTATATATCCAATCGTCACGCAATAAAAAGGGGAGCCTCACATAGAGGCCCCCCTTTTATTCAATAGTTGATACTCAGTTAACTATTATTGAACTTGGCAGTTTAAACAAAAAGCATATTGCCCTTTAGGGTCGTTAAAACTGTTGAGTAATTGAGCGTCTTGAGTTAATTGTTCTGAGATAGGGCGAATGCTCGCAGGAAGCAAAGAATTAACATCTAGCCCAACGGATATCTGAACTTGATTGATAAACTCCTGTATAAATTGCTCTGCTGGTGAAAGTGGCTCTTCCACCCAGTAAATATTGTATTCACTTAATTGTGCGAGCTCAGCAGCAAGCGCAACAGCATCATCGAAATCACCCATTTTATCGACCAGGCCATGTTTCAATGCATCTTGGCCTGTCCAAACTCGACCTTGAGCGACAGAGTCCACTTGTTCACGGGACATGTTACGGCTCTCACCAACTAACCCAAGGAAGCGATTGTAACCATGTTCAATTCCTAGCTGGAAGGCATCGGCTGCGCCTTTGGATAAACCTTTCGTGATCCCAACGTCGGAGAATGGTGATGTTCCTACGCCATCAGTGTATACCCCTAGCTTATTAAGGCCTTTTTCGAACGTCGTGATCACACTGAAAATACCAATCGATCCAGTCAATGTTGTCGGCTGAGCCATAATTTGATCGGCTCCCGCGGAAATCCAGTAGCCACCAGAAGCAGCAAGACTAGACATAGATACAACTACGGGTTTTCCAGACGCTTGAATCGCTTGAACTTCGTTGCGAATAACTTCTGATGCGAACGCACTTCCACCCGGGCTATCAACACGTAAAACCACCGCTTTAACTTTGTCATCATTTCGAGCCTGACGAAGTAGAGCGGCTGTTGTGTCTCCACCGACAGTACCGCGTGGTTGCTGGCCATCAAGAATAGCGCCACTTGCAATGATCACTGCAATATCGTCACTCGCAGTATTGAGCTGTGGTGCAAGTGTGGTGCGATATTCGTAATACCCCATAGCGTTGTAGCTGTCGTTACCATCACTGCCAAATACATCAGCCATTGCTGCTCTAACTTGTTGTCGAGTCGCAAGTTCATCCACTAAACCTAGTTTCAAAGAGAGAGCTGCAAGATCACCATCGACGGATTTCATCAGAGCAAGGAACTCTTTCATTGAAGGGTTCAGTGTTTTGACATCTATTTGGCGATTATTGGATACGTCATCAACATACGCGCCCCATAGTTGAGTCAACCAACGTGATGCAGATTGTTTCGCTGCCTTTGACATATCATCGCGAATGAAAGGTTCAATGGCTGATTTATATGTACCGACACGGAATACATGGGTACTGACGTCTAACTTTTCTAGTAAGGTTTTGTAATATAAGGAGTAAGCACTATACCCTTTGATCATTACGCCACCATCAGGAGACAGATAAACCTTATCGGCATAACTGGCTAAATAATATTGGCTCTGATTATAAAAATCGCCAATGGCGTAAATAGGTTTACCTGAAGATTTAAACTCATTGAGTGCTTTAGCGATGTAACGCAACTTCGTTAAATTGGTTTCTGGTAATTCACGCAAGGCGAGCACAATACCTGTGATTTTTTCATCGTCTTTTGCGGCTCGGATGGTTTCCACAATATCGAAAAGCACATTCTCTTTTGGAAGATCTTGTCCGAGCAGTGAGCCTGTGACTGAATCCATTGGATTGATTTGGCGACTTTGCTCCACAATCGGCCCAGAAAGATTAAGAACCAGTGCTGACTCTTTCTGTACTTGCGGTTGTTCGGCATTACCATGGAAATAGACAAAATAAACAATGGCAATACTGAGCAAAAAGAGCAGGTTAGCCAGAGCAAGACGAATAAAAGTAATGGCTTTCCAAATACCTTTAAAAATCATGCGTATAAAGTTAAATACTGTTTTCATCGGGTCCCCACAACTCATATGGATGAGTGCTGATGATTAGTTGGAGAGTAAACTCAATAATATTAGTTACTTATCCTACGTTAATTGTTTGAAGCAAACCACCTCAAGATTGACACGCCAGCGTTGATTCTTATCTATGTGATTATCAACCATTACTTTTTATTTTAGCTTCTCTTTCAATGTTTTGTTGCTATTTGAAAGTAGAACAAGATGATCGGTGTTACAAAATTGTAAACGGATGTTTGATTTTTTGTCTGGTGAGTAATATTGTGGTCAGACCACAAAAACTAGAATGAAAAGTGATGTCAGCCATGTACCCACATTTATTAGAGCCATTAGATCTAGGATTCACTCAGTTGCGAAATCGCGTTTTGATGGGATCGATGCATACAGGTTTAGAAGAGCACAAAGAAGGTTTACAAAAGCTTGCCGCGTTTTACGAAGAGCGAGCGAAAGGCGGTGTTGGCCTAATAGTGACTGGGGGCTTCTCTCCGAACTTACGTGGACGTTTACATCCATTAAGTGCGGAGTTTAGTAAGCCAAAACATGCGCGAGCTCATCAAGTGGTCACTGAAGCTGTGCATAAACATGGTGGGAAAATAGCACTGCAAATTTTACATGCTGGTCGTTACGCGATGCACCCTTTTGCTCAAAGTGCGTCTGGCATGAAAGCGCCTATCGCTAAATTCTCTCCAAGCGAAATGAGCCCTCGTCAAATCAGAAAAACCATTGATGCCTTCGCAAACAGCGCCGAACTTGCACAGCTTGCAGGGTATGACGGTGTGGAAGTGATGGGCTCAGAAGGGTATTTGATTAACCAATTTATCTGTAAACGTACCAATATGCGATATGACGATTGGGGCGGTAGCTACAAAAAACGCATTCGATTCCCATTAGAGATAGTGAAAGCAATTCGTGCCGCCGTCGGAAAAGACTTCATCATTATTTTCCGTTTATCCATGCTCGACTTGGTTGAGCAGGGCAGTACATTCGAAGATGTTGTTGAGCTTGCGCAAGCACTCGAAGAAGCAGGTGTCACCATTATTAATACGGGCATTGGTTGGCATGAAGCACGAATTCCAACGATTGCCACGCAAGTACCGCGCTCAGCATTCTCTTGGGTCACTGAAAAAGTAAAACCTTATCTAAAAGTACCAGTGATCACATGTAATCGAATCAATACGCCGGACGAAGCCGAAAAAATATTAAGCACTGGGCAAGCCGATATGGTGTCAATGGCGCGTCCATTCCTTGCCGACCCTGAATTTGTATTAAAAGCTGAGCAAAATAATGCGCAATTTATTAATACCTGTATCGGTTGTAATCAAGCGTGTCTCGATAATGTATTTAAAGCGAAACGAGCCAGTTGCCTAGTCAACCCGAGAGCATGTCATGAAACCGAAATTGTCGTTCAGCCTGCTGAAGTAAAAAAACGTGTCGCGGTCATTGGGGCGGGGCCTGCGGGGCTCTCTTGTGCGACTACATTATCGGAACGAGGACACCAAGTGGATCTCATTGAGCGAAATGATCGAATTGGTGGTCAATTCCGCTTGGCAATGCAGATCCCAGGAAAAGAAGAGTTCAGAGAGACGATTCGATACTTTGCTAACCGTATTGATGAGACAGGTGTGAACTTGAAGCTGGATACTGAAGCAACGTTTGAGATGCTTAGTGACTATGATGAAGTGGTGATGGCATCTGGTGTTGAACCGCGTAAAGTGAAAATTGAAGGCATTGATGATCCCGATAAAGTTGTTGATTATCAAACATTGATTAAAGAAAAAACACCCACGGGTGAAAAAATTGCGATTGTTGGTGCTGGAGGCATCGGTATTGATGTCGCAACCATGTTAACTGAGCCTGCCGGACATAATTTAGATGATTGGTTGCATGATTGGGGCATTGATAAAGAGATGTCTCATCCGGGGGGCTTATATCCATACCCAGATTCATTCAGTGATAAAACAGTATGGGTTCTACAGCGTAAAGTAGGACGAGTAGGAAAAGGGCCGGGTAAAACGACAGGATGGATCCATAAGCGCACATTAGAAAAACGTGGTGTGAACTTAATGGGCGGGGTTAGTTACAACAAAATTGATGCCGAAGGGTTACACATTTCGATTAAAGGTAAGCCGCAGTTACTTGAGGCTGATAAAATTGTCATTTGTGCAGGTCAGGAATCGGTGCGTCCGTTTGAAGACAAATGGCATGATTTAGGGGAAAAACTTCATGTAATTGGTGGGGCGGATCATGCCGGAGAACTGGATGCCGTAAGAGCAATACGTCAAGGGGTTGAGTTGGCGATTAAGCTGTAAGACATTGAAATAGTATTGAGGTTTAAAGTACCCATATTGAGACTTATTATCGTTTATGTTCTATGCTAGAGTGAGGGAAATCGGATATTTCCTAATAAAAAGAAAAACAAAGCGATAAATAAGGATTCACTATGGATGCGTTAGATCTCTTGCTAAATAGACGTTCAATTGCCAAATTGTCATCACCAGCACCAGAAGGTGTTGTGCTTGAAAATATCATAAGAGCAGGGTTGCGAGCGCCAGATCATGGAGCGTTAACCCCTTGGCGATTTGTGATTTCACAAGGTGAGGCGGGGCTACAAAAGTTAGCGGATATTTTAGTGAAAGCGGCAGTTTCTGATGAAAGTGAAGATGCGGTGATAGAAAAGGTAGGGAAAGCGCCTTTTCGTGCACCCATGGTCATTACCGTGATCGCGAAAGTGAGGGAGCACGATAAAGTGCCTGCATTTGAACAACATCTTTCTGCTGGCTGTGCGGCTCAAGCAATGCAAATGGCTGCTGTAGCACAAGGTTTTCAGGGATTTTGGCGCTCGGGAAAATGGATGTTTCACCCTCAAGTTCGCGCAGCTTTCGGTCTTGAAGGGGAGGACCAAATCGTTGGTTTTCTCTACTTAGGTACGCCGGGTTGCACACCAATGCGAGTTCAAGAGCGAGATTTAGATAAATATGTCGAGTATTTATAACTATTATTAACAATAACTGTATAAACAAACAGTTTTTCTTGATTTGTTGAGGCCACATTAGATAATGTGGCCTCAACTGTTTCTAACATGTCTCAAAAATAGAATTTCATTACTATGCCTCGTCTTATTATCGCCGAAAAACCAAGCCTTGGCCGTGCAATTGCAGCGGCACTTCCTAATCCTCAAAAGAAAGATCAAGGTTTCATTCGTTGTGGTAATGGGGATATCGTGACTTGGTGTATTGGACACCTGTTAGAACAAGTAGAACCAGACTGCTATGAAGAGAGATATAAAAAGTGGAACTTAAATGATTTGCCTATTGTGCCGCAGCAATGGCAATTAAGAGCGCGTAAAACATCGAGTAAACAACTTACGGTTATTCGTAAGTTACTCAAAGAGGCGACGCATATCATTCATGCGGGTGACCCAGACAGAGAAGGGCAGCTATTAGTTGATGAGGTGATTGACTACTGCAAAGTGAGTAAGACAAAAAAATCGGCGATGGAACGGTTGTTGATCAGCGACTTAAATTTACCTGCTGTGAAAAGAGCACTTACACAACTTCGAAGTAATAATGACTTTATTCCATTGTCAGTGTCTGCATTAGCACGCTCTCGAGCCGATTGGTTGTATGGCATGAATATGACCCGCGCATATACGCTATTAGGGCAGAAAGCTGGTTATCAAGGCGTGCTCTCTGTTGGGCGAGTTCAGACACCAATATTAGGGCTAGTCGTTCGTCGAGATGAAGAGATAGAAAATTTTATTCCTAGAGATTACTTCACCTTACATGCTTTGATCCCTTATCAAGATGGCAATCAGCAATTTGATATTCGGGCCCGTTGGAAGCCGAGTGAGGCGTGTTTACCGTGGCAGGATGAAGAAGGGCGAGTGCTGAATCGTAAGCTTGTGGAAAATGTGGCTCAGCGAATAATGAATCAACCAGCAACGGTAACTGAGTCTGAACAGAAACAAACCAAGCAATCTGCACCATTACCTTATTCGTTATCTGCACTGCAAATTGATGCTTCTAAGCGATTTGGTATGAGTGCTCAACAAGTGCTAGATGTCTGTCAGTCGCTATATGAAAAACACAAATTGATCACTTACCCACGTTCAGATAGTCGTTATTTGCCAACGGAACATTACTCGCAAGCTAGGTCGGTGACTGAGGCGATAGGCAATAACAGTAAAGAGTTAACAGAAGCGGTTCAAAACGCTAATTTATCCCTTAAATCAAAAGCATGGAATGATAAAAAAGTCGATGCGCACCATGCCATTATTCCAACGCCTAAGAAAATGTCGATGAATAGTTTGTCTGCCGATGAAATGAAAATTTATCAGCAAGTGGCAAGGCAATATCTGATGCAATTTTATCCATCAGCCGTTTATGCAGAGGCTAAATTGGTGTTTGATATTGCTGGTGGTGTGTTTATTGCGAAAGGCCGTCAATTGGTGTCGCCTGGCTGGAAAGCCTTGATGGGAAAAATTGAAGATGATAATGCAGGAATGGATAGTGTTCCACCTTTAACAAAAGGTAGCGTATTAACATGTCGAGAAGGTGAGATTAAAGACCGAAAAACTGAACCGCCAAAGCATTTTACTGAAGCCACTCTATTACAAGCAATGACAGGTATAGCTCGATTTGTTGAAGATAAAGAGTTGAAGACAATTCTTAAAGAGACGGATGGATTGGGCACTGAAGCGACACGAGCAGGTATTCTTGATACCTTGTTTAAAAGACAGTTACTCAAGCGCCAAGGAAAAACCATTTTAAGTAGCGAAGCGGGTCGTGGGTTAATTCATGCTTTACCTTCTGAGTCTACCTATCCCGATATGACAGCGCATTGGGAACATCAACTTCAAGGAATGGCAGAAAGAAATCAAGCCTATCAGCCATTTATGCAAGCGTTAGAAACTCGAATCGACCATTTAATGCACACCGTAAAAACAGGTGATATTCCAGAATCATTGAGGCAGCTTCCTAAGGTTGAACGCCCTGCTTTTAAAAGAAAGAAGCGAGCTTACAGCAAGAAGAAAAAGCAGTAAGGTTCATAGGTAGAGAGGAAAGAGAATAGAACGGTTTATTTGATCTCCGTATTCACTTCATTAATAAAAAACCCGACAAATGCCGGGCTTTTTTAGTCTCTAACGGTTAGATGTTAGTTTAGTTCAAATTGTAATCCGTCAACTAACCAACCATTGGTCCATACATTCATCTGTTGTATCTGCGTTCCCTGAGGAATAGTGAATGTTTCCACGACTTTGTTTGAAGCGTAATGTTTAGATCCCATGAGAATTGATGAGCCATTTTTGAAGGTGAACTTTAAGGCAATAATATGATTGCCACCCCAGTAATAATCACCAGAGGTTACTTGGATAGATTCAACTTGAGCTAAATTGACAGGCGAACGCAATGCTCCACCATCCCCACCGGCTAAATGATCAAGGCTTGTACCTAAAGCGTCAATCGCGAAACCAGAACGTACAAATAACGTTTGATCGTTTAATACATGATGGTTAGAGATCTCTCCTGTTTGGCGACCAAAAATAGGAGACTTCGTATTGTTTACAACGCCACGTAAGGTGCTTGAACGATAAGTATTGTGTGTTAACCAGCTAGATGTTGCACTGCTTGGGATCGACCCATCTTGACTGATATTCGAGAAATGGTAAGAGTGTTGGTTCCAAATACGTGTGGCATTTTTCCATGGCTTGTCATCGTCCGCAGATTCATACACATAGACACCATGATTTATTGCATAAGGACGGTCATAATCATTAGCAACGACAATTAACTCTGCATTATCGTCACCTGCAAGATCGACAACAATTGGATATTCCCACAATGTACCTGAAGAGTTATCAATAGAGCTTAATACACGACCTGTTTGACCATCAAGAATACGAACGGTTTGACGATCTTGAACTAACACCTCATCAATGCCGTCATTATCGAAATCGAAAGCGGATACCCCAATTTTGCCACTATTTATGTCATCATTTGGTACTGACCACACTTTTTCCCCTTTGAAATTATACATATCCACGGCTGAATAGCCCGCATAAACGATGCCTTTGACATCGTGGTTGTCAGGTACTGATGCGATTTGAAACTGCAAGCCATCGACCAACCAATATGATGTCCAGACATTGATACTTTTGATAAAGGAGTTGTGTGGCACGGTCACTCGCTCAGTTTTGATATGATGAGAGTAGTAACGTTTTGAGCCCATCGATACTTGGGAGCCATCTTTTAAATAGAAATCTAAGGCAAGGACATGATATCCCCCCCACCAGTATCGACCTGAAGTAATATCTATTGCTTCAACTTGAGAGAGATCTATTGGGCTATTTAAATACCCGCCGTTACCTCCTACTACTGAACTAGGCGCAGTCCCAATCGCATCGATAGCTGCTCCAGAACGAATCCAAAGCTTATCACTCTCTTCAATGGTAATGGTTGCTGAAGGTGAGCTGTGGTAATTGGCGTAACCGAAAATTTTTGACAAGCTTGTTGTTATTGGAGTTTCACGACCTAAAAAATTTGATACAGCTTGAACACCTCCCCCTGAATTTTCGAGGTTGGTCACTTCCCACTTTGTGGTTCCATCATGTTCCAAGACAGTAAACACACTATTTTCAGCTGAATTATACGTTGCTGGTACAGACACGATAACTTCTGGTTGCTTATCGTCATCGAGGTTGACTAAAGATGAGAACCAGACTGTATCATTGGCCTGGTATTGCCAATCGAAAGAACCGTTACTTTGATATAAAGCACCACCAGTAAAGACTTCTGCTCTTGAGTCGCCATTAAAATCACCACTAATCGATGACGGAGCCCAAGGGTGACTGAACACTAAACCAGTATCGTAATTGTATACAGCATTGGCTGAGAGAATCTCAATCGAGGCATCACCATCTAGATCGGCTAAAGAGATATCACCGACAGATCTCCACCCACTTTCCACCTTTGGAATTTGTTTTTTTATATTGCCGTCGACATCAAGAATATTGATAAAGTTGCTAGAGCTACTGGTTGTGACAATTTCCACAACGCCATCACCATCAAGGTCAGCAACTGCAGGAGAATAACGAGCATCAGCGATAATAGCACCGTTATTGTAAGCCCACAGTTCAGCACCGTCCGTGCCACTTAGAGCTCGAATTATACCGCCTTTCGCGTAATCTTTGTTCTTAAAGGTGATGATGATGACATCAGCGACATCATTATTATCAATTATATTGTCGCTATTATCGTCATTGAGTTGAGCGACAACAGGGGTTGCCATTACCTGAACCGAACTTGGCTCAAATTGACTCTGATTCCACGACCATTTTAAATTTGTATATATTTCATTCGAGTGAATCGTATCTGCGTGTGCTGTGGATAGGGCTGACGATATAGCGCCTATGGTAAGAACAAAATACTTGAGCGACATGAAAGCTTCCTTCTAATTCGCATGTTTGATAATTATTAAAATAATATAGGTGTGTCTGAAATATTAAATTAGTACTGGTAGTTATGAGCAAATCAGGTTAGGGGATGCTCTAGGGGGAATTGTCTATATCAGGTAGATAAAGTTCAACTGAAAAGGAGGATAACATTGACTCATTAATGAGATGTTTCATAAATAAGAATTAAATTAAGAGGCTCTCACCATTAATAATAAAAATTAAATACGGATTGATATGCTACTATTCTCTGTTGGTTGGTATGTTTTTTTTGAGGCTATAAATTATGAAAGGATTAATTTTACTATTTGCATCTCTTAGTCTACCGATCATGAATGCACAGGGTAATGTATACGATGTGACCTATTTTGGTGCCATAGCAGATGATGGTAAAGATGACAGTTTAGCTTTTCAGTCAGCGTTAGCAGAATTAAATGATGACGATACGCTAATGATCCCAAATGGGCTTTATGATATTTGTCGAACTATTTCGTTGTTCAGTAAAAGAAATATATCGATTATAGGGGCAGGAAAAGCTGAACTGGCAAAGTGTGATGACTTTGTTGGTGAGTATCTGTTGTATATTAAGCACACGACAGATCTGATGATCTCTGATGTCGTATTTACTGGATTGAATAATGGAAACAGTAACCAAGTTTGGGGAGAACAGGGGCTGTACTTAGCCAGTACCAAAAACAGTATGATAGTAAATAACGAGTTCTATCATTTTGGTGATGCGGCATTAAGGATAACGACAAGTCCTGACGAAGGAAAATATGCCGTTGGTTCTGAAGACATAATAGTAATGAAGAATAAGTTTCAGGGATGTGCTCAAGTTACAACGACTCAAGCAACAAAAAATACATTTGTCGGAGGAAGTAATGATATTTCTATTATCGAAAACCAATTTATTGAATGTTCACTTAAATTATCATCAAGAACAGAAGTGTCGAATGCAAAAGTTATAAATAATGACTTCAATAATATTACCGGAAGCGCCGTGGAGTTAAGTTATTACTCAGACGTTCTTTTTGAAAATAATAATTTATCAAACATTGATGGATTCTTGTTGAATATCTACCCAAACTCTAGATCAGACAGAAAGGTTAGTTGGGGTGGATTGAGAATTAATCATAATCAGTTTAGCTATTCTCAGCAAGGAATTAGATTGCAGAGTTATTCTGATTGGGAACAAGCAACTAGCCCTATTGAAAATATATCTATAACAAACAATGAATTTCAAGTCATCACATTTGATGGTGTGAGTAACCCTCAATATCAAACAGCGATCCGTACAATAACAAAGGATGAGCGCTGGTCATTTTCTAACGTCGCTATAAAGAATAATTCATATAGAGATGAATATACGTTTTTATTCATCGATAAAAACGTAATTGATATCGATATTGAGGGAAATAATAGTATTCCAGTTGAGGCTAGTATCGATTAGTCTTTGAATACGCTTAGAGAATACTCTATGTGCTGACCAGATGCTACATCATACATCTGCGTAGTGAGCACATACTCACCTTTAGGATAACTTGCATCGAATCTGAATCCACGAGCTTTAGTATACGAGTCTTCCCCGCCAATAGTTAGAGCTTGTCTAGAGTTAATTGGGATGTTGAGTCCGTCAGGGCCTTCTGCGGTTATCCAAAACTCAACACTAGCAGGGATTTCTCTGGCATTTTGAACATCAATATAAAGAGGTAGGTAACCGCCATCACTTGGAATACTCGACGCAATAGATAAAGAAACTTGTAAACTTAGACCGTCAATAACTGCTGGATTTAATAAATCAACGCCCTTAACAAACTGGCTTGACTCTTTAAATATTACTCCGGTGTCAGTATTTACACCTTCAATAGATACAGTATATAAGCCATCTTCCATATAATCACGAATCCAAATTCCTCGACTGAAACTGAGAATACTTCCAGTTTCTACCGTCTCAATATTAGAGTTATCGCCTTGCACTACTGATTTAGCAGGGAAAGATAAACCTTTTGGGCCTTTTACTGATAGCCAATATTTAATGTTTTCGAAGTCATTGCTTTTATTATTTATGAATATATCCGCAGATAAGTAGCCACCAGTTTCTTGGATATTTTGGGTTGATAGTTCAATGTTTGCAGATGTTTGTTGAGTGGTTTCATCGGCACTAACTGACATTGTCGTAAATAAAGAGGTAAAGCTAATCAAGAGCGAAGAGTATAATTTGTTCATCTTAACACCATAAGTTATTTAATAAGGGGTGAATTTATTTCGAAATGAGTCTAGCAAGCAAATATTCAACGCACAATAGGCGTTGATTTATCAATAATAGAGTCAGAATAATAAATTAAAAAATTTTATTTCGATGAGAAATTTATCAAGGAGATGATAACCAAGGCTCACTTTTTACTTTAATAGTAGGCTTTTTTGAAAAATGAACTTGTTATAACTTACTGTAAATAAAACCTTTTAATGTTATTTAAGAATGGATGAGGCGGGTGAGGGAAGATGACTGAGTCAGATTGCAAAGCTGATGGTTAAATTTCGAACACAAGCTGCTTCTAAGTCATAGAGCATGAAATTGTCAGCATAAAATAACTTTATATTTAATGTTAGTTGCAATTATGAGACAAACTCAGGTCGCGTCTTAAGATATTATCCTTGCCATCAAAAGATACAGGATATTCAAGAAGCGATTATCATTATTTAGGACCTTGTTATTTGTCATGGAAAGAAAAAATCTATCAATTCTTGTCGTATGTGCTGGGAATATATGTCGCTCTCCAATGGCGGAAGCTGTTTTGAGGCAAAAGGCGCAGCAGAGAGATTTATGCTGGAAAGTTGATAGTGCTGGTGTCTTCAAATTTATTCAAGGGAAGGCCCCCGATCCTAAAGCTATATTGGTTGCTAATAATCGTGGTTACAATCCTTTAGTTTCAAAGTCTAGGAGAATAACAAATGATGATTTTGAAACGTTTGATCTGATTTTAGCTGTTGATAAATCAACGCTTGCAGACCTTTTTGATATTTGTCCATTTGAATATAGATATAAATTATCTCTGTTTTTATCCCATAGTCTCATTAATGAAACAGAAATTCCCGATCCATACCAAGGTGGGATATCACTTTTTGAACAAGCATTTGACTTAATTGATGTTGGTTCTGAAGGGATCTTTAATAAATTTACTGCTTAGCGTGAGCCCTAATATCACGCAGAGCGCGAAAATATAAGTGTTTATAAACAATGATTATGTTGTTACTGCTGTAAATAGCACTCTAGAGGCGATATCTAGTGGCGGTAGCGTGCTCAAAATTTGTGATAACTACTGATTTCAATGTTGTGAAGTGAATCTCGACCTTGAGTAGGTATTTTAATTGGAATAACAGGAAGTCGATATTGTGAAAAAGGTTCTAATAGCATTTGGTACACGGCCTGAAGCGATAAAAATGGCACCATTGGTTCATAAAATGAAGCAAGACAGTCGTTTTGAAACGAAAGTATGTGTGACAGGACAACATAGAGAAATGCTTGATCAGGTCTTGGCATTGTTTGAAATTATGCCTGATTTTGATCTGAATATTATGGAGCCTGGTCAAACGTTAAGTACCGTGACAACTAAGATTTTAAATGGAATGGAGGGCGTCTTAAAGACGTTCAAGCCTGATGTAGTTCTCGTTCATGGGGATACAGCGACGACTTTTGCTACATCACTAGCCTGTTATTACCAACAAATAGCGGTTGGCCATGTAGAAGCGGGTTTGCGAACTGGAAATATTTATTCGCCTTGGCCTGAAGAAGCAAATAGGAAACTAACCGGAGCACTGACTCAATATCACTTCGCACCAACAGAGACGTCAAAGCAAAATTTATTAAGTGAAAATTATAGCGCTGACACCATTCACACAACAGGTAACACTGTTATTGACGCTCTATTTATGATCCGCAATAAAATCAACAGCGATTCATACTTGAAAGAGACGTTGGACCAACAATTTTCAATACTCGATAAAGAAAAAAACCTCATTTTAGTCACAGGTCATCGACGCGAAAGTTTTGGCGGAGGTTTCGAACGTATTTGTGAAGCATTGTTGAAGACCGCTAAACAGCACCCTGAATGCCAAGTTCTTTATCCTGTCCATCTGAACCCAAATGTGCAAGAGCCAATCAATCGGTTATTGCGCGACGTTAACAATATCTTCCTCATTGATCCGCAAGAGTATCTCTCTTTTATCTATTTGATGGATAGAGCACACATCATTTTAACGGATTCTGGTGGTATTCAAGAAGAAGCGCCATCGTTGGGTAAACCTGTTTTGGTTATGCGAGATACAACGGAAAGACCAGAAGCGGTACAAGCCGGTACCGTTAAGCTAGTCGGTACAAATACACAAATTATTTATGAAGAGCTAACTCAATTGCTTTTAGATAGAAAGGCTTATGAATCGATGAGCCAAGCGCACAATCCATACGGTGATGGTCAAGCAAGTCAGCGTATCGCAGATATTTTAGCAAGATAAAATTTGAGGAAAAAAATGTTTAGTAAAGTTTCAGTTATTGGTTTGGGGTATATCGGGTTACCGACTGCGGCAGTGATTGCATCACGAGGAATTGATGTAATCGGAGTTGATGTCAATCAACACGCTGTCGACACCATTAATAAAGGTGAGATTCATATTGTTGAGCCGGATTTGGATATTGTCGTCAGAAGTGCGGTGATGACAGGAAAGCTGAAAGCTACGGTTACACCAGAATCTGCGGATGCATTTTTGGTTGCCGTACCTACTCCATTTAAAGGGGATAATCACGAGCCTGATCTTAGTTATATTGAAGCCGCGGCAAAAGCGATTGCACCAGTACTTGAGAAAGGAAACTTGGTGGTTCTAGAAAGCACGTCACCTGTAGGGGCAACAGAAAAACTGTCAGGTTGGTTGGCAGAGGCAAGGCCGGATTTAACTTTCCCGCAGCAGAAAGGCGATGGGGCCGATATTAAAGTGGCTCACTGTCCGGAGCGCGTATTACCTGGCTATGTATTGCAAGAACTCGTGAGTAACGACCGCGTGATTGGTGGTATGAGCAAGTCTTGCAGTGAAAAATCGGTGGAGCTGTACAAAACGTTTGTTAAAGGGGAGTGCATTGTAACCAACTCTCGTACAGCTGAAATGGCGAAACTGACAGAGAACTCATTCCGAGATGTGAATATTGCTTTTGCAAATGAGCTATCTCTTATTAGCGAAAAGCTTAAAATTAATGTGTGGGAATTGATTAAGTTATCCAACCGTCACCCACGCGTTAACATCTTAAACCCTGGTCCAGGTGTAGGTGGACACTGTATTGCGGTAGACCCGTGGTTCATAGTCAATAGTTGCCCAGAAGAGTCAAAACTGATTGCCGCGGCACGTAATGTTAATGATGGCAAACCACAATGGGTTGTTGAGCAAGTTAAACAAGCGGCGGACCAATTTAAAAAACCAGTAATTGCATGCCTTGGTGTTGCATTTAAAGCGGACATTGATGATCTACGTGAAAGCCCTGCATTAGATATTACAGCGAACTTAGCTCAGGATGATATTGGGCAGATTCTTGTTGTTGAACCGAATATCTCTGATTTGCCGAACCAATTAGCAGAAGCGGGTGTTGAATTAGTGACACTTGAGCGAGCGATGGAAATTGCCAATGTTGTTGTTGTTCTTGTTGATCATAAAGAGTTCAAAGCAGCAGATAAAACCTCTTTTGCAAAGAAAGTGGTGATTGATACTCGAGGCGTAGTCGCTTAACAAACAGATGGCTTTCACTGATCTGCACTGTCTTATTGCGGTGTGATGCAAACTTAATTAAGGCAGCGTTATTTCTTAATGTTGCCTTAAAGGAAACGTAATGAAAAAGATATTGCTTATTGTTCCTCTCAGCACAGTCAAGTGGGGAAGCGAAAATGCAGGAGGAGTAGATAGTGTTTGTCAGCAAATCATTCGTTCGTTAGCAGAAAAACCGCCAGAAGGCTATATGTATGAAATAGTTGCAATCAAAGTGGGTACGACGGATGTTGAATTATTTGAACAGTATGCTTTACATGAAAGGGTAACGCTTACATTTATCCCAGAAAAAGAGACGTTATTTGGGATTACGGTGCCTGGGTTTGTTTATCATAATTACTTTCTATACAAAAAAATAAAAGAATCTCAGCCGGATATAGTACATAGCCATTTAATAAGCCTCCCACTATTTTCGTCCAATAATGTCAAATCCATACTAACACTTCATTCTTTTGGGAAAATAGCGAGAAAGTCACGAGGTTTTTTTAACAATATAATCTTTGAGTCAATCTTGCCAAAAATGACTCTGTCAAAAGCAAACATGATCACATGCGTAGGCGATATCATTTTTGATGAAGTGAAGGGAGAACACCTTCATAAGTTAGTTAAAATCGGCAACCCAATTGATAGCTCGTTCTTCCATGCGAAAAATAGTCGTTCATATGGTGACTCAGTAATTCGGTTAGTTACTTGTGCCCTGATAACACCTCGTAAACAAATTGATCTAATCATTGAGTTAACTAAAACTCTGAGTAGTTCAATTAATGTAGAGCTAACTATTATTGGCCCAGATGATAATGAATACTCGAGAGAACTAAAGATAAAAACTGAAAACTTAAATATTAGCGAAAAAGTTCATTGGATGGGTGCGATGTCTCAAGCCCAGATAATTGAACAATATGAACTTGCGGACTTAGGTGTTTTCTTATCAAAGGAAGAGACATTTGGGCTAGCACCGTTGGAGATGTTAGCTGCAGGGTTGCCGCTGATATCGACGTCTGTCGGTATCCTGGATGAGAAAAATTCATTTTTCAGAGGATTAGGCGTTTGCTTTATTGATGTAAATAGAATGGATGATGAAGTATCTAGAATATTAGCGTACATAAACAGTGTGAAGACAATTGATAGAGACGAAATAAAATCCATTTTTTCAATAGACAGCGTCGTTGAGAAGTATCAAGTGGCATACGGAAATATTAATAGTGATAAGTAAGCTTTTTAAATATGCGCCGGTTCAAATACTCTCTGCATTTAGCCTGTTTTTACTCATCTCAATTCAGACGAGGTATTTATCTCCAAATGAATACGGTCTGTTAGCAATTTTCTTAGTATTTACAGAAGGTGCTCGCTCTGTACTGGTTCAATGGATTAATAACTGCTTAGTGAGATTCTATTCAACATCATCATCAAAGTTGAAATTTGTATCACAGTTGTCATTTTGGTTGTTGGTTTGCTTGTTTTTATCATCACTTGTTATTTTTATATGCATGATGATGTTTAATGTTTTCACCGTAACAAATTTTGCAGCCATTTATCTGTTGTTAATATCAAAGAGTTTATATTTATATTTAACGGAATGTGCAAGGGTTGAAGAGCGAGTGACTCATTATCGAAAAGCTGTTTTTGTTCAATCAATGTTGTCTGTAATAATAAGTTATATTACCCTTTTGTATTATGAGAATATTGTGTCAGCTATATTTGCATTGATTGTAAGCTATACAATTTCATTAGTAATTGTTGGATATCATGGGACAATATCTAATAAATATAATAAATCGATGAAAACTACACTGCTTAGTTTTGGCCTTCCATTAATGATATCTGGATTACTAGGTATACTAGCATCACGTAGCGACCGGTTGCTCATTGCATCATTAACTGATCTTGAACAGGCTGGGTTATATTCTGCGGTTTCTAATTTGTTAATGGGAATTATGTCACTAGTATTTATGGTCGTAGCATTACCACTTTTCCCTGAGTTGACTAAAGTAGTTAATGACAAATCAGAACTGTATAAGAAGCATCGATACTATGGAGGTGTTATATGCGCACTCAGTATACCGTCGACAGTTGGTATATGTTTGCTAGCACCACATTTAGTTAAATTATTCTTAGGTGAACCCTACCAAGGTATGGATCTAAAGATATTTTACGCTTTATCTATTGCTACTTGGTTTTTTAATATTAAGTGTCATTTTTTGGACCATGGATTTCAATTCGTAATGAAAACAAAGTGGATGCCAATTTTAACCTTAAGTGCATTTGTCATTCAGGTCGGAATTTCTTTGGAACTAATTCCAGAGTATGGAGCGATAGGTGCTGCAATCAGTTTTATGTTAGCGTTTTTTGTAGTTTCAATTTTCACTTTAATCGTGGGGACGCGCCTTGGGTATCGGTATCCGTGTCCTCAACATCTACCTGAAACTTTATTGGCAACCATGATGATGGCTATATCTGTAAATGTTACTGGCATGTATACAAATATACTACCGAGTTGGCTTGTTATTATTATCTTTATCAGCGTTGGATTTTTATCATATGGGTCAGTGCATTTTATGTTAAATAGCTTTTCTATCAAAGACTACATAAAGGGCTTAACTGTCAATGAAAAGCACTAGTATCTATCTCTATGTTGTAATTTCTATTATCTCGTCGGTAACTCTTGGTGGGTATTTTCTTGAAAATATAGGGATTCCTTATGTATCAAATGGTGGTCCCGCATTTGTAAAAATACATATTTATGCATATACAATTATGTTTTCCTTTGCAATTGTTACATTAAAGTTGGGGCCTCGATGGTTTGAATTATCATTAGGGAAATTGAATAGTATTTGGTACGTAAGTATTTTATCTTTACTATTTGTTGTGGTCTATGGGTTTGTTCGACATGGAACATCAGGGATGGCATATTTGATTAATACATTCCTCTCACCACTGTTGTTAATACCATTGCTTTCAATAATAAGTAAAGATCAAGCAAGTAAATTACAAAAGTTAATAGCTTATTTGATACTCATAAACTCAATTATAGCAATTATTGAATACTTACTGCATTTCCGTGTAGTCAATGTTGAGTTCAATTCTTTTTCGTTTTTTCGTTCAACAGCTCTGCTCACACATCCGCTAAACAATGCACTTATTACTGCAAGCCTTGCAATTCTTATTTTCAACAGAAGTGTAGTGCCAAGTTTTCTGTATGTGTTGATTATTCTTTTATCTCTTTTTTCTTTTGGAGGAAGAGCAGCTTTAGTCATATTTTCTGTCACAGTTTTTCTTTATTGTCTTCCTGTGTTGTGGCGATTTTGTACAACTGGTGTCAATGGGGATAAGTTTAAAATCTCGATGCTGTTGCTTTTAGGCTATTTTTCACTGCTTATATTTATATTTGTTTTGATTGATTCAAATATTTCAGATCGAATTATGTCAAAACTCTATATAGATAGCAGTGCTTCGGCTCGGATTGATGTGTTTTATTTATTTGAACAGCTAAGCATTTCCGAATGGATCTTTGGCGCTAGTGATAGACTTCTTGAATCGATAGAATTGTATATTGGGATAAAAGTTATTGAAAATTATATTATTGGTTGGATTTTTACATTTGGACTATTAGGGATGATACCTTTAACAGTATGCGTTTTTCTTCCAATGTTTTTCTTCGCTATAAATGGAAGGTATTCGGACAAGTTAGCGATGATGACATTCTTCGTTATAAGCCTAACAAATAATTCATTAACAACTAAAACACCAGTATTACTGCTGTTTTTATGTATTCTCTATTTGAGGTATAAAGAATGTCAGGACGAAACAAAAAGTATAAATTATTGATGAATGGGTATTGTAACAAATGTTGATAAACTTAATGTTAATTGGAAAATGGTGTAATAGTCATCATTTGAGTTTTGTGTCTAAGATAATTTACGCAATCCAATTTTTTCTTTTCAATTCGTCTCTTCCTCATAGTGCCATTATCGGGAAAGGTAGCAAATTTGCTTATGGCGGTATTGGGTGTGTTATACATAAAAGAGCGCGGGTCGGAAAAAACTGCACCTTTGGGCAAAACATTACTATAGGTGGTCGGTCTAAACATGTAGATGTCCCAATTATAGGGGATAATGTTTATATCGGTGCAGGTGCTCGCGTCCTTGGTCCAATAAATATTGGTGACAACGTGATTATTGCACCTAATGCAGTGGTTATCTCCGATGTACCACCATCAACTATTGTTGGTGGCATACCTGCAAAGGTGATCAAATCTGATATTGACCCTAGCAACTTTATTTAGGACTCGAGACATGTTTTTAAGTGGAATCTATATTAACTCTCCAATCTTTGTTCAGAATACATTGTTAAGTGTACGGGCATTAATTAGAGTTGTTATTCGTGAAGGAAAAAGTCAACAAGGCTTAACTAAAAAATTACTAGCACATGATAAAAACCTTAATCAGTTGAAGAAATATTCTGAATTAGAGTTAAATTCGGTGATTAAAAAATCAGAAACAGTACCAGCTTATAAAAATTCAAAGTTAGAGTCTGATGGATTAGAGAGTTTTCCTGTCATTAGTAAAGATGATATCAAATCGAATAGTGAAAACTTTGTTTCGGATGCAAAAAAGAAAAATGTTATTCATGGTGCAACAAGTGGCACTACTGGGACTCCTTTGTCCATCCCTCAAGATATTGAGTCGGTTATTCGCGAGCAAGCATTTGTTGCTCGCCACCTCGATTGGGCAGGTTATCAAAAAGGTGACAAGCGCGCGTGGATTCGAGGCGACATGATTGTTCCTTTAGAACAGAAGACCGTCCCATTTTGGCGATACTCATGGTTCGAAGATATGATCATGTTGTCATCCTTTCATATGACAAAAAATGCGTTACCACACTACATTAAAGCGATGGTTGATTTCGGTGTTGAAATTATCCAAGCCTACCCGTCATCAATCGTTACCCTTGCTAAATATCTAGAGTCGCAAGGCGAATATTACCCATTAGGCCTTAAGTCCATAATTACTTCTTCAGAATCGCTATCAGATGAAGACAGACGAGTAGTAGAAGACAGGTTCCAATGTACAGTTTTTGATTGGTACGGGTTATTTGAACGAGTGGCGGCAATCGCTAATTGCGAGCATGGTCGTTATCACGTGTTAACTGATTATTCTCATGTGGAGTTTTTTGACGCTGGGGATGGAACTCACGAAATCGTTGGAACCAATTTTAACAATAAACATTTTCCCTTAATTCGATATAAAACGGGTGATCATGTCGTGTTGTCTGATGAGACCCACTGCCCATGCGGAAGAGTCTTCCCCATCATTAGTAAAATTGAGGGCCGTGTAGGTGATTATCTTATCGGTGAAGATGGTCAGAAGGTTCATATTTTGAACCACATTCCCAAAGGGGTAGATGGCTTACTTGCATGTCAATTTATTCAAAATGAACCGCGCTCAATCGTCATTTCGGCGGTCATAGATGAGACTGTGTTTGACTCAAACCAGGAATCAAAACTTATTGCTAACACCAAAGATAGATTGGGGCAAACAATGAGTGTGAGCATTAATTTGGTTAATTCTTTAGATAGAACACGAAATGGGAAAATAAGACAAGCAATATGCACAATCAAGGAATAGATGTGAATAAAAAAATTAATATTACAGTGGCAACCGATATTCATGGTCAAGGTGGTGTTGCTACCGTTTTAAGTGTCTATAAAGAGTGTGGTTTTTTCGAAAATAATCGAGTGAAATTAATTACTAGTCACTCCTCTAACAATAAATGGGGACACCTTGGCGCAGCGCAGTTGTTCGTCATGTGCATATTCAAGTTAGCTTATTATATTTTATTTCATGACGTTGGTTTAGTTCATATCCATATGTCTTCACGTGGAAGTTACAAGCGTAAATCTCTGTTAGTCAGAATGGTAAAAGCATTAAACACTAAAGTGATTCTTCATCTACATGGTGCTGAGTTCAGAGAGTTTTACGCCAATGAATGTGATGAAAAGAAAAAAACGCATATCAGAAAAACTTTTGAAATGTCTGATAAGGTTATTGTTCTTTCGTCACACTGGCTTGATTGGGCGTATCAAACACTTAATAAAAGTGATCATGTCAATGTTATTTATAATGCAGTTCCAACTTTATCGATAAAGAGATCCGAAGTCCAACCTGGAACGATTGCTTTTTTGGGAAGGATTGGCCCACGTAAAGGTGCACTCGATCTCATTCATGCTTTCAAGCAAATTAAACATGTTTTACCACATGCAACATTAATGATGGCAGGTGATGGAAATATTTGTGAATACAAAGAAGAAGCAAAAAAGCTGGGTATTGACGACTCAGTTCACTTCTTAGGTTGGGTTAGTGGTCAGGAAAAATTAGATATCTTGAAAAAAGCGGACGTGTATTGTTTACCTAGCTACAACGAAGGGTTTCCTATGGGAGTCCTAGAAGCTATGTCTGCCGGTATTGCTGTCGTTTCAAGCTATGCAGGGGGTATTCCAGATGCCATATCTGATGGTGTTGATGGCCTGCTAGTTGATGCTGGAGATATCCAAAATTTAGAGCAAGCCTTGATCACTATGATTTCAGATCGTGATGCAAATAGAGAGTTTGTTAACGCGGCAAAGACTAAATTTGATGATAATTTTTCTCTTGATGCAATTATCCCTCAGATGCAAAAAGTTTATGATGATACGTTGGGCTTAGAAAATGAATAACATTGTTGATGTAAAAGATACTATTTTTCAACAGGCGAAGTTACGAAACTTTGCTGGATATGATCCATTTGATGGTTTGAATGCCCGTTTTTTCTGTCATTTCCCAAGCTTGAAAGATAGCATCGTTGGACTAGCTTGGATCCAATTATTTAAGCGTTCACCTATCAACTTTCGCCCGTTATTTGGGGTGCCTGAAAAAAGGAATCCTAAGGGGATCGGTTTATTTATTTTAGGGATACTAGAAGAGTACAAAAGTACAAAGGACTCGAAATTACTTGCTGAAGCTGAAGAGTTAGGTAATTGGTTACTTGAACAAAATTGTGCTGGTGATGAATGGACCTCTTCTTGTTGGGGTTATCATTTTGACTGGAAAGCGCGTGCTTTTTTTGTTCCTAAAGGTAAACCTAACGTGATCACCACGGTTTATGTGAGTCGCGCATTATATCAACTCGGGCTCCAATTAGGACGCGACGATATGGTCAATACCGCCTTAAGCAGCGCTGATTTTATTGTAAACCATCTCTATACGAACATTGATAATCAGGAATTTTTTGCCTATATACCGGGTGAGATCGCTTTTGTTCACAACGCTAGTCTTTGGGCTGCTGCTTGGGTGGCATTTTCTGCCAGTCAAACAGGAAACAGGAAATACCGAGACTTGTCTTTAAGGATTGCTGCCCGTAGTGCTGGGCAACAATCTATAGATGGTAGTTGGGTTTATGGTGAACGGCACCATCACCAGTTTATCGATGGGTTTCATACTGGATATAATCTAGAAGCGCTGTATGAAATTAAAGCAGCGTTAGATACTGATGTTTTTGATGCGACGATAAAAAAAGGGCTAGACTATTACATCAATAACTTCTTCGAAAAAGATGGTACTGCGAAATACTATAATACTAATCGATATCCAATTGATCCTCATTCTGTCGCCCAAGCTATCATCACATTAATAAAAGTTGACCCTACATCAGAACATATCGCTTTGGCGAAAAAAATACTGAATAACTCTGTTGATACTCTGTACTCAGCAGAGAAGAAACAATTTATTTATCAGAAGAATATTCGGTTCTCTATTGGAATCAATTACATTCGTTGGACTCAAGCTTGGATGTATTATTCATTTTCTGTTTATTCTAACCAAAATCATAACCACTCATAGCCATCCGAAATCACCAAGTAACATCGAAAAATACTGTTAGAGAAAAATTATGGAAAGCGAATTAGTTAACAAAGAAATAAATTTTTTAAATGTACCAATGCATGTTTTGTCTATGAAGGAAACGGTTGAAACAATAAAGCAGCGGGTTGCGGATCAGGTTTTTACTCAACATGTCGTTGTCAATGTCGCAAAGATAGTGAACATGAAAGCGGATGTTGAACTTGCTGATTCGGTCACTGAGTGCGATATCATTAATATTGATGGAATGGGGGTTGTCTGGGGGGCTCGTTTTATGGGCCATAATGTTGGGCAACGCGTGGCTGGTGTCGATCTGTTCCATGAACTTAATGCTATGGCAGAACAAGAAAAATTTCCTGTTTTCTATCTAGGAGCGGAGGAGCAGGTTGTCGACAAAACAGCACAAGTTATGCGAGAAAAACATCCTAACTTGGAGATCGCAGGTTTTCATCATGGGTACTTTTGGGATGATGAGCTTGCTTTGGTTCATTTAATTAAGGCATCTGGAGCTAAGCTACTTTTTGTAGCCATTACCTCTCCAAAAAAAGAAAATTTTATAAACAAGTGGAAAGATGAGCTTGGCGTCGACTTTGTTATGGGAGTTGGTGGAACATTTGATGTTGTTGCTGGAAAAGTTTCGCGAGCACCTTTATGGATGCAAAATTCTGGCTTGGAATGGTTATATCGAGTAATTCAAGAACCACGTAGAATGTGGAAGCGATACTTGATAACAAACAGCAAATTTGCTTGGCTACTTATAAAAGCTAAATTAAGAAAATCTTAAGAAGTATGCCAGTGTACTTAGGTGCTTATCAAATTTAGGTAATTGCTCCTTATCATTCATGTTTTATTATAATTTATGCGTCATTGTTTAGGGCTTCCATGCATATCAATTCTTTTACGCAATTTAGAGCTATTGCAATCTTGTTTATCATTTCAGGGCACTCTTTTTCAGTGGTTGGGATGAGTTTTGATAGTTTATTTGATAAAGCTGTAATGAATTTTATATCGGGTGGGACATCACTCTTTGTTTTTATCTCAGGGTTTCTGTTTCATCATGTATTTTATTCAAAGTTTAACCATAAAAAGTTCATCATTAAAAAATGTCAAAATGTGCTGTATCCATATTTAATCATAGGATTAGCTCCTATTACACTCTATGTGGTAACACAGAGTAGTGCCTTTGACGGATATTTCCTCCCCAATGGTGAGGGGATTTTAAGCGAATATATTGTACCGATTATTAAGTATTATATCTCTGGAAGATTTATTACTGCTTACTGGTATATCCCATTTATCATGATAACCTTTTTTCTTTCTCCCATACACGTGATGTTTATTCGTTTAAACTTAAAGTTTCAGATGATGATTATCATATTATTATCACTAGTTGCGGTTTTCATCCATCGCCCAATTGATAATATCAATGTCATTCAGAGTTTTGTCTATTTTACACCAGTATACTTGATTGGAATGGTGGCCTCGATTCATAAAAACCACATATACAAATACCTAGGAAGTAAAGAAATTTATATCTTTGTTTTTATTTTCTTAGTGCTTTTATTGCAAATCTATTGGGGATGTGAGGGGAGTTCTCATAAACAGCCTTTTGAATTTGTGGGCTTAGATTTAATGTTTATTCAAAAGATTGCATTGTGTTTCTTCTTTATGGTACTTCTACATCGATTTGAGGATGTGGACAACAAATACATAAATGTTATTGCATCAACTAGTTTCGCTGCATTCTTTATCCACCCATTTGTTATCAGTATCATATCGAGGCTTAATTTACATTATATTCAATTAGACTCATGGTTGTTCTTTGTCTTTTTCGTTGGGTTGCTGCTATCAGCTTGTATTATTGCATCGTTATCCGTGAAAAAATTAATTCCTAATCATAGTAGGTATATCTTAGGCTATTAGCTTTGTTGACAAATATGTGGCATAAAAACCCTCTATGATGATGTTATAGGGGGTTTTTAGTTATTAGGATGCTAATTTATTGTTTAACCTATCAGTGGTTAACTGTGGCAACTGTAGTTCCCCGAGTTTTGTAGGATGAACTCGGAATCTTTAATGACCAATGAGCCATCATTAAACATAGTATAAAATACATTGCTGTTGCTGGTGCTTGTAGAGGGAAATCTACACTCATGTGAACAGTCATGCCTATAATTGCCATTAATGAAGACAGACCAATTCCACGCATTAGTCGGTTCTTTCTTCTTTTGAAGGCTTTAAGACCGTGGCGTGCGGAGAGCACAATCATTCCCCCTAACAGCATGACAGTAACTAGGCCGTACTCTAATGTAAATTGGATATAATCATTATGTGTATGATCATAGAATAATTGGACATTACCTTGGTTATACGCCGGAAAAGTTGAATAGAAAGTACCAGCGCCAAAGCCTGATAATGGTCTTTCTTTAACAGCAGCAAGTGAGTATTCAATCACATCATCTCTGGACTCTGTTTCTAAACTCGTCGCCACAAGCCTTTGCTTTATTTTCTCAAGTCCAAACCAATTACTGACGATAAATGTATCCACAATGAATAGACTGAAAATTAAGATATAAACACTTTTTGATTTCAACTTATAGTGTTTTAGCAAGAGGGCACACCCTACAACTAGTGCAATAAAGAAAGACACATTTCCCATCCTTGAACGTGTCAAAACCAATGCGATAACCATTATTATTAGCCCGAGGCGCACAAACGTTTTGTCATTGAGTAGTACAGACAAAAAATGCGCCATATTGTTTTTGATCCCAACGGATTTTGAGTCTGCTAGCTGAGCTGTCAACAGACCAAAGCCAATACAAAGGTTTAGCATTAAGAAGTTAGCCAGATGATTATGATAGACAAAACTGCCTGATGCTCTACTTCCTAGTGGCAATTCAAATATTAATGAATGGTCAAGATGGAGTAGGTTGATAACGCTTGCATAAAAAGCCTGAGTTATACCGGCTGCGAGCATGACAGTGGCAAGCAATTTTAGTGTTGTTGAATTATAGATAAGCACTGAAGATACTAAACAAAGTTGCAGATAGTGAAATCCCTTAAGCGCAGAGACTAACACTAACCCAGGATCTTGAGATAAATGCAGGTTCGGAATGCTTTGAATGAGTGACCATGTTGCTGTTATCAGAAGTGGTAATACGATGACAATTGTTCGTTTTATGCAGTTGACCCAATGCTTTAATGGGAAGATAAACAAGCAAGATAGCATTATCAGAGCAAGCCATATTTCGTTGAAAGACCAGGCAAGTGGACGGTTGCTTCCTAGAGGTATGGGGAGCCAGAAGATGAAAATTAAGAACAGGGTAAAGGTTATTTTTTCTATAAAAGGCATACGATAGTTCGTCAAATGACGAAGGTTGCTTAACCAACCTCCGGGGTAAGGGGATTATGATAGAGTGCTAATTCGTTGATGCGGTACCGCCACCGCTACCACTACCCGTTCCTATAGTGGATGTGTTTCCAGGATTTGTCAGAACAGGGGGGGTTGGTAGTGTCGTAGGTACATCCGTAACCGGTAAGTTAGCAATAGGTATGTTTCCGTTTTCGGGAGCACTAATTGCAGGTGCATTATTCACTGGTGTATTACTCACAGGGGCATTGTTTGCGATAGGAGTGTTATCGGCAGCCAGAGAGTTGATCGTTATCGGAGAACTAGCAACTGCAGGCGTATTCGTCGTTAAAACTGGTCTGTTCGCCGCAGGTGTATTAACTGTTTCAGAAGTTCCATCTGCTGTCGGGGAGTTGACAAGGATAGAGTTATCGTTTGTCACAGGTAAATTATCAGCGGCAACTAATGCTCCAGCGGTCGGTGTACCTGCGGCTGTTGGTTCAGTAATGCTTGCCGGGTCAGCACCGCCACTAATTGCAGCTAAAATTATATCTGTTGGATCCATCGCTCCTATTTTAGCCACAGCATCAACGATCTCTTGCGCTAGAGCTGGATTTACTTCTACAGCAATTTGTACAAGTTCAGCTTGTAAATTTTTAGGTGCGATTTCAACAAGCATTGCTGTTAATTCTGCAATATCACTATTAGGAACAATTTCTAAAACCGACTTTAGGATTTCTGCCATTAAAGTGGGTTGTATTAAAGAAGCCAGTTTAGCTATTTCTTTTGCCATTTTAGGGCACTGTGCAGACAATTTCTTGACTAAGCCTACAAGGTCATCTGCCTGCTCTAACTGTTCTTTTATTGCCTCAGTGCTTGAACAAGCCGTGTTTGTTTTATTGTTTATATTAGGTAACGTTAATGCAACGGTTAATCCTAATGAAATTGTGATGAGTAGTACTAGCCAAAGTGTTTTTTTCATGTCTGTATCCTATATTCCAGATAGACAAATTATAATTATGTTATTGCTGCTAATATAGGATGGCTAGAGTAAAAACCGTCTATTTCTCATTTTTAAGGCGATCTGATTATGTCTATTTTCCAGATAATTAGGTTTTTTCGACAATATATTTTTTCGTTCGATATTTTAGTTGACCATGAGCATGGTTGAGCATATAAGCGATAACAACAGCAAAAGTTATACCGGATAAACTTGCTGTAATATCTAGCCAAGAGAATGTCCTCGTACTTGAAAATATTTGTAAACTTTCATCAATCAAGCAAAATGAAGAAATTGTAATAAAAGCGAAGATCGTACTGAATTTAACGCCATGCAATGCTGTAAGTACCCTAATAAACATCAGTGCAATGAGCAAAGCGCAGATAAAATGTAAATATAAATCTCCCCCGAGGTAGTACTCCAACAAATATGTGCTATTGCCATGGCTATTCAATGTTTTCGATAGAGAGAGTAGAGCGGTGCCCAGTGAGATTAAGGTCAAAACGAGCAGTGCTATCGGGCGTCTATTAATCACTTTATTTATTGTGGAATTCATTGTAGAAACCTATCGCAAAGAGGAACATTATTATTATAGTCCCTAGAGTGTTTAACAATAGCAGTACATACAGAGTGTAATTGGCCTTGTGATTTAAGGTAACGATACATGTCACCCCTGGTTTTGGGATGAGTTAAAGCTCGTGCTGCATGATCTAGCGCTAGTTTTTTTTGTGGTGAGGTAAATAATTGCCAGTTTATGAGTCCAACTTGTGAAACGGTTTGGTTTACTTTAGGCGTAAATGGCCCATATTTATCGGCTTTATTTATATATTGCACGATATTTTTACTATCTAATTGCGAGTCGACTACAATTAAATCGGCCCAAGTATCAGGCCATATTGGCCTTAATGATGCGCTTTCTAAATAAGCATTTTTAGCGTGGATCAAACTATTTTTTCTGTCAGTTGAATTCTTGAGAAAGGCTTCCCACTCATAGATCTTACCTAGTATATTAAAGTAGTGAGGATGAGAAGGTTGGAGACTAATTGCTTTTAATGCGATTGTTTTTGTTTCTGATATGTTTTCTAATGTTACGCTGTCTGGACGAATGGACCAACGCTCTATATTTTTCTCGGCAGCAGAGGCGTAGACAGATGCTACGCCAAAGCAGAATGAGAAATATACCATCGCCAAGGCCCCAAAGATGGCAAGCCATCTAAGAGGTTTGAAATAAAAATTATATTGTACTTTTGAGTTGGACATTAAGAGTTTTCAGAACCATAGTAGGATTGGTACTGATGATATCCACCATAATGTGCTGCTTTCTTGACGTTTAGTTTGTTTAGAATAACGCCATCAATTCTGACGCCTTGCTGTGCTAATTTTCCGACCACATCACGGACAACTTTAGTTCTAGTATGTGCCGCATTAATGACTAATATCGTCGAGTCGACATATTGAGTCAGCATAAAGCTATCACTTACGGCAAGGCAAGGTGGTGTATCAATAACAATCCTTGTGTAGACAGTTTTTAGCTTATTTATTAATAATTTAAATTCCTCTGAAGAAATCAGTTCTAACGGGTTATTGGTTAAAACACCTGCCGTCAAAATATCTAAATTCGACTCTTCATCTGTGTATATGCAGTCTTTATAGCTATGAGTTCTAGTGAGCAAGTTGGTTACACCAGGTTGAGACCCTGGAACATCAAAGCGATGTGCAATAGATGGTTTTCTTAAGTCGCAATCTATAAGGAGTGTTTTTTCCATTTGTGAAAGCGAAAAAGCTAAGTTGATGCTTGAAGTTGTCTTTCCTTCTTCTGGCAACGATGATGTGACCATCACAACATGGGCTTCTTTGTTGGTGTTGGCGAGCAAGTATCCTGTTCGAATTGTTCTGATCGCTTCTGTTAAATCTCTGAATTTACTATCAAAGTAGGACTTAAGCTTTAACTGACCTTTCACTTTTATTTCTGGAATTACGCCTAAAATGCTTAATGAAAGCTGTTTTTCTACTTGTTTGATATCAACGAACGTGTCATTGACTGCATCGGCCATGAATGCCATGACACAAGCAAATCCGAAAGAGGCTATGAAAACCAGTACCACAATTAGTTTTCTGTTTGGCTTGCTTGGTGACAATGGAGGATTTGCAAAATCAGTAAAACGCGCAATGGTCGCATTAAAGTCACTGGATGCGCTGGTCTCTTTCTGACGACTAAGAAATAGGTCAAATAGCTCGCTATTGGTTTGTACTTCGCGTTTTAATTCAGAATATTTTGCATTTTTTACAGTGAGTGTTTGAAACTCTAGTTTTCTTTTCTTTAATTCTCTATGTAATGACTTTTCCGCCTGCTTCGCTGCTTGAAGTTCATTATTGATACCATTTAATAACTGTCTGAGTTCAGAGTTCAGGTTTCGTTTTACGGATGTTAATTCTGCTTGTGCTGACTTGAGAGATGGGTGTTTAGGACCGTAACGTTTAGATAAGTCTGAAACCTTTCTTTCAGCTTGAACTTCAGCGAGTTTTACATCACGTATAATAGGGTGATTGGATATTTCAGGAATAGAGGCGAGCGAAGACAAATCACTATCTTTACGGCTGTATGATTGAGCGACTAAAAACAGAGTTTCAGCTGCAACTCTGCGATCTCTGGTTTTATTGAGTTGTGATGTTAGCTCGGCAAGTTCTTGAGATGCTAAGCTCTCTACACCTTTGATATCAACCAGACCTTCGGTTTTTAAGAAGTCTTGCATTTGTGCTTCAGATGTTCTTAACTTTCCTCTTAACTCTTCCATGCGATTGTTTAGCCATGTATTGGCTTTCAACTCGACTTCCAGTTTTGCTTCAATGTGGCTATCCATAAAAACACGACCAATTTCATTGGCAATGTTTGCTGATAGTTTTGGATCCTTGCTTGTATAAAGAATACTCACGAGCTGAGTTTTTCTGATAGGCCTAATTTCTAGGCCCCGCTTGAATTTGGCAAGAACCAAGCGGCTGTTGCGATACGCTGCCGCTTCTATTGACGCAGGAACCTCTTCTTTTTTGAAGGCTTTCAAGACTGGAAATTGTTCAAAAATGTCAATATTCAATCCAAACATTGGTTTTTTTTCAACGGTTGGATCAAATTCTGGATTACTGTTTAAATTTAGACGAGCAATAACCTCTTCAGCAATTCGATCTGACTTCAAAATTTCAATTTGAGTAAGGTAGTATTCCTGGCTTTTTGTATCAATACCGTAAACGTCTTCGATGGAGACCGCTTTTGCTTGTTTTGATTCAATGAGCAATGAAGCTTTTGCGGTATATTGTGATGGTATTGATAGCACAATCAGAACTGCAATTGCTGTCATCATTATTGAGAATAGGAGAATGCGCCATTTGTAGTTCAGTAAAATGGTAAAGTAGTGGCGAATATTCAGAGGTTCATCTGTATTCAATTTATTGTTAATTAATGAGTTTTCCATGGGAGACCTAAAAAAAGCTTTCTTCGATAGTGAGAATGTCACCGGGCTGAATTTTGTGAAGCAAGGTAACTTTTGTTGCCTTGATATTTGGATCATCACTTGACGAGATATAGATATTCTTTTTAGATGCTCGTTCGGTAAAGCCGCCAGCAATTGTAATGGCTTTATTTACTGTTAAACCAGGGTTGTATGGGTAGCTACCCGAATTCTCGACTTCACCATTAATGTAATATGGGCGATATTCAACCACACTTACGAATACATTCGGGTTGATCAAGTAGCCGTCGAGTAACCCATCGTGAATATCTACTTTTACTTCTTCTATCGTTTTGTCTTTGAGTTTTACTTGCCCTAAGAATGGGTAGTCTATTTGCCCGCTATCACTGATGCGAATTTCCATAGAAAGCTCAGGTTCATTATAAACTTGAATTTTTATTTGGTCGCCAACACCTAACTTGTATAGCGCTTCACTTGCCAGAACAGACAAGGACAGACAGCTTAAAATAATTACTAGCACGTACTTCATCGTAAGTTACATCACACCTTCAATGGCCAAATAATAGATATTCTGATCATAATTCATTGTATTTATATTGGAGTCTTTGGACTCAATGCCATAGCCTAGTCTGAGAGTTAGCCATCGGCGAAAATCATAGTCAAAATTTAAAGTAAGGTTGGTCGTTTCGTCTTTTCGTGCCGATCCAATATAGTCTTCGTCCAATCGTGATATTTCAGCTTTAGTTGAAACTTTTTGATTCCAGTTATGGACCCAATTGACGTTATAGTTTTTCGCATCAATAGCATTACCAATCCCATCAGCATCCATAGAGCGTCTATTGGTGATGAGTTGGATGGCTGAATATGATCTAATGAGATAAGTGACATTAATATCCCAGGAGAATGATTTAAAATCATCTCGTAAGGATGAATCAAAGTTCTTATATTGCGCACCAAGTTTTGCACTACCTTGTAGTTTCTCTGTCGCGTCCCAAGATGTGCCCAAATAAGTAAAGTAGTGCTTACTGTCCTTGGATGATGAACCTGGAGCCGTAAGGTCATAGGTTCTATCGTTCGCTATGATTTGAAACAGCAGAGATGTTTTTGGAAGTGCATCGTAATAAAATGTGCTATTGAAGCGTAGCTCTTCCCAACTTTGATATTGGGTGACTTGTTGATTATTTTTGTAATCAAGCTCTCCCCATCCTAGATTTGTTTCTAGTTTTCCTTTGCTATTGTCGCCACCGTAGATGTAACCAATGTTCACTTGAGTACTGTGGTATTTGTTGTATAAAAGGTTGAGAGTTTCTTCGTTATCACCGCGGCTTTCATGAGCTAATGCAAGTGAATAGTTTAGGTTCACTTTGTGTTTTGAATGAAGATCCCACTGACTTGACCAATCAAAGAAATGATCGGTAAAGTTATCTTTACTTGAGCTAAAAAAATCACCACGCTGTAGGCGGTAAACGGCTACATGTTTTTGCCCTGTTGGTTCAAATGCGACGCTTACTCCAGGCTCTACAATGGAAAAGCTAGAGCGATCAAAATTACTGTCTGATTTAGCGATATTATCATTGTAACCTACTGATAAATTGAGAAAGGGCACGATGGCGATCCCTGACTCAGTTATGATGGGATGCGGCTCTGGCTTAGCAAGTACAGCCGTTGCGCTAACTAGTGTTAAGCTGAATAAAACCGCTGGCTTCACGTTGGAAAATTTCATTTGAGTACACTTAGTCCATTTCTAGTAGGCATTTTTGCCAACGAATCCTTTAAAAATCGTTAAGAAAACAATTTTAATGTCAAACCACAGAGACCAATGGTGTATGTAGTCCAAATCAAATTGAACTCTTTTTTCCATTTTATCGAGCGTATCTGTTTCGCCACGCCAGCCATTAATTTGGGCCCATCCAGTGATGCCAGGCTTTACTTTATGTCTTAGCATGTATCGATTAACAATGGTGCGATACTCTTCATTATGGGCAACGGCATGTGGACGAGGACCTACAATAGACATCCCTCCTTGAAGCACATTAATGAACTGTGGTAATTCATCGAGCGATGTCTTTCGAATAAATGAACCAAATGGAGTAACACGTGGATCGTTCTTAGTTGCTTGCACTACTTTAGAATCGTTATCCGTGACACTCATACTCCTGAATTTCCATACTTTAATCTTCTTCCCATCTAATCCATATCGCATCTGCTTAAAAATAATGGGGCCTGGTGAGCTCAATTTTACGCCAATAGCCACGGCAATGAGTACAGGACTTATAAGAATCAGTATCAAAGTGCTTAATACAAGGTCTTCAAACCTTTTTAACCATGTTGCGAGTTTATTTCCATTGAATGGTGTGTCTGAGATACTAAAAGCATTAACGTCACCAATGGTATACCAACGAGAGTGAAGCAAATTGAAAGTGAAAAAATCAGGAACAATATAAGTGTTAACTGTACTGTCAGAAAATGCATCTAAAATAGTACTGATTCTATTCTGAGCCTGCATTGGCAACGCTATATAAACACTTTTTACTTTGCCATTTTTCGCTAACTTCAAAGCATCATTGACTTTACCCAAAACAGATATTTGGCTATTTAGTCGATCAACTTTTCTATCATCATAGAATCCAGCCATTTTTATTCCAAATTTTGGATTATTAGTAAGGCTTTCAGATAATCTTAAACCTTGGGGAGTCATACCAATGATTACAGCATCAGTAGTATGTATTCCTTTCTTGTGTAAATAATAAACAAAAGTAAAGGCAATTGAACGCCAAAATAAGAGGAAAAATAGCGATCCTATAAACCAGAATCCTAAAATTAAGCGAGAAAAATCGTGACCAGTTTTTGTGAAATACCCAACTAATGCTAAACAACAAACTGAAAATCCCCAGCAGCATGCGGTATGTAGTGATAAATCGCGGATCTTTGTTGTGTGCCAACCACTATATATATCAAGGCTCTCGGCTATAAAGCTATAGAATAAAACACCCAATAATCCCATTGAAACATACGACATATTTACAACATGATTATGGTACTTTATTGCTACATACATAGTAACCAGTATTACAAAAGCATCAATTAACCGATAGAAAACCTTACCTTGATAACTCGTAATACGGATTTTTCCTTTTTCACCCATAAACAAGATCTCCTACCTGCTATTGGTTAAAACATAAATTAAGTAGCGCATTCTCATATTAAGTAGCAGTGATTACAATAGTAGGTAGTGCATCAAAAATAAGACAGTGATGATATTTGTTGTTTATTTTATTATTGATGAATCTTGGTGAGATTAAATTTAATTTCAGTGTTTGTTTTCTATCCATGTTCTTAATATATGTCGTTCTTTTTATAAGTGACCTATGGTAAGTCAAATATATAATGAATCATTATTGAGATGTCTCAAGTTAGAGAATATTTCTAGGAATCTATTGCAATGTAAATGATCTAGTATTGCTTTATGAGCCATATCGAGATTCACTTTATTCTGAGAGGGGGAGTGACGAGGAAAGGTGTCTGAACTTTGTAGATATATCCTGATAAGTCGTTGAATAGCGATACACAGGGTTTAGGTTAAAATACACAACGAAAAGTGGGCACTAGTCGCTATGTATTTTAGTTAAGTGTATTAAGAGCTAAGTCTTAATTATTCGCGGCGAAGTAGAGCGTGCTCGACCACCAATTTGCACCGTTATGGGATAGAGCTAAAATTGATGACACTCAGTTGTCCATCAGTAAGGCTGACTTCGAATACCTGATTCACAGGAAGCGGAATACTTAAACCATCGTATTGCTCTGAGTCATCACCACTGGCGTCGCAACTGAGCGCCACTGTGTACTCTCCTGGTTCCAAAAAGCCAAATGCGTATTCATTCTGTTCACTGACCGCAACCGAAGCATGAGGAGCGATGCTTCCTTGTGGAACAGGATTATTCTGTACTATGTCACCATCAAACAAGTCAACGAATAACGAGCTATCGAGTTGATGGCCTTGATAGAGATAAACGAATCCTAAACCATCCACGTTGCATTCATTGCCAAGTAACAAATTGGGTTCAACAGCACCAGCAAGAGAGGAGGAGATATCATTATTAATAATCGTCACGCCATGTGGTTTTAAAATGTAGCCGTTATTATTGTTTGAGTTACCCCTCATCACCAATGCTTGGCGTAAATCAAACTCGATCACATAACTTTCATCGCTACCTTCAATAACCAATTCACCAAGACGTAACTTATTACTTGGTTGTTTCAGAGGCAGTTGGCCAAGAGTGTCATCCACGACATAATTTAACCCAGCATCTGGTGATATGTGTAGGATCACATTTTGGTAAGTTCCTATTGGGACTTGCTGATCTTCCACTAAAACAAAAGTATCGGTATTTTGATATTGAATGAGATCAACTTGTGCGTAATCTTTTGCGCCGTTCTCCGAACTAATATCGATAAAGATCGAATCATCTTCTTGTACTAGCTCAATTTGATGAAAGGCAATGACAACTTCTGATGCAGTGTCTACTGGCGCATCAGACACTGCGACAGTGACATTTGAGTAGTGTGGTGTTGAACTCTCGCCCCCGCAGCCAATGAATAGCACAGGGCTGCACAGTAACAATGCTGAAGTGATGTATCTCATAATGAAAGCTCCGTGAAGTACCTTCCATTAGTATGGGATAGTTCAGTCATGCTATTCGGGTTAGGACAAGTAAGTGCTGAAAAACGGCAGGAAAAAGCAGAAAAGTACAAACGAAAACTAAAATGAGAGTATTTAGGAAATATGACAATCTGAGAAGAGTAGATCTTGATACAAGAAACCCCAGACGAAAAAAAACCGCTAAATAATTAGCGGTTTCTTCAAAAGTGGTGGAGGGATAGGGATTTGAACCCTAGAACCGCTATTAACGGTTGCCGGTTTTCAAGACCGGTGCTTTCGACCACTCAGCCATCCCTCCAGTGCGTTGAATAATATAAGGACTCTAAAAACTTGTAAAGCCCTAATGAGTTCGTTTGGACAAATTATGCGCATTTATAGCAAAAAAAATTATTCGCACATTTTAAAGGTAAACATTTTGTTATATCTATATGTATTTTAAAGGGTTTGTTAACTAAATGCTGAGTTCTACTTACTCATTAATGGGCAGATATTTTGCTAGGGAAAAATAAAGGGGGAGCTCAATAAGCTCCCCCCTTTAAGTATCTAAATCTTGATGCTACTTACTTTTGGTGTAAAACCTTTGCAGCTCAGTTAACCCTTGCATTAAGACGGGTAACTTAGGGTTCTGATCTTTCAAGCGATTGTAGTTGCTGTCGTAAAGCTTATAGTTACCAAACTTATCAATCACAGTTGTTTTGTTGCTGGTAATCAGCGCTAACTCTCGGCTATCACCCGCCAAAATCCACTTACGTTTATTCTCATCAAATAGACTTTTACCGCTGCTAAAATCATTTGGGTTGGAAGAAACACCTAGTAGATCTTGCAATAGTGTGACTGAGAAATCTAGGTGGCTAGATTGATGAGTAAACTGAGCGGCAAGCTTGCCTGGCCAATGAATGACCATAGGTACCTGTAATTGGTAGCGACTGTAATTACCGTTAGAGCCCCAACTATTTGTTTGGGTTTCATTGAACTCGCTACCGTGATTTGAAGTAATAACGACAATAGTGTTTTGCAATAGCTCTAAATCATTAAGAGATGAATAGAGCTTGCTTAGTTCAATATCAGCCGCTTGAGCCGATTTTGCGTAATCAATCTGGAAGCGATCACTTGCTTCTAATGTATCGGTATGATCACCATAATCACTAAAATTGTCTACGGTTGTCAGTTCGATGAAGCTAAACCAAGGAGAAGAAGCTTGGTTTTTAACCCAGATATCCCAGTTATTAATGGCTGAGCTATCACTATGAAGCTCATTATCACTATTCTCTTGTTGATTCGCTAATTGCTGGCTGCGGAAAATAACTTCTGAATAGAGAGTGTCATCGAAGTTATCACCACTAAATAGTCCAGTGGAATAACCTTGATCTTCTAAAACCGAAAGAAGAATAGGACTTGTGCCTTGCGCTTTAATGCTACTTGCATAACTGCTTGGTAGGCCATAAAACAACCCAAACATACCGTACATATCATTGCTAGAGCTGTAGTGGTTGGTAAAGTTCAAGTTATCTTGAGCAAATTGATAGCTGTTAGGCATCGTCTCTGCATTTAACATATCCGCCCGAAGATTATTGACGCTTACGATCAATACATTCAAGTTCTCGCCACGACGGTTAAACTTGATCGTTTCAAGCGGGTATCGAACTAAATCAACATTATTCTCATTTTGTTCTAAGCGTTTTAAGTATTCATCACGGTCCAGTAAACCATGCTTTTCCATAAAGCTTTTTGCTGTCATTGGGTAAGACAGTGGAAAGTTGGCTTTCTGGCTTGTTATTGGGCCATAAAAATAGGCGTCAGCCCAAATATAGACAACATGACTGGCCATGAAGCTCAAAAAGAAGACGGCAGCCAAAGGGCGACCAATATGTTTATGCGACAGTTTTCTTTGCTTACGCCAAACCCACTCTGACAATCCAAGTTCTAGTAGAAATATCAAAGGTAGAACAATGAATAAGTGTTGCAGTTCTGAACTTACCGCACTTTTTTCATCGGTGAAAAGTAACTCCCAGACGACAGGCGTTAAGTGTAAGTTGATACTCTGATAGGCTTGTGTATCGACGAGTAAAACGGTTAATCCTACCGTAGCAAAACAGACGGCGATTAATCTGAACAGTTTACGGGAGGGGATCGCAAACGTAAGTGGAAAAAGAATCAATAGGTAGAGAGCGAAAACCAAGAACCCAAAATGCCCAACCCAAGAAAAAGCCAAATAGCTTTGTCCTAAAAGAGTTTCAGGCCAAGGTGATTGGGTGATATAACGTGTACCAACAAGCATCGCCGCTATGATGTTGAAAAAAGCAAACCAATGCCCCCATCCAACTAGTCGTGATACTCGTTCACCGTAAGAATTTCCGCTATCTACCATTTATTGTTCTTTTATCCGTTCTGAAATTAGTGGGTTTTTGTTTCAGCTAGTGAAGACACTAAGGCTTGAGCAAATTTTTCAGCAATTGCAACACGTTGTGAAGCAGCAACGTTCTGATTTAAGACATTGGTTGCGATATTTCCCGCAATCATCAGTGAAAGCTCAGGAGTAGCACTATGTTTCTCAAGTACTGCAGCTACTTCTGCTAGGATAGTTTCAACTTGTTGATCGCTGTATTTAGATGTAATCGGCATAAAGACTCTAATAATGATAGTAAAAGCGGCTTATAATAACCTACTATTCACTACAACTGAAACCTGAACGATAATATTTTCTATGAGCCTTAATCTATCCAATGTTATTTTACACCAACTTCGCAAAAACGATCAGGAAGAACTGGTCGTTAACTACCGTGCAGAATCCTTAGCGAATGATTCATCAACAGAAAGTTTAGTTGCTGAACTGCATCGTGTATTCAACTCCAAAGCAGGCAAGGGTTTTGGTTCTTTTAAAGAGGACAGTGATTTTCAGCAATGGTTGCAAGAGCTTCGTAAAAATGAGCGTAGCTTCTACGATTTTTCTCAGGCCAGTGCTTTACGTCTCAAAGATGAGCTGTCTAAATACCCATTTGCAGATGAAGGTACCCTCGTTTTAGCGGAGTACCAATCACTTTCTACGGACTACCTTTTTATTGCGTTATTACCTTCGAATGAGAGCCTAAAAGTCACCGAAGGCCTTGATATCAGCGCAACTGATTATCTTGATATTTCGAAAATGGACATCGCGGCTCGTATTGATCTCTCTAGCTATGAAACTGATAAAGATTCCAATCGTTACTTGGCCTATATCAAAGGCCGTGTTGGTCGCAAAGTCGCTGATTTCTTCTTAGATTTCTTACAAGCTGAAGTTGGGCTTGATACTAAACAGCAGAATCAGGTCTTGATGCAAGCTGTTGAAGATTTTGTTTCAGATTCTAAACTAGAGAAAGAAGAAGCAGTAAGCTATAAAAAGCAGGTTTATGATTACTGTAATGAGCAGCTTAAATCGGGTGATGAAGTTGAAGTGAGCGAATTGTCCGGAGAGTTGCCAGCAAGCACCGATGGAACCAGTTTCTTAGATTACACTCAAGAGCAAGGGTATGAACTCGAAGAGAGTTTCCCTGCAGATCGTTCTACCATTCGCAAGCTAACGAAATATGTGGGTGCTGGTGGCGGGCTAAATGTGAGCTTTGATAGCTTACTTTTAGGAGAGCGTGTTTTCTACGATCCAGAAACGGATACATTAACCATTAAAGGAACCCCTCCAAACTTGAGAGATCAATTAACTCGAAATAAATAAAGGGGTAAGATGAAAGGTGAGTTTTGAAAATGCTCACCTTTCTTATATGCTTGTTATTCAAGCATTAAAATATGGACATGATTTATGCAACGGCAGATGGGATATAGTCTTCAATTTAAAATTATTCTAGTTACTCTTGTTTTGTGGGGGATTAGCTCGGTATTTCTTGTGTTACAGAGCCGTACTGCCCATCAAAATTTGGTTGCAGTTGAAGAGTTGGGGAACCGAGTCAATGATCTTCGTAGTACATTATACTTCCCAGAACCGTTTCGAGCCGTACAGGTTGATGACATAGCCCTTGATGTTCAGCTCATTTACTCATTACGTCTGCAAGTTGAATCGAATTTCAAATCTAAACCATTTCTGCCTGATGTGAACCAACTGCTGTATGTTACCGATCGCTTTTTAGAAGATGTTCGAGATTTTCTGTCAGTTGAAGTAAAAGTTAAAAATTTGGCACAAGATATCAATGAATCAAGAGCGCATAGCGATAATTCGGAGCAAGTGGTAAACCTATATAACGAAATTTCGGCATACACTTTCCAAGCGTTGTATGCGGAAAGTCAATCGAATTCAGAAATATACCGAGCATTTGATCGTATTTTAATTGCTTCGCAAGCTTTAGATCAGGATGAGCGAAAGCAACTACAGGTACAATTATCAAGTGCATCGGTGCTATTAAGTGAGTACGCGCAGGTAAATTATTACGTAGAGAAATTAATTAAACATTCAGTTCACGATCAGCTTTCTGCTTTTGAAGATGAACTTCATGACATGCAAGGCATGTATATGATGTTGGCAATAGTGTTAAGTTTTATTGCTCTTTCAATGCTTACATTTATCCGATTTTTTGTCCAAACATCGAGTGAAAGTGCAAGCGCTGTCCAAAATGGAGAGCATGAGTTGATTGAAGGTGGTGATGGTGAGCCTTTGAATGATGCAGAAGTTATGGCATTCTCTGAGGGGAGGGCAACGGAGGCTGTTCGAAATACTCACGATATTGATGAACCAGCATTCCATCAGCCACAGAGTACCGATGTTCTCGATAGTGATGTACTGGGTGATTCTGATCAAGATCGTATCGAGAAACAAAAAGCGATAGATGCACCAAATGCTTCAGCAGTCATTGATATAGAAGCAATGCTTGCAACCATGAATGGTGATGACGAGTCAGTCGCAATGTTATTAGAGGTGTTTGTTCAAGATCACACTAATGATGCCATTTCACTAAAGGAGTTGCTTGATACCGACCTAGAGGCTGCGCAACGTAAAGCACATAGTTTGAAAGGGGTGGCGGGGAGTTTGGGTGCTATGCCTTTAAGAGAAATTGCGACTGAAATTGAGATAGCCCTAAAACAGTCAGAACCCGTCAGTGAGGCTCAGCTGAGTACTTTATCTAAAGCTCTCGCTGATGCCATATCAGCAACGAAAGAATATTTACAGTTAGATTGAGATTAGAGTTTAGAGATGAAATCAGTAATCAATACGATATATGAAGATAAATTAGTCGAATTAAAAAATAAGATCAGCGATCAACAACTTGCTGTAAAACTAACAATTGTCACCGTTGGGGATGATCCGGCAAGTAAAGTCTATGTAAATAATAAAATTCGATTGTTCTCCGAGCTCAATCTAGAGTGCAATCACATCACATTACCGCAAGTTGGAACAAGTCAGTCAGATCTTGATGGTTTAGCTGCATCGGCGACACATCCTATTTTATTTCAGCTTCCGCTACCAAATGGGCTTGTTGCACCCGATCTTCCAGCCGTTGTGGATGTTGATGGGTTTGGCTCTGAAGCGTTAGGTTTGTTGGTTTTAGGGCAGAGTGCGGTTTTGCCATGCACTGTCCAAGCTACAATCGATATTATTGCAGCTCATTGCGGTGAATATAATTTTTCAGGCTTAAAAGTTGCGGTCGTCGGGCGCAGTAACATTGTTGGTAAGCCGTTGGTTATCGAATTGATTAATCGCCAAAGTACCGTAGCAAGTTTCAACAGTCGCTCTGATCTTAATGTGGTTGATTGGAACAAGTACGATGTCATTGTTGTGGCGACGGGGGCTCACGGTATTTTAGACAACTCCCAGTTTATTGAAGGCCAGCTTATTATTGATGTTGGCATTAATCGCGTGGATGGAAAGTTAGTAGGTGATATTAAACACCACGATGGCATTCTATCTTCTGCGGCTATTACGCCAGTACCAGGAGGCGTTGGTCGGTTAACGTGTTTACATGTATTGGGTAATGCGATTAAACTTGCTGAGATTTACGGTAAAGATTAATCTTAATAAATATTCAATGTCATTACTACGGCTTGAATTTTATTATTAAAAATAATTCTAGCTATTGGGTTCAATAGTGAACTTAATAGCTAGATGTGTTATTTATTTAAACCTGATCGATCTTGATATTAAAGCATCATAACTTGAGCAGTTAATAAAATAGTACCAAAGGCAAGTAAGAACAAAACAATGGGGAATACAAATTTGACCCATTTATTAAATGGGATTCCTAGCATTTGGAGTGTTACAAGAACTAGACCTGTTGGCGCTAAGAATAGCATCGCATATTGACCCCAGTTATAGGCAGAGACCACAATATCTCTTGGAATTCCCACCGTGTCAGCGAGTGGAGCCATAATTGGCATCGATAATACCGCTAGCCCCGATGAAGAAGGGACAACCAAACCTAGGAAGAAAAAGACAAACATTTGAGAGACAGCAAAAATACTCCCATGCATACCAGAAACCAAATCGGAAGCATAAGCTAAAATAGTGTCAGATATCATTCCCTGTTCAAGGACAATATTCACTCCACGCGCCATACCAATAATGAGAGATACTGCTACCAACTCAGATGCACCTTGAGTAAACGCTTCTACCGCCTCCTTCTCACCAAGCCCCGAAATGAAAATAATGATGATCGCAATCGTTAAGAAAGATGCCGCCATTTGAGGGAACCACCAACCAGCCATTGATACACCCCAAACCATCATAGGAAAGGCGATAGCAAAGAGCGTGAGAATGATCTTTCTACGAAGAGTAAACGGTGTTTTTTGCTCCATATTGCTGTCTTTCAAAAATCGTTGTTTAAACGATTCTCTATCAGAGTAAGTATATGAAAACGAAGGATCGGCTTTGATTTTTTTACAGTACCAGTACAGATAGCCAATCACGGTTGCAGTGCCGACAACCAAGCCGAATGCTCTTACTCCTAAGCCTTCTGTAAAGGAGATACCCGCAGCGTTAGATGCAATGACGACTGAAAACGGGTTAATGGTAGAGAATGCAGTACCAATAGAGGCCGCTAAAAATATGGCACCAACACACACAATCGAATCAAAACCGAGGGCAAGGAAAATTGGAACAAGAATAGGGTAGAAGGCGACCGCTTCCTCCTCTAGACCACATGTTGTGCCTCCTAAAGCCATCACGACACACACAAGTGCAACAAATAAAAACTCGCGACCTTTTGTTTTCTCTGAGAGGCTTATTAGGCCAGCGTTAAACGCACCTGTTTTATTGATAACGCCGATCATTCCCCCAAGAATCAAAATAAATACGATAATATCGGCACCCTCAATTGTGCCTTCCACCATGCTGACAGCAATATCTCCTAAACCTTTGGGGACATTTTCTAATTGCAAGTAAGTATCTGGTATCGCGATGGGTTTACGAATCGTCCCACTAGTAAATTGCTCAATATCAATATTGACATTTAATTCTTTTAATTCGCTTTGAGTCGCTGTTACTGTCGTTACATTGCCCATTGGGCTGGTAATATCTAATGTATTATCGCTAGCGTTATATGACAGTTTTGAATACGAGCCTGCGGGAATAACCCATGTAAGCCCGATCGCAATGATCATAATGATAAAAAGAATGGTAAAAGCAGTAGGAAACTGAATAGATCTATTTGATTCTTTTGCAATCTGCATAATATATCCTCTAGATTATATTTGGCGGATAGACACTAGCCAAGTGATCGTAAACTAATCGTTTACAAGAATTATTTTTGCAGTATAAGTCTCAAAGTATGAGTTAAGTTTGATATTTTATCATTGATTTTTAAATCTGATATATTACTTTTCATGCGTTCGCAATTATTGAATTGGTAAACAAAAATTGCAGATATAATATTAACGTGAATAAAATGGGCATATTATTCGCATAGTTAGATGAAAGTGAAATAAATATAATCATGATGTTTTTGAGATTATCATCACATACCCGATTTATGAACCGCAGTAGTCTTTCTTTTTGGATTAATGACTGATGTTTACAATATGGATAACTTGGTTTCGACTCTTTCTGATTTCAACGCGACTGAATTTCGTCGACAGCTTCATCAATACCCTGAACTCTCACTTAATGAAGTCAATACCGCGACATTGATCGCAGCACAATTGCGCGAATTTGGGCTGTTCCCTGTCACTCAAATCGGAGGGAATGGGGTGATCTGTACCATCGAAAGCGGCGTTGCGGGTGACACTACGTTATTGAGAGCCGATTTCGATGCACTGCCTATTTCCGAGAAAAATAGCATCGCGCATTGCTCTCGACATGAAGGCGTGATGCATGCTTGTGGACACGATGGGCACACCGCAAGTCTGATGCTGGTTGCCAAACACCTCGCGATCACACCTCCTCAGTTCGGGAAAGTCGTTCTACTATTTCAACCCGCGGAGGAGATTGGAACGGGTGCTGCTAGCATGCTGAACGATAATAGAGTAGCAACGTTAAATGTTGACCATGTGTTTGCTTATCATAACCTCCCTGGTTATCCATTAAATACAATCATCGTGAAACCAAACGCATTTGCTTGTGCATCAACGGGCGTCATTGTTGAATTGGAAGGAAAAACTTCTCATGCTGCAAGACCAGAGAATGGCATTAACCCAACCTCTGCGATGGTTCAGTTAATTCAGTATTTGCAAAACTTGCCACAGAAGTACTCAGAAGCGTTTACGTTAGTGACGGTGGTTCATGCTTATCTGGGTGAAGAGGCGTTCGGTACGGCTCCGGGCAAAGCGACAGTGATGGCAACGCTGAGAAGTGATGATGGGCCGCTATTTGAGAAAATGAAATCTGATCTGCTGGAAACCGTATCTGAAATAGCGGTTCGAGATAATCTTACCTGTCATGTCGAGTGGCAAGAGTCATTCAATGCCGTGATGAACTCTCCAAAACATTGTGACATCGTGTGCCAACAAGCAGAAAAAATTGGTTTACCGCTGGTGGAGTTAGATGAGCCAATGCGTTGGTCGGAAGATGTCTCTGAGTTTTTGGCTAAGTGGCCGGGCGCTCTGTTCTGTATTGGGAGTGGGGCAGAGCATCCACAACTGCATAATCCAGACTATGATTTTCCTGATCAATTGATTGAGACTGCAAGTGCTATGTTTACTGGAATCATCCAGCAGTTGCATCATCGCTAACGATTAGTGCTTCATAGCAGAGTGAATAGATACAAAAAAGGAGACATTTACGTCTCCTTTTTTTCAGCGTGATGCAATGTATCTACAAATTAAGCAGGCTGTTTCTCTGTATTAACTTCAAGCTCTTCTGAAGAGTGTTCTGCTGTTGGTTCGCATTTATCAACAAACCAGCCCATGTAAGACGTTACAATCGTTACGATGATACAAACAAAGCTCAACCACATAAATGGTGCATAAGACAGAGTGGCAACACCTAGAATGCTCGCCATGTAAATGCCGTTATCACTCCAAGGAACCATGCCTGATGTTAGCGTGCCACCAAACTCCGCGTTACGAGAAAGATTCTTTCTTTTGTAGCCTAGGCGGTCATAGTTTTTCGCACAAATCTTAGGTGTCAGAATTAGCGATACATACATTGCAGAGCCAAAAATATTACCCATGAATGCTGTTGCAATAGTGCTAGTTGCTAGTGAGCCAGCACTTTGAACGCGGCGTTCAAATAGTTTGGCGATAGTTTCTAGTAAGCCAACTTTATCTAGCAAGCCACCAAAACCTAGACCAAAGACAATCACAGCCACCGATCCTAGCATTGATGACATGCCGCCGCGGTTAAGGATTGAATCGATGAAATCAACACCTGACGAGATAGAGAACGGAGCCCAAGCGGTATTGAACGCTGTTAGGAAATCGATATCTTGGATCATAACCGCCCAGATAATACCGAGTAAAGAGCCGAAACTAATCACAGGGAAAGACGGCATTCTCATTGCTAGTAGACCTAGAACAATCAGAACTGGAACAAAAGAGTAAGGAGTAATAAAGAACTGGTTTTCCATTGCCTTAATGACTGAGTCCACTTGGCTCATATCGACATTGCCAGCGTAGTGAAAACCAAATGCAGTAAACATCACACCCGTAATGATGTAGCTAATTAAGGCAACCGGTAGCATGCCTTTAATGTGTTCAACGACTTCAACGTTCGACATTGATGACGCTAAAATTACTGAGTCTGATAGTGGCGACATTTTATCACCAAAGTAACAGCCAGAAAGAACCGCACCCGCAGTAATTGGAGCAGGAACACCAAGACCTTGGCCGATTCCCATCATCGCAATACCAGCGGTACCAGCAGCACCCCAAGAGGTACCCGTTGCTAATGCTGTTAATGAACAGATAATCATTGTTGCCAGTAGGAAGATAGAAGGGTGAATCGCTTTAAGGCCGTAATAGATAATGGTCGGAACAATACCGCCAGAAATCCACGTGCCAACAAGTGCACCAACGGCTAAAAGAATCAAAACCGCACCTAGACCATTTGAAATACCGTTTAACGCCGCTTTTTCAAGGTCTTTATATTGGTGGCCAAGACGTAAACCAAGAGTGATGATAACGAACCAGCCTATATATAGTGCTAGTTGTATAGGGAGGTCGAGTTTTGCAGTGAAGGAAAATGCCAATAATAGGAATAGTCCTAATGATACAAAAACTTGCATCAAACTAGGTAGTCGAGTGTTTACTTGCTTCATATAAGCCTCTTATAAAATTGGGGGCAATAGCATGTTTAGCACATGATTCGGAACGACTCGAACCTTACCCTATTAAGATTAATATATCGAATAAATGCACTTGTGGTGTGATATTAAACTGTGAAAACTACTTTGTTGATTATAAAGTATCGCTTTAAGTTAAATTTGAGCGTCAAAGATGTTTTGTGGTGTGGTTTTTATGTGTTACAAATGTTGCAGCTTATTGCAACTGTGTAATGGCTGAATAATTTTGGGTGTCATCATCGACATAACCAAGAAATATCGGCTGTTCAGTTAAGAAGCACTAAAAAGTTTCTATTTTCAGCAAATAGAGCTTGAGGTTTTGTTCTGAAAAACTTATAGATGGTTAAGATGGTTTTGAATTTATACATGGAGAGTGAATGATGAGAGTAGGTCTAGTTGGTTGGCGCGGTATGGTAGGCTCGGTTTTAATGCAGCGAATGGTAGAGGAAGGAGATTTTGATCTCATCGAACCTGTCTTTTACAGCACGTCTCAGATTGGTATACCTGCCCCTACTTTTAGTAAGCAAACGGAGAGTGAAACCGGTTTGCTGCAAGATGCTTTCGACATAGATAGCCTTAAACAGTTAGATGCGATTATTACCTGTCAAGGTGGCGGCTACACCGAAAAAGTGTACCCTGCGCTTCGCCAAGCTGGCTGGAAAGGCTACTGGATTGATGCAGCGTCTACCCTTCGCATGGACAGCGATTCAATTATTACGCTAGATCCTGTGAACTTGGCTCAAATCCAACAGGGAATTCATTCTGGCACCAATACATTCGTTGGTGGTAACTGTACCGTAAGCTTGATGCTAATGGCGTTGGGTGGCTTGTATGAGAAAGGCATGGTTGAGTGGATGAGTGCAATGACTTATCAAGCCGCTTCTGGTGCTGGTGCTAAAAATATGCGCGAGCTTATCTCTCAAATGGGTGTCGTTAATGATTGTGTGAGTTCAGAGCTCGCAAATCCAGCAAGCTCAATTTTAGATATTGATAGAAAAGTGGCGGATACCATTCGTTCATCTTCATTCCCTACGGATCAATTTGGTGCCCCACTTGCTGGCTCACTCATTCCATGGATCGATGTGAAGCGTGAGAATGGGCAAAGTAAGGAAGAGTGGAAAGCGGGCGTTGAAGCGAACAAAATTTTAGGACTAGACGGAAAGCCAGTCCCAATTGATGGCACGTGTGTTCGTATTGGTGCGATGCGTTGTCATGCTCAAGCATTAACAATCAAGCTTAAGCAAGATGTACCAATGGATGAGATTGAAGAGATCATCGCAAGCCATAACGATTGGGTGAAAGTGATTCCGAACGAACGAGACATTACCGCGCAGGAGCTGACGCCTGCAAAAGTGACAGGAACCATGTCAGTACCTGTTGGACGATTACGTAAAATGTCGATGGGAGATGATTTCTTAAATGCCTTCACCGTAGGTGATCAACTTCTATGGGGGGCTGCTGAGCCTTTACGCCGCACACTGAGAATTCTTCTGGCTGAAAAGCAGTAAACAAAATTCTACTAAGGGCAACGTAGATTTTTCCATATGAAAAGCACCTAAATTATAGGTGCTTTTTTCGTTAGGGATGGAAATATGTTTTAGGTAATTAGGTAATTAGGTAATTAGGTAATTAGGTAATTAGGTATTCGGGGATTGTGGCTTCACAGGGATCACTCGTTGATCCGGATCTGGTAATTCACTGCCACAAAATTTGCAGTAAAGCGCATCAGATTCATGCCCTGTTTTAGAGCAATTTGGGCATTTAACCAAGTTACGGTGCGCATTCATCTCATGATTTAACTCTGCTGTGATAATGCCTGTAGGAACGGCAAGAATGGAATAGCCGAGTAGCATGGTTAGTGAGGCAATCGCTTGGCCGAAAGGGGTTTTAGGGACAAGGTCGCCATATCCAACCGTCGTTATCGTGACAATCGCCCAATAAATGCTTTGAGGAATAGAGGTAAACCCATTGCTAGGACCTTCCACAACAAAAATTATCGAACCTAAGATAATGACTAAAATCCCAACCGTGCTAAAAAAGATGAGAATCTTTCGGCGAGACATCAGTAAAGAACGCAGCAATATATTTGAGTCTTGTAAGTAACGAACCAGTTTAAGAATTCTAAAGATCCGCATCACTCGCAGCATTCGTATTACCCCAATGAAAGAAGCCGCAGGGAAGAAGAATGCAAGATAAGTGGGTAATACCGCGACTAAATCGATGACGCCATAGAAACTTCTCATATAAGCGGTAGGTTTTGGCGAGCAATAGAGTCGAAGAAGGTACTCAATAGTGAACAGGGCTGTGAAACCGTACTCTAGGTAAGTGATCGTTGTACCCCACTGTTTTTCGATACTCGGAATGGAATCGAGTACTAAGACAATCAGTGAAGCTACAATTGTAAAGATTAACGCTATATCGAAAAGGCGACCCATGCGAGTGTGGGTGCCAAAAATAATAACGTATAAGTGATGTTTTAAAGAGTGACGAGTCATGATGTTGCAACGTTTGTTTACCATTGCAACATCATACATTTTACTGGCAGGTGACGCGAATTACCTAACCAGCAAGACCTGGGAACAGGTTACGTAAACCGTTGGCAATGAACTCAATGCCAAGAGCGCCAAGAATCAAGCCCATAATACGAGTGATAACGTTGATTCCAGTTTGCCCAAGAAAACGGACAATGATTGGAGCTGAGCGAAATAGTAGCCATGTACACAAAGAGAAAGCAACAATCGTAATGCTAATCCCAACTGTATCCATCATTGTAGGGTAACGAGCACCATAAACGATGGTTGAACTGATCGCACCAGGGCCGGCCATCAAAGGCATCGCTAAAGGAACAACACCAATTTGCTCTCTACTATTGTATTCGGACTTTTCTTGTTTGTTTTGTTTATCCTCACCTAGCTTACCGCTCATCATCGAAAACGCGATGCTCATTAACAGCAAACCACCTGCAACTCGAAATGAATCCAGCGAAATACTGAACATGTCGAGAAGAATTTGTCCTGCAAGTAGAGAAATAACAAGTATGACAGCAACGGCAATATTTGCAGTGGCTGCGGTTTTGTTTTTTTCTGCAGGAGACATATAGCTCGTCAGCGATACAAACACCGGCATGATACCAACAGGGTTAACTGCGGCAACAAGGCCAAGGAAAAACTGCAAGAAAACAGCGAGTTCAATAGATTGCATAATGGGCGTCTCACTTATCACGAAAATGCAAATAATAGGGGGTATCTTAAGAGGGGATAATGTAAGGCTTAAAGCTTAAAAGGACGAATGAAAAAAACTAACCCGTGAGGTGCGATTAAACGAAAAAAAACTAATTGCACATCGCTAAGTTTAAACGGGAAGTTACATGGGTAAGAATTATGGGGTAATAAGTTGCAGTGAATTGAGTAATTGTTAATGAGTGCACATTTTTAATAAAAATTATGTCAATTTATGGTGCCTTACAAGCAGATGGATATACTCTCAGTAGCACGAAAATATGGGTCGACATGTACCTTTTTATTCAAAAATGAAACTTTTTTACAGTTTGTTGTAATTTTTTCTATTTTTTGTTTCAAGTGAGGTTTTTTTAAGCACTTGGATTTTTATGTTTATATTCAATGTAATCAGTAGCTTGGGTGGTTTGTTGTGATCTTGATACCACTAAGTGGGTAAATAGTTTTTCAGAACTGATCTGAGTCAATTTTTTTCATACTCTGAAATATTATACTCAGTCCTGAAAGCAATTTACTAAGAATGTAGCTGAGTTAGAAAACTGAAACAGCCGCCTTACTAAATAGTTTTTAACGAATTTTATAGTTTTTATTTTTAGGAGAAACAATATGCCTGTAACGAATTTAGCTGAACTTGATGCTCTAGTAGCACGCGTTAAAGCGGCGCAAAAAGAATTTGCGAACTTTCCGCAAGAGAAGGTTGATGCAATCTTCCGCGCTGCATCTCTAGCAGCTTCAACAGCTCGTATCGAACTAGCAAAAATGGCAGCGACTGAGTCTGGCATGGGTATCATGGAAGACAAAGTTATCAAAAACCACTTTGCTTCTGAGTTTATCTACAATAAATATAAAGATGAATTAACGTGTGGCATCATCGATCGTAACGATGAAGGTGGCACGATCACTATTGCTGAACCTCTAGGTATCGTTTGTGCAATCGTTCCAACAACAAACCCTACTTCAACAGCAATCTTTAAAGCATTAATCTGTCTTAAAACACGTAATGGCTGTATCTTCTCTCCACACCCACGTGCTAAAAATGCAACTAACTATGCAGCTAAAGTTGTATTAGATGCTGCGATTAAAGCTGGCGCACCAAAAGACATCATTGGTTGGATTGACCAACCATCTGTTGAACTGTCAAATACACTAATGAAGCATGATGATATCAACATGATCCTTGCTACTGGTGGTCCAGGCATGGTTAAAGCAGCTTACTCTTCAGGTAAACCTGCTATCGGTGTTGGCGCGGGTAATACTCCTGTTGTTATCGACGAAACTGCTGATATCAAACGTGCTGTTTCTTCTATCCTTATGTCTAAAACATTCGATAACGGTGTTATCTGTGCTTCTGAGCAAGCTGCAATCGTTGTTGAATCAATCTACGATGACGTTAAAGCTCGTTTCGCTCAATACGGCGCTGTCGTTCTAAGCAAAGAAGATGCAGATAAAGTACGTAAAGTACTACTTATCAATGGCGCACTTAACGCTAACATCGTTGGTCAACCAGCATACAAGATTGCTGAGCTAGCGAATGTTAAAGTTCCAACATCGACTAAAATTCTTATCGGTGAAGGCCTAGAAGCTTCATGGGATGATGAATTTGCTCATGAAAAACTATCTCCTACACTAGGTCTATTCAAAGCGAAGAACTTTGAAGATGCTGTACGTCAAGCAGGTATCGTATTAGACATCGGTGGTGTTGGTCATACTTCAGTACTTTACACAGACCAAGATAATAACGAAGAGCGCATTGCGTACTTCGGTGACAAAATGAAGACTGCTCGTATTCTTGTGAACACGCCTGCATCTCAAGGTGGTATCGGTGACCTTTACAACTTTGAATTAGCGCCTTCACTAACTCTAGGTTGTGGTTCTTGGGGTGGTAACGCTATCTCTGAAAACGTAGGTCCTAAGCACCTTATCAACAAGAAAATTGTAGCTAAGCGAGCAGAAAATATGTTGTGGCATAAACTACCAAAATCTATCTACTTCCGTCGCGGCTGTTTACCAATCGCAATGACTGATCTTGAAGGTAAAAAACGTGCGTTAATCGTTACTGACCGTTTCTTGTTCAACAACGGTTACATTGATGACCTACGTGCAATCTTAAAAGAGAAAGGCATGGAAGTTGAAGTGTTCCATGAAGTAGAAGCGGATCCAACATTAGCAGTAGTTAAAGCTGGTGCTGAAGCATGTGCAAGCTACCAACCTGACGTTATCTTAGCTGTTGGTGGTGGTTCACCAATGGATGCTGCGAAAATTATGTGGGTGATGTACGAACATCCAGAAACTGATTTCGAAGACCTATCAATGCGCTTTATGGATATCCGTAAACGTATTTACAAGTTCCCTAAAATGGGTCAAAAAGCTGAACTAGTTTGTATTACTACTACTTCTGGTACAGGTTCTGAAGTTACACCGTTTGCTGTTGTAACAGATGAAAAAACAGGTCAAAAATACCCACTAGCAGATTACGAACTAACGCCAAACATGGCTGTAGTTGATGCTAACCTTGTTATGGATATGCCTAAGTCTTTATGTGCATTCGGTGGTTACGATGCAGTAACGCACGCATTAGAAGCTTACGTTTCTGTTCTTGCTAACGAATACTCAGATGGTCACGCTCTTCAATCACTTAAGATGCTTAAAGAGTACTTACCAAGCTCTTACGCTAACGGTAAGAAAGATCCAATTGCACGTGAGAAAGTACACAATGCAGCAACAATTGCTGGTATGTCTTTTGCGCAGTCTTTCCTAGGTGTGTGTCACTCAATGGCGCATAAACTAGGTGCTGAGTTCCACATTCCACACGGTCTTGCAAATGCGTTGTTAATCTCGAACACGGTTCGTTTTAATGCGACTAACAACCCAACTAAACAAGCTGCATTCTCTCAGTACGACCGTCCTAAAGCACGTGCTCGTTACGCTGAAATTGCTGAGCATTTAGGTTACCGTGAAGGTAATACTGAAACTAAAGTTAATGCGTTACTTGGTTGGTTAGAAGAGCTTAAAGTTGCATTGGATATCCCACTGTCAATTCAAGCTGCTGGTGTTGATGAAGCTGCGTTCATGGCTAAAGTTGACTCAATTGCTGAAGATGCGTTTGATGACCAATGTACAGGTGCTAACCCACGTTACCCTCTAATCAAAGAGCTTAAAGAAGTATTAATTGCTTCTTACTACGGTAAAGCATTTGTTGAAGGCGAAACTGCGACAGTAAGTGAAAAAACTGAAGCGCCAAAAGCAAAGAAAGCTAAAAAGTAAGATAACGCTTTTATGAGATATTTTCGCTAGCACGTAATATCTCTATCGGGAAAAGACAATGCCCCACCGAAAGGTGGGGCATTTTTTTGTTTGGAATAAAGTGTGGTTCAAAATTTTGGTGAAGGGATAGTGCTTGTGAAGATATATCGCTGGTGAAGATATATCGCTGGTGAAGATATAGTGCTTGTGGAAACATAATGTCGATGCATAGAGTTATACTTCGGCAGAAACCACTCGGCCGCTAAAATATTCATTCGAAACAATATACTCAGTGCTGCGAATCAACTCGTCTTGAACTTCAGCCCAGTGTTGATCATCGACTTTCCCTGATAAATGATGAATTGCAGGAACTACCCCCCCAACTCGAATATTGAATGGGTTGAGCTCCTTGGCCCAACTTGTTGTGAAACCAGAGACCATCGATGTCGCACTTTCAACGCCAGAGAAGTCGTGATAATTGTCGTGGGAAATTACATTGACTATCACCCCTTTTTTACCTCCTAACCTCATTCTTTCTGCGCTAACTTGCCCAAAACTAAAAAGTGTAGAGGCCATCTCTGAGAGCTGTTCAACAAATGGCTTTGCAGGCTGATTGCTCGTTAACTTAGGCATAGGTGAGCTTGTCCAACAATTAACAAGCACATTGGGAGCTGCATCAAAATGGTTTTGAATTAAATCGAGCAAGGTGTGAATGGATTGTTCAGAAGAGCTGGCTATCGGAAAAGGAGCGACATGATCAGAAATCTGCAAGCAGTGATGATAGGTTTCCATTAATGATATTGAATCCTGGTCACAAAGCGCTACCTTTGCCCCCAGCTTGGCAAAATGGGTCGCGAGTGTGCAGCCAAGCCTTGAGCCTGCGGAAGTCACTAATATAATTGAATTTTCTATATCCATAATATTCCACGCGAGAACCGCATCATCCTGATCTATTTGTAAGTGGTAAAGCTAGGATGGTTGAAAAATTAATTAGGTGGTGTGAAAAGCATCAAACATTTTTAGTTAGCCTAAATCTATGCTTTGTTTACTTGGGCTACCTCACAAAAATACCAGCCAAAACATAGCGATTATTATAAATAAGACAAACGCAGGAGGTTGGGATTAGGCTTGTTGCTGAATTTGATACTGGCGACTAGCAAAATTTAGCTGTGCGTAGAGGTCAGTGGGAACTGAAATCTCGGGTTTTTCAGATTTTGATTCACGTAAAATACGGCGTTCATGACCTGATAGGTTGTGGTAGACATCTTCAGGGAAGTCCTGAGTATCTTGTGGCATGAACGCTAGAGGCGTCGGGCAGAGGTAGTGGCTGAGTTTGGCACTTGCCATTCCTGCTTCATAAAAATGTTCAGCCTGACGGGCAGAAATCGTGTACGAGTCACTATCAGAACGCAAAGCTTGCGGTTTCGGTACACCAAGTTGATTACGCAGAATAGACTCACTACTGAGCGATTCAGTAACGGTTTCTGCGGGGATGCAGTCTCGCACATCATTGGAGAACATCGACATTATTAAAGCGAAATCAGCACGGCGACCTTGTTCGACAGCATGGCTAATGCCTGTACCGAATTGAAGTTCGTTGATGATTCCAGCTTTATCTAAAGTGTGTAATTGCATGTGACCTCTCGCTTGATAATTATTTAGCGGCAGGAGATGAAATAACTTTAGGCTCTTATTGCGTTGAAAAGTGAGGATTTATGGGAGGTAAGCATCTGTAGTCATAGGAAAAAGAAAAGCCAACATCAATGATGCTGGCTTTAATATTCGGTTTAGCTCGCTATCTCAAATAGAGAGATTACTTCGCTAGGTTTTCTTCTACGAAAGACCAGTTTACTAGTGACCAGAATGCAGCCATGTAATCAGGACGTACATTGCGGAAGTCGATGTAGTAAGCGTGTTCCCATAGGTCAACAGTAAGCAGTGGTGTTACACCTTCGTCAGTCAGCGGAGTTGCTGCGTTAGAAGTGTTAACAATAGCTAGAGAACCGTCAGCGTTTTTCACAAGCCAAGTCCAAGATGAACCGAAGTTGTTGATTGCTGAATCTGTGAATTTCGCTTTGAATTCTTCGAATGAACCAAATGCAGAGTCAATTGCTGCTGCAACTGCACCTGTTGGAGCGCCGCCAGCATTTGGAGCAAGACAGTTCCAGTAGAACGTGTGGTTCCAAATTTGTGCTGCGTTGTTGAAAACACCGCCAGTAGAAGTCTTAACGATTTCTTCTAGAGTTTTGCCTTCAAATTCAGTTCCAGGAATCAGACCATTTAGCTTAACAACGTAAGTGTTGTGGTGTTTACCGTGGTGGAAATCTAGAGTTTCTGCTGAGATATGTGGTTCTAGTGCGTCTTTCGCGTAAGGAAGAGCTGGTAGTTCAAATGACATTGCGAATGTCTCCATATAGTTGAAAGATTGAGTTCTTTCGGTGGCTTCCAATGATTTATTATAGTTATACCGACCCAAATATGAGTTGATTACTTGCATCGGTATTCGTCGAATTCTGACTTGGATTTATTTTAGCAAGTTTTTACTTTATTAAAAGGCATAAATGAAAAATTATTGTAATTGTATTGTTTCTATTACTTACCTCTCATAACCACAAATATTATGTGCTTTTTATTCTTGGCTAATGGGTTAGAATGTTCTTAATGACTGCAGTACATCCATTAAGAGGATCCGATGGAAACTATCGACAAAATCAAACAGCAAATCGAAGAAAACACAGTACTTTTATACATGAAAGGCTCTCCTAAGCTACCTAGCTGTGGCTTTTCTTCACAAGCATCACAAGCATTAATGGCATGTGGTGAGAAATTTGCTTACGTAGATATCCTACAAAACCCAGATATCCGTGCGGAGCTTCCTGCTTATGCACAATGGCCGACTTTCCCTCAACTATGGATTGACGGTGAGCTAATTGGTGGTTGTGATATCATTTTGGAAATGTTCCAAAAAGGTGAACTTCAACCATTAGTAAAAGAAGCTGTGGCTAAAGTTGCTGGTGATGAAGAGTAATCGTCTGGATCATTAACTTTCCAGAGTAGTATAAAAGGAGCTAATATAGCTCCTTTTTTGATCTCAAATACGAATGCCTCAAGATTATGAGTGGCGGAGATAGGCGATGAAAGTAAAACTGTATTACGTACACGATCCAATGTGCAGTTGGTGTTGGGGCTATAAGCCAACGTTAGAATTACTCAAGCAGCAATTGCCGAGTAGCATTGAGTTTGAATATTTAATGGGAGGGCTTGCTCCTGACTCTGATGTTCCGATGCCGCTAGAAATGCAGCAGAAATTACAAAGTATTTGGCACCAGATCGAAGAGCAATTAGGCACGGAGTTCAATCATGAGTATTGGACAACATGTCAGCCAGTTAGAACTACTTATCCTGCGTGCCGTGCCGTTATCGCGGCAGGTTTTCAAGATCGCTATCAAGAGATGCTGGAAGCGATTCAACATGCCTATTACTTGCGAGCGATGCCTCCGCACGATGTTGACACTCATCAGCAGTTGGCTGAGGAGTTAGGGTTAGACCTACCGTTATTCATTAACGACCTTAATGGAAAAGTGGTAGAAGAAGAATTCGACGATCAATTAAGCTTATCTCGTAGCCTTGGGGTGCACTCTTACCCAAGCTTAGTTCTTCAGGTGAATGATAGTTACTTCCCCGTTGCAGTTGATTACCAATCTACAGAGCCGACATTAAAAGTGATTCGAGAGAAAATTGTCGAACTAGTGTCACTCAATAAGTAAAGCTCAGCAATAAACAATAGATATAAAAAATGCGCTAACTATTTAGCGCATTTTTGATCGGCAGGTGAAACGTATCATTTGCGAATAAAAATGTTTACTCGCCCGTGTCGTTTAAAGCACCATCGCCGCAATCCAACCAAAGATGATCAGTGGGATATTATAGTGAATAAAAGTTGGGACAACGGTTTCCCAAATGTGTTCATGTTGTCCATCTGCATTCAAACCAGAGGTCGGGCCTAAGGTTGAATCGGAAGCTGGCGAACCCGCATCACCAAGAGCGGCTGCTGTACCAACCAGAGCAATGGTCGCCATTGGAGAAAAACCGAAAGCGAGTGCAAGTGGGACGTAAATGGTGGCAAGAATTGGAATCGTCGAGAATGATGAACCAATTCCCATCGTAACAAGTAGACCAACAATCAACATCAGTAATGCGGCTAGAGGTTTGTTATCTCCAATACTGGTTGATAGTGCTTGAACTAAAGATTCGACACCACCCGTTTGCTTCATTACAGCAGCGAACCCAGCGGCTGCGATCATAATAAAGCCAATCATCGCCATCATGTGAATGCCTTTGCTAAAGACATCGTGAGTCTCTTTCCAAGCAATGACGCCACCAAAAGTAAATACCATGAAACCAGCTAAAGCCCCGATAATCATCGAGCCAGTATAAAGTTGCACAGTTAATGCGACGATAATACCGACTAAGGCAACCAGAATGTGTTTTTTGTTAATCGCTGCAGGCTCGTTATGAACGACGGTTAACTCCGTCTCTTTGTATTCGCGTGGCTTGCGGTAGCTAAAGAAAATAGCGGTCAGTAAACCAAAAATCATACCCATAGCCGGGAGTAACATTGCGGTTGGAACTTGACTCGCCACCACACCTTCTAAGCCATTATCATGCAGGTTTTTCAGCAGAATATTGTTCAGAAAGATCCCGCCGAAACCAATAGGTAGCACCATATATGGCGTGATTAAACCAAATGTCAAAACACAAGCAACAAGGCGACGGTCTAACTTTAGTTTTGCAAATACTGCCAAAAGAGGTGGGATTAAAATTGGAATAAAGGCGATATGCACGGGAATGACATTTTGAGATGACATCGTTACGAGCACAAGAGCAACCAATACAATGTATTTAAGGCCAGTACTGGCAGCGGCATTTTCTTTGCCATGGATATGCTTGATGACGTTTTGAGCCAGTAAATCGGTAATACCTGATTTAGAAATGGCGACAGCAAAAGTGCCCAACATGGCGTAGCTAAGAGCGATAGTAGCACCACCGCCTAAGCCACTTTCAAAGGCAGAAACAGCGTCATTAAGACTCATTCCTGAAACCAGTCCACCAATGATGGCACTAAATGTCAATGCAACAACGACATTCACGCGCATCAATGCTAAAACCAGCATGATACATACGGAAATAACAACAGGATTCATATTTTTCTCGGTTAAGTTGTGTTTAGCTCGTCTTTATTAGAGAAGAGTAAAAGTTTTATTGATTTGTTTCGGTCTCTTCAATAAGCGGCCAGCCACCTAAGGCTTTCCATTTATTGACGATGCCGCAGAAGAGTTCAGCTGTTTTTTGAGTATCGTATAGTGCCGAATGCGCTTCTTTATTGTCGAAATCCATCCCTGCAGTTTTACACGCCTTAGCCAGAACGGTTTGGCCATAGGCGAGGCCACTTAACGCTGCTGTGTCAAAAGTAGCGAAAGGATGGAAAGGGACTCTTTTTAATTTGCAGCGGTTACTTGCTGCATTAACGAAATTCAGGTCGAAAGTAGCATTATGAGCAACCATGATCGCTCGGCTACAATTGGCATCTTTCTGCTCTTTTCGAACTAATTTGTAGATCTCTTTGAGTGCTTCTTGTTCACTGACGGCGCCACGTAAAGGACTAAATGGGTCTCTTATGCCATTAAATTCAAGCGCTTCTTTTTCTAGGTTTGCCCCTTCAAAAGGTTCAACATGGAAGTGAATAGTCGAGGCTGGGTGTAGATCACCATGTTCATCCATTCGTAATGTGATAGCACAAATTTCTAAAAGCGCATCGGTTTCCGCATTGAATCCTGCGGTTTCTACATCAATAACTACTGGAAAATAGCCACGAAAGCGTTTCTTTAGGGTTAGTGCTTCATTTTTTACAGTCATGTTGGCTCAAATCTGGGTAACAATGCCTGCATTATTGCAGATTCTAACAGTGATAAAAACCAAAGAAATAGAATAATAACCAAAAGATAAATAACTATTTGGCGAGGTTTTTGCATAATTGAAGGTATAAAAATAAACGGCAATATGTCGCCGTGTAGAACCGTAATTGAGAGATATTCGCCCTTATGAATAAATTGGTCGTGACAAGTAGTTTACTGATGTCCGTTTTGGTATCACCTGTTTCTATGGCGATAGAAAAGCGTTATGTAGCGACGCCTCAACAATCTACTTGGGAAATGGTAACCAACTCACCGTTGGAGTGCCGTTTGGTTCACCCAATACCAAACTATGGTGATGCAGAGTTTTCATCAGCCGCGGGTAAAAAAATCAATCTCGATTTTGAACTAAAAATGAGACGCCCGATGGGGGAAACTCGCAATGTGAGTCTCATTTCTATGCCTCCTGCATGGAGGCCGGGTGAAAATGCTGATCGAATCACTAACATCAAATTCTTTAAACAATTTGATGGGTATATTGGTGGGCAAACTGCTTGGGGGATTTTGGGGGAATTGGAGAAAGGTCGCTATCCGACTTTCAGTTATCAAGATTGGCAGAGTCGTGATCAGCGAATTGAAGTCGCTTTGTCGTCGGTTTTATTCCAAGCAAAATACAATGTGTTTAGCGATTGTATCAGCAATTTATTGCCTTATTCGTTCGAGGATATTTCGTTTACGATTCTTCATTATGAGCGCGATAGTGACAAATTAAATAAAGCATCACGAAAGCGCTTAAGCCAAATTGCAGATTATGTACGATACAATCAAGATATAGACTTGGTTCTTGTGGCGACCTATACCGACTCTAACGGCAGTAAATCTAGCTCTCAGGATTTATCTGAACGTCGTGCAGATTCATTACGCGAATATTTTAAATCGCTGGGATTACCGGAAAATAGAATTCAAGTGCAGGGTTATGGTAAACGTCGTCCAATTGCAGATAATTCATCGCCAATTGGTAAAGATAAAAACCGCCGCGTGGTGATATCTCTAGGACGAACTCAAATCTGATATTAAAAAAATAGGGCAGTGTTGTACTGCCCTATTGCCATTGATAGCGTGTATCATTTATAGCATGTTGGTCACGACTCGTTCGAGCTTACAGACCAGACGATGCTTGGCTATTCTGAATAAGTTCAATCATGTAACCATCAGGGTCTTTAACAAATGCGATGTGAGTTGACCCGCCTTTTACAGGGCCCGCTTCACGAGTGACATTCCCACCCGCCGCTTTAATTGCATCGCAAGTCTTATAAATGTCATCAACACCAATAGCGATATGACCAAATGCACCACCATGATCATACTCAGTTGTGCCCCAGTTATAAGTCAACTCAATCACAGAACCTTGTGACTCGTCTCCATAACCTAGGAAAGCAAGTGTGTATTTATATTCAGTGTTTTCATTTTTACGCAGTAGAGTCATACCCATTACATTGGTGTAAAACTCAATAGATTTGTCTAAATCACCCACACGAAACATTGTGTGAAGAATACGACCGTTTGACATGATTTGCTCCTAGCAATTGTATTTGAAATCGTTCCTCAATTTTTTAGCGCCTTTCTATACGTCAGTTTTCTCTTTAAACTCACATAAATCTTCGATAAGGCAACTGCCACAGCGAGGTTTTCTGGCTATACAAGTATAACGTCCATGAAGAATTAACCAGTGATGAACATCAAGCTTGAACTCTTTCGGTACGACGTTAAGTAACTTGGCTTCAACATCATCCACTGTTTTCCCCATAGCAAACTTGGTGCGGTTAGACACACGGTAAATGTGGGTGTCAACGGCAATGGTCGGCCAACCAAAGGCGGTATTAAGTACAACGTTTGCAGTTTTTCTTCCCACACCAGGTAAAGCTTCCAGTGCTTCACGGTTCTCAGGAATTTCGCCATTATGCTTATCTAACAATAGGCGACAGGTTTTGATGACATTCTCAGCTTTGGAGTTAAAAAGCCCAATCGTCTTTATATACTCTTTGACTCCATCGACACCTAAGTCGAATATCGCTTGAGGAGTATTGGCAACCGGATATAGCTTATCTGTTGCTTTGTTGACACTCACATCGGTTGCTTGAGCGGAAAGAAGAACGGCAATCAAAAGTTCAAAAGGGCTGTTCCAGTTGAGTTCTGTTTCTGGCTTCGGGTTATTTTCTCGAAGCCGTTTGAGTATTTCAAGGCGTTTTGTTTTGTTCATGTTGGCTGCTTCTAGAGTATTGTTTTATTTATATTTATTATCGTTAATTCGTTTTAGGTTCGATTGAGAACAGCTTTAGCTTGTCACGCGTGCACGTTCAATCGTCGCTTTTTCTGCTTTTGGCTGTTTAGATTTGTTTCTTGCATCGATGACATTTTTTAAGGCAATGAGGAAGCCGACACCAATGAATGCTCCTGGCGGGAGAAGTGCGAGAAGGAAGCTGCTGTCAAAATGGAATACCTCAATTCGAAGTGATGCGGCCCAGTCACCAAGTAGCAAATCAGCACCATCAAATAGCGTTCCGTTGCCGATGAGTTCTCGCATTGCACCGAGCAGAACGAGAACGGATGTCATGCCTAATCCCATCCAAAAACCATCTTGGGCTGAAGGTAGAACGGCATTTTTTGACGCGAAGGCTTCTGCTCGACCAATAATAATGCAATTGGTGACAATCAGAGGGATGAAAATACCAAGTGATAGATATAAGCCATACGCATAGGCGTTCATCAGTAGTTGAACACAAGTGACTAAAGAAGCGATGATCATGACAAAAACTGGAATTCGGACCTCTTTAGGTACGTAATCTCGTACTAATGAGACAATAACATTCGAACCCACTAGAACCAGTAGTGTTGCAATACCTAGCCCAAGAGCGTTGGTGACTGTGGATGAAACAGCAAGCAGAGGGCATAGGCCAAGCAACTGAACTAGGGCTGGGTTATTGTCCCATAAACCGTTTTTGATCAGGGTTTTATGATCACTCATCGCTGCCTCCACAGTTAAATGCTTGGTTATATAAAGTATGACTATTTTTGTTTACGTAAGAGACGGTATCTTTAACTGACCCTACAACGGCTCTTGGCGTGATTGTTGCCCCAGTAAATTGATCAAACTGTCCGCCATCTTTCCTTACTTTCCAATCAGACTCATTCTGCTCAGTCAGTTTTTTCCCGGTAAAGCCTAATATCCAGTCCGATACGCGTAGATCGACTTTATCACCTAAGCCGGGAGTTTCCTGATGCGATAAGACTCGTGTCCCAGTAATGCTGCCATCTGCCTTAATGCCAACAATCAGTTTTATAGCACCGTTATATCCGTTAGGGGCAATGGCTTCTATTGCAATAGCGCTCGGCTCGCCATTCAGAGTCGCAATATAAGCGGGCATTGATTGGTTCGTCCCTAAGGCAGGATCGTTTACTAGTGTACATGAACGATACAGTTCATTGTCATGAAGCGCCGGAGGGATCACTTGGTTGAGAACCGATAATAGTTGCGCTTCTTCCTGCTGTTGAATGGCATCTTTAGTTAGATACTGGGTGACAGCGACCAAACCTGTTGATGCGCAGGCAAAGATCGCAAGTGTCAGACCGTTTTTTTTAATCGCGGTTAGCATATGATTCCTTAATGCCCGTATGTTCTAGGTTTTGTGTAGTAATCAATAAGAGGCACGCACATATTGGCTAAGAGTACAGCAAAGGCGACGCCATCAGGAAAACCGCCCCAACTGCGAATGATGAAGACCAAAGCACCAATGAAAGTGCCATAAATGAGCCTACCTTTAATTGTTGTCGAAGCTGATACTGGATCGGTAGCGATAAAAAATGCTCCAAGCATGGTTGCGCCCGATAGTAGATGTAAAATAGGCGATGCCGTTTCTCCTGGCGTAAGCAGCATGAATAAGCCACTGGTAATTACTAGACCACCTAAAAATGCGGCAGGGATATGCCATTGAACCACTCTAAGTTTTATCAAGGCTAACCCACCGACAAAGTACGCTAGGTTAACCCATTCCCATCCTATTCCAGCGATGCCGCTAAATTGTGGTTGCGCCAGTGCTTCACTTGTTGTGTTCCCAGCATGAAGTGCCGTTTTAAAGGCATCCAATGGTGTTGCCATAGTGACGCCATCAATCCCTACACGGATCTGTTGCAGAGATAGCCCTTCAGTATTAAAGCCACTGAATATCAATGAAAAAGCGTTATTAAATGACATGCTGTCAGCGACTAATTGGTCGGGAGCAATCCAACTCGTCATTTGAACTGGGAATGAGATCAATAAAACCACATAAGCCACCATTGCGGGGTTAAATGGGTTTTGACCAATTCCACCGTACAAATGTTTTGCAATTACGATGGCAAAAAACAGACCGATAACGATAATCCACCAAGGTGAAAGGGGAGGAATAGCAACGGCAAGTAACCATGCGGTGACTAAGGCACTGTTGTCTCTTAACGCGGAGAGCGGAGATCGTTTTCGAAGTAGCATTACTCCTGCTTCTAGGGTAACAGCGACAGCAATTGCAAGAACCAGTTGAATTAGGGTTCCCCATCCAAAAAAGTAGGTTTGAGCAATTAATCCCGGTAGTGCGCAAATTGCAACCCACTTCATCAAATCGGGTGTGCTACGACGGCTATGCGCGTGTGGCGAGCTGGCAATAAAAAAGGCCATTACTCATTCTCCTCGTTATCTTGCATCTGTTTTGCTTTACGTGCTTTGGCGCGAGCAATGGCTGCGGCGACGGCGGCTTTTTTCGGGTCAACTGCTGGTGTTTGTTCCGTGGTTTCAAGTTCCACGATATCCGCCAGTAAGTTTTTCGTTTTAGATGTTTCTTGAACCGTATCGACATCAGCGTCCAATGTCGGTGTCATTTCTGTTTTTTCCGTTTGTGCTTTGCGCGCTTTCGCACGAGCAATGGCAGCCGCGACAGCTGCTTTTTTCGGATCGGCTGGTGGTGCTTGCTCTGCGACTTCAAGTTCGACTAAGTCAGCCAGTAAATCTTTCTTTTGTAGCGCTTCTGAATCGATCTCTGCACCTGAGGCGGTTTTTGTTTCCGATTCAGTTTGTTTCGCTTTACGGGCTTTAGCGCGAGCGATGGCAGCGGCAACAGCCGCTTTTTTAGGATCCGCAGCTGGCGCTTGTTCTGCGCTTTCGACGGCTAGTTCATCACTTGCTTGAACGGTTTCAACAGCGTCAACGGTTTCCGATTCCGCTTGTTTCGCCTTACGGGCTTTAGCGCGAGCGATGGCAGCGGCAACCGCAGCTTTTTTCGTGTCTGCTGGCGCTTGCTTTGTGCTTTCGACGGCTAGCTCATCACTTGCTTGAATGGTTTTAACAGCGTCAACGGTTTCCGATCCCGCTTGTTTCGCCTTACGGGCTTTAGCGCGGGCGATGGCAGCGGCAACCGCAGCTTTTTTCGTGTCTGCTGGCGCTTGCTTTGTGCTTTCGACGGCTAGCTCATCACTTGCTTGAACGGTTTCAGCAGCGTCAACGGTTTCCGATTCCGCTTGTTTCGCTTTACGGGCTTTAGCGCGGGCGATGGCAGCAGCTACAGCATCTTGCTTGCTTGGAGCTTCTGAATTGTCTGCCTTTATGTCCTTGTTTGCTTTTTTCTCTCTTGCCTGACGTTTACGCTCTTCACGCAATTTCATCATCTCTGAATTATCAGGTTCAGATTTACCGTCACTCTGTGCTGCAGCTTGTTTTGCTTTTGCACGAGCGATTGCCGCAGCAACCGCAGGTTTAACGACTTTTTCTGGCTGAGCAGTTGGCGTTGATTGCTGAGCTTTAACACGAGCAATTGCAGCTGCAATAGCATCATCACCGCCCGTTTTTTTCATCTCTTGGCGACGGTTATCGGCTGCTTTTTTAAATCGGTTTTCTCGTTCTGCTTTATCTCGTTCAAGACGTGCGTTTTTCTCTTCAAAACGAATTCGAGCTCTTTCGGCAGAATCCGCTTCTTGTTTACGAGTCTTTATTTCCGATTTCGCTTGTCGGTAGTATTGCACTAGCGGTATTTCACTCGGGCAAACAAAGGCACAAGCGCCACACTCAATACAATCTTTTATATTGAGTTCTTCACATTTGTCGTACTCTTCGGCTCTTGCATGCCACTGGAGTTGCTGAGGCAATAAAGAGGCAGGACAAGCTTCCGCACATTGGCTGCATCGAATACACGCCATTTCATGACGATTTGGTGCAATCTCTTTACGAGTTGGAGCTAAAATACAGTTGGTCGTTTTAGTGATTGGTACGATCGCATGAGGGAGAGTGAATCCCATCATCGGCCCGCCCATGATTAAGCGCGGGAATTTTTTATCTGCGCTATAGCCAAACTCATTAAGCAAATCCTGAACAGGTGTGCCAATAAGCGCCCATACATTGCGCTCTTGCTTAAATGTTTTTCCGGTGAGTGTGATGACTCGCTTTATCAGCGGCTCCCCATCAACAACGGCACGTTTTATTGCGTGCAGTGATCCAACGTTTTGAACCAAAATACCAATGTCAGCTGGAATGCTACCTACAGGTACTTCTTTGTTAGTGAGGATCTTAATCAGCTGCTTTTCGCCACCTGAAGGGTACTTCGTTGGAATCACACGAATAACAATATTCTTGTTAATCGCTGCAATTTCTAGCGCTTTAACCGCTTCAGGTTTGTTGTCTTCAATACCAATAATGGTGAGTTTAGGCTTCAGAATCTGCTCGACAATTTCGATGCCTTGGATAAGTTCGTCGGCGTGCTCTTGCATCAATTTATCATCAGCTGTGATGTAAGGTTCACATTCAGCAGCATTGATGATCAGAATGTCGGTTTTCGCCAATCCAGATTGAATTTTCTTTGCTGTTGGGAAGCCTGCGCCACCCATACCGGAAACACCCGCTTGTCGAATGATCTCAATTAACTGTTCAGAAGGGAGCTGTGAAAAATCAGGATGAGTCGTTCTCTCAATCCACTCCTCTTTATTATCCGGTTTGATTACGATGCAAAGCTCGGATAAGCCAGAAGGATGAGCGGTGGTTCTTGGTTCAATAGCGGTGATCGTGCCGGATGTTGGAGCATGAACAGGCAGCATAAAACTCATGGTGTATTTTGTTAAGGCTTGCCCTTTAAGCACTCGGTCGCCCACATTAACAATTAAGTCACCTGCTTTACCTATATGTTGCTTAACCGGTAAAACTAGCTCGCTTGGTGTTGAAGCATTTGAAATAGCGTGTTGATTTGATTGCTTTTTGTTTTCGGCAGGATGAACGCCACCAGGAAAGTCCCACAGTGCGCCAGTACGAATTTGTTCAATTAATGACAACATACCAATCCTTATGCTTGAGAGTGTGGCGGCTGAGAGCTACCTACATCTGAGTTGGTAATATCAACAACAGGAATCGTGTTCATTTGCCATTTCCAATTTTCAGTTGTTGTTTCAAGTGGGATCATCTCGATACAGTCAGTAGGACAAGGTGCTACACAGAGATCGCAACCTGTACATTCATCTTTTATCACGGTATGAAGCGCTTTAGTGCCTCCGACAATAGCATCGACAGGACAAGCTTGGATGCATTTAGTGCAGCCAATGCACATATCTTCGTGGATGAAGGCGACCGTTTTGATGTTGTTTGTTAAGTCGTGGGCGGAGTCTTCTGCTTCTACACCCATTAGGTCAGCGAGCTTTTCAATGGTGGCTTGACCGCCGGGAGGGCATTTATTGATCTTGTCACCATTGGCGATCGCTTCAGCATACGGACGACAACCAGGGTAGCCACACTGACCACATTGAGTTTGTGGAAGAATGGAATCTATTTGGTCGACAATTGGGTCAGCTTCCACTTTGAAGCGGATAGATGCAAAACCAAGAATGACACCAAAAACGGCGGCAAGAACAACCAAGGCAAGTATTGCTATTAGAATGCTATTCATTACAACTTCACCAAACCAGTAAAGCCCATAAATGCCAGAGACATTAACCCTGCGGTGATCATTGCAATTGACGCGCCTTTAAATGGGGCGGGAACATCAGCCGCAGAAATTCGTTCACGCATTGATGCGAATAGGATAAGAACCAGAGAGAAACCTACCGCAGCACCAAAGCCATAAATAATGGATTGAATAAAGTTGTGGTTTTCATTCACGTTCAGCAACGCTACCCCTAAAACCGCACAGTTAGTGGTGATGAGGGGTAAGAAAATACCCAATAAACGATAGAGAGTAGGACTCGTTTTATGAACCACCATTTCGGTGAACTGCACCACAACAGCGATCACGAGAATAAAACTCATGGTTCGTAAGTATTCGATCCCTAATGGAGCAAGAATATAGCTTTCAACGAGATATGAGCATACCGATGCCAGAGTTAGCACAAACGTAGTGGCAAGGCCCATACCTATTGCGGTCTCTAATTTCTTAGAAACCCCCATAAATGGACATAACCCTAAAAACTTCACTAGTACAAAGTTGTTTACCAGCACAGTGCCGACTAACAACAAAAAATATTCGGTCATAATAATTTTAGTCTGAAATTCCGATCCCAATATTATCCTGCTTTGCGAGTTTAATAACAACCAAGTAAAGCTAAGGTTTTATATAGATGATGGAAAATTAGTCGCAAAATCATGGAAATCGGTGGTGAGAATGAAATGCCGCAGCTTAGAACGCAAAAAGCCGTATCCTAAGATACGGCTTCTTTAAAATTGGCTCCCCCTGCAAGACTTGAACTTGCGACATACGGATTAACAGTCCGCCGTTCTACCAACTGAACTAAGGGGGAATTGCTTGAAAGCGGGGCGAATATTAACGACAGATTTAATACCTGTCAATAAAAAATTAGCGATAAAATTAAAATTATTTATTGAAAAAAAACTTTACTTTTTCGTAGCCCTTGCTGGCTTTGGGCTTGGTTTACTTATCCACCAAATTTGTGGATAAGTGTGTTAGTTAAAGTTTGATAACTGTTTTGGGCATAATAAAGGAGAGCGACAGCAAGACAGCCTTATCTTTAACTAATTGATTTTAGGGTTTTTTATTTGATTTATTGTTTTATTTGTTTTTTAGGATAAATAAAATTGGGGATAACATTGCTACTATTGGGGAAAAGACGTGGATGAAAAATTTTGAGAAAAGTACGAATAAAACCTGATGGGGCGAAGATAATAGCAAATATAAAAAACAGAATCTAGCGCTATTTCTAACCATTGTTGTCCATTTTTTTAAAGGTTTAAGTTGCATCTATGTGTGACCTATGGCGACAATGTCACTCTCCGGATTTGAGCAGCAATAGGTAGAGACAAACATGAGCAAAGTTTTTGATTTGGTATCTGAATATAAACCTTCAGGGGACCAGCCAACAGCGATAAAACAGCTATTAGAAGGGCTAGATAACGGTCTCGCTCATCAAACATTGTTAGGCGTTACTGGATCAGGCAAAACATTTACTCTTGCAAATGTGATTGCAGAAGCGCAACGACCTGCGATCATTCTGGCACCAAATAAAACGTTAGCCGCTCAGTTGTACGGGGAGATGAAATCATTTTTCCCTAATAATGCTGTGGAATATTTTGTCTCATACTACGATTACTACCAGCCAGAAGCTTATGTACCAACCACTGATACCTTTATTGAGAAAGACGCAGCAGTCAATAAACACATCGAGCAGATGCGACTGTCAGCAACAAAAGCACTACTAGAAAGAAAGGATGCGATTATTGTTGCGTCGGTTTCTGCTATTTATGGCCTTGGTGATCCTGATTCCTATTTGAAAATGATGCTGCATATACGCAGGGGCGATATTTTAGATCAGCGTGATATTTTACGTCGCTTGGCTGAATTACAGTATTCTCGAAATGATATGACATTTGAACGAGGTCAGTTCCGAGTCCGTGGTGAAGTAATTGATGTATTCCCTGCTGAATCTGAACAAGATGCGGTTCGAATCGAGATGTTTGATGATGAAATTGATTGTATTAGTATTTTTGACCCATTGACGGGGGCTGTGAAGCAGCGAGATCTGCCACGTTATACGATCTATCCCAAAACTCACTACGTCACTCCGAGAGAGAAAATACTCGAAGCCATAGAGAAAATCCGCAAAGAGCTCGAAGAGCGTCAAACCTACCTTAAAGAGAATAATAAGCTGGTGGAAGAGCAACGGATCTCGCAGCGAACTCTGTTTGATCTTGAGATGATGAATGAACTCGGTTTCTGCTCAGGCATCGAAAACTATTCTCGTTATTTGAGTGGACGTAAAGAAGGTGAAGCACCACCAACACTGTTTGATTACCTTCCTAGGGATGGGCTGCTTGTCATCGATGAATCTCACGTTACGGTTCCGCAAATTGGTGCCATGTATAAAGGTGACCGTTCTCGTAAAGAGACCTTGGTAGAGTTTGGCTTTCGGTTACCGTCAGCGCTAGACAATCGTCCAATGATGTTTGATGAGTTTGAATCCATTGCCCCGCAAGCCATATTTGTGTCGGCAACTCCAGGCAATTATGAATTAGACAAATCAGGCGATGACATTGCAGATCAGGTCGTACGTCCGACAGGGTTGCTCGATCCAGAGATCGAAGTTCGTCCGGTTGCTACGCAGGTCGATGATTTACTTTCTGAAATTCGCATACGATCCGCGAAAGGTGAGCGAGTTTTGGTTACCACACTCACAAAGCGTATGTCAGAAGATCTCACCGAGTACTTACATGAGCATGATGTCAAAGTTCGCTATTTACATTCTGATATTGATACCGTAGAGCGAGTTGAAATTATTCGAGACTTAAGATTAGGCGAGTTTGACGTGTTAGTGGGCATTAACTTACTAAGAGAAGGGTTAGACATGCCTGAGGTGTCTTTAGTGGCAATTTTGGATGCCGATAAAGAGGGTTTTTTACGTTCCGAACGATCTCTCATACAGACGATTGGACGTGCGGCACGAAATCTAGAGGGTAAAGCAATTTTATATGGTGACAGAATCACCAAGTCGATGAAAAAAGCGATTGATGAAACCGGAAGACGCCGTATAAAGCAGCAACAATACAATGAAGAGCAGGGAATTGTGCCACAAGCTCTCAAACGTAATATTAAAGATATTATGGAGCTGGGGGATATTACCAAGTCAAGAAAACAGCGTGAATCGAAGCAAGTACCGCTATCTAAAGTGGCCGAGTCTTCCGCTGCGTATGAGGTGCTTTCGCCGCAGCAACTCGATAAAGCGATCAGTAAACTTGAAGGTGAAATGTACCAGCATGCGCAGAATTTAGAATTTGAACTAGCAGCGGCTAAACGTGATGAAATAGAGAAATTAAGGGCTCAGTTTATAGCAAATAGCTAACCTTCAATGTTGGGGTTATGCTCGCGGAAATTGAAACAAAAAAATAGCCAGTAGAAAGATTCTGCTGGCTTTAATTTGTGAAGAATAACTTCACTAACAACGTCAGTTGGCTAGGTGGCCCGAAGGCCATCTTTATATTTGCATACGGCATGCCAACAATAATTCCATACAAAACGAATGGTTAGAACATTTAGTTGATTGTACACATTGTTATATTTGCATAATGCAACTCGTAATGCGATTATTAAACAAAATGCAATAATAAAATGGCTAGGTTATGCAACAAACTCCCGAAACTCAGAAATCTAAGTATTTACTGATGGTCGAAGATACGGCCTCCGTTGCGGCGCTGTATCGCTCTTATCTAACACCTTTGGGTATTGATATTAATATTGTTGGCACTGGGCGAGATGCTATCAATAGTTTAAACCACCGCACGCCTGATCTTATTCTACTCGATTTACGTTTACCCGATATGACAGGTATGGACGTACTCTTCGCAGTGAAACAATCTTATCCTGATGTTCCGGTTATTTTTATGACTGCACATGGTTCAATTGATACTGCTGTTGAAGCGATGCGCCATGGGTCTCAAGACTTTTTAATTAAACCTTGTGAGGCGGATCGGTTAAGAGTCACCGTTAATAATGCGATTCGTAAAGCGACGAAATTAAAGAACGAATCGGAAAACCCTCATAATCAAAATTACCAAGGTTTTATCGGCAGTAGCCAAACAATGCAGGCGGTATACCGCACCATTGATTCTGCCGCTAGCAGTAAAGCCAGTATTTTCATCACAGGTGAAAGTGGTACAGGTAAAGAGGTGTGTGCAGAAGCGATTCATGCCGCAAGCAAACGTGGTGATAAACCATTCATTGCGATTAACTGTGCTGCGATACCTAAAGATTTGATTGAAAGTGAACTGTTTGGGCATGTTAAAGGTGCATTTACTGGCGCGGCAACTGATCGGCAAGGTGCGGCGGAGCTAGCCGATGGTGGAACGCTTTTTCTCGATGAATTGTGCGAGATGGATTTGGATCTTCAAACCAAATTATTACGCTTTATTCAGACAGGTACTTTCCAGAAAGTAGGTTCGTCTAAGATGAAGAGTGTGGATGTACGTTTTGTATGTGCCACCAACCGAGATCCTTGGAAAGAAGTTCAAGAAGGCCGCTTCAGAGAAGATTTATACTATCGTCTGTATGTTATTCCGCTTCATCTGCCACCACTGCGTGAAAGAGGAGAGGATGTCATTGAAATTGCCTACTCATTGCTTGGTTTTATGTCTTTCGAAGAGGGTAAAGGCTTTGTTCGTTTCGCGCCTGAGGTTCTCGACCGATTTAATCAGTATGAATGGCCAGGAAATGTACGTCAGCTACAGAATGTTCTGAGAAACGTGGTGGTTCTTAATCATGGTAAAGAGATCACTCTCAATATGTTACCTCCGCCACTTAATCGCCCGATTGAAAATCAGATGTCACTAGAGAAAAAACGCCGAGAAGAGATCTCCGTACAGGATATTTTTCCATTATGGTTGACGGAAAAAACAGCGATTGAGCAAGCGATTAAAGCGTGTGATGGCAATATTCCAAGAGCGGCAGGCTATTTGGATGTGAGTCCTTCTACACTTTATCGGAAGCTTCAGAATTGGAATAATAAAGAGCAGCAAAGTACTTAATATGAATATTTTAAATCAAGATAAAATCAACGATTTGGCTCGAGATATTGGTGATGAGAATGTCCCGGTTCTACTCGATATATTTTTAGGCGAATTAAGCTCTTACATTGAAACCTTAACAAGCAGTGATGACGCTAAAGCGATGATTAATCTTGCAGAAATCAGCCATGCCTTAAAAAGTAGTGCAGCAAGTTTTGGTGCGGAAAAATTATGCGCGTATGCGGTAGAAGTGGATAATAAGGTTAAACTGAATCAGCAGATTGATGCCGATATTGATCTCATGGCAATGGTTGAGTTACTTCAAGAAACAAGAGTGAAATATCTAGGCTTAGTCAGCCAGTAGTCATTCACTCTTTTTATTTCATTACGGTGTTGGATTAATGGTCGCGCCGTTTAATGACCGCAACTTATTATAGTAGTTGTGATTCAATGGCTTGTTGTAGTTTCTCTCGATCGTGACGCCAATCGCGGTTGGGAGAGGCTAATTCTGTCGTTACGCAGTTCCAATCTTGTTCTAGCTCAGGATGCGGTGTGTCGCCTAAGATAGCGTCAACCTTACGTGCCTGACATGAACGTTCGCACCACTCGATTTTTTGTTTCAGCGACATCCTCCCAGCAGGACCATACTCTGGTGATAGGTTCTCAACAAATATCAATTTTGCGTTTAAATTTTGAGCGATTGCTTTTCCTATCTCGGGCAGGAGGAGTGGAGGCATAATACTGGTTAAGAAACTACCAGGGCCCAGAATGATGCAGTCGGCTTCAAGGATGGCAGAAACCGCTTCTTTCGTTGCCGGTACTTCTGGTGATAAATCTAAGCGGCGTAGATCTTGTTCCATTTCATCAACGTTCGTTTCTCCGGTTACCCACTGTCCTTCAAGAGATAGTGCAGTAAGGTCAGAGGGGTGTTCGGACATTGGAACAATATTTAGATCAACACCAAGCATATTTCGAATAAGATTGATGGCCTCTAAAGGGCGTACCGACAAGTTATCCAGTGCAGTTAGCATCAGATTACCAAGATTATGCCCATCAAGTTCACCTGTGCCTTTGAATCGATATTCGAACATCATCGAACTGATAGAGGGTTCGGTAATTAACTGGTTGATGCAGTTGCGAGTGTCTCCCCAAGCGATGCCTCCTTGGCAGTGACGAATACGACCTGTTGAACCGCCATTATCAGTGGTGGTGACAATACCTGTTGCATTGGAACCAAAATCTTTAAGCGCCGCTAACATTCGCCCCAATCCATGTCCTCCACCGATTGCGACCACTTTCTTTGATGAATATAAATTCATTCTTTTCTTCTTCATTTTATTCATAACCAACTACAATTTAGAATATTTCGTTAATCTCTAATACTCAATAGGGAGTAAATTGAGGGATCAGCAAGGTTTTTTCAAGTTAAGGCTAGATTCACAAATAGATTTTAAGTATTTTACCCCATAGCTGCTATTGAACTGTCAAAGTTATTAATAGCTGCCATAACTCCGAGCTCTAATGGCTAAGTTATAAATGCACATCCGTTAATCGTAAAGTGTTTTTATGATAAGCCACTTGAGCCAGTGACATGTTGTCACAAGGGCTGAATTGGAAATGATTCTGCCTCCCGTATTTGGAAAGGTGTTCCGTGGCACAACAATTCGAAGATAAATTCCAACGCAAATTTTATTATTTGCGCTTGTCGGTTACTGATGTTTGTAACTTTAAGTGTACCTACTGTCTACCTGATGGCTACCAGCCTTCGGGGCAGAAAAACTCGTCTTTTTTAGCGCTACCTGAAATCAAAAGGGTGGTTAAAGCTTTCGCTGACTGTGGCACTTCTAAAGTGCGAATCACAGGTGGTGAACCAAGTCTGCGTAAAGACTTCCTCGATATTATCCAAACTGTAGCGAGTACTTCAGGTGTTCAGAAAGTTGCAACCACGACTAATGGATACCGGATGGAAAAGCAGGTTGCTGACTGGCGTGATGCGGGTTTGACGCATATTAATGTCAGTGTTGATAGTTTAGACCCTCGTATGTTTCATCAGATCACCGGTGAAAATAAATACAAAGAGGTTATGTCTGGAATTGACCGCGCATTTGAAGTTGGTTACGAGCAAGTTAAAGTCAATGTCGTGCTGATGAAAGATTTAAACAGTCACGAACTTCCTGCATTTTTAAACTGGATTAAACATCGCCCAATTCAGCTACGTTTCATTGAATTAATGCAAACGGGCGAAATGGATGAGCTATTTAATAAGCGTCATGTATCGGGTGTCGCGATTCGTAACCAGCTTATTGCGAATGGGTGGATTTTGAAAGCTCGCTCTCACAACGATGGACCAGCGCAAGTTTTCGTTCATGCTGACTACCAAGGTGAGATCGGCCTGATCATGCCGTACGAGAAAAATTTCTGTGAGAGTTGTAATCGCTTGAGAATTTCAGCGAAAGGAAAACTCCACCTATGCTTATTTGGTGATCATGGTGTCGAGCTTCGAGATCTCTTGCAGCAGGACAATCAAGAAGCTGAACTTATTGAGCGTATTCAAGCTCAGCTGCAAACGAAATCCGTAAGCCACTTTTTGCAAGATGGAAATACTGGAATGACACCACATCTAGCCTCTATTGGCGGCTAAACTCCAAAATTAGACGAATAAAATTATGCACGGCTGAGCATAGTCAGCGGTGCACATACTCCAAACAAATTAAAAAAGGTGAGCAAATGGGTCACGCTGAAAGTAAATTCGAACCGGCAAATATCGCAGTACTAACCGTTTCTGATACACGTACAGAAGAAAATGACACATCAGGTGGTTACTTAGCTGAGCAGTTGCAAGAAGCGGGTCATAATCTAGCAGACAAAAAAATTGTAATTGATGACATGTATAAGATTCGTGCGGTTGTATCGAATTGGATTGCAGACGAAAAAATTCAAGCGGTAATGATTACTGGTGGTACTGGTTTCACTTCTCGTGACAGCACGCCTGAAGCATTGGTCCCTCTATTTGACAAGCAGGTAGAAGGTTTTGGTGAACTATTCCGCACTGTTTCGTACGAAGAGATCGGTACATCAACGATTCAATCTCGTGCAATCGCTGGCTTTGCTAACCATACTGTTATTTTCGCAATGCCAGGCTCAACGGGTGCATGTCGCACTGCTTGGACGAAGATCATCAAACAGCAAATGGATGCAAGTCATCGCCCTTGTAACTTCATGCCGCATTTATCTGTTTAAGTCGTTGCGCTAAGTTTTTACTAAGGAAATAGTGATGAACCAATTTACTCATATTAACGCTTCTGGTGAGGCGAATATGGTGGATGTATCTGCAAAATCTGAGACCGTTCGAGAGGCAAGAGCGGAAGCTTTTGTTCATATGGCACCAGAAACATTGCAGTTAATTGTCTCCGGCCAACACCACAAGGGTGATGTGTTTGCCACTGCTCGTATTGCTGGAATTCAAGCGGCGAAGAAAACATGGGATCTAATTCCTCTTTGCCACCCTCTTTTGTTGTCAAAAGTAGAAGTGCAGCTTGAAGCTATTGAAGCAGAAAATAAAGTTCGCATTGAATCTGTCTGTAAATTGGCAGGTAAAACAGGTGTTGAAATGGAAGCGTTAACGGCTGCTTCAGTTGCTGCTCTAACGATCTATGACATGTGTAAAGCGGTGCAGAAAGATATGATCATTGACGGTGTTCGTCTGTTGGAAAAGACTGGCGGAAAATCGGGACACTTTAAGGTGGATGCATGATTAAAGTTTTGTTTTTTGCGCAAACCCGTGAACTTATCGGTATCGATGAATTGACTCTAGAAGAGGAATTCTCGACAGTTGAACAGCTTCGTGCACACTTGTTTGCTCAACAAGGCAAATGGGAGTTAGCGTTAGAACCTGGTAAATTGCTGGCAGCAGTAAACCAAGCGATAGTGCCGTTGGAATCTGAAATTAAAAGTGGTGATGAAGTCGCTTTTTTCCCACCGGTTACCGGGGGGTAATGATGGATCCACGTGTTTCAGTTCAATATGATGATTTTTCGATTGCTGATGAGTACGAAATACTGGCAAAAGGAACAGCTGCAGGCGCGGTTGTAACTTTTGTGGGTAAAGTCCGCGATATGAATTTAGGTGATGATGTTATCGGATTACGTTTGGAACATTATCCTGGCATGACAGAAAAATCACTTGCTGATATCTGTGACCAAGCGGAGGCTCGCTGGCCACTGCTTGGAGTTCGAGTGATTCATCGAGTCGGTGATTTAGATATTGGCGATCAAATTGTCTATGTTGGTGTTTCTAGTGCTCATCGAGGTGCTTCATTTGAAGCGTGTGAATTTATTATGGATTACTTAAAAACAAGTGCTCCATTTTGGAAAAAAGAGCGAACCACACAAGAAAGTCGTTGGGTAGAATCGCGAGATTCAGATGCAAAAGCGGCTGAGCGGTGGAAAACCTAGCGATAAAAACATCCAGATGAAAGAATATCAAGAAACCAGCCCTAGGCTGGTTTTTTTTGCTTTATATAAGCGGCAATAACATTTTAAATTCTATAAATTTAACATTTTTTCGCAATTTCTCAGGAGCAAGTGCTTATCACTGGTGTTTATTAGGAACGGTGATAACCCTCACAAATGAAGGTGTTTATTAGTATAAATGTTACTTTTGATTAGACCTGTCGTGTGGAAAATGTTAATTTTCCGTATCAAATCTAGCATAAGATGCTGCAAAAATGCATCAATCTAGATGTAGTGATACTAAAGTCTGTTTTTTGAAAGATATTGTTAGTATTTAAACTGGCACATTAATTTTTTTCAGTTATTTACACTATATATACGCTTAATCTGTAGTTGTTTAGCGTTTTCTTGCCATATTCAATGGCAAAATAGTCCAATGATTGATAGTGTGTGCTGCAATCTTAGTAAGTTTTTAGATTTTTATGCTTAGGAATTGAGCTAAATAAATCTAAATCACTATCCGTTTATGTGAGCTTACCAAGATGTCATGGATGCAAAATATAAAACTTGGAGTTAAATGCATGTATAAGAATAAAATCACTCAGGCCCTTCTTCTAGGCGCGAGTATGGCAGTTGCTGCCACTTCTACTACGACTTTCGCAGCTGATGTCCCAGCTGGAACTAAACTAGCAAAAGTACAAGAACTCGTCCGTGGTAACGGTACTGAAGTTGCTTCTCTTGACCCTCACAAAACTGAAGGTGTTCCTGAGTCTCACGTTATTCGTGACTTGCTAGAAGGTCTAGTTAACCAAGATGCGAACGGCAAAACAATTCCAGGTGTTGCTGAGCGTTGGGAAACAGAAGATAACAAAAAATTCACGTTCTACCTTCGTAAAGATGCTAAATGGTCAAATGGCGATCCTGTAACGGCTGACGATTTCGTCTACAGCTTCCAACGTGCAGTTGATCCAAACACAGCATCACCTTACTCATGGTACCTAGAAATGACAACGATGGTTAATGCATCGGATATCATTGCAGGGAAAAAAGACAAATCAACTTTAGGTGTTAAAGCAATTGATGCAAATACATTTGAAGTAACACTTGAAAGCCCAGTACCGTACTTCGTAATGATGATGGGTCACACGACAGTTAAGCCTGTACATAAAGCAACTGTTGAAAAGTATGGCGACAAGTGGACGAAACCAGAAAACTTTGTTGGTAACGGTGCATTCACTGTTGGTAACTGGGTTGTGAACGAGCGTATTGAACTTGTTCGTAACGAAAAATACTGGGATAACGCAAATACAGTATTAACAAAAGTAACTTACCTTCCTATCGAAAACCAAGTTGCTGAAATGAACCGTTTCCTATCAGGCGAAATTGACTTTACATCTAGCCTGCCAAACGAGCACTTCCGTCGTCTACAAAAAGAACATTCTGAGTCTGTAGCAATCAAAGGTAACCTTTGTACTTACTACTACAACTTTAATACTCATAAGCCACCATTTGATGACGTTCGTGTACGTAAAGCAATTTCTTACACAATCGATCGTGACATCGTAGCAAATGCGATTCTTGGTCAAGGTCAGAAGCCTGCTTACTTCCTAACGCCTGAGATCGTTGCGAACTTCAGCCCTGAAACGCCAGATTACGGTAAACTAAGCCAGAAAGAGCGTAATGCTAAAGCAAAAGCGCTTCTTGAAGAGGCTGGATACAACAAATCTAACCCGCTTAAATTTACGCTGTTGTACAACACATCTGAAAACCACAAGAAAATTGCTGTAGCAATTGGCTCTATGTGGAAGAAAAACCTAGGTGTGGATGTTGTTCTTGAAAACCAAGAGTGGAAAACATACCTAGAAACTAAGAAGCAGGGCGATTTCGAAGCGGCTCGTGCTGGTTGGTGTGGTGACTACAATGAAGCATCAACATTTACTTCATTAATGGAAGGCAAGAACACAACTGGCGGTATTCACTACAAGAGTGCTGAATACGATAAGCTAACTGCTGATGCAATTCGTGCAACTTCTGAAGAAGAACGTAAAGAGCTTTACTACGCTCAAGAGGCGCTTCTAACGAAAGACATGCCGATTGCTCCTATCTACCAGTACGTAACTGCGCGTCTAGTTAACCCTCATGTAGGTGGCTACGCAGAAAACAACGCTGAAGATAAACTTTACTCTAAAGATATGTACATCATCGCTGAGTAAACGTTACCTATAATAATAAAATTTAATATCAGACTGCATACACAGTAAGTGTATGCAGCCTTTTCCCATATTTAAATTGTCACAGATTGAGTGAGATTATGCTGAAATTCATTTTAAAACGAATGATGGAAGCAATACCCACTATGTTGGTATTGATTACCGTTTCTTTCTTCCTGATGCGCTTTGCTCCAGGTAGCCCTTTTTCGAGCGAAAGAACACTTCCACCCCAAGTAATGGCGAATATTAATGCTAAATACGGCCTTGATAAGCCTGTGTTTGAGCAATACACCACCTATTTAACCAATGTTATCCAAGGTGACTTTGGTCCATCTTTTAAATACAAAGACTTTACCGTAAATGAACTCGTTGCTTCTGCTTTGCCTGTTTCGGCAAAAATCGGTGCAGTAGCCTTCATTTTCGCTCTTATCTTTGGTGTCAGTGTCGGAACGATCGCGGCTCTGCGGCAAAATACCTGGCTTGACTATACGATCATGTCCTCGGCCATGCTCGGGGTGGTTATGCCATCCTTCGTGCTAGCACCTGCGTTGATTTACATGTTTTCGATTAATCTAGGTTGGTTCCCTGCGGGTGGCTGGTTAGATGGGTCAATGAAATACATGATCTTGCCCGTATTAGGTATGTCGATGTTGTATGTTGCCACTTTCGCACGTATCACACGTGGTAGCATGATCGAGACTCTAAACAGTAACTTTATCCGTACCGCAAGAGCGAAAGGCTTGAGCTATTCATACATTGTTGTGAAGCACGCTCTGAAGCCTGCAATGTTGCCAGTTGTTTCTTACATGGGGCCTGCTTTCGTAGGTATCATCACTGGTTCTGTTGTTATCGAAACTATTTTTGGCCTGCCAGGAATTGGTAAGCTATTTGTTAATGCCGCCTTTAACCGTGACTACTCGCTAGTAATGGGAGTGACCATTTTGATTGGTTTCCTCTTCATTGTATTCAACGCTATCGTTGATATTTTACTGGCTTACGTTGATCCAAAAATTCGTTACTAAGGACGGCTCCTATGATTACTAAAAAAGATAATATAGATGCGCTGGAAAAGTTCTCTGAAAACTTAGAGATCGAAGGGCGTAGTCTTTGGCAAGATGCACGAATTCGCTTTATGCGTAATAAAGCAGCAATGGTGAGCTTGTTTGTTCTAACTATAATTTCACTAGCGGTAATTTTTGCTCCAATGCTGAGCCAATATGCTTTTGATGATACGGACTGGTATGCAATGCATGCAGCACCGTCATCGGAACATCTATTTGGTACCGATAGCCTAGGCCGTGATTTATTCGTGCGTACCTTAATCGGTGGTCGAATCTCACTTATGGTTGGTGTTATGGGCGCACTGGTTGCAGTATTAATTGGTACTGTTTACGGCGCAGCTTCTGGCTTTATTGGTGGCAAGGTTGACCGCGCGATGATGCGTGTTCTTGAAATTTTGTACTCAATTCCATTCATGTTCCTTGTGATTGTATTAGTAACCTTCTTTGGTCGTAATATTTTCCTAATCTTCGTTGCTATTGGTGCAATTGCTTGGCTGGATATGGCTCGTATTGTACGTGGTCAAACGCTAAGTTTACGTAGTAAAGAGTTTATCGAAGCGGCACATGTTTCTGGTGTAAGTACTTGGAATATTATCAAGCGCCACATCATTCCAAATGTATTAGGGATTGTAGCGGTTTACTCAACGCTTCTCGTTCCAAGCATGATTTTAACTGAATCTTTCCTGAGTTTCCTTGGTCTAGGTGTTCAAGAACCTATGACAAGTTGGGGCGCTCTACTTCAAGAAGGCTCACAAACAATGGAAGTTGCTATTTGGCAATTAACATTCCCAGCGATATTTATGATTGTGACACTATTTTGTTTCAACTATATCGGTGATGGCCTGCGTGATGCGCTAGATCCAAAAGACAGATAAATCTTTTGGTTTATAAGAATCAATAAGGAAAGAATGATGAGCTTATTAGATGTCCAAGACCTGCGCGTCGAATTTACCACGCAAGATGGTATCGTAACCGCAGTTAACGATTTGAATTTCTCACTAGAGCAGGGCGAAACCCTAGGTATTGTTGGTGAGTCAGGTTCAGGTAAATCTCAAACTGTATTCGCAATTATGGGACTGCTGGCTAAGAACGGTATTATCTCTGGTAGTGCAAAGTTTGAAGGTAACGAAATACTGAACCTACCTGAAAAAGCATTGAACAAAGTTCGTGCTGAACAGATTGCAATGATCTTCCAAGATCCAATGACGTCACTGAACCCATACATGAAAGTAAGCGATCAGCTTATGGAAGTGCTGATGCTGCATAAAGGCATGGGTAAGGCGGAAGCATTTGAAGAATCAGTACGTATGCTTGAAGCGGTTAAGATCCCTGAAGCACGCAAGCGTATTACGATGTACCCGCATGAATTTTCAGGCGGTATGCGTCAACGTGTAATGATCGCAATGGCACTATTGTGTCGCCCTAAGCTGCTGATTGCTGATGAACCAACAACCGCACTTGATGTAACGATTCAAGCGCAGATTATGGATTTGTTGAATGAACTGAAATCTGAGTTCAATACCGCAATCATCATGATCACTCACGATTTAGGCGTCGTTGCTGGCTCATGTGACAAGGTTCTTGTTATGTATGCTGGTCGTACTATGGAATATGGCACCGTTGATGAAATTTTCTACGAGCCTAGCCACCCATATGCAGAAGGTCTACTGAAAGCGATTCCTCGTCTGGATACAGAAGGTGAAATTTTACCGACAATTCCAGGTAACCCACCGAACTTACTTCGTCTACCACCAGGCTGCCCTTATCAAGAGCGTTGCCACCGCGTAATGGACCGTTGTAAGCAAGAAGCACCTATCCTTCAGCCATTTGGTACTGATCGTCAGCGTGCATGTTTTTCTGACTGGGAGACTTGGAAAAAATGAGTGTAGATAATAAAGAACTATTACTGGATATTAAGAACCTTAAAGTCCACTTTAGCATTGCTTCAAAATCTGCGTGGCCATGGTCTAAGCCTTCTAACTTAAAAGCGGTTGATGGTGTTGATGTTCGTTTATATGAAGGTGAAACTCTTGGTGTAGTGGGCGAATCTGGCTGTGGTAAATCAACATTTGCTCGTGCCATTATCGGTTTAGTTGAAGCGACTGAAGGTGAAGTAATGTGGTTAGGTCAAGACCTGACTCGCATGCAATCAGTACAACGCCGTGAGACTCGTAAAGAGATCCAGATGATTTTCCAGGATCCACTGGCGTCACTGAACCCAAGAATGTCAGTGGGTGCGATCATTGCTGAGCCGCTAGAAACTTTTTATCCAGAACTTTCAAAGCAAGAAGTGAAAGATCGCGTTAAAGAGATGATGGCTAAAGTTGGTTTGCTACCAAACGTAATTAACCGTTACCCACATGAATTCTCTGGTGGTCAATGTCAGCGTATTGGTATCGCTCGTGCGTTGATCCTTAAACCTAAGATGATCATCTGTGATGAACCAGTATCAGCACTGGACGTATCGATTCAAGCGCAAGTTGTTAACCTTCTGAAAGAGTTACAAAAAGAGTTAGGCCTAAGTCTTGTCTTTATTGCTCACGACCTTTCGGTTGTTAAGCATATCTCAGACCGTGTTTTGGTAATGTATTTAGGTAATGCTGTTGAGTTAGGAGAATCGGATGCGTTGTTTGCCGATCCTAAGCACCCATATACGCGTGCGCTTATGTCTGCGGTACCAATTCCAGATCCAAGACTTGAACGTAACAAGAAAATTGAAATGTTAGAAGGTGATTTACCTTCGCCAATTAATCCTCCGTCTGGTTGTGTTTTCCGTACTCGTTGCCCAATTGCAACAGAGGCATGTGCGAAGCAGAAACCAGCAATTAAAGGATCGGATAGACATGCAGTTTCTTGTTTGATGGTCGATGCTTAAATAAATAAGCATTATTTCAGCCTGTGACAGGCTTAAGCGCGACTGCTATATCGAGTCGCGCTTTTTTTGTGTTTAAACTTCTTCAATTTATCTGAACAACTAAGCCAATTTATTCTAGTTTTGAATGAATTGGCTTTTTTTATAATGGGCTCATAAACCTTATCGAATTAGTGGCAGATAGGAGATGATTATGGGTAAGTTAGTGGAAGGTGTTTGGCACGATGTTTGGTACGACACAAAATCAAGTGGCGGTAAATTTGTTCGCGAAGATGCGGGTTTTCGTCATTGGATAGAGAATAAAGTCGGTGAACCATTTCAGCCAGAAAGTGGGCGGTATCATCTATATGTATCATTAGCTTGCCCGTGGGCACATCGGACTCTGATTTTCCGTGAACTTAAAGATCTTACCGAGCATATTGATGTGACGGCGGTCTGCCCGGATATGATGAGCGGGGGCTGGAAAATGGGCTTGCCTGAGCCTTTGTTTGGTCATACCTATATGCATCAAATCTATACTCAAGCTAAGCCGAATTATACGGGGCGAGTTACTGTGCCGGTATTGTGGGATAAAGAAACTAACACCATCGTGAGTAACGAGTCATCTGAAATTATTCGTATGTTCAACTCGGAATTTAATGAATTAACGGGCAACACGGATGATTACTATCCTATGGCACTGACGAAGAAAATTGATGAATGGAATGATTATATTTATCCAAATATTAATAATGGCGTTTATAAGTGTGGATTTGCTACCACTCAAGATGCTTATGAAGAAGCGTATGACGCGTTATTTGACGCGTTAGACAAAGTAGATGCACATCTTAGTGAGCACCGTTATTTAGCGGGGAGCGAGATTACAGAAGCGGATTGGAGATTGTTTACCACTCTAGTTAGATTCGATGCGGTGTATGTCGGCCATTTCAAGTGTAACAAGCAGAGAATTTCAGATTACGCCCATATTCAGGGTTACTTAAAAGAGCTATACCAAGTTAAAGGCATCAAAGAGACGACCGATTTCTACCATATCAAGCGTCACTACTATTATAGCCATACAGGGATCAACCCAACACAAGTGGTACCCAAAGGGCCTGAGTTAGATCTTGAATCAGCGCACGGTCGAAAACCGTTGGGTTAAAGTTACGGCGATCAAACCGTCGTAGATCAAAACAAAGATATCTGTCAGATATAAAAAACCCTAGATAAAAATCTAGGGTTTTTGTTTTCTATAAAAGAAAATTAGTTAACTACTTTTTCTTCAGCTTGAGCTGCTTGGTCTGCTTGGATAGCCGTTAGAGCTACAGTGTAAACGATGTCGTCTACTAGAGCGCCACGAGACAAGTCATTTACTGGCTTGCGCATACCTTGAAGCATTGGACCTATAGATACTAGATCTGCTGAACGCTGTACTGCTTTGTAAGTCGTGTTACCCGTGTTTAAGTCTGGGAATACGAATACTGTCGCTTTACCTGCAACTGGAGAGTTAGGCGCTTTAGAAGCGGCTACGTTTTCCATAATTGCTGCATCGTACTGTAGAGGGCCGTCGATCACGAGATCAGGACGTTTCTCTTGAGCAAGTTTGGTTGCTTCACGTACTTTATCTACGTCGGCACCTTTACCAGATTCACCAGTAGAGTAAGAGATCATAGCAACGCGTGGGTCGATACCGAATGCCGCAGCAGAATCTGCAGATTGGATAGCGATTTCAGCAAGCTGTTCAGCTGTTGGATCTGGGTTGATCGCACAGTCACCGTATACAAGAACTTGATCAGGCAGAAGCATAAAGAAGATTGAAGATACGATAGAAGCATCAGGAGCAGTCTTGATGATCTGGAACGGAGGAACAATTGTGTTCGCCGTTGTGTGAACAGCACCAGAAACTAGGCCGTCAACTTCACCAGCTTCAAGCATCATAGTACCTAGGAATACTGAATCTTCTAGCTTCTCACGAGCTACAACTTCAGTCATACCTTTAGCGCCACGAAGTTCTACTAGGCGAGCTACGTAGTTTTCACGAACTGATGCAGAATCGATGATCTCAACGCCAGCACCTAGCTCAACACCTTGCTGTGCAGCAACGCGACGAATTTCTTCAGGGTTACCTAGAAGTACACAAGTTGCGATTCCGCGCTCAGCACAGATAGAAGCCGCTTTAACAGTACGTGGCTCATCACCTTCAGGAAGAACGATGCGCTTAGCCGCTTTACGAGCAAATTCTGTTAGTTGGTAACGGAATGCTGGTGGGCTTAGACGACGGATACCTTGAGTGCCTTCAGATAGAGAATCAATCCAAGGGCCATCAATGTGGCTTGCAACGTGATCGTTAACGAACTCGATACGCTCTTTATCGTCTGCAGGTACTTCTAGGTTGAAGCTCTGTAGGTTAAGAGACGTCTGCCAAGTGTTACCTTGCGCTTTGAAGATCGGAAGGCCTGTCGCAAATGCAGGTGCACAAAGGTTAGCAATGCTTTCTGGGATATCGTAACCGCCAGTTAGTAGAATTGCGCCAATCTCAACACCGTTTTTCGCAGCAAGAGCCGCAGCAACGATAACGTCAGGACGGTCTGCAGAAGTTACTAGCAGTGAACCTGGTTTGAAGTGCTCAATCATGTGCGGTAGAGAACGTGCACAGAAAGTGATGCTCTTAATACGACGCGTTGAGATTTCACCTTCGTTGATGATTTCAGCGTTAAGGTGCTTAGCCATATCAACCGCACGAGTTGCGATTAGATCAATGCTCCACGGCACGCAGCCAAGAACACGGATAGGGCTAGAGTTGAAGATCTGCATCACTTCAAGGTTCGCTTGCTGAGCGCTATCTGCATCGTCAAAGATTTCAGATAGGTCAGGACGAGTACGGCCAGCATCATCAACAGGAGCGTTTAGCTTGTTAATGATTACGCCTTTAATGTTTTTGTTCTTAGTACCGCCGAAGTTAGAACATGCTACTTCGATACGCTCTTTAAGTTGCGTAGGGTTGTCAGTACCAGGAGTCGCAACGAATACGATCTCCGCGCCAAGTGTTTTCGCGATTTCCGCGTTTACTTGGTTAGCAAATGGGTGCTTACGAGTAGGAACTAGACCTTCGATTAGCGTTACTTCTGCATCTTTGTTGATATTGTTGTATTGCGCAACAACAGACTCAAGAAGTACATCCATTTTTTCACTACCGATCAACGCTTCAGCTTTAGTCATCGCGATTGGTTCACCAATCTTGATGTCGCTGTTTGTGCTAATGATAGTTGATGTTAGATCTGGTTGATCGCCACCGCTACGAGGTTGAGCGATTGGCTTGTAAAACGAAACACTTACGCCTTTGCGCTCCATCGCGCGAAGAACACCCATGCTTACACTAGTAAGACCAACACCAGCGCTTGTAGGGATAAGCATAATAGTACGGGACATTGAGGAGTACCTTTAACTATTGGAATGAAAAAAGCTCAACTCCTGTTCCTACCAACATTTATATAGGGGTAGGAATAAAAGTTGAGCCCCATTTTTCTTAGATAAAAATCTGACTAGCTTCGAGTGAAGCTAGTCAGAAAATTCGATTAAAGACCTGCTAGTTCAGCTGTATCTTCTGCAATTACTAGCTCTTCATTAGTAGAGATAACAATTGCTGGTACACGGCTGTTTTCAGTCGTGATAGTACCTTCGCCGCCGAAACGAGCTTTAAGGTTAGCTGCGCTATCTACTTCGATACCGAAGAATGCAAGACGGTTAAGAACCATTTCACGGATTGGCGCTGAGTTTTCACCGATGCCACCAGTGAATACGATAGCGTCAAGACGACCTTCTAGAGTTGCAGTGTAGCTTGCAACGTATTTAGCTAGACGGTGACAGAATACGTCCATTGCACGAGTAGCTTCTTCTTTCTCGCCGTAGTTGTCTTCAACGAAACGACAGTCAGAAGTTACTTGAGTTAGACCTTGTAGGCCAGACTCTTTAGTGAACATTGTGTTGATTTCATCAACGCTCATGCCTAGTTTGTCATGTAGGTGGAACATAACAGCAGGGTCAAGGTCGCCACAGCGAGTACCCATTACAAGACCTTCAAGAGGAGTAAGGCCCATAGAAGTATCTACAGATTGGCCATTCTTGACTGCACAAACAGATGCGCCGTTACCTAGGTGACAGTTAATGATGTTAACTTCTTCAATAGGTTTGTCTAGAAGCGTGGCACACTCACGAGTAATAAATAGGTGAGATGTACCATGTGCACCGTAACGACGAATACCGTGATCTGTGTATAGGTTGTATGGAAGCGCGTATAGGTAAGCTTCTTCTGGCATTGTCGTGTGGAAAGCAGTATCAAATACAGCAACGTTTTTTAGTGCTGGGAATGATTTTTGAGCTGCTTTAATACCGATAAGGTGCGCAGGGTTGTGAAGAGGAGCGAAAGTCGCTGCATCTTCGATACCTTTAATTACTTCATCAGTGATTAGTGCTGATGAAGTAAAGTTTTCACCACCATGCACAACACGGTGACCGATTGCTGCAAGGTTTTCAGAAAGTTCTGGCTTAGAAGCAAGAATAGTTTCTACCATGAAGGCTAGTGCTTCTTCGTGTGCTGCGCCATTACCTAGTTGAGCTTCGTGTTTACCATCAAGTTTCCACTTGATACGAGCTTCAGGAAGATGCAGACATTCTGCAAGACCTGTTAGATGCTCGTCACCAGATACTGCGTCAACTACAGCAAATTTAAGAGAAGAACTACCACAGTTTAAAACTAAAACCAGCTTAGACATGAGTGCTACCTGTTATTCGTCTGATAAAAATCAGTTTGGATTAAAATTACTCACAAGAATAGACGAACTGGCAGGCAGTGCGTACTAGTCTTGGTCAAAAAAACTTTAATATCCATATAATGAGAAGCGATTTCTTACAAAAAAATCACCAGTGCATTCCTTGCAGATGTCGTCTCATGGTTGCCTTAATCGAAAATAACAGCAACAATGAGATGAGGGCCTGCAAAGGATAGCGATAATCGTCAAATATAACAAAAAAAATTTGAAAGAATATTAACTTTTATCAATTTTTTGCGCTTTTAGTTGAACTATTCAATTATTTTTTAGTGAGAGAGCCGTATGAACAACAAAGTCGGATTAGCGCATAGCTTAAAAGATGGCCAAGCTTACATGGATATTTGGCCTGTTCGTAAAGAACTGAACCCTATTTTTCCAGAGCAACGTATTATTAAAGCGACAAAATTTGGCATCAAAGTGATGCCTGCGATTGCTGCGATCAGTGTTTTAACTCAAATGGTTTTTCAAAATGGCCAAGCGATGCCACAAGCTATTGTAGTGGCGCTGTTTGCGATCAGTTTACCGCTGCAAGGTATGTGGTGGTTGGGCAATCGTTCAAAAACACAATTACCCCCAGCACTGGCTGGTTGGTATAGAGAGCTTCATCAAAAAATTATCGAAACAGGGTGTGCCTTAGAGCCAATGAAACCTAAGCCTCGCTATAAAGAGTTGGCGATCATACTTAACCGTGCCTTTAGACAGCTAGATAAATCATCTCTAGAGCGTTGGTTTTAAGACATTCATATTGTTGAGCGGCTTTATTCGAGCTCTGTATATGTATATGTTGGCAAAGCGCTAATTGCTGGGCTAGTAGATAGATAACACTGAGTCTTGTGTTATCCATTCGAGAGCAGGACTGTGCCTTACATTTATGCGGGAACGCATTAAGAAAAAATATAAGCCTCATTTCACCCAGATTATTTTTCTGGAGGGAGTGAGGTTTTTTATTTTCCGCCATTCGGATAGGGAACATCTTTTGGTTAATGCGAGGTTTCGATAAGTCATAATTGATTGCGAGCTGTGATCCGTAATTTGACTTCTGAGCTTTTGGCCGCGTCGAGCGGTTTACGGTTTTGAATCAGGGCGGGCTTTGAAACGCTAGCCATTTCAAATCATCATCACCTATCACCAGATGATAGATACAAAAAAACCAGCTCAATGAGCTGGTTTAGTGTTCTTTTTAAAAAGAATATGGTGGAGGGGGACGGATTCGAACCATCGAAGGCAGTGCCGTCAGATTTACAGTCTGATCCCTTTGGCCACTCGGGAACCCCTCCAGGGTGTTTTCTTACTTCTTTACAAARTAAGCTTAATTGAGGTTTTCCCAACACATCAATCAAGTGYTTCCTAAACGAYAAATCGCTTAAGARAATATGGTGGAGGGGGACGGATTCGAACCATCGAAGGCAGTGCCGTCAGATTTACAGTCTGATCCCTTTGGCCACTCGGGAACCCCTCCAGGGTGTTTTCTTACTTCTTTACAAAGTAAGCTTAATTGAGGTTTTCCCAACACATCAATCAAGTG